>JAFTSQ010000016.1 GCA_017467205.1 Clostridia bacterium | reverse complement strand
TGCTGGGGGTCAAGGATGTCGATCAGTCTTTTGTGCGTGCGCATTTCGAACTGCTCACGGCTGTCCTTGTACTTGTGTACCGCTCTGAGAATCGTAACGATCTCCTTATCGGTAGGAAGCGGAATAGGACCGCTGACTCTGCTTCCGTTTCTCTTTGCTACCTCTACAACCTTCTGTGTTGCGGCATCGATGATTGTGGAATCGTAGCTCTTGAGTCTTACTCTAATTTTTCCCTGTGCCAATTTGGTGTCCTCCTTCTTAATATTTGCTTTTCAACCGTTTTAAGAAGGGCGATAAGGTTTCACACTGCGCCGGGCGTTTCAAACCACCCCTAACAAAATCAGTCCGCCTGGCCGTCCGCAGCGACCGTCGAACCGATTAAAACGCGCAGTTATGCCTTTGCGGCATATCTCTTGCTTCGCCCGGTTAAAATATCGGACATACTCCACGGAAATTCCCTGCCTCAAGGGCAGCCACCTCCCGCTTCATCGCATATCAAGCTTTTATATTATACACTAAAAATGCGCAGATTGCAAGACTTTTTCAAAAATTCCCAAGCTCTCCAAATAAAATTTTTCACGAACTTTTAGGGGTGTTTTTGTACATTGTGCACAAAAGTGCGGCTTTTTGTCCAAAATCGCCCCTTTTCTCGTAATTTGTATATAATTTGTTAACAATTTTGGTGTAAAATATTTTCTATTATCTGCCAAACGCGCATATACGGGCGTAGCGTTGCCCACGAGCGCTGCGGCGAAACGAGGCTTTTAAGATGATTTTCAAGAAAAGATACGGGATTTATCCCTCCTTGGCACTGCTTATAACGGCGGTTGCAACAACCATTCGTACCATCGCCTGCTTTATTGCTCTCGACTACGGGAGCGGTTATTTCACGAGCTCGCTCGGTGCGGTTGCAGGCTGGATAGAGGCGGCAGGCTGCCTCATTCTTTTGTCATACGCTTTCTTGGCAAAGCGCGGCGACTTCGTAGCGTCCTTCACCTCGCCTGCGACCTATATCCCAACGGGAACGCTCGCTATGGCAATGTTCTTTATGGCGCTTGAATTGTTCGGCGCGAGGGACACTCTCACCTCCCGCCCCGCAAAATACGTTGCCATTACCGCTTCGGCACTCGCCGTATTGGCAATAGTATACTTTATTCTCACCGCGCTTATCGACGAGCGGCACGACCTTACGAGAGCGAATTTCGGACTCTTTGCAGTCCTCTTCCTCTCGGCTTACGCCGCATACCTTTATTTCAACACCGACCTTCCCATCAACTCTCCGAATAAGCTCTCCGACCAGGCGGCATATCTTTCGGCAGCGATATTCTTCCTTTATGAGGTACGCATATCGCTCGGACGCGAAAAGTGGAGAGCGTATACGACCTTCGGCTTCGTTTCCGCGAGCCTTCTTGCGTTCGCATCCGTTCCCGAGCTCATACTTTATATAGCAAACGGCAAGGTAATAGCAAACAGCATATATGAGTCGGTAATGACCTTTGCCCTCTTCATTTTCGTTACGGCAAGACTTGCCGTCGCCGCGGTTGCCAAGGAGGACGGAGAATCTCCGTTCATCAGTATGCTGAAGAGTGCGGCTCTTGCAAGGCAGGCAGAGATTGAAACGACTATGCCCGAGCCCGAGGAGGACGCACCCGACGCAGAAGACCTTACCGAGCAGGTAAGCTTTGATATACCCCCGATAGAGCCTACCGAAGAGGCAGAAGAGCCCGCCACCGAAGAAGCCGTCACCGAGGTTGAAGAGGCGGAAGAGCCTACTTCAGAAGATACAGAAGAGGTTTCTTCGGAAGAGGCAGAAGAGGTTGCTTTAGAAGAGAATATTCAAGAGATTAAAGAGCCCGAAGCAAGCACCCAAGAGCCGCAGGCGGAAGATGAAGAAACAGAAGAGAAAGAGGACGCCGAATGATGAAAAAAATACTCGTTATCGACGGAAACAGCATTATTAACAGAGCCTACTACGGTGTTCGCCCTCTGACGACTAAAAGCGGCAAGAATACAAACGCCATCTTCGGTATGATAAATATCATAACCCGTCAGCTTGAGCGCGTAAAGCCGGACTATGCGGCGGTTGCGTTCGACCTGAAAGCACCTACCTTCCGCCACAAGATGTATCCCGAATACAAGGCGGGGCGTCACCCTACCCCCGAGGACCTGCTCTCGCAGTTTGCCGACGCGAAGGAATGCCTTTCCCTTATGGGAATTCACGTTCTTGAGCTTGAGGGCTACGAGGCAGACGATATTCAGGGCACGGTTGCCCTCTTCGCGCACGGTGCGAAGGACACCGAGAGCTATATTCTCTCGGGCGACCGTGACCTTTTACAGCTCATAGACGATAAGATAAGCGTGCTTTTGGCGACGAACTCCGATACCCTGCTTATGAAGCGGGACGAGTTCTTTGCAAAGTATGCGATAGAGCCGTCGGAGTTTATCGATATGAAGGCGCTGATGGGCGACTCGTCGGACAATATTCCCGGCGTTGGCGGCGTTGGAGAGAAGACGGCGGCACAGCTGATTCAAAGCTTTAAGTCGCTCGACGGAATTTACGAGAACATAGAAGACAAGAGGATAACGAAGGGCGTTCGCGAAAAGCTTTTGCGCGATAAGGATAAAGCCTACCTTTCAAAGACTCTTGCAACCATAGATACGAGCGTGCCGCTCGGCTTCGGTCTTGACGCGCTCGAGTACCGCGGATTTGACCGCAGAGGACTTTACAAGAAGTTTACCGAGCTTGAGCTCAACTCCTTTATAACCCGTTTCTCACTTGAGGACGAGGGGTGCGCCGAGTGCGTCGAGGAGGCTGAAAAGCTCACCGAAATCGGCGCTCGCGAGCTCGTTTTGGGGGCGGGCGAGAGGATAGCTCTCATCAAAGCGCCCGAGGGCGTGTGCGCGTATAATCAAAATGTAGGAAGCGTGGTGTATCGCGGTGAGATTTCCGCGATATCTGCTCTCTTTGAGAGCAAGCGCGAAATTATATGCTTTGACGGCAAGCGGCTCTGGCATGAGCTCGACGAATGCGGAGTGAGTGTTTCGGACGACGTTTGCCTGCGCGATTTGTCGCTCTACGCTTACGTAATCAACCCGGGAAGTGGCAGCACAACCCTACCCTCACTCTATTCGATGTTCCTCGGTAAGAGCGTCGGCGACGCGCCGATCCCCAGTCTTTTGTGGGAGCTTGAGGCGGTTATGAAAAAGAGGATTGACGAGGACGGGATGACCGATATCCTCGAAAAGCTTGAATTGCCGCTTATAAACGTTCTTGCGAGCGTTGAAAAGGCGGGATTTAAGATAGACGTTTCGGGGATGAAGGAATTCAGCGAGGCGCTCTCGGAGCTCTCTCGCGACCTTGCCGACAGGATATATTTTCAGGCAGGCGGTGAATTTAACATAAATTCGCCGAAGCAGCTCGCAGACGTGTTGTTCGTAAGGCTCGGTCTGCCGATAAAATCCAAGAAAAACAAGAACGGATATTCAACCGACGCGGAAACGCTTGAGGAGCTGCGCCCCTATTCCCCGATAATCGACGATATTTTGGAATACAGACAGGTGACGAAGCTGAACGGAACTTACGCCTCGGTATTTCCCGAGATAGTAGACACCGAAAACAGACTCCACACCGAATTCAAGCAGGCGCACACCGCAACGGGCAGGCTCTCAAGCGCCGACCCGAATTTGCAGAACATTCCCATCAAGACCAAGATGGGAAGGCAGATGCGTCGCTACTTTGTAGCGAAGGAGGGCTACGCGCTCGTTGACGCAGATTATTCGCAGATAGAGCTCCGTCTTCTCGCGCATATCTCGGGTGACTACAATATGTCCGAGGCGTTCAGAAACGGCGAGGATATTCATACCGAAACCGCCTCTGCGGTCTTCGGAGTCAGCGAAGGCGACGTTACGCCCGAAATGAGAAAAAAGGCCAAGGCGGTCAATTTCGGAATAATCTACGGAATAGGCGGATTTTCCTTGGCAAAGGACCTCGGAATAGGCGTTCAGGAGGCGACGAAATACATCAAAAAATACCTGATGAACTACCCGTCAATCGACGCGTATCTTGAAAACGTAGTAAACGAGGCGAAGGAGCGCGGATACACCACAACTCCTATGGGCAGGCGAAGATATATCCCCGAGCTTACGTCGCAAAACGGCAATATGCGCGCTTTCGGAAAGCGAGTGGCTATGAACGCGCCGATACAGGGCGCTGCCGCGGATATAATGAAGCTTGCGATGATAAACGTCCACCAAAGGCTCACGCGAGAGAAGGTCGACGCAAGGATAGTTATGCAGGTGCACGACGAGCTTATAATTGAGGCAAGGGAGTGCGAGGTTGAAAGATGTCGCAAAATACTTGCCGAGGAGATGGAGGGCGCGGTTTCACTCTCAATTCCGCTCACCGTCGAGGTGACGAGTGGCGACAATTGGCTCGACCAAAATTGAGGCTGACGTATTTAGGCATAAACGAAAACAAAATAGCGAGGTATGGATTTCTGTACCTCGCTATTTCTTTTCACATTTTTACATAACCAGCAGCTTTTTAATACCGCGAAGCCCCTTTTGTGAAGATGCCGAAGCAACGGTTTCCTCGGTTAAGGAATTGTTGACGGCTATATCGCGCACGGTGGTGTGGTATCTCTTAGCTATATCCCATAAAGTATCGCCATCATCAGGGAAGCAAACGGTCACCACAGCGCCGTTCGGCGCATCGGCGATATCCCCCACTTTTTCGGAGGAAGAGAGGACCCGTTCAACGAAATCCGCGCTTACGGATATGCAAAGGGATGCCTCGCATTTGCCGAATACATCGGTAGCGTCAAGAGTAACGGATGAACTCGCACCCGAGAGAGAGCACTCTACCCTCGCACCTTCGGGCACGGGTGTGTCAAGCTTTATGCTTTCAGAGAACGGAGATGTAAACTTATAGTTACAATATCCAACATTTCCATCCTCGTTAATTTGACACGCCACGCCACTAAAGCCAACCTCACCAACAATTGATACTCGGTCGTAATGAGTAGTGAGCTCGGTTATCTTTACAGTATGCGCCGAGGTGACTATGCTATGCGCTTCTTCGCAGCCTGCGTCGATTAAAGATGCCTCAGCAGAAAGCGACACGGGGGCATACTTATTGGCAACAAAGTGCTCGTAAGCGAAATCGGTATACGAGTTTTCGGTTTGAGCTGTGGTTAGGTATGCGTCCTTTACCACGGTGAAGGGATAATTTGAGTCAACGCGCGCGGTGTACTCAACGATGGCGCTGACACCGACAGATACAGTCCCGTCCTCCTCAACATTCAAGGTGCTCGCAGTCGAGGAAATCTCGCCACCTGCCGTGGCGCTCATATCCGTCTGTGCCTCGTCTATCGCTATGAACTGCTCGAACGGAAAGCTCTTTTTGATAGCGAAGGCGGGCTGGTCGGGAGTCGACACTATTGCAACAAGCTCAACCGTTCCAATAGCTATAACACCGCCCACTGCGGCACGCGCCTCATTCACCTTCACCTCGCCGCTTATGGCAAGTATCTCAATGTCGTCAACGGTGACGTCGGCTATTCTGCCAAGCTCATCCGAGATCTCAACCTCACCGCCTCTGCCCCACATTGAGCGCTTTACGGAAATCTCGCGTTCAAGCTTTTGCGCCACCTCGCCGTCGCTAACTGCCCCTCCCGCAATACACAAAACATCCTTTTCCAAAACTGTCGGACGGCAGACGAGCGTTGCCTTCGCACTGAACTTGCGCGGTCCGCTCGGGCGAACTGTGTAGCTCGCTATCCGCGCATCAACCGATGAGTCGATATACCGCTCGCCGTCAATCGCGAATTTTTCGTCGTAGTCGGTTGAAAATTCCGAGCAGGTTAGCTTGTTGTCCGCATCGAGATAGGTTACCGAGAACTTTACACTTCCCGCATACTCAACCTCGCCACCGCTCACAAACTTCCCTGCCGGCACGACCCTCGCCTGATGCGAGAGTATTTTCTTGACCTCGCCCTGATAGTCGGGAAGCGTGTGCTCACAGCTGCAGTCAAGATATACGGCTTCCTTGCATATAGTACGAGTAAACTCTTTTTCCATAATATTCTCCTTCGCTCTTGCATTTTTTCTTTTTTCGCTTAATTCTATGCTCGAGCCGTGGGAGTTATTACATTCGCTCTGCAACACCCAAAATTACCTAAAAACAGCGCTTTTTCAGCAGTTTTTCTTTGAAAAACACAAGTTTTGACAAGCAAAGGAAATAAAATCGAGCCGGAAATGCCGTTTTGATTTTACGGCAAAAAAAGAGCGGAGTGCTTGACACAGCTTCTCCGCTCTTTTATTTTGTTCTGTTCTGTCTAAAGGCGACGCCTCTTATCAGTCGAGCTCCGCGCCCATAGCCTCCATCAGCCTCTTGTTGAACTCCTCGGCTGTGTTATAGCCCATTCTTTTCTGCCTGTTATTCATAGCGGCAACCTCTATAACCACCGAGAGGTTGCGGCCGGGTCTTACGGGAAGGAGTATCGAGGGGACTTTTATTCCGAGAATGTCGACGGTTTCGTTATCAAGGCCAAACCTGTCGTACATCTTGCCCTCCTGCCAGTTCTCAAGGTTAATGACGAGGTTTATCTTCTCGGTTTCCTTGACCGAGCCTATACCGAAGAGGCGGCGCACGTCGACTATGCCTATTCCGCGCAGCTCAACGTAGTGACGAATGAGGTCGGGAGCACGTCCGACAAGAGTCGTTGCCGATACTCTCTTTATCTCTACTGCGTCATCGGCTATAAGGCGGTGACCGCGCTTTACAAGCTCTATCGCCGTTTCGCTCTTACCGACGCCCGAGTCGCCAAGCAGGAGAACACCCTCGCCGTACACCTCGACCAAAACGCCGTGGCGCGTGATTCTCGGGCCGAGCTGAACATCAAGATAGGCGATAAGCGCCGCAAGAAACTCCGAGGTACGCCACGCCGTTCTCATCAGCGGAACTCCGTAGCGCTCCGCAACCTCTATTGCCGTGGGCGGTATATCGTTTGACGAGGTCACGATAACGCCGACGGGGCGCGAGCGGAAGAAGTCCTCTAAGCGACGGGCTCTTTCGTCCGGCTCCATTTGCGATATGAAAAGGTGCTCTACCTTTCCTATAACCTGCAACCGCGCCTGCTCGTAGTGGTCGTAGAATCCGACGAGCTGAAGTCCGGGTCTATTAACGCGAGAGCAGGACACGAAAATGTTTTCGGGCAGGTCGGGAAGATATATTGTTTCGAGGTTAAATTCTTTAATAACCTTTGAGAGTGCAACCGAGTGCTTTTGTTCTTCCATAGCTTTTCTCCAAATCTTTATTACTGTTATTCTATCACACAATTCGGATAAATGCAAACCTTTTTCTCTAAATTCCGCGCATTGACGTCGATTTTTTCGTTTGCGGCTTGATTTGTTCATATTACTGTGCTATAATTTAACAAAAAAGAGGTCTTGCGCGTGGCGCAAGAGATAAGGATATATATGAAAAAATTTTTATGCGCACTTCTCTCGCTCATATTCCTCTCCTTCTCGCTCGTTTCCTGCTCGGAGAGCAAATACGAGCCTGTTGAAAGCACGGATGAGGAAAGACGGGTCGTTATGACCCTCTCGCTCGACGGAAAAAGCTACGACGTAAAGTACGAGCTCTACCGCGCGCTCTTTGTTGCGACGCACGCGACGGTTGACGGTGGCGACGCTTCTGTCTGGTCGGGGGATAAAAAGGATGAATATATTGTAAGGGTAGACGATCTGATAGCACGCCGCGCCGCAGAGATTTATTCGGTGTTCCATCTCTGTCAAAAGAACGGAATAGACCTTTACAACGACGAGGTTGACGAGGTCGTGGAAAGCTACGTTACCGTCAGCGTTGAGGGCGGTACTATCGGCGGCGTAGACGTTACAGGATATGAAAGCTACGAAAAGTATCTTGAATATCTTGCGAGCATCGGTATGAACTACTCGGTTCAGGACCTGCTTTATAGATACACCGTAGGTCTTGAGAAGCTTGACGAGTATTTTCTCGGAACGGTTGATCAGTCAAATATTTCAAACAACGTAGTCTTCGGCTCTATCAAGTACACCGAGGAGGATATCTCGGATTTCTATTACGGTGATGATTCGGTAAGAATAATCCGCGCCTTCTTTGACTCCTCTGTTAAGTCGCGCGAGGTGGTTGAGGGCTATCAGGATGACATTTCCAAGATGTCAAACGACGCGGAGGTTGCAAGCTACATAATTCAGCGCAGCCTTCTTGCAGGCTCTGACGTTATGAACGGAATTGTGGTCGGTCGCTATAATCTTGACAGTCTTTATTACTCAAAGGTCACCGAGGCGGCGTTCTCACTCCCCTTGACCGGCGTCAGCGAGGTTATTGAGATAAACAGCGAGTCGGAGCAGGGCTACTGCATAGTTTACGTGGCGCACAAGACCGAGGAGCACTTCACCGAGTGCTACGACGATATAGTAGAGATGTACCTTCAGAACGAGGTCGGCAGAATAATGAGCGATGCGGCTGATTCGCTCGTCGAGGGGCTTGCCGTTAAGTCGGCGCTCGGCTCGATTGACCGCGCGGCTATCCTTGGTGACTGATATGGGACTTACTCCCGAAAAGCTCTCCGACAGGCGACCGTTTTTCGTCACGGCGGCGACCTACCAAAGCCGTAGCGTCAGCGAAGAGTGTGAGGCGTTTCTTTCAAGGTATTTTCCCGAATGCTTCACTCTCTCGCACGAGCAAAAATCGAACGGATATATCGATATTTCGCCGCACGGGTTGGCATATATTCTCAAATGTGTCTTCTTTGAGGTGTTCGGAAAGAGCGTTATCGACATAGTCTTTAACGACTCGCCCGAAGAGTACGATATCCGCATTTCCTTCAAGACCGACGAGCCTATTTCCAAGGGCATTGGGGACGAGATTCGGAGTATGGCGCAGGACTCGGGATTTTGGATAGTTATGGGTCGGCTCGGAAGCGAAACCTTCATTAATCTAAAGGCGCAGAAGCGCCCGATGCGCGAGTTCTCGGTCTATGCACGCAACACGGGCGAAATTACGCGCGCATTTGTTTCGGTATTCTTTTAGCTAGCTAAATGATATAACAAAAATTTAAGGAGGAAAACATTATGACAATTGATTGGCAGCAAATTCTTGACACTGTCATCTCATGGGCTACCAGCACGGGAATCAAGATTATCATCGCACTCGTCATTCTTATTATATCCTTCAAGATAATCAACGTCATCGCAAGAAAAATCGAAAAGAACGGTGAAAAGAAGAAGTTTGACAAAACCATCACAAAAACTCTCGCCTACATACTGAAGCTCGGTCTTAAGATAGTTGTATTAACCTGTCTTATCGGCTATCTCGGAATCGACACGAGCGGACTTACCGCGCTTATCGCGTCACTCGGTGTATGTGCAGGTCTTGCCGTTAACGGCGCACTCTCCAACCTCGCTGGAGGAGTTCTTATCATTCTCACAAGACCCTTCCGCGTCGATGATTTTATTGAGGCGCAGGGTTATTCCGGAACGGTTGAGGAAATTCACATTACCAACACCAAGCTTCGCACGGGCGATAACAAGGTCGTTTACATCCCCAACGGAACGCTTTCGAGCGGCTCGATAGTCAACTACTCCGAAAAGGACACCAGAAGAGTTGACTTCACCTTCTCAATCGGATACTCCGATGATTACGAGCGCGCAAAGGCGATTATTCTTGATATCTGCAACTCGCACGAGCTCGTTCTCAAGGATCCCGCACCTGCGGCAAGAGTTTCCGAGCACGGTGCAAGCAGCATTAATATCGGTACACGGGTATGGGTTAAGAGCGGTGATTATTGGACTGTTAACTACGACATCCTTGAAGCCGTTAAGAGCGCGTTTGACAAGGAAGGTATTGAGATTCCCTTCAATCAAATCGACGTGCACGTTAAAAACAATTAATTTCACAAAAATATGCGCGGCATAAGTTTATGTCGCGCATATTTTTTTGCGCTTTTCGATAGCTTTCCTTAAATTGTTACTTATATCATTCCCCGATTCGTAGCAAATTATTGTTGTGGCAAAATGCCGCATTCTTAGCGTGAAAATAACACTCACCAAACCCGACCTTTAATTATTCACGCCCACGAATTTTCGCGATTTGGAACCTTAATCCAAATCGTCGCAAAAGCGATACCGAAAATTTATATATAGTTTGCGGGGTCG
>JAFTSQ010000015.1 GCA_017467205.1 Clostridia bacterium | reverse complement strand
TTAACTTTTGCTGTATTTCTTAGATATTGTCCAAAAGCCAATGCAATGCTGCTGTTGCTGTTTCCTCTCAAAACAATTTTACCGTCTTTTGAATCGATTTCGTATACATCCATCCCATGATCCGCATCAATATATTCACAGATAATTTGATCCATATGATTAGGGACGATTCTTTGAAGAAACATATAAATCGGTGTTATCTTTTCAATCATAATAAATCTCCTTAGTTTTTTTCGGAAACAAACATCCGCATAAAAATGTCTAATTTCTTTTTAGCACTTGAATTCTATAACTTCACCGCAGTAAGTATCCTTTTCAAATATACCGTCAGAAAAATTGTCACTATCGCAAACAAGCTGTTGCGCCAGCTTTATTTTTAAGACACCGCCGACTCTTGAAAGCACACGAACGTACGTAACCTCGCCATTCTCCCAAGAACAGTCTATAACGAAATTACCTCTTGCGGCAAGTCCTCTAAATGAGCCTTTTTTCCACTCACGAGGCAAAGCGAGCAATAGCTCTATATATCCTGCGTGACTTTGTATAAGCATCTCAGAAATGCCTGCCGTGTATCCGAAGTTACCGTCTATCTGGAAGGGAGGATGTGTGCACCAAAGATTATCGTGAACGTTTCTCTCAATAAATGAGTCTATAAGGTCAAGGCATTTATGCGCGGTCTTTGTTCTTGCCCATAAAAGCAGCCTGTGCGCAACCGCCCACCCTGTCGATCTGTCACCTCTTTTGGTGAGGGTCACCTTTGCACCCTCAAGCCACTCGGGCGTATTAGCATTTATTATCGTTGCCGGATAAAGACCTACGAGGTGCGATATATGCCTGTGATTTGGATCGCCTATCGAAGAATAGGTCGTTTCCTCTCGGTACTCCTTAACCTGACCGTCATCACCTATCAGAACGGGATCAAGATGCGGTAGCATTTCTCTGAGCTTTTCTATCAAAGAATCATTCTCGCCGAGAATATCTGCCGCTTCTATCGTTCTCTTAAAATTCTCGTAAACCATTTGCTGATCAAATGCGCAGCCTACGGTATGATAATATTCTTCGTTGTGTCTGTTCTCCGGTGAAGCGGATTCCTTTATAAGATATTTTCCGTCAAACTCAACCAATGCCTTAGTAAAGAATAGGGACATTTCGTAAAGAGCGGGATAGCCGAAATCGCGAAGAAAATCAACATCGCGGGTATAATCGAAGTGATCCCAGAAAAGAAGCGAAGTAAAGGCTCCTGTTCCGGGGCCTGAGTGACCGCCGCCCATAAAGCCCGATATACCGTACGCCCAAGCGCCGGTGCCGATAATCCAGCCATTTTTGCCGTCCTCCGAACAATTTTCGGGGTATTTTGCTTTTATATATCGGTCGGCATTCGCTCTCGCAGAGCTCATATACGCCTTTGCGTAATTCACGTAAGGAATAAAGAGCTCGGAAAGGTTAGTAGGTCCTGAGAGCCAATAATTCATCTGTATATTTATATTGTGCCAATATCCGCACGACCACGGTGAATCGCAATAGGCGTTCCATATTCCTTGAAGATGTGCGGGAAGGCGCGAGCGAGATGAGGATATAAGAAGATATCTTCCGTATTGGAAGAGAAGCGCCTCGAGGTACAAGGAGCGCTCGCCATTTTTATGAGCTGCGATCAGTTCATCGGTATATTTCTTTGCGTCATCTCCGTCTCCGATATCAAGAGCTACACGGGAATATAGGCTTCCGTAGTCTTCAAGATGGCGCGTGAAAAGCTCATCGAAGGACATATCCGAAGCTTTTGCGATTATTTCGGAAAGTAATTTTTCATCAATGCTTTTACCTTGAAGCTTCAGCTTTGGCTCTTTTTGCGAGAAGACCTCATCGCAAAGCTCATAATTCGTATCGCAGGTGAATAGCATGATTACTTCATCAGCGTTTGAAACGGTGATCCTTCCCTTCTCGCTGTAGAGCTCTCCGCCAATATTAAGTATTTTGAGTATCCCTTTAAATTTAGTGTCGTAATATCCCATTTCACCCTCGATAATGAATTCATTACCGCAAACGGTGACCTCTCCGCTTTTTGAAAATCCGTCACCCTCATCCACTGTAAATTCACCAATGAATGGAATCTTAACCTCAAATCCAAGTCGTATTGATGCAGGCGAATCCGCACTGAAGCGAACAGCCATGACCCTATCCCGATATGACGCGAAAGCTTCCCTTTTATAAGTAATACCGTTTCGTATATACATAACTCTCGCGCAAGCATCATCAAGTGAGAGCGATCGCTCGTATTCCTTTACTCCATCGTGACCCACGTCGATAAGTATTTCGGCAAAGCTGTTTACTCCCGCGGCTGAGGCGCCAACTCTTCTTGTTTTGTCCTTTGCCGTATACCAGGGATTAGATAGCGTAGGCTCGCTTATCTGAATTCGCTCAACAACAGTTCTGCCAAAAACATTTGCTCCGAAATATCCGTTTCCTATCGGTAAGGAATAGTTTTCCCACGAGTTACCGCCAAACGCCTTCCTTACAAACTCGTATTTTTCGGGAGCGGGGCTTCCGTATCTCAATATCATCTCGTTTTCTTTCATATGGTCACCTAAATACCTTTCCATTATTCAAAATTAACTTTTTCTTTCTATTGATAAAAATGTAAATACAGGCGTATTCAAGCTTATGAAAACACACCTTCACAAAGATCACAAAATTCGAATTGACAAATCCGAAACATTATGGTATTATTATACAAAAATACTTTCTTACATCTATATTATATTCTAAACTGCTGCTCATACACAATGATTATATTTCACATATTATTGATATAAATTAACCGAAGATTACCGTGGAGGAAGCTTATATTATGGAAAGAGCCTACAAATTAACAAAAATAATACTCTTTGGAACAGCTAAGGTCGGCGCTTGGTGGAAAAAAAGCAATTCTGTGGGTCGCAACAGGCTTTATTATATCAATGGAGGTATTGGCGGGTATCTCAAAAAGGGCGAAAAGATACCTTTTGAAAAAGGAAAGATCTACTTTATGCCGTATTACGCCAATATAATGATGTACACTGACCTTGATGACCCGCTTGATCATACTTACATAGATTTTACTTTAACTCCTCCCATTCTTTCATCAAGCGTATACTGCCTTGATACAGGCACATCCTCTTACATACGTTCGGCAGCAGAAACGTTTTGCGAATTATGCAGTAGCAAAAAGCTTCCCGAATTTGAAACGGAGCTTTTAAAAAATATAGTTATTTATTTTATCGATAATATGGTATCCTCTTGGTCGCAAAGTATTATAAAGGATAACGCCATAATTACGGCGCTTGATATTATGCATTATTCAATTTCTAAAAAGCTATCCGTCTCCGAAATAGCCAAGGAATGCCATATGTCAACAGGAGGCTTTATAAGAAAATTCACACGCAATATCGGTGAAACACCCTATTCGTATCTAAAAAATCTTAAGTTGCGCACCGCAATCGCTCTCAAAGCTGATGGAGCGACAAACGACGAGGCGGCTGCCGCCTGTGGATATTCCGATGCTGCGGCTTTACTTCACGCACTTGCGACCGAAAGCATTGGCTAATTTATAAAAAATGCTTCTAAAAACTCTTTTTCAGCGTTTTTAGAAGCATTTTTCAATTATTTTTATCTACGAGGCAGTTTTTTCTTTATCTGTAATCGGGCATATAACATTGCAACAAAACAAAACCAGAAGTAGAAGATTACAATAATAAATTAGAGCTTTTGACGGTACTTCTTGAGAAGTATACGTACTACTCAATTACCGGGGAAATGCCCGAGCAAGTAATTGAAGCGTTCATAAGCAAAATCGTTGTTTATCCGGACTACATGGACTGATATCTGAGGCTTTCTGAATATGGAGATACACCATTGAAAGTCGAAATTTCAGGCAACATAAGAAGCGGTTTAACAGCCGTTTTTAATAGTGAAAATGAAACACAGTTCTCATCGAAGCCACACAGGCAGCCATTAAGGGTTAAGCCAGACAAGTTTTTGGTATCGCTCTTGAGCGACGAAATGGAACAAGACTCCATTTCGCAAAAACTTATGCACGCCGCCGCTAAAGCAAAAAACGCATTAAGCTATGCGGCGTGCCGCTCAAGCTGCAATCAAGGGCTAATCTTTAATAGATAACCGATTCCGGCAAGTCCCGGTAAGAAAGACGAGTGCTTCCGCGCTCGTCTTTTTACTCTTCGCGCATAAAGCGTGCGGGACGGACCCTCGCGCCACTACGTTACCTCCCGGATGGAGCCTGGCGAAAGTTGAAAATCATTTAATTAAAATGTAGGCTCTCTCCGTAGGGGGAGGAGCTTGCTCCTCCTGAAAAGCCAAACGAAAGGGGATGAGCAAGCCCCTCCCCTACGGGTTAAAATATCACCTTGCATATCGGATAACGAAAGGGACAGGCGCGGCGCGCCTGTCCCTTTGGCTTTGGTATTAAAGAAGAATAAACGTGCATCCGCCGGGGGTTACCTCAAGCGCGCCTCTGCTGACGGGTGTGCCGACAAGCTCGGGGAGAGTGTCGTTATCGCCGAGGGTGAGCTCCTTGCCGTTGAGAAGCATTGTGCGCGAGCGGAGCTTGCCGTTGCCGGTAAGAGCATAGACTTCTGCGTCCTTCGGGAGCTCGACGGTGGTCGTTTCAGTCCACGAGTTGTTAATTACGAGGTAGCATACGCCCTCCTTGCCGTCCTTGCGCGACTGCGCAAACACGTGAGCGCCCTCGCGGATTTCTTCACCGGTTGCATAGACGGTGCTTCCCATAAGGGTATTCCACAAAAGCGCGGCAAAGTAGCTGGGGCGAGGGGAGAACGTGCCGTGCTTCAGGTATCCGTAATCGGAGGATGCGAGGGTGTTATGGAAGATAACGCCGTTCGTTACCGTGCCGAAGCTTGCGAACTCGTTGAGAGTTCTGACAACCTCAAGGTAGGTTGACGCCCAGGTATGACCGCCTGCGCCCGCATCACCGGACTCGGTGACCCACATTTCTCCGCCGGGGCAGTACTTATCGCGATAAGGAACGAAGCTCCTTGCGCAGTAGCCTGCCATACCGAGATATTCCTCGCTCATCGCGCCCGACTCGGGAGTGTAAGCCGCAGGCATCACTGCCGCCATACGCTCGGAAACGCCGTTATAGTAGTGGTAGCTGAAGACGTCGAGCTTGGTCTTTGCGCCTTCGAGCAGGTCGGCGGTCGTGCAGCACTTTATAGCGTCTGCAATTCCTGCTCCGCCGCCCTTGCCGCCCGAGAGCGCCTCGGGGTCGCAGGTGCAAGGTCCTACGATAAGGCAGTCGGGATAGTTTTCCTTTACCCAATTATGAAAAACATCCTGGTCGCGACGGAAGTGCTCCGCGGTGTATCCCTTGGGGAAGCCTGTCATTTCCATCATATTAGGCTCGTTGGTGAACTCAACTGCGCTCACGGGTACGCCGTATTCCTTGCTGATTGCAAAAATCTTTTCTGCCTGCGAGGGATTCCAGACCTCGTCCGCCGAGTGCAGTCCCTGGCAGTTTGCAACGCTGATGAGGAGCTTGCCGCCGACGGCTTTAACGAAGGAGAGAAGATTGAGCCACTGCTCCTTCGTCAAGCGGTTCTGGTATCCTTCGGGAACTGTGCCCGTGTCCTCAAAGTCGTAATAGGTCTTGGTTGCCCAAGTTCCCGAAACGCGAACCCAGCACTCGCCAAGCGCTTTTGCAAGCTTTATGAGCCTTTCGTTCGTTGTGTCAATCGGGTCGTACCACTGATGCATTGACGCAAGTCCCTTGGAAAAATCGGGAGGCGGAACCTGCTCCGTTCCTTCTATCTGCGCGTCGGTATACGCGCGCCAGAACGTGCCGCCCGTTACCTCGGTCATTTCTACGTTATAGGAAATCATTTTGGGATTCATCTCTCGAAGGGCTACGAGAGAGGCGGGATTAAGCTTTATATTCTCTGCCATTTCATTTTCTCCTAAAATTTTATACATCTATATTTTATAATAAACCGCAGCTTGTGTCAAGGGAGAATTGATGCTTTAACAAATATTTCGCGGAGGCTGTGCAATTGCATAGCCTCCGCTTGCTTTATGAATTTATAGGTCTGCGATAAGCTGGCTCCTGCTATGCTTATCAAGTGCTTTATAGTCTGATATAACGTAGCGGTTATCGTCCGAATCGCGAACGCGTACTCTGCCGTCGGGATAAACCTTGACGTCGTGATTGCGGTTGCGGATGTCAAATTCCTTGAAGCCTCTGTCGGTTTCGACCGACCAATGAAGCGTTCCGTACTTTTCGGTTACGGAAAGTATTCTCGTTATGTGCGGGACGAGGTAATAATCGTTAAGGCTATATTCAAGCACCTCGCGCGAGGCGGGGTCTAGGTCTGACGTCTTGCGTATCACGGCAATTTCCGCACCGTCCTTATCAAGCAGGGTGATATATTCGTCGAGTCTGCTTACCGGGAAGAGCCTTCTCGGCTCAAGCATATCAAAGCTCTCTCCGCCCTTAAGCGTCAGGGTGACGAGGTTGTTTTCACAAACCGTAAGCCTATCAGCCGAACTTAAAAATATTCTGTTATTTACCGAAGGTGAGCTCATAGTCTTTCCTCCTCTCGCATACGGTCGGCGTCTGCCGCCATAGACTGAATCTGAACGAGCTTATAATACTTTCCTTTCTTCTTCATAAGCTCCTCGGGAGTTCCGTTCTCGATTATCCTACCGCCGTCAACGACTATGATACGGTTTGCACGCTTCAAGGTCGAGAGGCGGTGGGCAATCATAAGGGTGGTTTTGCCTGCTATCAACCTATCTATCGCCTCTTGAATAAGATGCTCGGTTTCGGAATCGACCGCCGCGGTTGCTTCGTCAAAGATAAGGATAGAGGGAGATTTCAAAACGGCGCGTGCGATAGAAATACGTTGCTTCTCTCCACCGGAAACGCCAACGCCACGCTCGCCGAGCACCGTATCGTAGGCATCCGGCTGCCTTGCTATAAAGCCGTGCGCATTGGCAACGTCTGCCGCGTGAATGACGTCCTCGACGGTTGCGTCGGGATTGCTGTAAGCTATATTATTAAAGATAGTATCGCTGAACATCATAGGCTCTTGCTGAACGTAGCCTATCTGCTCACGGAATGCCGAGAGGTCAAAATTCTTGATATTATGACCGTCAACAAGAATCTCACCCGAATACCCGTCGTAAAAGCGCATAAGGAGGTTTACGAGGGTGGATTTTCCGCTTCCCGTCGTACCGACTATTCCGACTACTTCGCCGGGTTCTATCGTAAGGGTAACGTCGTCGAGCACCTTTTTGGTTCTGTCAAAGGAAAAGCCGACGTGCAAGAACTCTATTTTTCCTTTAAGCTTATCGGGCACGACGTGCGACTCTGCCTGAGTTTCGGGCTCTGCCTCGAGGATATCGAGGATTTTTTCGGTAGAAGCGAGAGCACCTTGGAAGGAATCGGAGAGATTTGCAAAGAAGGTGACGGGGTTATAGAACATTGAGGCATAGGAGATAAAGGACACGATAAGTCCCGCAGAGAAGCCGCTCTCCCCTGCTATTACCTTACTGCCGCCGATGCCCCATATGATAAGCGAGCCGCAGGTGACGAGGAATGAGATTACCTGAGGAAATGCGGTTGCGAGCTTGCCTATTTTAAGGTCCATATTGAGCCAGTCGGCATTCCGCTCCTCGAATTTGCTGGCAGAACGGCGCTCGCCTGTGAAGGATTTTACAACCTTTATACAAGGTATAGTATCCGAAAGCGTTGCAAACACGCTTGACCAACGACGCCATATTCGCCTGTAATACGGGCGAATCTTCTTGGAGAATATCCTCGTTGCGATAACTATGAACACAACGGGTATAAGCGAGAGCAGAGTTAAGGTCGGATTCAGGGCAAGCATTATTACCACTATACCGACGAGCTGAAAGGCGTGAACAACAGCCTCCTGCGTTATGCGGAGCATAAAGCTCTGAAGAGTTGAGGAATCTCCTGCTATGCGGTTAATTACGGAGCCGGTTGAGGTTTTGTCGTAAAACCGCATTGGAAGATATTGCGCCTTGAGATATATATCGTTACGGAGCGCGGATACCGCCTTGTCGCCAACGGTACGCATAAGATACGCTCTGACAATTCCTATTCCGTACTGGAATACGTATGTAAACAGAAGGCAGGCTATCATAGACATAAGCAGCCTGAACTGATCCTCACCGACAAATGAGGCGATGAGATTGAGAATTCCGACGCTCGATTCTCCGCCCGAAAACACGACGTCTACGATAAAGCCCGTTACCGTCGGAGGCACGAGCGAGAGCGCCGTCGTTATAAGCGAGAGGATGATACATACTATTATAGTCTTCGTTTGAGGAAGGATATACTTTGATAGCTGCTTGACTATCTTAAGCTTCGAGCGGCACATTATACATTCAGCGCCCGGATGCAAAAGAGTTCTTCCGCACTTCGGGCAAACGCTGAGCGCTCGTTCAAAGGTGACGGCTATGACCGCATATTCCTCGTTAAGCGGCGCGCCCTCGTTCAGATGGTTAATAAACAGCGCTGCCGCGTCGCAAAGAGATGCTACCGAATAGGTGTAGCGGAAGAATATCTCGCGCTTGCCGTTCGGCATTATTGCCGAGAGAGTCGCGTTGCCGTACATACGCTTTGCCACGACCTCGCGCATATCGGAGATATTATAGCGCTTGACGTCATTTTCACCGTTAACGCTTACGACTGCCGAATCGGTAAAAATCAATGCGGTCTTCGAATATCTGCCACCAAGCGAAAGATCGCCGACGATGACGAACAGTATCTTTTCACCATTTTCGGTCATTTCCTTAACCGTCGGTAAAGCTTCCTTGGGGATTGGCTTGTTCTTAAGTATAAATTCGTAGCTTTCCATACTTAATTTACCTCCGTTTGCTTCTCAAACGTAGTTCTTTATTCTGTTGTTTTATACCCGCGAAAGCAGGCATCCGTGCAAGGCTTTTCACCTACGGCTAATGATAGCAGACGCGTTTAGAAATTGCAATACTTTTTCAAAAACAGGTCAATATTTTACTATTATCACGGTGGAGAAATGCAAAAAAGGGATGAAATACTTCAACCCTTTTTTGCGTTATATTTAAGGCTTCAAGCCCTCTGACACTACTTCCGAGAATATCTGCTTTTCTGAATTTGAAAGCTCAAGGCAGTCGGTGCTCTTCGGCAGCTCGCCGAAGAGCGTGTGATAGATAGTCAAGGCGGCAAGCGCCGAGCCCTTGGATGAGGGGTGCGACTTATCCTCGTTGTAAAGCTCTATTTCCTCGTGCGAGGTATAGACCTCGTGAAAATTCAGACCGACGCAGGCGACCTTCGCGCCGATATCCTCGCCGACTCTCTTATAAGCATCTGCAAGTGCAGCGGTCATACTCTCGTGGGTCAGGGAATGCGCCGGAAGGTCGGGGCTTCCCGCCTTTCTTCCCCACGTGGCGTAAAGAACGAAGCTTTCGGCTATTCCCGCGAGCTTTTCTTTAAGCTTGCGAGCGCCGTAGAGGAACTTATCATAGTCTATCACGGGTAAAAGGCTCTGCTCTTGGAGCACCACGGCGTCAAACCTTTCGGTGCCCGCTACCAGCTCGTCAAGCCGCTTCGTGCAGTCGTCACCACTCTCAGCGTGCTCACAGAGCTTTCTGCCGCCGCGAGTGACAGATGTGACGGACACATCCCTCTCACTCGCTTTTGCTATACGCTCGAAGAGCGTGGGCATATCGTTAAAGAACGTGTAGCTATTACCTATGAAGAGAATTTTCATTCTGTATACCTCTTTTACGTCTTATAATAAAGCTTATTGAGAAGCCTTGAGAGCGGAAGAACGAGAAGCGAGAGAACAGTGTTCCCTGCCGCGTGTATTACGTCAAACGGAAGACCTGCCGCAATCCAAGCAAGAGTTGCCTCAAAATCAAGGCCGAACATCAGCGCCTGCGCGGGTGCGTACAGAACGCCGAAGAGCGCGCCGTGCAAGAACAGAACTACCGCATAGACCACGACGGCGACCTTCGCGGACATATTCCTCGGTAGGAGCATCGTAACGCCCCAAAGAATTGTCCAAAGATATAGGTACGGAAACCACCAGAGCGAAAATCCGCCGTATATTCCGTTCAGAAATACGTAGATATAAATCGGGATTAGTGCCTTTTTGCGAAAGACTACGGTATAAACTACTGTTAATAGACCGAGCGGGTGAATATTTGGCAGGAGCTCCATTATCACCTTGGTGGCGAACATTATCGCACCAAGCATGGAGAATATCACCATATCGCGAACGCGACTTTTTCGCATAGATTATTTAGTATAAACGAGCTCGTAATGCTCTCCGTCCGAAAACTCGGTGGTATCAACGCCGGTCATCATATATTCGCCGTTTTGATAGAAGCCCCAATAGCTTGCGTCAACGTCGTAATCGGCAAGAACGCCGTTTACCGTCTTGATGTAAAGACCGTACGCGCCCTCATCGCCTGCTATGAGCGAGTGAGCAAGCAGTGCGTCACCGAGATACTGCTCGTCGGAATGGATGGTGAAGGTAACCGAGCGGTCGCCTATTTTGACCTCGACCTCAACGGTCTTCTCGCCCTCGCCGAACTCGGTGTCAGACGTGTAGGTTGCATTGTCCCAGAGCTTGTCCGTTTCGGTCTTACCGCAGGCAAAGAGCGAAACTAAAAGAAAAAGCGCAACGAGGATAGATAGTGTTTTTTTCATAATTTTAATCCTTTCTTTTTACCTGCAAAAAAGGATAAAATAAAGCACTCTCCCTTGAAACGCGTATGGATATAGCGATATCCTGCCGTATCCTATGCCGCATAGCCTTCCAAGTTGCCCAAGAGCCTTTATCGGCCGCAGAACGATAAGCATTCCGACTTATGAGCCAAAGGCTCAATTACGGTAATGGCTGTTGCCGCGGACTTTCACCGCGATTTCCTTATCCCCGAACGCTAGCCGTACGAGAGCCAAACTAACTCGACGCTCTTACGGCTACGCGCCCGACAACGAAGGGCTCTGCCCTTCAGATGAACTGCGTTATTCAATTTTGCTTTTGTTTTTTCACGGAGCGCTCGCCCCGTGCAAAGAGTATTTTAGCACAATTTATTCGGGGTGTCAATACAAAAGGCGACTTTTCTCGGGGGAAAAATCCACGCGACGACCGCGCATTTTCGCTACTCGCTATACGCAATCCGACGCAAAGTATTTTTATTTGAAAAAACACTTGACAAAAGCGCTATTTTGTGTAATAATATATTGTGTTTTGGAGGCATAGCTCAGTTGGTTAGAGTACTTGCTTGACATGCAAGGGGTCACTGGTTCGAGTCCAGTTGTCTCCACCAAACAAAACCTCATCCGAGTAGGGTGAGGTTTTGTTTTATCCAAGTCGCAGACTTGGTATATCATCAGCCACAGGCTGTATCTCATCACCGTAGGTGCATATCATCACGCTTCAGCGTGTATTTCCCTGCGACTTGATGATATGCAATTTTTTGCAAAATTGATGATATACTCGCAAAAAGCGAGATATACCCTCGTTTTTGTGCGGATGATATACACGGCTCCGCCGTGATGAAATAAAAGGTTCGACTTTCGTTAATCTTTCTCCACCAAAAGAAAAGGGACACCGCTGTGGGTGACCCTTTTTTCTTTGGCGGAGCTCTGACGAACAGCTCACGCACTCCGTGCGTGAATCTATTCAATGCTCCGCATTGATTCCATACTCACCCATGGTGAGATTCCATACCGCAACGAGTTGCGGATTTTTGATTCACCGAGGCGGTGAATCAAAAATTATCAGGATATACGCCGCTTTCGCGGAGCTCGATAAATGCACGGAGAACGTCCGGCTTATCCTCTTTATAGGTAACGCCGTGCCACTTATCAGTGTTCTCAAGCACCTTAACGTCTGCCTTGCCCTCTTTGATAAGGTCGTCTACGACGCCGGGGATATAGAACTCCGACTTTTCGGGATTCTTCGGCACTTTTTCTTCAAGGAAGGCGGGGAATCTTTTTGCGCATTCCTCAATGAACGATGGGGTGAAGCCCCAAAGGTTCATTGAAACGAGGGAGTTCGGGTTGAGCGGATAGTCAACGCCGTCCTCGGTATAATAAATTCTGCCTTCAACGGAGGAGATGCTGGTGCGCTCGGTGACCTCGGTGAGCATTCCGCGCTCGTCCGACGAGCAGATGCCGCGCGCGACAGTTCCCTTCTCGGTTACGGTGTTCTTGATGCGGTAGCCGACCATACAGTAGTGATACTTATCGGTATCGGCGACGTTTGAGAGGAAGTTATATATATTGGTAAACGCGTTTGCTCCGTAATAATCGTCGGCATTTATGACGGCAAAGGGCGCGTCAACTACGCCGCGGCAGCAAAGGAGCGCGTGTGCCGTGCCCCAAGGCTTAACTCGTCCTTCGGGAATTTTGTAGCCCTCGGGAATCTTGTCTATCTCCTGAAAAACGTACTTGACGTTTATGTCCTTGCCTGCAAGGTGCGAGTTCATAACCGCCTTAAAGTCGTCCTCTATTGCGTGCTTGATTATGAAGGTGAAATCCTTAAAGCCTGCGCGCATTGCGTCATATATTGAATAATCAATCATTATATGACCTCTGTCGTCTATCGCGTCAATCTGCTTGAGGCCGCCGTATCGGCTGCCCATACCTGCCGCAAGAACGACAAGCTCGGGTCTTTTGTTCATAAAAATCTCCATTCTGTCGCCTGCGGCGACCGCACAAATTATAAATGAATTTTCGGTATCGCTTTGCGACGATTTGGATTAAGGTTCCAAATCGCGAAAATTCGGGGGCGTGAGTAATTAAAGGGTGGTTTTTGTAAATGTTATTTCACGCTAGTTACACGGGGGTGCAACTTGATTTATTTTTCGCTATTTTTCGTATAGCGTGAGCGTGACCGTTTATATTGTAACACAATAATATCCGAAATTCAAGTCTTTTATGACTTTTCCCGTCTTTTTGGGAAATATACTATTGTAATCCGACGCGGTTTGAGGTATAATCAAGTTGAGAAAGTTGAGGGTAACGTATGGCTTTAAGAATTCAGACGTCGAATTTCGGAAACGATAAGACAATTCGATATGATTTTAATGAGAATAAGAAATACAATTATATGTCGCATATGCATCAGCACATCGAGCTTACCATTCTCTTCGATGGAGAGGTTGAAATTACCGTAGACGAAAAAGCCGAAACCTTACATCCCGGACAGGCTGCTTTGATATTTCCATTCCAGCCGCACGAATACAAGTCTTCTGCGCCAAACACTATGGCTATATTTGTTTTTCCCTCGAGCATTTTGCCCGAATTTTTCAAATCGGTAGAGGGAAAGAGTGCGAATGAATTTGCTTTTTCTCTCGACCCGCAAACCCTCGCTTCGTTTAACGAGCGAGTCATTTCTCGAAAAGAAAAATCAATTTACGACATCAAGGGCTGCCTATATTTTGCACTAACCGATTTTTTACAGCAGGTTGAATTCTTCCCCGCATCGAAGAAAAACAACATGCCGGCGGTTATCGTTGATTACATAACTCGGCACTTGAACGAGGAAACGACGCTTGAGGCGGTTGCAAACGAGCTCGGATACAGTCCAAAATACCTATCGAACTGTATTGCAAAGCTTTTTGGAATGAATTTCAGCGCTCTTGTTGCAAATATCCGAGTCGACAAGGCAAGATACCTTCTCCGTAACACCGAGTTGAGTCGCGCGCAGGTATGCTACGAATGCGGCTTCGGAAGTGAGCGGAGCTTCCACCGCCAATTCAAGCAAGTTATGAATTTCTCGCCCGAAGAATACCGAAAAGAGTTCTTGCACAAAAATATCAGTGACCCACAAAGATTTACGTTTGAATAAAACGCAAAAGAGCATATAGCGTGATACTCCGTCAAGAGTATCACGCTATATGCTCTTTTTTTGTGTATGCCAGGGAGAAGCAAGCCCCTCCCCTACTGATTTATCGCAAAGTCCATAAGCTCCATGTGTTGCGGGCGGACATTACAGCCGTTCTCTGCGGCTTTTCACACTATTCCTCTGCGCTTTTTGATAATCATATATGCTATCACTCCGACGTCAGTGGCAAGTGCAGTTGAAGCAATGGCGGTGCTGACTATCACGGTGCTACCCGCCGCTCCGTCCTTACCGTCAGTACCGTTAAGACCGTCCCGGCCGTTCGTGCCATTAATGCCGTCGACGCCGTCCATGCCGTCCTGACCGTCCATGCCGTCTTTACCGTTCACGCCGTCTTTACCGTTAGTTACGTTAAAGAGCGAGCAAAGTCCGTTAGTAAGCCAGCAGGCGTAGGTATCAACCAAGCCTTCGGATTTTATAAGCTCGATGCAATCAATTGATGCGTCGTGAGATATAAGGTTGAAGGAGAAGTTGTTTTTAGCCGCGTTGTTATAAACGTCCTCGCCCGTGGTGCTCTGAGCGGTCTTTATGGTTGAGATGTATTCAACTCTGACGTCCTTACCGTCCTCGGAGAAATAGAGCATTGCAACCGCACCGTTCTTATCCTCGATATCCTCATTTTTATCAAGCGCCTGAGGATCTACTATCATTTCGGTAACGATATTGCCGTGCACTCCCTCTCGTTGTACGGTCACGAGATTGCCGCCTACCTTATAGTCGTGACCGCAGAGGACAAGAAATATATTTCTGTGCTGCGACACGCACTTTTCCCAAATCTGTGCTCCGGTATTTTCACCTTCCTCGAGGTTGTGGTTAGCATATGCCCAGAACTCAGTGTCTTCAATGTGGTTGCCGTTATAGCCAAGATAGGTATGGGTGGTTATTATAACCCTGTGGTCGGGATTGCGAGCAATTGCTTTGTTTGCCCAATTTAAGATATCGTCGTTTGCGTTATCGTCAAGAATGACGAGCATATACTTTGTTTCGCCCACGGTGAACTTCGTGTACGCGCTGAGTATGCTTCCATCCTTATAGAAGCAGTCACTCTGATCTTCAAGGTCGGGGTCATTGAACAGGCTCTTGTACGCTGCGTCATTGGCAAAATACCTGTCCATCCAGACCTCATTATCGTGATTTCCGCGAACTACCGAATAAGGAACGACACCGTTGAGACGGGAGATTTGCGCGTATGCAAGCTCCCATTCCTTTTCAGTGCTGTAAGTACCGGTTTTATTATAGCTGTCGGTTATGTCACCAAGGCCGAAAACGTACTTTATCTTCTTTTCCTCGACGTTATCGAGTAGCCAATCGTAAACGTAGTGAAGGTGCGTTCTGTCAAATGCCGCATCAAAGCGGGTCATATACTGGGTATCGCCGACTACCGCAAAGGAGTAAGCGTAATCGGTTTCCGTATCCTCCTCGCTCTCACTTTCGGTCTTACCTGCCGTGCCCGTTCCCCTTTCACCGATAACTACGTTATTCTCGGATTCTACAGGGGATACGTAGGTGCTCTTTGCGGCGTAGAAATTGTTGCCGGAAAGGTCGGCTATGTAGTCGCCTGTCGGAGCGGTGGTTAAATCATAATTTAACAGTATAGAGGTGTTCGTCGTATCAACACCGTTCGTATACAGTGCGGAAACCTGCGCCGAGGTCAACGGACTCGTATAAACGGTTAAGCTCTTCATTGAGCCCTTAAACGGATAGGAGTTTGAGGCACGGTTATCACCGCCGAATGCAAAGGGCTGCAAGAGAACATCGGGGTGATATACCGCAGACGTCTCAAGGCGCTGAGCCTCCGTACCGTTAACGTACAGAATGACAGCATTGCTTTCCTTTACGACGGTGAGGTGCATCCACTCGCCCGTTCTTACGTCGACCTGGTCGAATATCAAGGCATCCTTTCCGAGAGTGCCGTATCCGTCCTTATCCGTTCCGTAATAGAATCTCGGATATCCATTCTTGTGAATTTCGAAGAGTATCGCTCTGTTACCGTAAGTTTCATTTTTGTAGTACGTATCGGGAGTATAGCCACCGTCGTAATTACTGATAATACCGCCAACTCGGTCGTCGCCGATGTCGGTCGGAACCTTTATCCACGTCGAAATGGTGTACGGGAGCTGATCATCTCCAAATCTTTTTCTCATTCTCCAAACATCTGCCGTTTTTGCCGTATCAAAGGTCATTCCCACGTCTTCTGCATCTACGGATACCGTAAAAGCAGGAAGCGCCGAAAGAATCATAAACACGGCGAGAAAGAGGGCGAATAGTCTCTTTTTGACATTAGTCATAACGAATCCTCACTTTCGGGAGTAATAAAATTAGAAAGATTGATAGTCCTTCTACATCTAATTATACCTGTCAAAATGTCACATGTTAAGTCAAAAGCCTACAAATCGTTGCCAAAAATCCACAATTAAGAAAAAGTTTGAGCAATCTTGATCAAAAAAAACGAGGATTTTTGCGTGTCGAATTCTCAATATTTTCGGGAGGCTATTGAAATTCGCGCGATTTTGAGTTATAATTGAAAAAAACGAGGAGGGCGAGATATGAAGGAGCTGAGCGTCGGCAAAAACGACGCAGGTCAAAGACTTGACAAATTTATAACCAAAACGCTAAATCTTCCCACCGCCCTGCTCTACAAGTCGATCAGGACGAAGAAAATCAAGGTCAACCGCAAGCGCGCGGAGATTGGGCAGAAGCTTGAGGTGGGCGACACCGTTCAGTGCTTCTTGAAGGACGAGTTCTTTAAGAATAAGAGCGGCTCGGCGGACGAGCTTATGCGCATAACACCGAGCCTTGATATCATCTATGAGGACGAGAATATCATTCTCGTTAATAAGCGACCCGGCATCTCTGTCCACGAGGACGAAACCGGAAGCCGCGACACGCTGATAGTTCACCTGCTCGCTTATCTTGCAAAAAGCGGCGAGTATTCGCCCGAGGACGAGCAGAGCTTTGCCCCAGCGCTTTGCAACCGAATTGACAGAAACACGGGCGGAATAGTTATTGCGGCGAAGTCTGCCGAGGCGCTTCGCGTTATGAACGAGAAAATCAAGCTCCGCGAGATTGACAAGTTCTATCTTGCCGCAGTTCACGGGCATCCGACGCCCGAGAGCGCTACTATCACGGCATATTTGCTTAAGGACTCGAAGGAAAACATTGTGCGGATTTACGACAAAAATCCACCGAAGGACGCAAAGCGAATAATCACGAAATACGCGGTTGTGGCAAAATCTGCCGACACGAGCCTAATCGAGGTCGAGCTCCTGACGGGGCGCACGCATCAGATACGCGCGCATATGGCGCATATCGGCCATCCGCTCGTTGGCGACGGAAAGTACGGCGTCAACCGCGCTGACAGAGCGCGCGGATACAAATATCAAGCGCTCGCGTCATATAAGCTCCGCTTCGCCTTCAAGACCGATGCGGGAATACTTAACTATCTAAAGGACAAGGAATTCTCCATACCGAAGGATAAGATTTATTTTACAAAGGAGTATTTTGCAAAATAAGCTTTACATTTGCCGACGGTTTTGAAACTTGCAACCGATAGTTGACAAATTGCAAACCCGAATAAGTTGAAATCAAAAGCTTTTTGTCCTATAATGGAACGGCAAAGGAGATTTGATATGACTAATGCTGAAATTTTAGGTAACAAATTATATGAGCTCAGGCGACAAGCGGGGCTTTCACAAGAGGAGTTTGCCAATAAAATCGGCGTTTCAAGGCAAGCCGTTTCAAAATGGGAGCGGGGTGAGGCGTTGCCTGACACCGATAATCTTATCACCATAGCGAGAATGTATAAAATTTCTCTCGACGAGCTGATTGCAAACGAGGTCGACCAAAGCACTGACGACACCGAGCAAAAGAACTGCGAGGATGACGACGAGGAGAAAATCTATTACTCCTACGACGGTAACACTGCCGACAAAAAGCGCAGGGTTTTAAGAGTCTTGCACGCACTGCCTTACCCTATTATAGTTACCATAGCTTTTCTGCTTTGGGGCTTTTTCGCAAAGGACGCAAGCGGCTGGAGCGTCGGCTGGACGCTGTTTATAACCATCCCGGTTTATTACTCTGTAATCGATTGCTTCAGAACTAAGAGGCTGTCTAACTTCTGCTATCCCGTCTTTATCGCGTTTTTATACTGCCTTTTTGGTATGCTGTGGGGCTTATGGCATCCGCTTTGGATTATGTTTATAACGATTCCCGTATACTATGTGATAGCCGATGCAATTGACAAAAAATCATAACAAAAAGGGCGAAGAATTGTCGAAATTCTTCGCCCTGCTCTTTTTGTGCCAAAAATCTTAACGTCCGCTGTATTCATAAAACAAATCGTTAGGTGTGCATTCAAGTATATCACAAAGCGCTTTGAGATTTTCAAATTTTATAGCGCTTGTTTCACCGTTCACCAGCCTGTTGAAATTCTGATAGCTAAGACCAAGCTGCATATAAAGCCAATACTTTGTCTTGCCCTTTTCCTTTAGAATATCGAGTATTCGGAGTTTCATATATATCACCTCTGCATTATATGATGTATTGATTAGAGTAATTATACCCAATATTCTTTCTTGACAAATAGATATTTACATGATATAATGTTTACATTATATAATGTAGAGGTAGCATATGGGACTGGTTTACGTCGATAAGCTCGGTAGAATAGTAATACCTATTACAGTCAGGCGCACGCTTGATATCAATGAAGGTAGCGCATTAGAGCTTGAGCTTGACAAGGAAAAAATCATAATACACAACGCCGATTTACGTTGCAAGCTGTGTTGTTCGAATATCGACAACGATTTGGGTATTGGATTGTGCCAAAGCTGTATAAAGAAAGTGAAGAATATATAAACGCAGAAAAAGAGGCAGACGTTCTGCCGCTTTTTCTGCGTTTATTTACCACCGAGCTTATTTCTTGCCCGTGCTGCCGAAGCCGCCGCTTCCGCGAACGGTATCCGAAAGCTCGTCAGCCAAGGTAAACTCTGCTTTAAGGAAAGGAACGATAACGAGCTGGGCAACGCGCTCGCCGCTTGCTATCACCTCGTCCTTATCCGAGTGGTTATGAAGGCTGACCATGCACTCGCCGCGATAGTCCGCGTCTATGACTCCGACCTTGTTTGCGGGAGCGAGTCCGCGCTTGGTTGCAATGCCGCTTCTTGCAAAGATAAGGCCTGCATATCCTTCGGGTATTTCAAGGGAGAGTCCGGTATGTACAAGGACGGTTTTGCCTGCGGAGATGATGATGTCCTCACCGTCGGGGAGCGCGTAAAGGTCAGCGCCTGCGGAATATTCGGTGCCGTAGGTAGGAATTATTGCTCTTTCGTCAAGCTTTTTTATACGAAGTTCCATTTCTTTTGTCCTTTCAGTTATAGCTTTTATCGAGGCGGCAGCCGTCCCATATCACGACGCTGCCCTCGGCGCGAGTTTTGTTCATATCAATTATGCGCTGATTAGACGAGCCGCGGAAGCGCAGACCGAGATTTTTGAGCTCCTCCACGTACCTGCCGTCGACTAAAATATCGACGTAGGATAGAAGCTCGTTTGTGATGGGCAGGCACTTATAGTGCTCACCGAGCTGACCCGTCAGCTCCTCGTAGAGATTACCCGTGAAGAGCCAGACGGTTTTGTTCGGGTATCTCTTTTTCATTTCGCGAAGAAGAGGAAGGATTCCCTCCTGGTTTTCGGGCTCCATAGGCTCGCCGCCGAGGAGAGTAAGCCCGCTGATAAAGGGGCTTTCAAAGGTGTCGAGGATATCCTCCATCACCTCGCTTGTAAACGGGTCGCCAAACCCAAAATCCCAGGTGGCTTGGTTGAAGCAGTTTTTGCACTTATTTCGGCATCCGCTGACGAAAAGGGTTGTTCTTATACCCTCGCCGTTTGCAATATCGTTCTTCTTGATTTCGGCGTAATACATCACAAAGCCTCCCCGAGTTTCTCCTTAATGAAGGCACCCGTGTAAGATTTTTCGCATTTTGCGACCTCTTCGGGAGTTCCCGTGGCAACCACCGTTCCGCCGCCGTCGCCGCCCTCAGGTCCGAGGTCGATGATGTGGTCGGCAGTCTTTATCAGGTCGAGGTTATGCTCAATTACCACGACGGTATTTCCGCCGTCAACGAGCCTTTGAAGTATCTTTATAAGCCTTGAAACGTCCTCGGTGTGAAGACCTGTGGTCGGCTCGTCGAGGATATATATGGTCTTGCCCGTCGGGCGCTTTGAAAGCTCGGTCGCGAGCTTGACTCTCTGCGCCTCACCGCCCGAAAGGGTGGTTGAGGACTGACCGATTTTGATATAGCCGAGTCCGACGTCAAGGAGGGTTTGCAGCTTGCGCTGAAGCTGGGGCAGACCGTCGAAGAAGGATACTCCCTCCTCTACCGTCATTTCAAGGACGTCGTAGATATTCTTACCCTTGTATTTAACGTCGAGGGTATCGCGGTTGTATCTCTTTCCGCCGCAGACATCGCACTTGACGTAAACGTCGGGCAAGAAGTTCATTTCTATGCACTTAACGCCGTCACCCTGGCAGGCTTCGCATCTGCCGCCCTTGATGTTGAAGGAAAATCTGCCCGCGTCGTAGCCCTTTGCCCTAGAGTCCTGCGTTTTTGCAAAGAGATTTCTTATATCGGTAAAGAGGCCTGTATAGGTTGCGGGGTTTGAGCGAGGGGTTCTGCCTATCGGGCTTTGGTCTATCGCTATGACCTTATCGAGATTTTCAAGTCCCAAAATTCTGTCGACCTTGCCGGGATAGGTAACCGCGCGGTTAAGGTCGCGAGCGAGGGTGGAATAAAGCACCGAATTGACGAGCGAGGATTTTCCGCTGCCAGAAACACCGGTTACGGCAACGAAGGTGCCGAGGGGAATATCGACGTTTACGTTCTTTAGGTTGTTCTCTGCCGCGCCCTCGATGCGAAGGAAGCTACCGTTTCCTTGCCTGCGAGTTTTCGGCACGGGGATGCACTTTCTACCCGAAAGGTAGGCACCCGTGATGGATTTTTCGCATTTTGCGACCTCCTCGGGAGTTCCCGTAACGACAACCTCGCCGCCACTGATTCCCGCGCCCGGGCCGATGTCCACGATAAAGTCCGCCGCGCGCATAGTATCCTCGTCGTGCTCAACAACGAGAACGCTGTTGCCAAGATCACGAAGATTCTCAAGGGTTTTTATGAGCCTGCCGTTATCGCGTTGATGAAGACCTATGCTCGGCTCGTCGAGGATATAGAGCACGCCCGTGAGTGCCGAGCCTATCTGCGTTGCAAGGCGGATTCTCTGCGCCTCACCGCCCGATAGTGTGCCTGCCGTTCTTGCAAGGTTAAGGTATTCGAGTCCGACACGGATGAGGAAATTAAGCCTTGCCTTTATCTCCTTCAAAACCTCGTTTGCTATCTTCGCCTCGGATTCGGTAAGCTCGAGTCCTTCGACAAAGGCGAGCATTTTATCTATGGAGAGGCGACATATCTCGTCAATATTCAGTCCGCCGACGGTTACCGAGAGAACGGTATCCGAAAGCCTGCGTCCGCGACAGGCAGGGCAAGGCACTTCCTCAACGAATTGCTGATAATAGTCGCCGCCGACCATCTTCATTCTGCGCTCGATTATCTTGACTATACCGTCGAAGGTAGTTCTCTGCTCTCTGCCGACACCGCCGAAATAACGGGTGACCTCGTAGGTTCTGTTCGGTGCACCGTACATCAGCACGTTCATTGCCTCCTCGGAGAACTCCGAAAGAGGTGTGTCGAGGGTGAAGCCGAAGTCCTCGCCTACTGCGGCAAGGAGAGGGCCTGTCCAGGAGTCCTCGGTCATCGTCTTAAATCCGTTTGCGGCGATACCGCCGTTACGAAGCGAGAGCTCCTTATGCGGTATGAGTTTTTTGACGGATATGCACTGCGTGTTTCCAATGCCCGCGCAGGCAGAGCACGCGCCTATCGGGCTGTTGAAGGAGAACATACGCGGCTCAAGCTCCGGGAAGCTTATGCCGTGCTCCTCGCAGGCGTATTTTTGCGAGAAATCAAATCTCTCGCCCTCGCCGCCGTCCCTTTCTACCGTCAGAATGCTGACTCTGCCGTCGGCGACCTTAAGCGCGCTCTCTACCGAGTCGGAGAGGCGGGAGCGGATGTCATCCTTCATAACGAGACGGTCAAGGACTATCTCTATTGTGTGCTTGATATTTTTGTCAAGGGATATGGTTTCGGAAAGGTCGTAGAGATTTCCGTCGACTCTCACGCGGGCGAAGCCGGACTTTCTTGCGTCGGCAAAGACCTTCTCGTGCATACCCTTCTGCGCTCTTACTACGGGCGCGAGCACCATAAAGCGCATGCCCTCGGGGAGCGACATTATTCTGTCAACTATCTGGTCCTGCGACTGCTGCTTTATCTCCTTGCCGCAAACGGGGCAATGAGGCACGCCAACTCTTGCGTAAAGCAGACGAAGATAGTCGTATATTTCGGTGACCGTTCCGACGGTGGAGCGGGGGTTCTTCGAGGTGGTTTTCTGGTCTATGGATATCGAGGGAGAAAGTCCCTCTATCATATCAACCTCGGGCTTGTCCATCTGCCCGAGAAACATTCTTGCATAGGACGACAGGCTCTCGACGAAGCGGCGATGACCCTCCGCGTAAAGCGTGTCAAAGGCGAGCGAGGACTTTCCGCTTCCCGAAAGGCCCGTCAGAATAACGAGCTTGTCGCGCGGAATCGTTACGTTGATATTTTTGAGGTTGTTTACCCTCGCGCCCTTTACAATTATATTTTTCGACATTTTCGGTATCCTTCGTCAAATGGTGTTTTTCAGCTCTTTTATGCGGTCGCGGATATACGCCGCCTTCTCAAATTCAAGAGAGCGCGCCGCCTCGCGCATCTCGCCCGTGAGCTGCTCGATAAGCCTTGCCCTCTCGAGCGAGGTGAGCTTTTTCGTCTTTTCGGGCTTTTCGCGCTTGCCTATTTCTATTATGTCGGCAACGCGCTTTTTTACGCTCGTAGGCGTTATGCCGTGCTCCTCGTTATAGCGCATCTGGATTGCGCGGCGGCGGTTGGTTTCGTCTATTGCCGCCTTCATTGAGCCGGTTATTCTGTCGGCGTACATTATTACGTGGCCGTTGACGTTTCGCGCGGCTCTTCCTATCGTCTGTATAAGCGAGGTTTCGCTACGAAGGAAGCCCTCCTTATCCGCGTCAAGTATCGCGACGAGCGACACCTCGGGAATATCAAGACCCTCACGCAGAAGGTTGATTCCGACGAGCACGTCGAACTCGCCGAGGCGCAGGTCGCGGATTATCTCCATACGCTCGATGGTTTCTATCTGGTGGTGAATGTATTTTACCTTTATACCGTGGGTCGCGAGATACTCGGTAAGCTTTTCCGCCATACTCGTCGTCATAGTGGTGACGAGCACCTTTTCCTCGCGCTCGGTGGTTTTTCTGATTTCTGAAATGAGGTCGTCGACCTGACCTTCTATCGGACGGACGGTGACCTCGGGGTCAACGAGTCCTGTGGGGCGGATTATCTGCTCAACGATGCTTGAGCTCTCCGCACGCTCGTACTCGCCGGGAGTTGCGCTCACGTAGATTGCCTGACGGTACTTTTCCTCAAACTCCTCAAAGAAGAGCGGACGGTTATCGTACGCCGACGGAAGACGGAAGCCGTATTCGACGAGGTTCTTCTTTCTTGCAGAATCTCCGCCGCTCATACCACGCACCTGTGGAAGCGTTACGTGCGACTCGTCGACAAAGATTATGAAATCGTCGGGAAAATAGTCAAGAAGCGTGTAGGGCGTTGAGCCCGCAGGTCTGCCGCTTAGGACGCGCGAGTAGTTTTCGACACCCGAGCAGAAGCCGACCTCGCGGAGCATTTCGAGGTCGTATTTGGTGCGTTCCTCTATTCTCTGCGCCTCTATCAGCTTGTTCTGACTCTTGAAAAACTCGACACGCTCCCGCATCTCCTCCTCAATTTCGAGAAGAGCCGCCTCTCTTTTATCGTCAGACACGGCGTAGTGAGTTGCGGGGAAAATAGCGGCGTAGGAAAGCCTTTCGGTGACCTCGCCCGTTACCGTATTTATACGGCTGACGCGGTCTATCTCGTCGCCGAAGAATTCTATTCTTACTGCGCTGTCGGTGCGCGAGGCGGGAAAGACCTCAACGACGTCACCGCGAACGCGGAACTTATTTCTGACGAAGTTCATATCGTTTCTCTCGTAGCTTATGGAAACGAGGCGGGATACGAGCTCGTCGCGGCTCATCTGCATACCCGGTCTTACCGAAACGAGAAGGCTGCTGTACTCCTCGGGGTCACCGAGCGAATATATGCAGGAAACCGACGCGACGATTATAACGTCACGGCGCTCAAAAAGCGATGAGGTTGCACTGTGACGGAGCATATCTATCTCGTCGTTTATCATTGCGTCCTTCTCGATATACATATCCTTGCCGGGAATGTATGCCTCCGGCTGATAGTAGTCGTAATATGACACGAAATACTCTACGGCGTTCTCCGGGAAAAAGCCGCGGAACTCGGTGCAGAGCTGGGCGGCAAGGGTTTTGTTATGAGCGAGGACGAGGGTGGGTCTGTTAAGACGGGCAATGACGTTCGCCATAGTGAAGGTCTTACCCGAGCCCGTAACGCCCACGAGCGTTTGCGCGCGCTCGCCGGCTTCGATACCGCGCACGAGTGCGTCTATCGCTTCGGGCTGGTCGCCCGTCGGACTGTAATCGCTCACAAGCTTGAATTTCTCGCCGCTCATACCTAACTCCCTTCTGCCAACACGCCGAGGTATTCTCGGCGTGAATTATTCTTCGTTTACTTCGTTACACTCGCCCTCGCTATGTTCTTCGGAGGGCTTTTTCAAAAATCCGCACTCGCCGAGCGTGAGCTCACCGTAGAGCCCCCACCTCTCGCCCTTTGCGGCAAGAGCGCGCACGGCGTCTTCCTTTAAGAGAAGGCTATCCGATATCTCGGAAAAGAGCATAAGCCCTGCCCCGTGTGCGAGATTTCCGATTTGGATCGCCGCACGCCTTTCTGCAAAGGCACGCAGAAGGAAGGGCGCGGCGTACGCCGACAGGGCGGATAGCACCATTAAAAGCGCCATCGGAAAATACTTTGCCTTGAGCCCCAAGAGCGTTCCTGCGGCGAGCGCAACTATACACACGGGGATCGCAGAAATACCTGCGATGAGGTATAGCTTCGCCCGCTTATCCGTGTTTTCTAAAAATTTCATCAGCTGTCCCAGTTATGATAAACTGCGTTTACGTCGTCGTCCTCGTTGAACTTATCGAGCATCTTTTCCATATTCTCGACGTCCTCGGGATTTGTGAGCTCAACGTAGGTGGTGGGAACCTTTGCAACGTCGGCGGTGCTTATCTTATAGCCGAGAGCAATTATCGCGTCGCGAACCGAATCAAGCTCCTGCGAGTCGGTGTAGATAGTATACTCACCGTCGTCACTCTTTATGTCCTCCGCGCCGCACTCAAGCGCGTCCTCCATAATCTTATCCTCGTCTATCTCCTCGTCCTCGTCGACGATGCTGATAACGCCCTTCTCCTCGAACATAAAGCCGACGCATCCGTTCTGACCGAGGTTGCCGCCGTACTTGTTGAACCACGCTCTTACGTTTCCTGCGGTACGATTGCGGTTATCCGTCGAGGTTTCAACGATTATCGCAACTCCCGAAGGACCGTAGCCCTCGTAGGTGATATCCTCGTAATCGATATCCGAGTTGTCCGAGAATTTCTTGATGGTGCGCTGAATGTTATCGTTGGGCACGTTATTAGCCTTTGCCTTTGCGATAAGGTCGCGAAGCTTGCCGTTGACCGAGGGGTCGGGGCCGCCCGCCTTGATGGCAACCGCCATCTCCTTGCCTATCTTGGTAAAGATTTTCGCCTTTGCTGCGTCAGCCTTTTCCTTCTTGTGCTTGATGTTATTCCATTTTGAATGTCCTGACATATCTATATCTCCGTTCTCTTAAATCTTTTCGGGGGTTTTCATACAAATAAGGTGAAGTGCGGTTTTAAGCACCTGATTGGTTGCCGCGGTAAGCGCTATGCGGTTCTGCTTCTCTGCCGCATCCTCACAGGAGAGGATACTGCACTCGTGATAAAAGCGGTTGAATGCGGCACAAAGCTCAAGGATATATCTCGTTACGTCGCTCGGCTCGTAGGAATCGAGAGCGGCGTTTATGCGCTCGGGGAATCTCGAAAGAGCCTTCGAAAGCTCTGCCTCCTCGGCGGTAAGATTTGCGTCGGTCATCTCGCCGCGCTCGCCTGCGCGCTCAAGCACCGAGCAGGTGCGGGCGTAGGTGTACTGCGCGTAAGGGCCGGTATTTCCGTCGAAGGAGAGCGCGTCCTCAATATTGAAGTCGATATCACGCATACGGTTGTTGGAAAGGTAGTAGAAGATAACCGCTCCGACACCGACAGCCTCGGCAATTGCCTCGCGCTCCGAGATGTCCGAATACTTATCCTTAGTAATCTCGCCGACGCGTCTTATAGCCTCACGGAAGAGATCCTTCAAGAGCACTACGTTGCCCGTACGGGTCGCGAGCTTCGCGCCGTTGATGCTGACCGTTCCGTAAGGAACGTGGACGAGGCTCTTATGCCAATCGTAGCCCATAAGCTCAACGACCTTGAACCACTGTGCAAAGTGGAGCGATTGAGCCGCGCTGGTGACGTATATTGCCTTATCAAAGTTATAGGTTTCCTGCCTGTATACCGCCGCGGCGATATCACGGGTGGGATAGAGGGTTGAGCCGTCGCGCTTTAAGATAAGGCAGACGGGCATATTCCACTCCGAGAGGTCGACGACCGATGCGCCGTCGTCTATCTTGAGAAGTCCCATTTCGCGAAGCTTCTCGACCTGACGGGGCATTTTATCGGTATAGAAGGACTCGCCCTTGTAGCTGTCAAAGCTGATGCCGAGGAGCTTATAGGTCTTCTCGTACTCGGCAAGGCTGACATCGACAAACCAACGCCAAAGAGCAAGGTTTTCCTCGTCCCCCTGCTCAAGCTTCGAAAACTCCTCGCGCGACATATCGCCAAGGCGAGAGCTCTTCTTGTCCTCGCTCGCCTCCGCCTCCTCGCTTATCGCGTTATTTATCTTGACGTAGAGGGATACCAGCTCGTCAACGCCGCCCTCCTCGACCTTCTGCTTGTCGCCCCACATCTTGTAGGCAACTATCAGCTTACCGAACTGCGTGCCCCAATCGCCAAGATAATTGATTCCGACGCAGTCGTAGCCCGCAAACTCGTGAAGGAGCTTTAAGGAGTGACCTATCACGGTCGTGCCAAGGTGACCGATGTGGAATGGCTTTGCAACGTTCGGTGAGGAGTAGTCGAGCACTACGGTCTTTCCCTCGCCCGTCATAGGCGAGCCGTACTTATCGCCGAGGGCGAATATCTCGCCCGTAACGCGCTTTGCAAATGCGGCGGGAGCTATCTTCATATTGAGGTAGCCGTTCAGTGCGCTGACCGAGGAGAGCTCGTCGACTGCAAGACCGTCGGAGAGCATTTCTGCTATCATAACGGGTGCTTTACGCAAGCTCTTTGCAAGGCGGAAGCAAGGAAGAGCGATATCGCCCATTGCGCTGTCGGGCGGATACTCGAGCATATCGTATATTTCCTCTTCGGTAAGCTGTGCGCCTGCAAATTTTTCCTGTACCGCGGCAAAGAGCGCCGCGGCTATCTTTTTCTTAAGTTTAATCATATCTTATGCCTCTCAAAGTGAATTCTGCATTTTTACGTATTTCCTGCCCTCTGTTCTATCCTTCACGAGCCTTGCGGGTAGGAAGGTGCGCATTGAGAAGGCGTATGCAAGCGCGCTCTCAAGACCGTCCTCGACGAAGAACTCGCCGTCACGCTCAAAGACAGTTATCTCCGGAATGGCTTCGCCAAGGTCGACGGACGCGGCAAGACGATTTACCTTTATCTCATCGGGTGCATCGTCGTAATAATTGAGGCGCTCGGGAGAGATAAGAACTCTCTTGTAGCTGCGGTCGCTCTGCCATTCGGTGAACGCTGCGCATATCGCGTCGGCTATCTCGCCGGGCTGTGCGTAGGTCGTATCTATAACGAGCGAATAGTTTGAAAGGTCCTTGATGTGCACTCCGTACTGCTCAAGATATCTCTTCTTCTCGCTCTCAACGCGGCGCTTCGTATCGGCAACGGTTTGTTCAAGAGTTGAGGCGTGCTCGCCTGTGCGGTTTGCGCCCATTATCCTGAGCGCGCTCGTTTCAATGTCTGTCGATAGGTAGACCTTAAATGTGTCGGGCGTGAAGTGCCAAGCCATTCTCGAGTCGATAATAAGGCTCTTATCAACCGCTCCGAGTGCGACGAGTCCGTCGTCTATTTCGTGGTCTATCTCGGGATGAGTTTCCATATATTCGTTGAGCTCAACGACGCTCATACCGTGCTTTGCCGCAATGGAGCGGACTATCGCACCGGTGGAGTAATATTCCGCGCCGAGCTTGTCCACAAGGATTGCGGAAACCGTGCTTTTTCCGCTTCCGAGGTCGCCTGCAAGTGAAATTTTGTCCTTCATAAGCATCTCCGTCTAATTAATCTATCATAGTATTATATAATATTTTAAGGCGTTTGTCAATACGCGCGCAAAATTTAGCCGCAAAGCCGAAAAATCGGCTTTGCGGCTGAATTTTTAAGTAAGCTTCGTCTTGCGTACTCTTCTTTTAAGAAGGTCTGAAAGCGCGCCGAATGCAAGCTGGAGTGCGAGGAAGACACACACCGAGAATACCATTTTCATTACAAGCGGCAGAGCGCTTGAGGCAGCGCCGTTCAGACCGAAGAGGCTTTTGGTCAGATAGGCTGACGCGGCGGCGTTTGCGGCGGGCGCAACGAGGGAGCGAAGGGGGCTGATTCTGAAGCTGATTCTTGAACGCAGGCGAAGGACGGAGAGAATAAAATTATAGCTCTCCATAAGGATTATGACGAGGGCGTAGCCTGATATACCCATAGCGGGAATCAAGAACCAGACGAGTATAACCGAGAGGAGCGAGTCGGTTATATTGACCCACATTGAATAGACGTGCTCACCGATGCCCTTGAGCATTGAGTCGGTTACGTGGTCGAGGTACATTATGGGTATCACGGGAGCAAGCATTGCTATGTAATATCCTGCCGAGTAGGAATCGTAAACGACGTAGCCGAGCTCCTCGGAGAACATAAATATCAGCACCGCCACACCGACCGCGTAAATCAAGGTGGTATTGAGTGCCTCGCTCGCTATGCGCGACACCCTTCCCTGCTCCTTTGCCGCACAGCTTTCCGCGAACTCCGGAACTAAAAGTCCCGAGAACGAGGTGAGGGTTGCCATAGGGTATAAAATCATTGGAAGTGCCATCCCGTGCAGAGTTCCGTAGGCCGAAAGAGCCTCGGACGCCGTGTCGGAGCGCAGGCGCAGACGCTTCGGAATCAGCACATGCTCGATGGTAAGAAGCGCCGAGCGCATATACGCCGAAAAGGCAAGAGGCAGTGCCATTGAGGCGACCTCTCGAAGCTCGCCGTCACTGCCACCTTGACTGCACTTCCCTTTTCTTTCGAGCAGCATTTCGACGAGCAGAACGAGGAAGCAAAACAGCTCCGAGAGAGTTGAGCCTATCGACAGTGCTATGCAGGCGTACTCAACACCGCGCGGTGCAAGACGGGTTATGGCAAGCACGGTTATCACCATTCTGAACACCTGCGAGAGAACCTGGCAGACTGCGTTCTTTCTCACCCGCTTTACACCCGTGAAATAGCCCGTGAAGACGGCGGTGAGCGCTATCGGCACGAGGGAGATGGCGAGTATTCTTACAGAGCTTAGCGTTCTTTCGTCAAAGAGGATGTATTTTGAAAAAAGCGGTGCGCCGAAGAACATTACCGCCGTCGTTCCGATACCGAACGCCAAGGAATAAAGAACGCCCGAGCGCAGTATTTCACCGCATCTATCTCCCCGCCCCTCGCCGATACACGATGCGACAAGGCGAGTCATAGTAAGGCTTATTCCCGACGTGGCAAAGGTTACGGCGAAGTTATAAAGCGTTCCGATAAGCGTGAAGAGTCCAACGCCCTCTGCGCCGACTGCGCGTGACACGTAGGCGTTGAAAAGCAGGGTTACAGTCCTCACCGCAACTCCGACTGCGGTGAGGAGTATTCCGTTATAAAAAAACAGTCGTCTGTTCGTCATAATAATCTCCTTTACAGATAAATATTATGACGAACTCTTGCTTAAAAGACTTGACGGTGACTATTTGGAAAAAATCGGGCGTCGGCAGAGCAAACGCTCAACTGACGCCCGTAGCTTCATTTATTTATTTTTAAGATATTCGTCGATTGCTTTAGCGGCAGTTTTGCCCGCACCCATAGCAGAGATAACGGTTGCAGCTCCCGTGACCGCGTCGCCGCCCGCATAGACGCCCTCGCGGCTGGATTTGCCGGTATTCTCTTCAACGACTATTCCGCCGCGTGAGTTGACCTCAAGGCCGCGGGTCGTAGACTTGATAAGGGGGTTAGGGGTCGTGCCTATCGCCATTATAACAGAGTCAAGGTCAAGGGTGTATTCCGAGCCCTTTATCTCAATCGGGCGGCGTCTGCCGCGCTCGTCGGGCTCGCCAAGCTCCATTCTCACGCATCTCATACCCGAAACGAAGCCTGCCTTCGGGTTTGCTCTGTCCTTCGGGTCGTAGCCGAGAATTTCGGTGGGGTTATTGAGGAGCTTGAACTCCACGCCCTCCTCGATAGCGTGCTCGACCTCCTCGCTCCTTGCGGGAAGCTCGTCCATAGAGCGACGGTAGACTATATACACCTTTTCCGCACCGAGTCGGAGCGCGGTGCGTGCCGCGTCCATTGCAACGTTTCCGCCGCCGACTACCGCTACCCTGCCGCCCTTCATAATGGGAGTGTCGGGATTTTCAAGGTAAGCCTTCATAAGATTGCTTCGCGTGAGGAACTCGTTTGCAGAGTAGACTCCCTTATACGACTCGCCGGGAATTCCCATAAAGCTCGGAAGTCCTGCGCCCGTGCCGATAAAGACAGCCTCGTAGCCGTCGTCAAAGAGCTCGTCGACGGTGAGGGTTTTACCGATTATTACGTTGGTCACAATCTCAACGCCCATACGGAGAAGATTATCGACCTCTTTTTTAACTATCGCCTTCGGGAGTCGGAATTCGGGGATGCCGTAAACCAAAACTCCGCCTGCGGTGTGAAGCGCCTCAAAGACGGTTACCTTATAGCCGAGCCTTGCAAGGTCACCGGCGCAGGTAAGTCCCGAAGGGCCTGAGCCGACGACGGCAACTCTTTTGCCGTTTGATTTCGGGATGCTGACGGGCGCGTCGGAATGAGCGTTATGCCAATCGGCAACGAATCTTTCAAGCCTGCCGATACCGACGGGCTCGCCCTTGATTCCTCTGACGCATTTTGCCTCGCACTGAAGCTCCTGCGGACAGACTCTGCCGCAGACAGCCGGCAGGCTTGAGGTTTCGGAAATTATCCTGTAAGCGCCTTCAAAATCACCCTCTTTAATCTTGGCAATAAACTCCGGAATATGAATATTTACAGGGCAACCGCTGACGCAGGGCATATTCTTGCAAGAGAGGCAACGGAGCGCCTCGTCTATTGCCGCACTCTCGTCATATCCGAGGGCAACCTCATCGAAATTTCGCGCACGGGTATGGGGGTCTTGGGTCGGCATAGGGTTTTTGTTAGGACTCATATTGGGCTTTGCCATCACTTACCCCTCCTTCTTATTCAAGAGATTGCACGCCTCCTCATAGGCGTGACGCTCGAAGTCGCGGTACATACTTGAGCGCGACATTGCCTCGTCGAAGTCCACCTCGTAGCCGTTGAAGTCCGGACCGTCGACGCAGGCGAACTTAACAACTCTCTCACCGTCGATATTAAGCGTCAGTCGACAGCCGCCGCACATTCCCGTTCCGTCTATCATTATAGGGTTCATTGAAACGACGCAGGGGATGCCCGTGGGCTTCACCTCAAGCGTTACGAATTTCATCATAATAAGCGGGCCTATCGTTATAACCTTATCGTAGCGACGGCCGGCAGCAAACGCCTCGCGCAGAGGCAGGCAGACGTTGCCCTCTCTACCGTACGAGCCGTCGTCGGTCATAACCGTAAGCTCGTCCGACACCGCGCGGAATTCATCCTCAAGAATAACGAGGTCGCGGCTTCTGAAGCCTATAACCGAGCTGACTCGGCAGCCGAGCTCGTGGAGCTTTTCGGCTATCGGGAGAGCTATCGCGCATCCGACACCGCCGCCGACGATACAAACGTCCTTTAGTCCTTCAAGGTCGGTCGGCACGCCGAGAGGTCCTGCAAAATCGCATATGTAGTCGCCCTCCTCCTTCGCCGCGAGCTTCAAGGTGGTTGCTCCAACGAGCTGGAAGATTATCTTGACGATTCCGCGCTCCCTATCGTATCCTGCGACGGTGAGGGGAATTCGCTCGCCCTCCTCATCAACGCGGAGTATAATAAACTGCCCCGGCTCTGCCTTTTTGGCAACGAGCGGTGCTTCTATTTGCATCATAATTACGGTGGGATTCAACTCCCTTTTCTCTACTATCTTATACATCCTATCTCCATTCCGCAAAAAGCGACGCGCCTTCGCAGGCGCAAAATTTAGAGTTGCCTTAGATTATAGCATAAAGCGCGCGATATTGCAAGAGAAAAATCCTGCCTTTTTTCACATCATAAAAAAGAAAGCAGGAAAAGCGGATTTTTCCGCCTCTCTCTGCTTATCATTTCATTATTCTTCCGCCCGCTACGACGTACTCACCGTCGTAAAGCACGGCTATCTGCCCCGGGGTTATCGCTCTGACGGGAGTATCGAGGACTACCCTCGCACCACCCTGCCCGTCGGGATATACTGTGCATTCGACCGCCCTTTGCTTATAACGCACCTTAACTGCGGCGCGATATGGCTCGCTCCTCTCGGCTACCGAAACGTAGTTCAACTCGCGAAGGGAGAGCTCGCTTTTGTATAGCGACTCGTCAGAGCCGAGGGTGACCGAGTTGTTTTCCACGTCAATATCGGTTACGTAAAGAGGGGCGGGCGCGGATATACCGAGTCCCTTTCTCTGACCTACCGTGTAGGCTATACAGCCGCGGTGAGTGCCTATCACCTTGCCATGCTCGTCAAGGAAGCTGCCAGCCTCGTATTTTTTGCCGGTGCGCGACTCGATAAAGGAAACGTAGTCACCGTCCGGAATAAAGCAGATGTCCTGACTGTCGGGCTTTGAGGAGTTAACGAGACCTGCCTTTGCGGCAAGGGCACGTATTTCCTCCTTCGTGTATTCACCGAGCGGAAAAAGTATGCGCGAGAGCTGCTCTTGGGTGAGCATTGCAAGAACGTAGCTTTGGTCTTTGCTTTCGTCGCGCGCCTTCATAAGCGAATATCTGTCGCCGAGCATACCGCCTCTGACGTAGTGCCCCGACACGACCTTTTCACAGCCGAGCTCGTCTGCCACCTCAATAAGCTTTTGAAACTTCATAAATCGGTTGCAATCGACGCACGGGTTGGGGGTTTCGCCGCGCTCATAGGCGCTGATGAAGCGGCTGACCACGCACCCGTCGAAGTCGGAGCAGAAGTCGTACGACTCGTGCCTGATGCCGAGAGAGTCGGCAACCCGCACCGCGTCGGCGAGGTCGCTTGAGCTTCCGCAGAGCTCACCCTCACCTATATATTCGTGAAGCTTCAGGGTGCAACCGATACACTCCTCACCCGCATTTTTCATTAAAAGAGCCGCGACGCTACTGTCAACTCCGCCGCTCATTCCGATAAGTATCCTCAAACCGCCGCACCTCCTGTGTTTTTCTCGTTTATTATATCACCTAAACGAAAGAATTGCAATAGAGGACGAAAATTTTTCAGTGCTCCGCGCGGCGCGCGGCGAGAGCGAGCTTCAGGACGGAGATAAATGCGAATATCGCGGCTATGCCGTTCGAGATGGCGGTTGCCATATCGAAAATTACGAGCGAATATATCACCCAGAGAAGCTGGGTGGAAAGAAGAAAGAGCTTGGTGGATAAGAGGCTTCGCGCATAAATTGGCGCTACGGTCATAAGAAGGGTTGCGGCGAGGGCGAGGGCTGATATCGAGAAGAGTCCTCCGCTTATTGCCGAGAGGATTACCGTCAGTATGAAGAAAGCCGTCATCAGCCGCTTCGTGTATTTAGCCGAGGACACCAAAAGGTTTCGCACCGCGCCGACGGCGAGCATCAGCGCGCTTGCGGGATAGCCGAAAGCTAACTGCGCAAGCATCAGAAAGAAGCAATCGGCGAATTGGTAAAGGTAGACGCGGCGGCGCTTTCCCGTCATTGAGGCAAGGCACATAAAGAACGCCGCTGTCAATGATAGCGAATTGGCAATTATAAATCTTCCCCCCGACATAAGTGCTCCTTATCTTTTTTCGATAGTGTGTGCGGATACGAAAATTTTATCCAAAGCACTACCCCGTGTAAGATTTTCAGCCGTTTTCGGAGCTTTTTCCAAAAAAGCGTTTGCATTTCGCTATCCTTTGTGGTAAAATGTAATCAAATAAGAAAGGAATACACTATGCCGCTTTCAATAACCGATAAAGACAAGCTTCTGCGGCTTCGGCAGACCTTTGACCGAAACTACAGGCTGACTAAAATATACTCGGAATATCTGACTCGCTTTCCAGAGCTCATTTGCGAAGAGATGATAGCCGCGCTTACCGAGGACGGAAGCGTCGACACCCCCTATGCTATATCGGCGATAATTGCCGAGGCGTTCGCGCTCGACCTTGAATGTAGTGGCGAGGACAGGCGACTTTTTCGCGACTACATAATTCCCTCGGTACGCACGCTTGACGGGCAAAAATACTACTCAGACCCCTACTGGCGACGGATGGCCGATATATCCGAGAGGCTGGGTAAATGGGAGATAAAGACGGAGGAGTATCCCGCCTATCGCGCGGTAGTTTGCGATGATATTATTATCGGTAGCGACTTTTCCGAGATTGTACCCCTCGGATTCTTCCCCGAAAAATTCAACTTCCTCGCCGTGCTTGAGGGTGATAACGAGTGGATGACGCTGACCCCCGTCGACCTCGATACCTGCCGAGAGGCAATAGATGCGGCACACGGCAGAGTTATAACCTTTGGTCTTGGGCTCGGCTACTACACTTATATGGTATCGGAAAAGGATGAGGTCGAGTGTGTAACGGTGGTTGAGATAAGCGATGAGGCTATAAGCCTTTTCAAGAAGAATATACTCCCGCGCTTTTCTCATCCCGAAAAGGTCAGAGTAATAAAGGCGGATGCCTTCCGATTTGCAGAGGAAGAGATGCCGAAAGAACACTATGACGTTGCTTTCGTTGACACCTGGCGCGACGCATCCGACGGTGCACCGATGTACCTTAAGATGAAAAAGTGCGAAAAACTCAACACGGGTACGCACTTTATATATTGGATAGAGAACTTTTTAATCTCCCGCCTTCGCTCCTTGCGATTTGAGGAGATTTGGCGTGCGTACGAGGACGGAAGGCTCTCCGATATGCCCGAAAGCTACGAGGCGATATGCCGCGAGCTGACGCCCGAGGCGCTCGCCGAGCATGAGTTTGAAGAAATAAAATTATGACGCATTATTACAAATCACAGTTAAAATCGGAGGACTTGATTTTATGAAAAGAATACTCTTGCTGTCCGTTCTCATCATCACTCTTGTATTTGCATTCACCTCTTGCGGCTCTACCGTACCGCCTGACGATACCCCACCGGCTTGCAGCCACGAGTTTGGCGAGTGGAAAGTCACAGCCGAAGCGAGCTGCTTGTTGCCGGGCTCAAGAATGAGAACCTGTAATATTTGCGACAAAGAAGAAATAGAAACAATTCCTGCTACGGGTCACGCACTAAACGGTGCGGTATGCGATAATTGCGGCACGCTTCCCTTAATCGAGGAATGGGATGCTTCGGCAACCGAGGAGGATAATATCACGGTAAAGCTTTGGAAGATTTCAGAGAAGAATTACCTGATTGAGTTTTGCGGAAGCGGTAATATGAAGGACTTTTCGGGATATCGAACCGAAATTGTTGACGGCACGGCACAGCAAGTCACGGACGTGCCTTGGGCGGAATATGAAGAAAGCATTAACCACGTCATCGTAAGCGAGGATATAACTCATATATCAAGCTTTGCTTTGTATAGAACCAACATAACCTCATTCACCTTCCCTAACTGCGAGAGCATCGGCAATCACGGTGAAAGGTTCCTTTCTGCTTGCTATAATCTTGTTGAAATCTTTTTCCCGTCAGATTTCTTGGAGTATGCAGCGGAAGGACTTGAAGAACCGCTGCCCGAGATGACGAATGAGGAATACGAAGCAAAATTTGCCGAGCTTTCACCTCATCTGTTATTAAACTATTTCGGGTCTGACTACGATATAATGACAGATTTTTCCAACCGGGTAAGACGTGTCAGCATAGACGGCTGGGGCTCTAAAATTACTCGCGATAAGGACGGATTCGTTTTTTTTGAAAACAAAGAAGACGTTATGCTCGTCAATTACGAAGGAGAGAATCCCAACATCGTTTTGCCTGCAAAATATAATGACAGAGCCTATAAAACCATCGACGGCCTTTTCTTCTGGGACGATACGGTAAAGTCCATAGTCTTCCCCGACGGCTTGACCGAGCTGCCTGATATAATGGCGGGTACAGAGCTCGACTCCATTACTATTCCGAGCTCTATTTCGAAAATTTGCGCACACGGTCCTGAAAGACTCGACAAAGTATATGTAAGCAGCATAGAAAGCTTTTGCAATATTGAAAATGCTTTCAAAGGCTTGAGATTCTACAAAAATACCGAGCTTTACATAGAAAATACGCAGATCAAAAGCATAGTTATTCCGAATTCCATTACCGAAATCAAGCCTTATGCATTCTCGGGAATCGCAGGCCTTGAATCCGTAACGATTCCCGATACGGTAACTGCTATCGGAAACAGCGCTTTTGCCGGCACGACGGTATCTACGGTGGTTATGAGTGGGAATATTGAAAGCATCGGCGCGTATGCGTTTTCAGGCACCGATATAACGAGCATAACACTTACTTCCACCTTAAAAACAATAGGACAGTATGCTTTTTCCGGCACAGATCTTACGAAAGTGGTCGTACCCGACAGTGTGCTTGAAATTGGAATTGGCGTTTTTGCAAATTGCACTAAATTAGCGAAAGCAACGCTCGGTGACGGGATTACCGAGGTTCCGATGCTTACGTTCGGTTCTTGCACCTCGCTTGTTGACATCGACCTTCCCGACAACTGCACTTACGTTTCAAACCTAATTTTCAGATATCAGAATGACAATTATCTTCCCGATTTTACCGACTTTTTGATAGTTGACGGTTGGCTTATCAATTGCACTCTCGAAGAGGGGGAAATAACCCTGCCCGAAGGAATCGTCGGAGTCAATCTTTCAGGATTCAAGCGGAGCGCCGCCATCACAAAGCTCACCGTGCCCGAAGGAGTAAAGTATATTTGTGACTACAATATTTTCAAGGGACTTGAGGAAATAAATATTCCTTCGAGTATTGTTTCAATTGGCAACAGAGCCTTTAGAATATCCGGTGCTAATCTTTTAACCGTAAACGTAAAAAGCATTGACAGCTGGTGTGGCGTAAGCGCAGTTAACCGCGACGAAAATCCTACAAAGCCTTCGTTCTTCAACGGAATAAGACAGCTTAAGCTGTTCTGCGATGGCGAAGAGGTAACCGAAATTACCCTATCAAACGGCACTGTAAAATGCGGATTCCTTTCGGGCTTTTCAAGCATTACGTCAGTCACCATAGGCGAGGGAGTTACAGCAATCGAAGAAGGAGCTTTCTCGTTAACAAACATTACGACCATAACCCTTTATAATGCCGGCTTTGCGGATGCAATAAAGGACGTCGAAACCTTGGAAACGATATATTTTATAGGCACTGAAGAAGAATGGAACGAGATTTGCGGCGATATAGTCTTTGCAAGCTCTCCGACCATAGTTTTCAGTGACGCAGAGTAGTGACGCAAAAAAGCACAATTCAACGTTTCACCACAAAAAAGCGCTTATGGCAAACATTTGCCATAAGCGCTTTTTACTTAATCAGAATTTTCAATCTTCTATATCCGTAAGTTTGGAAACGGTAGTGCCGAGGACTTCCGCAATTTTGAACAAGGTTTTCAGCGATGGGCAGAAAAAGCAATTTGGTGCTTCGAGTTGCGAAACATAACCCGAAGACAATTCGCAAGCCTCCGCAAGCTCCTCTTGCGTCATTCCTTGAAGCTTTCTGTAATAAGCAATCTTCAAACCTATCTTTATTAAATTAATTTTATATTGACTATCTACCATTATAACCCTCACTATATATCACATATGAAAAGAAATAAAGCTTCACAGTTATCTTTTACAAAAATATTTTACCTTATTTACAATTTAATTGTTATATGATATAATATAGTAAATCTTATGTTATATATAAGATTACTTTGCGTTTTGAAGGCTAATTGGAGGCTAATATGAAATTACTTGTCGCAGGTTCCAGAAGTATCAAGGAATATAATCTGGAAAAATACATTCCCGATGAAACCACAATGATAATTACAGGAGGGGCAGACGGAATAGACTCATTGGCTGAAAAATTCGCCGATAAAAAACGAATATCAAAGCTGATTTTACGTCCTCAATATGACATTTACGGAAGGGCGGCGCCTCTAAAGCGAAACGAGAAATTAGTCGAGATTTGTGACATTGCATTGATAATATGGGACGGTCACTCAAAGGGCACTAAGTACACTATAAACTACGCCCGAAAAATAGGAAAAGAGGTAATTTTGATCACGGAAAATATGATTTCACAGGATGATACGGATTTTTAACAACTATTTTGAATAAAGGTACAGGCATATTATAGTACATTAATTTGCAAAGCCTTCGTTATAGGAAAAAATGCGCTTATGGCAAAAAATTGCCATAAGCGCATTTTTATAGTCTTAATATTCTGCGTTACCGACGGTTCTCGGATAAGGAAGAACGTCGCGGATGTTGGATACACCCGTGAGGTACATAATGATTCTCTCGAAGCCAAGACCGAAGCCTGCGTGCTTCGTTCCGCCGTACTTGCGGAGATTGAGATACCACCAATAGTCCTCTTCCTTAAGGTCGAGCTCTTTCATACGGGCGGTGAGCACGTCAAGGCGCTCCTCACGCTGTGAGCCACCGATTATCTCGCCGACACCTGGAACTAAGAGATCCATTGCCGCAACTGTCTTTCCGTCGTCGTTCAGGCGCATATAAAACGCCTTGATATCCTTTGGATAGTCGACGAGGAATATCGGCATTTTGTACACCTGCTCTGTGAGGTATCTTTCGTGCTCGGTCTGAAGGTCGACGCCCCAATATACCGGGAACTTGAAGTCCTGACCGGACTTTTCGAGAATTTCTATTGCCTCGGTATAGGTAACCTTTGCGTAGTCGGCACCTCGAAGCGCCTCGATACGCGAAAGAAGCGTGTTATCTACGAATTTATTGAAGAACTCAAGCTCCTGGGGGCAGCTTTCGCATACGTGATTTACGATATACTTTATCATATCCCAGGCAAGCTGCATATCATCGTCGAGGTCGGCGAATGCAATCTCCGGCTCTATCATCCAGAACTCTGCGGCGTGACGCGCGGTGTTGGAGTTCTCTGCACGGAAGGTTGGGCCGAAGGTATAGATATTACCGAACGCCATAGCGTAGGTTTCTCCCTCAAGCTGACCCGAAACCGTGAGGTTAGCACTCTTGCCGAAGAAGTCCTTCGAGTAGTCGACCTCACCGCTCTCGGTTCTCGGAAGCTCGTTCAGGTCGAGGGTGGTTACGCGGAACATTTCGCCCGCACCCTCACAGTCAGACGCCGTGATTATCGGGGTGTGAACGTAGACAAAGCCTCTTTCGTGGAAGAAGGAATGGATAGCGTAGGCTACCTCACTTCTTACTCTGAACACCGCCGAGAAGAGATTGGTTCTCGGACGCAGGTAAGCCTGCTCACGAAGGAACTCTACCGTGTGGCGCTTGGGCTGAAGAGGATAGTCGGGAGTTGAAGTTCCCTCAACCTCTATCTTCGTCGCCTTAAGCTCAAAGGGCTGCTTTGCACCGGGGGTGAGCGTTACGATACCGTGGACCACGAGCGATGCGCCAACGTTCATTGATGCTATCTCGTCGTAGTTAGCTATTTTTTCGCGCTCAAAGACGACCTGTATGCTCTTGAAGCAGGAGCCGTCGTTGAGGTCGATAAAGCCAAAGGCTTTCGAGTCGCGGAGGTTTCTCACCCATCCGCCAAGTGTTACCTCTTTACCTCCGAAGGATTCGGGGGTGGAATAAATATGTCTTACGAGTTCTCTTTTCATTTTTCTCAGGAATCTCCGTTAACGGTTTTTATGTAATATTATATTACAAGCTTTACCCTCTGTCAATCACATTTTGCCAATATTTCGGCAAAATCAATCGATTTCGGATTAGTCGCGCTGCTTAAGCAGGTCGCGAATCTCAATAAGAAGGTTGACCTCTCTGTCAGCAAGCTCCTTTTCAGCCTGTGCCTTTTCTGCCGCAATTCTGTCGGCCTCTGCCTTTGCCTCAGCCTCGGCAGCTGCCTTCGCTTCAGCCTCAAGGCGCTCTTTTTCGAGCTTTTCTGCGTTGAGCTTGGCGGATATCTCGTTTGCTATCTTTGCAGCTCTTTTCTGAATGACCGACCAAATCTTCATAACGCTGAAAAGAACGAGCGCTATGATAAGGAAGTCGAGCATAGCCTGAATAAATGCCCCCCAAAGAATAGCAACCTCTGCCTTAACGACGACCTCTACGCCGTCCTCGATAACCGTTTCAGCCTCGCGGACGATGGTCTTCATTTCGGTAAGGGGCGAGCCGCCTGTGATAAGGGCAACTATCGGGGATACGAAGCCCTTGGTGAATGCAGTAACGATAGCGGTGAAAGCACCTGCAACAGTGACACCGACTGCCATATCAACTACGTTACCGCGCAGAATGAACTTTTTGAATTCTGCAAAAAGGTTTTTCATAATTTGTCTCCTCTCCACCGCAACCACACCTGCGGTGTAACGTCTTATTTTTTATATTTTTGGCAAGAGGCAGCTCGTCCGATATCGCGCACAGTGCGCACGACAAGTCGCGCCCCAAGCTCATCAATACCAAAGTGATCACCTATCACCGAGAAGCGCACGCGCTGCGGCACGTTCTCGGTAATATCAAAGAAGTTATCCTCAAACACGGCGTCAACCCCCTCGAACGAGAGCGAAACTCCCGCCGCGTATGCCGAGGAGATAAGCGTCAGACTGAATCTTCTGCCTGCCCCTTCTATATGAGTTTGTATATTCGGGTCTTCATACTTGAAGCATCGTGGGCTTACGAGCTGTTTTGTATCGCAAAACTCGACACGGGTGCCGTCTAACACCTCATAATAGATATAAAACCTATCCTTTTCAGCTCCGAGCAACTCGTCGATATTTTCGTTGTAAAATTCGCTCGCAGTGTGCGGCCGGAGTGTGAAGTCGACGCTCTTTTCACGGTGCGTTCTGTTCGCCGAATCCTTAACGAGCACGCGCAAGACTGCCGAGTAGCTATCCGACCTATCCGAGCGCACCGTTACGGTGAGTGAGCCGCCCTTTATTTCGGCAGATGCGAATATCGGCTTTGCCGAGCGGGCGAGGGCGTGATACGCCGCCTTCGGACGAAGGAAGCTATCAATAAGCGAATCGGAGATCTTCGGTGTTTGGTCAAAAAGCCGTCCGACGAATATGGCAAACGGAGCGGTATTCTCTTTTCTAATAGCGGCAAAGGCGTCCTTCAGCCTTGACGCCGCGTTGATCTGAGAGGTATAGATCGCATCCGAGAAATCGGAAGGGCAAAGATAGCTCTCCGAAATCGATGAAAGCATTTCTATCAGCTCTCTCCTATCCTTCACCGCGCCCTCAAGCGCGACCGAGAAGAGATTGAGCATACCGTCCTCACCGTAGGTGGCGAGAGTTTCCTTCCTCGGTATAGATATGGGAAGGTTAATTTTCTCTATGCAGCCATTAAAGAAGCTATCCTCAAGATGCTTTACGCCGATATCGTTGCCGCTTATCAGCCTATCCACCATTGAATAGTCCTCAGCACCCGTGACGGCGAATGCGAAGCTCGTATAAGCGGAGAGCTCCTCAAGCGTTTCGGTCATAGCTATCATACCGCAGGCACGCTCGTCGCTACCAAGTGAGGAAAGCCCCGAAACCTCGCGGAATATGAGAATTCCGTATCTGTCGGCACATTCGTAAAGCTTCTTCGACGGAGTAAATTCGCCGCGTATGCGCAGAGCATTCACGCCCGCGGCGTACGCCGACTCAAGAAGGCGCTGAATCCTCGTATACGAGGAGTTGAAGACTGCGTCTATATCGTCAAGCTCCGCACCGATGAGCAAGCACTCCACACCGTTTGCCAATAGGCTCGTCCGAGCGCCGTTTTTTTGAAGCTCAAGGCTACAAAGTCCGATGCGTGTTTCAAAAACGTCCGCAAGCTCGTCACCTTGATAAAGGGTGACGGTGAGCTTATAGAGGGGTGAGTTACCTACCCCACAGGGATACCAAAGCTCCGCATCGGGAATTGATATTCTGCCTCGGCAGCGAGAAAGGCCGGAATAATACATCTTTCCGCTCGGAGCGGCAAGAACGGCTACTGCGTGAGTGTTATCGGTTCGTCCTACGACCGACACGGATATGTCAACTGTCGCCCCCGTGCCCTTATAAGCACGGTTTATCTTTACGCTCTCAATAACCGAGCTCTCAAAGGCGAGAAGCTCAATTTCGCCAAAAACTCCGATCCGCCTCGGATCAAGCACGCCGCCCGGCGAGCGGAAGGATACGGACAAGGTGTTATCACCGTGCTTTATATACTGCTTTACGTTATGTAAAATATCCTTTGCCGAGCCTATTGAAATCGACACGGGATTACCGTTAAGACTCACGGTTGCTCCCTTAGGAACACCCGAGCATCTGATATAAAGCTCGCGAGAGGTTGCTACCGCGGAATCAACCGTGAAGACGGAGAAAAATTCACAAAAGTCAGCCTCGAAGGAGTGCAAGCTATCAAGCATTACTTCATAGAGCGAGAAGGGAGCGCGACAGACCAAGTCCTTGCCGCAAACGTGCAAAGCAAAATTCTCAATTTTAATCTTATTCACGGCGTCCTCCCTTCCGAATTTCAAAAAAGCACTCGCCTTTTATTAAAAAATAGTTGTTCCCTATAATTATATCACTATTTTCTAATTTTTGCAATACAAAAAGCGAACTTTCGCACCGCCGCGAGTAAAATAATAAAGATTATAAAATTTTTGTTATATTTTTATATTTTGCACTTGAAATGCGGCATTCGTTATGTTATAATTGAGTAAACTTTATAAGGTTGCCTTAGGCGACAGAATGGAGATTATTATGAAAAAATTACTTATAGCGCTTCTTCTTATCCTCTCGGTCACCCTTATGTTCGTGTCCTGCGGCGGTACCGGCGATAACGGCGGTCAGAACAATGGAGGCGAGACCGGTGGCGAAACCGGCGGCGAGACCGGTGGCGAAACCGGTGGTGAGACCGGCGGCGAGACCGGCGGCGAAACCGGTGGTGAGACCGGTGGTGAGACCGGCGGCGAGACCGGTGGCGAAACCGGCGGCGAGACCGGTGGCGAGACCGGTGGTGAAACCGGTGGTGAGACCGGCGGCGAGACCGGTGGCGATATCGATGATGAGTTCGGCGACCAGGAAGAAGAAGGTACGACCAACGGCGACAAGAACGTTGATACTCCTATGGATAAATTTGGCGACTAAATTTTTGATTTTTATGCGCGGGAGAGCGGCAAGCTCCCTCGCGCTTTTTCTTTTTCTATTTTTGACGAGGGATTAAGATTGATTTGTTGCGACCTTTTGGAGCACTTTTTCATAAACTGATAACGGCGGTCTTTGCCGCCAATAAGCCGGAAGGAAACACAAAATATGGAAAAAAACGAAAACGGATATCCCATCACACAGAGGGGCACCTCGCAGGGTGGCTCTGACGCGCGCTCCGCTATGCCCTGCGAGGGCGGTCAGCTCGCGATGGTATATTCGCCGAAGAACGAGTGGCGAATGATTTTTTCTCCTGCTGACGCGCTCTGCCACGGAACGCTCTTTGAGGAGCTTTACAAGCCGCTTGACTACTGATAGCATTTCAAGACACGGCGCACAGCCGCTTTTGACAGAAAGGACAATTTCAAAAAATGACTGAAAAAGAACTTATGAAGAAGATTCAGGAAATCTCCTTCGCGAAGCTTGAAACGCAATTATTTCTCGACACGCACCCCGACAACAGCGCGGCTCTTGCCTATTTTCACACGCTCTGTGGCGAGCTCGATGAGCTGATGGACGAATACCAGGGAAAGCACGGTGCTATACGCACGAACGGCGTTTCAGGAAAGAGCTGGAACTGGATTGAGGGCGAATGGCCTTGGCAGAGAAAAGACCCCAGCGGTTGCTCTTCGGGAAAGTGAGGAAAATTATATGTGGATATACGAAAAAAAGCTGCAATACCCCGTTAACATCAAAAATCCCAACCCACGCCTTGCGGGCGTTATTATAAGTCAGCTCGGCGGCCCTGACGGCGAAACCGGCGCCGCTAACAGATACCTCAACCAGAGGTACACTATGCCCTCGAACGAGGCAATCGGACTTCTCACGGACATCGGTACGGAAGAGGTCGGACACACCGAGATGGTTGCCGCACTGCTCTATCAGCTGACGAGAAATCTTACTCCTGAGCAGATAAAGGCGGGAAATTTCGATAAATATTTTGTTGATCACACCGTCGGAATTTATCCTGCGTCGGCAAGCGGTGTTCCCTTCACTGCCGCCGCTATTCAATCAAAGGGCGATGCCGTTGCCGACCTTATGGAAGACCTTGCGGCAGAGCAGAAGGCGAGGGTGACCTACGACAATATTCTGAGGCTTTCCGACGACCCCGACGTAAACGACGTTATTCGCTTCCTTCGTCAGCGCGAGGTCGTTCATTTCCAGCGCTTTGGAGATGCGCTCCGGCGCACGCAGGAGCAGCTCGACCAGAAGAATTACTACCTCTATAACCCCGAATATATGTATAAAAAGAAGAAATAATAATTATTTCCCAATCCAATTGTTTAGGACGGCTTGTTTCAGAAGCCGTCCTATTTACTTTTCGAGTGAGGTGTGGTATAATTGTTTTAGAAATTATTTAATTAACAATCACGGATTTGACAAGGAGACGATATGAATTATCAAACTAAGTTAAATGAACAGCTCCAAATAATTGTCGGTAAACGATTAGAGGACTTGCATCTTGTGTGTGAATTGATGTCGTTCTCTTTTGAGGAATATGCTTTCCATGCCTTAGGTCTTACTCGTATTATTTGCGAAAACGATATTCTTGTGACAACGATAGATTATTTGAGCTGGGATGGAGAAAGGGATACTAATAATGACGAGTGGTATTTTGTTGAGCAGTATCGAGATAAAATAATAGGCGGAACGGTAGTATCTGTGACTGTTAGTCCTTTGTATGATGTTGTGATAATTTTGGATAATGGCATAAGGATTGAAACATACAAAAAGAATGGTTATCATCACTTTGAAGATGAATGTGAGCAGTGGGTTTTCTTTAAGGTTGATGACCATTCTAATCCTTTTATTACCGTATGGAATAAAACAGTTGATATAGCAGTAGATTGGTGACAGCAATGCTTCATGTTGACTGTCTCGCCGATGCGCTCAGACGCACGCAGGAGCAGCTCGACCAGAAGAATTACTACCTCTATAACCCCGAATATATGTACAAAAAAGAAGAAATAATAATCATTTCCCAATCCAATTGTTTAGGACGGCTTGTTTCAGAAGCCGTCCTATTTACTTTTTTGTTTGGTAGTGGTATAATGGAAATAGTGAGGAGGGGTGTTATGTCTGACTGGAGATTAGAATTAAACGAACATATGGTAGAAGATTTGGACGACACAACATTTTACAAGGTTACTTTTCCTGAATTTTGGGTAGTGGCTTACCGAGAGAAAAATGATTTCTACCAGAAGATCAAGCAATATGCGGAGTATTGTGTTGAAAGAGATAACAATGGGGCTGAATTTCTTGAAGGTGAAAAAATCCAGCATTTTTGGCACGAACACTGTGATTTGTGTTGGGAAAAGGCGCTAACCGATATTAACTGTACCTTCTATGTCACAGATGATATGAAACATTGGATTTGCGAGCAATGCTTCAACGATTTCAAGGAGAAGTTTAATTGGCAAGCAAAGAACAATACATAATCGAAATTTTTCAAATATAAGGAATCATTATGTTTAGAGCAAACGATATCAACGGAAATAGTGTATATATTGATGATGCAGATAAAAATGACAAATATTTTTGTCCTGTTTGTGACGAACCTTTAATATTAAAAAGAGGAACAAGGAAAAAACCTCACTTTGCGCATTTTCCTAATACAATATGTAAAGATAATTGGCACTATGAACCAATGTCAGATTGGCATTTGAGTTGGCAAAATTGGTTTAACAAAGAAAATCGAGAGGTGTGGATTAAGGGAGAAAACGAAAGCCATAGAGCCGATATTTCAATAGGAAATATTATTATTGAATTTCAGCATAGTCATATCTCAAATACCGAATTTGACAAAAGAAATAAATTTTACACAAGTTGCAACAAAGGGGTTATTTGGATATTTGATATGAAGAACCAAATAACTCTTAACGATGATGGGACATTTAATTGGGAAAAGAAAAATTCGTTTGAGAATACTTTTATTGATTACATAAATTACAACAATAAAGTAATGGTATATTTTGAAATAGAAAATGATATTCTAATTCAAATTGAAGATTTTAGCGAAAAACGTTATTTGAAATTCAAAACTTTTAATTACAATATAGTAGCTTTGAACTTTTTAAAGGATTTTGTTGATTTGTCAGTCTATGAGCAATTTATTGGACAAAAAATCCTATCAATAAGTGAATTGTTTCGTATTGATAGCAATAATCTTAATATGCTTAAGAATCGTAGAGTTGCAATTTTAAGAAGTCCAACAAGAACATACAATGGATATTCAGGACCAAAGGAGCGTCTTTTATTTAAAAACGAACAAAAAACAAAAAAAAACAATTATAAAAAAAGCAATTATAAAAAGAGAAGATAAAGAAGAAATAATCCGTCTTTTCTTGACAGAGAGGGGTTTTAGGGTTATAATTTTCTTATAAACCTTTGGAGGCTCTTTATGGGATTGGCGTTGGATTTTGAAAAGGAAAAGCTGATAATAGGCGTGATATATCACGACCGCGCGGTGCTTGATGCGGCGCTCGCCGAGCTGACGGCGGAGTTCGGCCCTGTTGACGACTCTACGGAAGAGTTTTCCTTTTCCCGCGATTTCTCATCATATTACGACGAGGAGCTCGACGGTGAGGGACTGCGGCGGATATACAGCTTTGAGCGGATGGTTGATGCCGAAAGGCAGGCGGATATAAAGACATTTACCAACGCGCTTGAGAAAAAATACTCCGAGGACGGTCGGCGCAAAATCAACCTCGACCCCGGCTTTATAAATTCCGGCAGGCTTATGCTTGCCACCACGAAGCAAAGCGGATTCAGAATTCCTCTGAAGGACGGAATTTACACCGAGCTGACGCTCTTCTATGCGCGAGGCGAGTTTCACGACCTGCCTTGGACCTATCGCGATTACTCAAGCGAGCGGGTTAAGAGATTTCTTGTCCGCGTGCGAAAGAAGTATCTTGCCGAGCGCAAGGTGAGCCGCGCATAAAACCAACTCATAAATGGTAATTATCAAACATTTCCCGACAATTTCTTGCTAAAAGCTTGACATTTCGGAAAGCTATAATAAAAAGTCGATATGGAAAAATCCATATCGACTTTTTTATAATTCAATTCCAACAAAACCATACGAGCATATCGCTCTCGCCGCGGTTGGCAAAGGAGTTGTACGGAATAAGCTTAAGCGTTGCGTCCGCAGTTTTCGGCGGACGGTTTGAATAAATGCCGTGCTCAAACGGGATACGCTTTTTAGAGAGAACCTCAAGACGATAAAGTCCGAAGGCGTCATCAAAGATTTCGGTAGCCGTTATCTTTTCGGGGAGAACAAAGCTGTGAAGATTCTCACCGTTATCAACAGCCTCGGCGCAATAAAGTATAGGACCGCGCATAATGGCAAGGCGACCTGCGTCGTTCTTTACTCGACTGTCGGCAAACACTGCTCTCGGAGTCATATCAAGCTCAAGGCATATTTCGCCGCCATCATTTTCGACTACGGCGTAACCGAATGAAAGTTCATACGGCTTATTCAGCTTAAAGCTATCGCACCACTCGGGAATTCTCACGGCTATTTTTTCTGCCCCCTCGCAGTTGAGCTTTACGGTGTTGCCGTTCGGATAAGTCGTTTCCTGCTTGCAGCTTACACCGCCCGAATTAAGAGTTGATGTAACGAACTGATTTACGAAGAGCGTATCGCCATCCCTGCCGTATATATAGCTTTCGAGATGAGGAAGCAAGCGGTTCAAGTTCGGCGGGCAGCATGAGCAATTGAAGCATTCAAGGCGCTGTGTTATAGGCAATCTTCTGCGTCTGCCGTAGGCGTCCTCAAAGCGATCGGAAAGATTTATTTCAAGCGGATTTTCATAGAAGAAGGACTTTCCGTCAAGCGAGAGACCCGAAAGAACGCCGTTATAAAGCACACGCTCGATAACATCTGCGTATTTTGCGTTATTCTCAAACGCGAGCATTGCCTGCGAGAAGAACATAAGTCCGATTCCTGCACAGGTTTCGGTGTATGCCTGATCGTTCGAAAGGTCAAACGGTACGGTGAACGCCTCGCCGATATACGTTGAACCTACGCCGCCGGAAACGTACATTTTGCGGAGCACCGTATCATCCCAAAGCCTTTTGCAAGCCGATATAAGCGCCGCATCCTTGGTTTCGGCGGCAAGGATAGCCATACCCGTGTAAAGATACATCGCTCTGACAGAGTGTCCGAGAGCCTCGCTTTGCTCGCGCACGGGCTTATGGGACTGATTATGGTCGTACTTAATCTGTTCCTCTGCGACACCTCGCGTATCGATAAAGTACTCTGCCATATCAAGATATTTTTTCTTCCCTGTAAAAAGGTACATTCTCACAAGGGCGAGCTCTATTTCCTCGTGGCCGGGGGTAGAAAACGCCGCACTCTTTTCTTCGATAAAGACCCGATTTATATAATCGGCATATTTCTCCATACAGTCAAGAAAATCACGCTTTCCCGTGGCGTCGGCGTAAGCAATTGCCGCCTCCATAAGATGACCTGCGCAGTAAAGCTCGTGCTTGTCGCGATCCGAAAAACGCCCGTTTGGCTCAACTACCGTGTAGTATATATTGAAATAGCCATCCTCGCCTTGATTTTCCTTTATTTTTTCTACGATAGCGTCGACCTTCTCTTCAAGGCTCGGGGCGTTATGCTTTTTGATTATGTAAGACGCACCCTCGATCCATTTAGCTACGTCGCTATCCCAAAAAACGTGAGGCTTTTTCTTAGGATCGGAAATTCCATCTTTATAATCAAAGTTAAACGCGGCTATTCTGCCCGTTTCATCAAATCGGTCGTAGACTGCATTTATCGTTGTTTTCCGATTTAACTCTTGCTTGTCAAAAAGATAGCCCGACGTGATGTCCACTTCACTCAAAGAAAATGTTTTCATACTTATTTCTCCCCTTTTCATCGGTTTTAGTGACGAGTATTGCAATTCTCTTGGTTTTATTGTATAATAGAATAGAGGGAAAATCAACACTCAAAAAGCGATACAAGGTGAGAAAATCCGATATGAACGTTTTAATGAATCCTAACATAACCTTTTCTTACGGCGGACTCTTTCAAAGCGAGAGCGAGTGGATACATCCGAGAAAAATCGAAACCACGTATGAAATAATATACGTGGTTGAGGGTGAGGTTTTTATGGCTGAGTCCCGCCCTGACGGAGAGCGTGAAATACACGCACGAAGCGGAGAGCTTTTTCTGCTCTCGCCTGATACCTTGCATTACGGAACTAAAGTAAGCTGTAACGTGGCTTTTTACTGGTTGCATTTTTCAATAAACGGCGCCGAGCTTCCCTTTGCGGAAAGCTTTTTCTCTAAATTTGAAAACGCTTATCTTTTCAAGGAGCTGTTACACTATAACAACCTCCCCGCCGCTCCCGAATATCTCGTGAATTCGGTGCTTTTGCATATACTCTCCGAGATGTGCCTGACGTCAGAGAAAAAAGCAACAGGCGAATACGATAGTATGGCTGAAAAGATATACGAATGGATCAGGATAAATTCAGACGCATCGCTCACCGTTGCCTCTGTGGCAGAGCATTTCGGTTACTCCGCCGACCATATATCAAGAATTTGCAAGCGGCACTTTGGCGCAAATGCAAAAAGGCTTATTAATATGTTTCTTTTGTCAAAAGCGAAAGCCCTGCTTTCGAATACAGACAAGTACGTGAAAGAAATAGCCGCGGAATTAGGCTTTGTCGACGACAAAACCTTCATTGCCTATTTCAAGTATCACGAAAACACTTTCCCTTCCGAGTTCAGAAACAGATATGGCAAAATTCATATGAACAATAAATAGGCTGGCGTATTTAGGCGCAGCGAGAACTCACGCCTCGAAGAACGAATATTTTCGCTCAAAATCCCCCTAACCCCTAACGCATTTGAGGGTAGCTCAAGTTTTTTGTAACTTGAGCTACCCTCTTTGCTATCAGATATTAAAGGTATTTTTGAGGTATTCACGGGAGATTCTTGCCGCCTCGAGCTCAGGAAGATCATAGGTCTTATCCTGCTCAACGACGACGAGCTCTGTTCCGCACTCCTCACAAGCCTCGAGGATTGCTTTGAAGTTCTGAACTCCCATACCGAGAGGACGGAACTCGAAGCTACCTTTGGCTGCATTGTCGGGCTTGATGGGATTGCCGTTCTTATCAATAAGATCGTATACGGGGCCGCCTGCCTCACTGCCGCAAACGAAGTCCTTAAGATGAACTACTGTAACTCTGCCGGCGAACTCGCGAATCTTCTCTTCGGGGGCGATACCTGCGTAGCGCACCCAGCAGGTGTCAAACTCGGGCTCTATCTGCTCCTCGGGAACAGCCTCGAAGATATAATCGTGAAGGTACTTGCCCTCATAGGTGTTGAATTCGAAATCGTGGTTATGATAGCCGAGCTTCATACCGTTCTCGGAAAGGAGCTTTGCTATCTCACGAAATCTCTTTGCGGTATTCTCCCAAGCATCAGTTCCTGCAAGCTCTTCCTTTTTATACCACGGAATCACGTTGTACTTAACTCCGAAGGTTTTGAGGAAGTTAATCTTATCGATCGGATTTTCGTTGAAGAAATCAAGACCTTGGTGAACCGAGATGCACTTGAGGCCGATCTCGTCAAGCAACGCCTTTATTTCCTCGCCGCTTCTGCCGAAGTAGCCTGCGAACTCAACGTAATCGTATCCCATTTCCTTTACGGCACGGAGCGTTCCCTCAAAGTCGTTTGCCATTGCGCCGCGAACACCGTAAAGCTGAATTCCTACGTTAAACTTTTTCATTCCGTCAGCCTCCCTATTAAACCTCGGGGATTACGACCTCAACCTCGTGGCCGAGCTCTGCGGATTTTGCTATCGCGTCGAGGATAGCCTGGTTATAGATTATCTCGCTCGAAGGAATGGGTGCTTTGCCACCGGACTTGCAAGCGTCGATAAAGGAGCGGATCTTCTTATCGAAGTTCGAGGGTGCGTCGGGCTTTTCGCGCTTCTGGGGTATTTTGGTTTCTACCTGCTCGCCTGCTACCTCGTGGTAAATTGTGAGGTCGCCGCCGATAGAACCGTTCCAGCACTCAGTGGAAGGAATACGAAGGCTGCCCTTCGTTCCGTATATAATGGTGTCACCGGAGGTGTTAAGGTTCATAGCCCAAGCAATACGGAAGTCTATAATAATTCCGCCCTCAAGACGAATGAATGCTGCTGCAAAGTCGTCAACTCCGAACTTCTTGTGATATTCGGGATGGCCGCAATTTTTGTAGCCTATGTAGTTCGGGTCTTTGCCGAAGAATGCGGACTTGTAGCCGGATACGGTGAGGGGCTTCGGATGACCGAGAGCGTTCATTACCATATCGAGAGAATAGCATCCGATATCGGCAAGTGCACCAAGACCTGCGGTTTCGTCCTCAATGAAGGTCGTGCCGAAGGGGGTGGGGATTCCGCGACGGCGGCCGCCGCCGGTCTGAACGTAGTAGATATCGCCGAGAACGCCCGACTGAACAACGTTCTTTACCATCTTCATATTATCATCGAGTCTGGGCTGGAAGCCGATAGAGAGAATCTTGCCGCTCTTCTTCTCTGCCTTCATAACCTCAATAGCCTCGTCAAGAGTTACGGTGAAGGGCTTTTCAAGAAGAACGTCGAGGCCTGCGTTAAGCGCCTGGATTGCGCAGGGTGCGTGCTGGCGGTTGTAGGTACAAATGGTAACTGCGTCAAGTGCGAGCGACTTATCGTTAACGAGCTCCTCGCCGTTCTTATAGTCGCACTTTACGCCCTCTACGCCGTGCTTTTCAAAGAATGCCTTTGCCTTGCCGGGAACTAAGTCTGCACCTGCGACGATTTCAACGTCGGGCTGCTTGAGAAGCGACTTGATGTGCGCGTCTGCTATCCAGCCGGTTCCGATAAAGCCTATGCGGAGCTTCTTTGATGCGTCAATTTTTACGGTTTCCTGATTTTCCTTGAATGCGTCAAGTATGTTTGCCATAGTTTTCTCCTTTTTTTAGCGGCGTACCGCACTTTTCTACATTATGATTATACATCCGCACGCACGAGTTTTTCAAAAGGTATTTTGTTCAGTTATTGAACGATATTGACTTTTAAGGAAGACTTGCCGTCAACTTGCACAAGGCGAAGCGCGAAAATGTATGCTATATGTATAGGATAAAGCCGCCTACTCTCCCTTATAGAACTTAAGCGTAAAGCGGAGAATTATGATTGCCTGAATCGGTATGCCGACCAAGAAGAGCGACCACACGTTGTATCCCCCACGCATAAAGGTCAGGAAAACCGCGAGGATAAGCGTCCAATTCAAGAAGGTGTTGGTTATAAATCTGACGAACGGGTGGAATATGCGCTTTGCATACCAGCCGACAGAGAGCGCGGTTACGGGAAGCGCCCATATGAAGAGCAGCCATTCGTAGCTTCCGCCTATCATTCCGTAATAGGTGAATGCCACCACCGCGAGCAGCCATATTACCGACACGGTAAGAAGCATTATGCAGAGCTTGTATATGAAAGGCTTGCCGACGGTGTGAGGCTGCGGCGCGAGCTCTGCGTCCTCGCTCACGAGAGTGTTCATATCAATACCGTAGAAATCGCAGAGCTGACACATTACGTTTATATCGGGGAGAGTATCTCCGTGCTCCCACCTCGATATTGCCTTATCCGAATAATTCAGCTTTTCGGCAAGCTGGGCTTGAGTCAGCCCCATCTGCCGACGGAAGAAGGCGAGATTCTTTGATATCGTTGGTTTTACGTCCTTCATTTTTTCTCCTTTCGGGGCAAAAATCCATCTCTCACTTTTGTAGAGCGGCATATCCTTGGGCGTTGCTTGGGGGAAATCGCTAAATCCCGAGGATTTTGAGAATTCAAATATTTTATACTTGAATTATACACCATCCTGCAAAAAATGTCAATATCGCTTTACAAAACAGTCAAAATTCTCAAAATTCTCACTTTCCGAGAGTCGCGAGAACAAACTTTATACCCATTTTCCAACACTATCCCTTTACAACGGTCGAATTTTTTGGTATCATAGTAGCGTGGGTTGCAAGAGGATTGGTTTGACAGCTCCGCTCGACGCTACACACAAAAACCGTAAAAGCATCTTTTGCTACTACCGGAGGAATCAAGATTATGAAGAAGACTGTTCCGATTTTCTTTTCCTGCGATGACAACTACGTGCCCTGCCTTGCAGTTGCAATTCGCTCGATTATTGAAAACGCAAATAAAGACTACATATATAAAATTCACGTTCTCAACACCTCTATCTCCGACGAGTGCCGCGAGCGCATACTCGCCCTCGCTGAAGACGGAATTGATATAACCTTCACCAACGTATCGGGTCGCGTTGAAAGGCTCGGCAAAAAGCTGCACCTTCGCGACTATTACACCGCGTCTATTTATTTCAGAATTTTCATTCCCGAGATGTTCCCCGAGTACGACAAGGCGATATATCTTGACTCCGACGTTGTAGTGAACGCCGATATCGCCAACCTCTTCAATTTTGACGTTGAGGACTATCTTGTCGGTGCGGTTGAGGACCAGATTGTTACCGCGACGCCCGAGTTCGTCGACTACGTTGACCGCGCCGTCGGCGTTAAAGTTCCCTACTATTTCAACTCCGGCGTTCTTCTTATGAACCTTCGCGCTATGCGCGAGTGTCGGCTTGAGAAAACCTTTATCGACCTGATGAACGAATATCACTTTGATACCGTTGCGCCCGACCAGGATTATCTTAACGCGCTTTGCAAGGGTCGCGTGCTCTATCTTGATATCGGTTGGAACAAGATGTCCTTCAACAAGGACTATGATGGTACGCCCTCTGTCGTTCATTACAATATGTTCTTGAAGCCTTGGCACGCCGAGGGCATTTGCTACGAGGAATATTTCTGGTACTATGCAAGGTCTACCGATTTTTACGGTGAGCTTTTAGAGTTCAGACGTGTGTTCGGCAAGGACGCTATCGAAAAGAAGCGCGCGGGCGCTGATAATCTTTTGAAGAGCGCAAAGGAGCTTACCGATAGCGAGGTATGCTTCAGAACCGTGCTCTTTGCTGACGAGCGCGAGGGGGCGGTGATCGGTTGAAAAAGGAGATACCCACCCCCGCAGGCGACAGACTTGAGGTCATTGAAAGAATAAAGGAATACGAAAAGCTTGGCGGCGAGGCGTTCTTCCGCGACGTTGAAAACGATCCGCCGTCGAGGACTCTTTTGCCCGACGAGGTCGATTACCTTAATAAGAAGCTTTCCTCTAAGATTAAGTGCGCCGCCGCCTCTTTTATCGAATGGGCTTGCAAGCATATACTCGGAAAAAAGTTCAGAATCACCGTTGTTGGCGGTGAGAATATCCGAGATATTGAGGGCGGAGCTATTATCACGAGCAACCACTTTGCACCGACGGAGAATCTGGCAGTCAAGGTTGCCTCCGAGTGTGCGAGAAAAAAGCGCAGGCTCTATAAGGTCGTGCGCGAGGGCAATTTCTTTATGAGCGGTATGATAGGCTTCCTGCTCAAGCACGCAAGGACGCTGCCACTCAGCTCTGATATTCATACAATGAAGAATCTCGACTCCGCGATAACGACGATTCTTTCGAAGGGCGATTTTATCCTCGTTTATCCCGAGCAGGCGATGTGGTGGAACTATACGAAGCCGAGAGAATACAGGATTGGCGCGTACCACTACGCCGCAAAGAACGGTGTGCCGATAGTTCCCTGCTTCGTTACGCTCAAAGGGCTTGACACCGTTGGGAAAAACGGATTTTACGACGTGACGTACACCATTCACGTTATGCCGCCGTTATATCCCGACCCCGAGCTCTCGGTCAGAGAAAACGCACGTGCAATGCTTGAAAAAAACCGCCAGTTATGCCGCGCGAAATACGAAGAGATTTACAAAAGGCCGCTCGAATACGGCAATTACGAATCCGAATTTTTGCCGAAGTAAGCCGTGTTTGCCCCTCCCTCAGTCGAACGCCACGCGTTTGACAGCTCCCTCCCGGAAGGAGCCTTATAAGCTTTGCAATTATTCAGAAAAAATCTCCCACAAATCATTCGATTTGTGGGAGATTTTCTCAATTACGCCAAAATGCGCCGGTCACTTTATTCACCGAACTCTTCGCGGACTGCGTCAAGTGCGGCTATGATAACCTTATCCATATCGTAGTACTTGTACTGACCGAGGCGACCGCCGAATATAACGTTTGGCGTGTTGTCGGCGAGCTCCTTGTACTTAAGATAAAGCTCGTTGTTTCTGTCGTTGTTTATCGGATAGTAGGGCTCGTCGCCGATGTTCCACTCGGAAGAGTATTCGCGGGAGATTACCGTCTTTTCCTGCTTGCCGTACTCAAAGTGCTTGTGCTCTATAACTCTCGTGTAGGGCACTTCCTTTTCGGTATAGTTGACAACCGCGTTGCCCTGATAGTTCTCGCAGTCCAAAACCTCGGTTTCGAAGCGGACGCTTCTGTATTCAAGAACGCCGAGCTTGTAGTCGAAGAACTTGTCTATCTGACCCGTAAATACCGTCTTTTTCGCGACACGGGGGCACTCTTTGATAAAATCGAAGTAGTCCACGCCGAGCTTTACCTCAACGCCCTCGAGCATCTTTTCGGCAATTTTTGTATAGCCGCCGATGGGGATACCTTGATAACGGTCGTTAAAGTAGTTATTATCGTAGGTAAAGCGGAGCGGCAATCTCTTGATGATAAATGCGGGCAGATCCTTGCAATCTCTTGCCCACTGCTTTTCGGTGTAGCCCTTTACAAGCTTCTCGTAAACGTCGCGACCGACGAGCGAGAGCGCCTGCTCCTCAAGGTTCTTCGGCTCGACTATGCCGAGCTCGGCTATCTGCTCGGCGATTTTTGCCTTTGCCTCCGCAGGAGTTTTAATGCCCCACATCTTGCTGAAGGTATTCATATTGAAGGGGAGATTGTAAAGCTCGTCCTTATAAATTGCGACGGGCGAGTTTATATAGTTGTTGAACTCGGCAAAGTTGTTTATATAATCCCAGACCTGCTTATCCGAGGTATGAAAAATGTGAGCACCGTACTTGTGCACGTTAATGCCCTCGATATTCTCGCAGTAAATATTTCCGCCTATGTGGTCGCGCTTATCTATGACAAGACAGCTCTTCCCTCTCTTTTTAGCCTCGTATGCGAACACGCATCCGAAAAGTCCGGCTCCGACTATCAGGTAATCATACTGCTTTTGCATAATTTATTCCTTCCCTTTTTTCGTTTTTTGTCTTTTCAAAAACATCCGCAGCCTGCTCTCAGGCGGCAGAAGCTTATAGGTTATACGCTTCGAAATACTGCAGCCAACGTCGACACGGGATACCTCGTACACCGAATTTCCGAGGCTTTTAAGATAGAGTATATAGATACCGAGGAAGCGTTCGGCAAGATAGCCGTCCGTCCTGTCGGCTTGGAAGTTACCGTGAAGAGTCTTGCCCTCGTCAAACGCCTCAAGAAGCGAAAAGAGCTTCTCTGAATAGTCGAAGAAGAGCTGCCGCTTCATTATGAACATATTGCAGAAATACTGCTCGTACCCACTCATATATTCCTCGGCGAAGGGCAAAAGCTGCGGGTACATCCTGCCGAGAAGCTCAAGGAAGCGGTCGAGGTCCTCCTCAAAGCAGAACTCACTGTCAAAATACTTTTCCCTGACCGTGACTCCCATTCGCTCGCGGCGAGGGACTATCACGTCGTACTCCTTTGCAAGAGCGGCGATCTCCTCCGCTTGCCCGAGAAGGCGCGAGCGTTGCTTCTCCGAAAGGGTTGAGAATACGAGGTAGGGGCGAGCGGATTTACTTCCAAACCCGAAAAATCGGCGGTAATGGCAGAAGCCGTATGAGTCGCACTCCTCGTTCTTCCAGGCGTAATACTGAACGGTGAGCTCGCAATACTCGCGGTTCTTTTCGGATATCGAGCCGAGCGCGCCGTCGTCACTTAAAAGCCCTTCGATTCTCGGATTAATCGCCGCGCCGCCCTGCACCGCTGTGGCAAGAGGGGGGAGGATATCCACCGCCTTGTGAGCGCACATAAATATTTTCACGTTGTATGACACAAGACTCTCTCCTTTGCCGTTCTCCTTATAGTATACCACATCGTTTTGCTTTTTGCAACCTGTATTTTCACACTCTTCGCCGTGCGCAAAATAGTATTTGACATTTCACTTGCGTTATGATATAATAGTAGAGCATAAATTTTGGCTTACGGAATGAATAGCGTGAAAATTCATTTATACGTTGTAGGGTTGCCACAGGCGACAGAATGGAGATTACAATGAAAGGAAAAGTTGCCGCGCTCTTTCAGCGCATTGGAGAGAACAGATTTCTGTTCTCCGAGCTTGTAAAGCGCGATTTCAAAAAGAAATACAAGAGAACCTATCTCGGTATGCTTTGGAGCGTGCTCTCACCGTTGCTCACGCTTTTGGTTATGAGCATAGTCTTTACCGAGTTCTTCGGCAGAAATATGGAGCACTACACTATCTATCTTTTCTGCGGAAATATCGTTTTCTCCTTCTTCAACGAGGCAACGAACACGGGTATGAGCTCGCTTATGGATAACGCGAGCATTTTCTCGAAAATCAACGTCCCGAAATACCTTTTCCTCTTCTCAAAGAACGTTTCATCACTTATTAATTTCGGTCTTACCTTCTCGGTCTTCCTGCTCTTCTGCATTATCGATAAGGTGACCTTCACCCCCGCCTTTCTTATGCTCTTCTATCCCATCCTCTGCCTGATACTTTTCAACGTGGGTATGGGACTTATCCTCTCGGCGCTCTTCGTCTTCTTCCGCGACGTTCAGTATCTTTGGAGCGTGTTCACTATGCTCCTTATGTATATGTCAGCGATATTCTATACTGTTGACACCTTCGGAGAGAATATACAAAGGCTCTTCCTTCTCAACCCGCTCTACGTTTATATTAAATATTTCAGGCTGGTCGTGCTTGAGGGAACGATCCCGTCACTCCAGTATCACGCGCTCGCGCTCGGCTATGCACTCGTTGCATTTATCATAGGCGCGCTCATCTATAAGACGAAGAACCATAAGTTCCTCTACTACGTATAAGGAGAGAAGTTTGAAAACGAGTTTTCAAACTTCTCTAATGAAAGGAATGGTTAAAAAATGGCTGAAATAATTAGCACGGGTGAGCCCATACTCTCACTTAACGACGTGTCTATCCGCTATATGACGGGTGACTTTAAGGAGATAGGACTTAAGGAATTCTTCCTTCGCAAGATTACGGGCAAGTACCACGTTAAAGAGTTCTGGGCTGACAGGCACGTGACCTTTTCAATAAACCGAGGCGATATGCTCGGCATAATCGGCACGAACGGTGCGGGAAAATCCACGCTTCTTAAAGCGGTTTCGGGAATTATGATTCCCACCGAGGGCGAGGTTAAGTGCCACGGAAAGATAGCGGCGCTCCTTGAGCTCGGCAGCGGCTTTGACGGCGATATGACGGTCAAGGAAAACACCTATTTGCGCGGTGCTATGCTCGGATATACGAGAAAGTTTATGGACCAAGCTTACGAGGAGATAATAAAGTTCGCGGAGCTTGAGGAATATCAGGACAGAGCGTTCAAGCATCTGTCGTCGGGTATGAAATCCCGCCTTGCCTTCTCTATCGCCTCTCTCGTCAACCCCGATATACTTATTCTTGACGAGGTGCTCTCCGTCGGTGACGGAGCGTTCAGAACCAAGAGCGAGGCAAAGATGAAATCCATTATAAACGGCGGTGCTACCACCATCCTCGTTTCGCACTCTATGGCGCAGGTGCGCTCGATGTGCAACAAGATTCTCTGGCTCGACCACGGCGAGCAGGTTACCTTCGGCGATGACGTGAAGGGGATTTGCGACGCGTACGAGGAGTTCTTAAGGACTAAAAAGTTACCCACAAATATATAAATAAAGAAGCGAGGACTGCGGTCCTCGCTTCTTTATTATACTCTATTTCCGTTTTTATCAAAAAGCGGCAGCTCCTGAAGATAGATAATGTCGGGTCTGTCAATTGCGTCGCCCTCCGCGAGCACCGTCATCTTACCGACTACCTCACCGCCTGCCTGCTTGACAAGATTTTCAAGCGAGGCGAGCGAGCCGCCCGTGCTGATAACGTCGTCAACTATAAGCACGCGCTTACCCTTCATATACTCGGCATCGTCACCGTCAAGATATAGAACCTGAGTCTGATTCGTGGAGATAGACTTGGTTTCGCACTTGACAACGTTCTTCATATAAAGCTTTACCGACTTGCGCGCGAGAACGTATCTGTTCTCACCGAGAATTCGGCTCATAGCGTAGATAAGCGGAATTCCCTTCGACTCTGCGGTTATCATAACGTCGTGCTCAGGCGCTAATTTGCAAAGCTCGCTTGCACAGTGCTCGGTGAGCTCAACGTCGCCGAAAAGAATGAAGCCTGCTATATTAAGCTCGTCGGATATAGGGCAAAGGGTAAGTGAGCGCTCAAGACCTTTTATGTTGATTTTGTATGTCATAGCTAAAATTCCTTTCAAAAAGAGATTTCACGCTATAAGTATACAACAAACGAAGAGGTTTTGCAAGCGGTTTGAGCGCTTTTTTTAGTCTTTAATAGTAAAAATCGTGATTGCCTATACTGAAAGCGTAATACCTGTTATTCTTTATCCAAGAGGAGCTGGATATTCTCGGCTCCATAAAATAAAGAACGTCGCCCGACACCGATATGCCCTCAAGACATATCCTTGCCGCTATAACAGAGGTGTAGTAGGGAGAATTATAGATTGTTCCGTTAGCGACGGGGCTGAACTGAACTCCCCACTTTCGGTCAAAAATAACGCCGTAGATAGATGAGGGATAGTCGGATGAGCGAACCCTGTTAAGAACCACGTTGCCGACGGCTATCTGACCGAGAAGCGGCTCGCCTGCACTCTCCGCACTGATTATGCGCGAGAGCCAATAGACGTCGTCCTTATTGTAATACTCCGAGGCGGGCGTCAAGGGAGAATACTCGCCCGTCACGCTGACCGAAGAGGTCGCCGCGTCCCAGGTGAGCGAAAGCCCGAATGCCTTGACGAGCGTTCTTACGGGAACGTACATTTTTCCGTCGCTCATTATCTTCGTCGGCGTAAGCGAGAAGAGGGGGCGGGAGTTTGCGTAAACTATGTTCGTTCCTGCCGTTGCGCTGACGTCAAGACCCGTGGCTTTAACGGTTGCGGTCTTGGTTGAGGCGTAGTATGTAACGGTCGCGCGAGTTACCGCATCGGTAAAATCGCGGAGCGGAACGTAGGTCACCTCATTAATCAGCCTTGCGCGTGAGGTGAAATCTACACCTAACAGAGTCATTTTCACGCTCTTGTAGTTATAAATATTAGTGTCGTTTACCGTCATAGTGGAAAGCTCGCGCCTCTTCCATTCTCCGAGTGCCGCAGGCTTAACGGCGGCTGCCGATATGAGCGGTACGCAAATGAGAATGACGGCTATGATTTTCTTTACTGCTGTTTTCATCAATACCTCCTTTCCTGACAAAATTATACCATAAAATCCACCCCCCATCAATCCAAAGAATATGGAAGAAATGGAAGGGGATGGTGTATTTGGGCGTAATCGAAAATTTGAGGGTAGCTCAAGTTTTTTGCAACTTGAGCTACCCTCCCTCTTTTGTTATATAAGTCGCACGCTGACCTCGCCGGATATCAGCTCCTCTATCTCACCGCCCGCGGTGCGAAGTACGAGCGCGCCGCCGTCCGAGATGTCGAGAACCTCGGCGGCGTAGGAGCTATCCGCCCTTATCACCGTGACGCGCCTGCCGATAAGGTTTGACCTTTCCCGATATTCCCTTACAATATCGACAGAGGAAAGCTCGGAGAGCCCCTCGTATATCAGCTCTATTATTCGGGCGGCGAGCTGACTTCTGTTCAGCTTGACTCCCGCCTCGTCCTCTATCGATGTGGCGATAGCCGATATATCATCAGGGAAATCGGTGCGGCGGACATTGATTCCGATACCCAAAACCACGCGGTCTAACACGCCGCGCTCGGTGTCAAGCACGCCCTCGGTAAGAATTCCGCAGACCTTTTTTCCACTTATATAAATATCGTTGACCCATTTTATTTGACAGCTGACACCTGCCGCCGCCTCAATAGCGCGAGCCACCTTTACTGCGGCGTATCTCGTAATAGCGAGAGCGTCACTTGCCGTGGCGGTGGGTTTATAAAGGAAGCTCATATAGAGTCCTGCGCCCTCTGCCGAATAAAAGCTCCTGCCGAGCCTGCCGCGACCTTTAGTCTGCGAGTTGGCGACATAGACCTCTAAGGGATAGAGGATTTCAGCCTCCTTTGCCAGACGGTTGGTAGAGTCGCAGCTATCGTAATATTCTATTCCCACGAAGGGGGAGAGGCTTTCGGAAAGATTTTCCGCTATTTCCTGCTTTGAGAGTGGATTTTTCGTTTCGTTTTCGGGCATACTGTATCTCCAATCTTAGCTTAGCAATAATGCTACACATAAATTATACCACGCCCGCCTGTCGGCTGTCAAGAAAGCGAATTTCAATAAAACTTTTTATCTTTTTTTCAATAAGTACGACGTTTATTAACATAATCGTAACATAGTTAAGTTATAATATTGGTAATTCTTGATTGCGAAAGGAATGCTTTATGAAAAGAAAGCTGACGTGCGCACTTTTGGTGATAACGCTCCTATTCACGACTCTTGCATTATCATCTTGTGATATACTCGACTATGCGATGAACCAATATTTCTCCGCGAGCGGTGAAAATAGCGGCGGTGAAAATAATAATGACGACAATCAAAGTGCCGGCGGCACAAACGATATGTCGGACGCAAATCTCACCATTAACGCGGGAGATAACTACAACGTAACAATCAACTCTGCGGGCGAGAGTGATCTTTTGGCGGCGAGCCGCGGTCTGCTTTCTGCGGTCAGCGTTTCCTGCAATTTTAAGGTCAAGACCTCGATGGGATACGGTCCCTCCTCGCAGGTTTATGAGTCCACTGCGCAAAGCTCCGGCTCGGGCGTTATTTACAAGCTCAATAAGGAAAGCGGCGACGCTTACATCATAACCAACTATCACGTGGTTTACTACTATCAGTCCTCGACGAGCAACTATATCAGCAACGATATAAACATATACCTTTACGGTATGGAGTACGATGAATATGCAATTCCCGCGACCTACGTTGGCGGCTCTATGCAGTACGACCTCGCGGTCTTGAAGGTCGAGGATAGCCTCGTCCTTGCTGAAAGCAGTGCTATGGCGGCAGAGTTTGCCGACTCGAACGACGTCAGCGCGCTTGAAACGGCTATCGCAATCGGCAACCCCGAGGCAAACGGCATTTCCGCGACGGTCGGATGCGTTAACGTTGAAAGCGAGAATATCACTATGACTGCGGCTGACGAAATCTCGACTGTAACTATGCGACTTATGCGTATCGACACGCCCGTCAACAGCGGTAACTCCGGCGGCGGTCTTTACAACAGAGAGGGCAAGCTCATAGGAATTGTTAACGCGAAGCTTTCAAGCTCCTCGGTTGAGAATATCGGATATGCAATTCCCTCCAATATCGTAAAATATATTACCGAAAATATCCTCTACTACTGCGACGGAACAGATGAGGAATGCGTTTACAGATGCCTTCTCGGAATCAGAACCGCGCTCAAGTCCTCAAAGGCGGTTTACGACACCGAAACCGGAAAGGTGCATATCGTTGAAGAGGTTAAAATCTCCGGCATCACGACCGACTCGGTTGCCGAGGGACTCTTTGAGGTTGGTGACCTCATAAACTCCATTACCATTGACGGTGTTACCTACGAGGTATCGAGAACCTATCACGTGGTTGATGCTATGCTCAACGCAAGAACGACGAGCACGGTATCTATGAATATCACTCGCGACGGTCAGACCCTCGACATTGAGGTAGATCTTTCGAAGGTCACTCCCACTGCGGCAGTGTGAGTTTCCCAACGGCGCGCCTGCGATAAAGCAGGCGCGCCAACTATATTCGCCTGCGGCGAGTGATATGCACAAGTGCGTGATATTTGCTTCGCAAGTGATATGCGCTTCGCGCGTTGGAAGTTACGAGGCGAATAGAATATCACTGCGACCGACGGGAGCAATATCTCTGTTGCTTGCAACAATATCACGCCGAGCAACTCGAGGCATATCACTTATAAATTTTATTACCACCCGACAGTACACCTGCAAGGTATACCTTTCAGGGCAAGGCGCGCGAAAAGGAGTACGGACAAAATGTCCGTACTCCTTTTGATTTTCGTATGGTTTGCCCCTGCGTGTCATCTTGAGCGGAGTCCGTCCGAGATTCCACCTTCGCTTTGCTCGGTGCTGCTTAGCTACCATCCCATACGGGACTACCGTGCAAAAGGGAGAGTATACAACGCTTTCTTCTCTGCTTTTTTATTTTCCACTTGAAAATGGCGGCGAGGTATAGTATAATAGAAAAAAACGAAGGGAGTGCCGAGGGTGGAAACAAAATTCGAGCGGATGCTAAAGAAAATACACGAAAATAAGCTTCACCGCACGGTGCTTCGCGCCGTATCATATATTACGGCGCTTCTCTCGGTTGGCGCTTTCGTTTATCTATGCGTCAGCTATTATCTGAAAGAGCCGATAAGCGTTATAGAGCCGATAATTATATGCGGCGTGCCGTTCGCTATCGTTTCGGTATTCAGGCGGATAGTTGACGTGCCGCGTCCTTACGAGGTTTACTCGCTTTTCGGCGAGGATTTGCCGAAGGACAAAAAGGGGCGCTCCTTCCCCTCGCGGCACACCTTCTCGGCGTTCGTTATCGGAACGCTTCTCGCCTTTACCTCGCTCTCTCTCGGTATAGCGCTCCTTATTTTCGCGCTTGCAATGGCGATAGCGCGAGTGCTGCTCGGAGTTCATTTTGTGCGCGACGTGGTGGCGGGCGGCGCTATCGGAATAGCGTCTGCAGTTATCGGATTTGCAATATTTATTTTTATTTGATTTTTTTGAAAGGAATTTAATTATGAAGGTTACTTGGCTGACGCAGGCAGGCCTGCTTTTTGAAAACGAGGATATTAAGATTATGGTTGACCCGTATTTTTCCAACTCGGTGGCAAAAATCCGTCCCGAAAAATACCGTCGCATTCCGATGGACGAGAAATATACGAAAATCACCCCCGACGTTCTTCTGATAACGCACGACCATCTCGACCACCTCGACCCCGAAACCCTTGAGGTGCTCCTCGACACCGAAAAGCCGATAACCGTTCTTGCGCCGGAGCGCGCCTTTGAGCACCTGCTCACCTTCGGTCACGGGCACAACTACGTTCTCCTCGCGCCCCACTCGGTTTGGAGCGAGCGCGGTGTTACATTCTATTCGGTACAGGCAGAGCACAGCGACAGAACCGCCGCAGGCTTCATTATCGACGACGGAAAGAAGACCTATTACGTCAGCGGCGACACCCTTTATAACTACGACGTTATTGACGACGTTATCGATCTTGTTGAGGACGGCGTTGACTACGCATTTCTCCCGATAAACGGCGTTGGAAACAATATGAACGCGAAGGACGCGGCGGACTTCGCCCTCGAGATTGGCGCAAAGACCGCAATTCCCCTTCACTACGGGCTCTTCGACAATATCGACCCGCGCGAGTTCGACTTTGAAAACTCGCTCATTCTTCTTCCCTTCTCGCCGGTGAAGCTTTGATTAAGCTGAAAATCCCCCGCGCCACCTTCGTGGCGCGGGGGATTTTTGATACATTGTTTACATCTCTATAATGTTGTATTCAAGCTCGCCCTTCAGTCTTTTAAGTTGCCTTTTTGATATATAGAAGAGCGCGCGTTCGCCATCGGGGAAAGAAATCAACAGCTTGGGAATCACCAAAACGCTTTCTAAAGGAGAGCACGAAAATTTGAAATACCTGAACGTGAGAGTGTCCTGCCGATATTCTCGGTTTTTGTAAATTATACGGTCATTATAAAAGAGCGCGTTTTCCTTTCCAAGCCTATTCAGCAAGGCTATAACACATTCAGTCAACGCCTTTGCACAGCATACCGAAATCAAAACGATCAAGAAAATGAGAGAATATAACGGATTGCTGCCGTTTATTAAAAGGTCAATAACCAGAGCTAAAATTGAAAATGCGGCAACAATTATTGCAATGATATCAAAAATGAGTCTAATCAAATTTGAAAATCGGTGAATCCTCATTATTTTTACCTCGACGGGTGCTTATTTCAAATATAAGCCTCGCAAATATTCATTATAGAGCTCTGTCATATTTTTGGCAAAGTCACCGTTTCGATTTTTTGCAATGATTTCGAGCTCTTTATAAACGCGCTTGTCGATAACTCGCGTTCCGAGCGCATCTCTTTCCCAATCAAAAAGCGAAACAATGCCGCCATCTATGAATTTTGATTTCATAAAGATTCCGTATCCTATCGTTGCCGTAAGGAAGGAGCGCTTTATTAAAAGCCAAAGCGACGGTGCTTTCCAATCGTTATCATAAACAGATATTCTGCAAAGCACTTTGCCAAGGCTCGCATTTCTGAAGAGGATATCCCTTAAAAATAACGGAATGATAAAGAGGATAAGCAAATAACCCTTATCGCCAAAGAGATTGGGATTCAGAAATTGCACAAAGCCGATAATCAAACCAAGGACGAAGACATCTATGATAGCTGCCAACGCTCTCTTTTTCAGTATTTTCATCAATCGCCCTCCTTTTTCAAAAAGCTTAACCTTCATTTTCAGTATAGCATATACTTCTCAAAAATTCAAGGGGTGGCTATGCACAAATACGAAAGCGCACGGAGGCTGCTTTATTTAGAGCAGAAATCTTCGCTTTGCGACTTTAAGTTATGCTTTAAGAGGCGCACGGATTTGGGACAGAATTTTTCGGCTGACGAGTGATAGCTGTATACACATACAGCGAGCGAGGAAACGGAAAAAGAAAACAAAGCAAGAGGTGCTCGTTGCCTCTCTTGCCTTGTTTTCGGTTATGCCAAAATACGAAAGCCCACGGAGGCTGCTTTATTTAGAGCAGAAATCTTCGCTTTGCGACCCGAAGTCGTATTTACATACGCCGAGAGGTCGCGAACGGAGATAGAATAAAATTGGCGAGGATATCTTATCATTATCCTCGCCAATTTTATTCGTTTATGACTAAATAAAGCGACTCCGTAAAAGAAAAAGGGGAGCTGCAGGTGCTCCCCTTTTTTGTTTGGAGATGAAATTACTTAACTTCAACCTCTGCGCCGGCAGCCTTAAGCTGTTCAGCAATCTTGTCAGCCTCTTCCTTGGAAACTGCTTCCTTGATTGCCTTGGGAGCTGCTTCAACGAGGTCCTTTGCATCCTTAAGTCCGAGGCCGGTGATCTCACGAGCAACCTTGATAACTGCGAGCTTGTTAGCGCCTGCAGCCTTAAGAATAACGTCGAACTCGGTCTTCTCCTCTGCTGCGGGTGCTGCTGCGCCTGCTACGGGAGCTGCTGCTGCTACGGGAGCTGCGGATACGCCGAACTCCTCCTCAAGAGCCTTTACAAGATCAGCGAGTTCAAGAATGGTAAGACCTTTAACGAGGTCAAGAATCTGTGCGGACTTTTCGTTCATTTTTATAATCCTCCGAAAATATTATTTTTAATTAATTTGTTGCAGAATTAAGCTTCTGCAGGAGCTTCGGCAGCGTCGCCACCGTTCTCTTTGTCGATCTTCGCCTGAAGAACGTATGCAAATCCGTAGAGAGAAGACATAAGGCTGCCCATCATCTTTGCAACAAGAACTTCCTTCGAGGGAGTTGCTGCAAGAGCTTCAACGCCTGCCTGGTCAAGAACGCCACCGTCAACGAAGCCTGCCTTGATCTCGAACTTCTCGATCTTGTCAGCGAATTCCTTCGCTATCTTTGCGGCTACGATGGGGTCGTCCTGGCTGATTGCGATAGCGGTCATACCCTCAAGGTACTGCTTCATATCGCCATAGCCTGCGATGTCACACGCTCTGCCGGTCATCGTGTTCTTCATAACGGTGTACTCAACACCTGCCTTACGAAGAGCCGCACGAAGCTCGGTATCCTGTGCGACGGTAATGCCTTCATACTTTACGAGTACGCCTGCCGATGCGCTCTTAATCTTTTCGGCAAGTGTTTCTACGACTTTCTTCTTTTCTTCAAGAATCTTATTACTTGGCATTGTTTCACCTCCATAATTATTTCAAATAAAAAATCCTTTCCGGATAGGCATAGCACCACTACCGAGAAAGGACAGAATTATACTAAAATTATTAACTGTCGCACCTCGGCAGGAAAGCTTGCGCTTTTACCGGAACCTGCTGTCTTAGGATAACGGACATATTATACACTCTTTTTTTTCGTTTGTCAATACCTTTTTGAAATTTTAGGTATAATTATTTTTCGACTTCAGCGTCTTATATATAGAACGGTAGGATTCAAGGCGCGTTTGCTCGATATCTCCGCACTCGGCGGCGCGCGCTACCGCGCACTCGGCGCTCGACTCTCCAACGTGAGAGCAGTCGGAATAGCGGCACTTTCCGCGATAGCGGGAAAGCTCGCGGAAGGTGGACTCGAGCGAGTCGAGCGAAAAGAAATCAAATCTTTCAAAGTCTATAAGAGAAAATCCAGGCGTGTCGGCAAGGAAGCCTGTGCCGAGGTCAAAGAGCTCGACGTGACGGGTGGTGTGTCTGCCGCGCTCTATCTTATGCGAGATATCCGCCGTGGCAAGCGAGAGGCTTGGGAAGAGGGCGTTCATCAGCGTGCTTTTTCCGACGCCGGACGCGCCCGAAAAGGCGGCGGTAGCACCGTCCTTTACCACCCCTGCTATGTATTCGGAAAGCTCGGCTATACCCTCGCCAGACTGCGAGGAGGTGACGAAGGTGGGTATGCCGACTCTTTCGTATATTCGCGCGTACTCGTTCGCCGCCGAAGCGTCAATATCGCCCTTGGTGATAACGACGACGGGGGCTATTGAGTTATACTCGGCTATGGCAATAAGCTTATCGGCAGTTTCAAGAACGGGCGATGGCTTTTTTGCCGCGAGGACGACAAAAAGCGTATCAAGATTCGCCATACTCGGTCTTATAAGAGAATTGCGGCGAGGGAGGATTTCGGATATAACGACACCGTCGGGTATATCGGTGTCAACCGACAGCAATACGTTATCCCCGACAAGCAGCTTTTCCTCGTCCCTATGAAGCGAGCCCTTTGCACGAACGCTGTACTTTTCTATATTTTCGCCCTCGTGCACGCGAACCTCGTAAAGTCCGCCGAGGCCCTTAACTACCTTTCCTTCTTTGGTTAAAATCAAAGTCTTTCCTCTTTTTCGTCGTTTTTCTTATGCGAGCGCCTTAATTGTCCGCAGGCGGCGTTAACGTCCGTGCCGAGTCTGCGGCGCAGAGTTGCGGTTACGCCGTAGCGCTCAAGCAGCTTCAAAAATGAATTTGCCCATTCGGTGCTCGGCTTTGTAAAGCCGGTTTCCTCTACCTCGTTTACGCGGATGAGATTTACGTGAATGGGCGCACCCGTGCCGCGAAAAGCGGCTTTAAGACGGGTGGCAAGCTCGCGCGCGTCCTCCTCGGTATCGTTTTTCGAGCGAATGAGCGTATACTCAAAGGATATGCGGCGCGAGGTTTTTTTATAGTAATAGACGCAAGCGTCAAGAAGCTCGTCTATATTCCATTTATTGTTTATCGGCATTATTGCCGAGCGCTTCTCGTCGTTTGCCGCGTGGAGCGAGATGGAGAGGGTTATCGGGAACTCCTCGCCTGCAAGCTCCTTTATCCTCGGCACGACGCCGCAGGTGGAGAGTGAGATATGACGGTAGCCGATATTGAGTCCGCCCTCGATATTGACGAGGCGAAGGAATTTTATCACATTGCCGTAATTGTCAAGCGGCTCGCCGATACCCATCATAACGACGTTGGATATCTTCTCGCCGCTGTCGCGCTCTGCGGCTATTATCTGACCGATAAGCTCAGAGGGGAGAAGATCGCGCTCCTTGCCGCCTATCGTGGATGCGCAGAAGCGGCAGCCCATACGGCATCCGACCTGACTGGATATACAGAGGGTGTTGCCGTGCTTATAACGCATAAAGACGCTCTCTATGCAAGCGCCGTCGTGGAGCTTGAAGAGATACTTGACCGTTCCGTCGATTTTTGAGGTCAATTTTTGCTCGACGCGGGGGAGCGTGTCAATTGTTTCGGCAGAAAGGCGCTCGCGCAGGGGCTTCGAGATATTGGTCATTTCATCTATTGATGCGCCGCGGGAGAGCCAAGTGAATATCTGCTTCGCCCTGAATTTCTGCTCGCCCCAGCCGACGAGCAGCTCCTCGATTTCCGAGGGGAGCATCGAATAAAGATCTATCTTGTTTTCAGTCATTTAACCTTCCTCAATTTTGCAATAAAGAAGCCGTCTGTTCCGTCCATTTGCGGCAAAAGCTGAAGCGCACCACCGCAGGAGCTCTTCCCTCCCACAGAAAAGTCCTGCGGGATAAACTCCGCGTGACCTTCAAGGAAGGCTGATATCACCTCGCCGTTTTCCTCGGGCAGAACCGTGCAGGTCGAATATACGAGCTCGCCACCGACCTTGAGGTATTTCGCGCTTGCCGCTAAAATCGAGAGCTGAAGCGCGGGGAGCTCCTTTATGCTCTCCTCGCTCTTATAGCGGAGGTCGGGCTTTTTGGAAATAACGCCAAGACCCGAACAGGGAGCGTCGCACACAACCTTGTCCGCCAAGCCGAAGAGCGACTCGTCGGGGTGCTCGCCGTCGCGCACGGAGGCGCGGATTGAAGACAGACCGAGGCGAGCGGCACCGTCCTTTATCAAGGACATTTTGCTTTCGTGAATATCAAAGGAATAAATTGTCGCCCCGTCAGACGAAAGTATCGCCGCTGAAAAGCTTTTACCGCCGGGGGCGGCGCAGGTATCTATCACCACGTCGTTTGGCTTTGGGTCGAGGACGGCGGCGGCTATCTGACTTGCCTCGTCCTGAACGAAAAAGCAGCCCTCGTCATATCCGAAAAGCCTTTTCGGCGGCAGGCTCGCATCAAGGCGGACACCTATTTTCGAATGCTCGGTTGCCCTTGCGCTGACGCCGCGCTCGCCGAGACGCGCGATAAAGTCGTCGCGCGTGATTTTCGTGGTATTGACCGCGAGGGTGAGCGGCTTTTTCTCATTCATTGAAGAAAGAAGCAACTCCGCCTCCTCCTCGCCGAAAAGCGATATGAAGCGCTTAACCATCCACAAGGGGTAGGAATAGTAAACCGAGAGATGGCGCGCACAGTTTTTCTTTCTGTCGGGCAGAGGGAGCGAGCCCTTGTTTCTTGCCGCCTCGCGAAGAACTGCGTTAACGAAGCGCTTTTCGTGCGGCATCTTTACGAGCTTCACGCTCTCGTTTACCGCCGCATAGTCGGGAATATTGTCTATATCGAGAAGCTGACAAAGCCCTAGGCGGAGCGCGTCGCGCACGCTATCCGAGAGCTTGTCCACCGGTCGCTTGGTGAGCGCGGCGATATAGTAGTCGTAGGTCAGCTTTCGCTCGACTGTGGTGTAAAGGAGAAGGGTGACCCGTGAGCGCTCCTCGTCGGTCAAGCCGTCGGCTATATGAGAGGAGAGCGAAAGGTTCACGTACTTTCCCGACGACTCGTAGTCGCGAAGGAGCTTGTAGGCTATATTAAGCACGTCCATTTTATTCAAAGACATCTCCAAGATTTACTTTTCTGCCGCGGATAAAGTCCGCCGCGCTCATTCTTCCCTTTCCCTCAGGGATAAGAGAGCTTACGGAGAGCGAGCCCTTGCCGCAGGCTATGAGGATTGAGCCGTCCTTTGAGGAGTTAAGCCCTATGACCTCGCCGCACGCGCCCGACTTATCGGTGGGGGTTGCGCGGCAGATTTTTATCATTTTACCGCCGAGGTAGGCAAATGCGCCGGGGATTGGGGTAACGCCCCTTATCATAAAGTCGAGCTCGCGCGCGTCCTTCGTGAAGTCCACCCTGCAATCCGCCTTTTCAATCTTTGCGGCGTAGGTTGCCTGCGAGTCGTCCTGCGGCACTCTTTTCGCCGTGCCGTTCGCTATTGCGTCAACCGTCCGTGAAAGGAGAGCCGAGCCAACCACGGCTGAGCGGTCGTGGATAGCCTCAAAGTCATCATCCGCGCTTATCGGGAAGCTCTCGGCGGCTATTATATCGCCCGTGTCGAGCCCCTCGTTCATATACATTACCGTGACGCCGGTTTCCCTCTCGCCCGCCATTATCGCGCGCTGCATAGGGGCAGCTCCCCTATACTTCGGCAAAAGCGAAACGTGAAGATTAATACAACCGTTTTGGGGGTATTCGAGCACCTCGCGCGGTAGTATTTTACCGTATGCCACGACGACTATCAGCTCGGGGGATGTGGCGGTCAAAAACTCCTGAAAGGACTCTTCCTTCAAGCTCCTCGGCGTTATGACGGGAATGCCGTTTTCCACGCCTAAAAGCTTCACGGGGGTGGGGGTCATAACGTTTCCCCTGCCGCGCGGCTTATCCTCGCGGGTTACTATGCCGACTATATTTTTACCGTCGGCTATCAGCTGCTTAAGGGCGAGCGCCGAAATCTCGGGCGTGCCCATAAAGAGTATTCTCATCCGTCAGTCCTCCAAGGGACGAATCTGAACGTCGGTATAAAGCTTGCCGTCGAGGTGGTCGCACTCGTGACAGATGGCACGCGCCAAAAGGTCCTTGCCGTTCAGCTCGCACTCCTTTCCCGTTCTGTCGGTATAGCGGACCGTTACTGCTCGCGGGCGCTTGGTTATGCCGTACTGACCGGGGTTCGAAAGACAGCCCTCGCTCTCCTCCTGCACGCCGGCGTAGGCTACTATCTTGGGGTTTATCATCTCGTAGACGACGCCCTCCTCAACCTCTATTACCACTACCCTGCGCAAAACTCCGACCTGCACTGCGGCAAGTCCGCATCCGTTTGCCGCACGCATAGTTTCGGTCATATCGTCAAGAAGAGTGAGTATTCTCGGGGTTATCTCTTCAACGGGGCGGCTGACCTTTCTTATCATCGGGTCGCCGAATTTTACTATTTTCAAGATTGCCATATCGTATCCTTTCTATCAAACGCTGAGCGGGTTGAGGTCGACAGCGAGCGTTACACCTCGCACGTCGGAGAACTCGCACAAAAGCTTATGGAAAAGAGAGCGGCTCTCTTTATTGAGCCTGCACTTTATAACCATTCTCATTCTGTATTTTTGGTTCAGCTTATAGACCTGCGCCTCAAACGGTCCGAACACCAAGAACGGCAGCTTCGAGTACTCGCCAGAAAGCTTTGCCTTGACCGAATCGGCGAGAGCCTTGGTTGCGCCGAAGAGCGCCTTTTCATCCTCGGAGGTCAGCGTCAGCTGAACTATATCGCAAAACGGCGGATAGGAAAGCTCCTTACGAAGAGCTATTTCCGCCTCGTAGAATTTATCGTAATCCTGACTGCAGGCAAGACGGATTATATCGTTTGAGGGCGAATAGGTCTGTATAACCGCGACGCCCTTATCAGCCGCGCGCCCCGCCCTTCCTATAACCTGCGTCAAGAGCGAGAAGGTGCGCTCGGCGGCGCGGAAATCGCTGACGTAAAGCGACGTGTCGGCAAGCATAACGCCGACGAGGGTGACTCGCGGGAAATCGTGACCCTTCGCGACCATTTGCGTGCCGAGAAGGATATCCGCCTCGCCGCGCCTGAACGCCTCGGTCATACGGTCGTAGTCAAGCTTTCCGCCCGTGGTATCCGCGTCCATACGCATAAGCGTCATATCAGGAAAATATTTCTCCATCTCGCCCTCGACCTTCTGCGTTCCGAAGCCGAGGTAGGAAAGCTTGTCGCTTTGGCAGGTGTGGCAGGTCCTCGGCACACCCTGCGAGTAGCCGCAAAGGTGGCAGAGCAGCTTGCCGCCGCTTTTGTCTGTGTGATGCGTCAGTGACACCGAGCATCGCGGACAGGTGATGACCTCACCGCAATTTTTGCAGCTTATCTGACTGCTGTATCCGCGCCTGTTAAGGAAGAGTATCGCCTGCTCGCCCGCTTCCCTGACCGACTCGAGCGACCTTGCAAGACGGTCGCTGACGGGCGAGGTGTTGCCGAGGCGAAGCTCCTCGCGCATATCTACTATAACGGCATCGGGAAGCCTGACTCCACCGTAGCGCTCCTTCAGCGTTACGAGGTTATAGATTCCGCACTTTGCCTTATAAAAGCTCTCGACCGACGGGGTTGCCGAGGCAAGAAGCATCAGAGCGTTATGCTTTCCGCATCTGTATGCGGCAATATCCTTCGCGTGATATTTCGGATTGCTCTCGGACTTGTAGGCGTGCTCCTGCTCCTCGTCAATAACTATCATTCCGATGTTCTCAAGCGGGGCAAACGCCGCCGAACGAGTTCCTATAACGAGGTCGACGTCGCCGCGCTTTATCCTGCGCCACGCATCAAGCCGCTCGCCCTGCGAGAGCGCCGAATGAATGACCGCGACTCGCTCGCCGTAGCGCTTACAAAAGATGCCGACGGTCTGGGGAGTCAGAGATATTTCGGGAACCATCATTATAACCGTTTTGCCGTCGGCTATAACCTTGTCGATGGTTTTCATTATTACCTTGGTTTTTCCGCTGCCCGTTACTCCGTAAAGGAGAACTGCCTCCGCCTTGTCGGAATCACATAGCGACTCTATCCTCTCATAAGCCGCACTCTGCGCACGGCTCAAGGCTATCTCTGCCGTGTCGCGCTCCTTGGCGTAGGCGGCGTAAGGGTTTCTTATACTCTCGCTCTCGCTTATGCGAATAAGCCCGCGCTTTTCAAGCGCGCGGATATGCGTAGAATCAACGCCCGGAAGCGCCGTTACTAGCGAGTAATCCGCGCTTTTTATGCCCGAGAGGTAGCGAAGAACGCTCTTTTGCCCTTCGCTGCGAAGCTTTGGCTTTATCTCGCCGGAGAGGTGAGATGCAAGCTCGCTCTCATCCACGTTCAAGATACAGGTGCGTGAATACTTGATATTGAGATTTTCGGAAAAGGCTCCGGGGGGCAGAGCCGTTCTGACCGCCTCACCAAAGGTGCATAGAGTGTATTCCTTCAAAAACAAGCAGAGCCCGAGCATCTCCTCACTTAATGAGAATCGGTCGTCAAGGACCGAATGCACGGGCTTCGTCTTTATATCGGTCAGCTCTTTTCCGACCGAAACGACCACGCCCACGCGAAGCCTGTTCGCCCGACCGAACGGAACGCGCACGAGCGCACCGCGCTTTACTCTCGGAAGAAGCGACTCGGGGACCTCGTAGTCAAACGGGCGGTCGATATGATACGGCACGTCAATAAGATATATCTCACAGTACATTCCGTATCACCTCTTTCGTCGTTTTTTAGTTCTCGGAGGGGCGGTACATCTTGAATCTGCCGCCGTTAAGGTCTGCGATAGCTATCTTTACCGCCTTGTTGTCCTTATACTCCGGATCGATAAGGGCGGAAAGAGGCTTGTCGGTTTCGTGATTGTCTATCATCTTCTGCGCCTCTGCTCTCATAGCAACGTACTCGTCGGTTACTATACGCGCGCATTTTGCAACTCCCACTACGAGCTCGTAGCGGTTGAAATTGCCTTTGGTAAGTTCGTCAATGGTTGGGTAAATCATATTTATCTCCTCTTTTATCTTATTCGATGAAAATTTACTCTGCTTCCTCTTCGCTCTCAAGCGCTTGAGTGTCGTCTGCGAGTCTGTTTATTATCGTTTCCGCCTGTATTGCGGAGAGAATGACGTGGTCGGAGTCGGTTATTATAACCGACCTCGTGCGTCTGCCGCAGGATACGTCAATTGCTCTACCGTCCTCCTTGGAGTCCTGCACGAGTCTTTTGACGGGGGCGGAATCCGGTGAGGCTATAGCGACTATGCGATTGGCGCACACCATATTGCCAAATCCGATGTTTATGAATTTCATAAGCGACACCGCCTTACTCTATATTCTGTATCTGCTCGCGGATTTTTTCAAGCTCGCCCTTCATATCAACGACGAGTCTTGCGATTTTTGCGTTGTTCGCCTTTGAGCCTATCGTATTGGTTTCGCGGTTGAGCTCTTGGAGAAGGAAATCAAGCTTTCTGCCGGAGGGCTCTTTAAGATTTGCTATATCGTAGAATGCGTTAAAATGCGAGCGAAGCCTGACGAGTTCTTCGTCAATAGCTATCTTATCAGCCCAGAGCGCACACTCGGTAAGAAGCCTGCTCTCGTCAACGGTGACGACGTTGTCTGCAAGTATTGCGCGAAGCCTTGCTTCAAGGCGGTCGCGATAACCGACGGTGTCGCTCTCGGAAATCTTCTCAACCTCGTCGGAGATTGCTCTGACGTTCTCAAGCTTTGCCGTGATATCGGCAAAGATACGCGCGCCCTCCGCCTCTCTCATCGCGGTGTGCGATGCGAGCGCCTCGTCAAGCACGGCGCTTATAGCCGACCATTCCTCCTCCATATCCGCTTCAGCGCGCTCGCACTTGAAGACGTCGAAGTTGCGCGCGACGGACATCGTGGTTATATCGTTCGGGAGCGAGAACCTTTCAGAGAGCTTTTTGAGAGCCGCCACGTAGGATGCGGCGTACTGCTCGTCAAGTTCAAGGCTTGATACGTCGGAGGTGTGGTTATCAATAGTCAGAAAAACGTCCACCTTCGCTCTCGCAATTCCCTTTTTCTGCACGTAGGACTTGATTCTCTCCTCGAGGAAGAGGTAGGCTCTCGGCATCTTCACGTTGCAGTCGAAGAAGCGGGAGTTGACGCTCTTTATCTCAACCGTGATATCTCTTGCCTCGCCCTCAAGCTTTGCTCTGCCGAAGGCGGTCATACTCTTAATCATTTGCTCCGTCCCCCTCACTTTTCTTAGGTGCGCGGCGCTTTTTCTGGCGGTTCAGCGAGTTAATCTCGGATACGAAGGAATCAATATCGCGGAACTCGCGGTAAACCGAGGCAAAGCGAATGTATGAAACTATGTCCATCTCGCGAAGCCTTGCAAGCACCATCTCGCCGATGTCGGTCGAGCTTATCTCGGCGACTATTGAGTTCTGAAGCTCAAGCTCGATAGCGTTCGCTACCGCCTCTGCCGAAACAGGTCTTTTCTGGCAGGCGCGCTCAATGCCGAGCATCAGCTTATGCTTATCGAAGAACTCGCGGTGACCGTCTCTCTTAATAACTGCGATAGGCACGGTATCAACGACCTCGTAGGTCGTGAATCTCTTTCCGCAAGAGGGGCACTCGCGCCTGCGCTTTATGCTTGCACCGTCTTCGACAGGACGAGAATCAAGAACTCGCGAGTCGGAGTGGTTGCACGCGGGACATTTCATAGTCAATCTCCTTAATTTTTGCGTATATTATTAAAATATTATAGCACAAAGGCGCGAAAAAGTAAAGAGTTTTCAAAAATTTTAGCAAATCCTAAAAAGCATCCGTCGTATCGTTAAAGCGCAAATGTAAACATTTGTTTTCAAATTCCAAACTCACGACCACCACCGTGTTAAATTATCGATTACAACCAAAAACCGCCTCGTCGTTTTGACGGGGCGGTTTTTTTATGTTTTACGCGAGGATTTCCTTTACGCACTCTGCGATTTTCTCGTCCTTGCAGCTCGGATAGAAGTACTCTGCAAAGTGAGGTCCGCCGAGAGCGCCCTTTACGAGCTCGCGGTCGAGGTTCTTGAGAATGTAAATCATATCGGTATGAGTTACCTTCTTAACCTCGTCGAGAATTTTCTTGTTTCTCTGCTCGGGAACTGCTCTTTCACGGGGATATCCAAGACCCCATTCGGACTCGAAGAGGCGCTCGAACACGTACTTGAGGTTGAGCTCGCAGCCCCAGCCCCAGCCCTTTGCGAATGGCATTGAGATTGCGTTACCGTTGTTTACCTGGGTGAACTGATATGCATCGGTCGGGTCAACTACGTGGCCGCAGAGAACTCCGGGGAAGGAGTTGCAGGCGAGCATTGCGCCCTCGCCTGTGCCGCAACCGGTGATTACGAGGTCGCACGCGCCGGAGTTGATAAGAACTGCGGAGAGGATACCTATCTGAACGTAGGTGAGCTGCTCCTTGTCCTCTGCCGAGTACATACCGTAGTTAACTACCTCGTGTCCGAGAGGCTCTGCTACGCTCTTGAGGGTTTCATAGATGAGAGAGTTTTTTGCCGCCTGGCTGTTTTCGTTGATAAGTGCTATTTTCATTTTTCTATATTTCCTTTCAAATTATTACGGAGTAAGTCTGTTCGGGCCTCTGAAGAGGAATTCTGCCTCTTTTATCGAAAGGCCAAGGAAGAGCATCGTAAGTCTGTCAATGCCAAGTCCGAAGCCGCCGTGAGGGGGGCATCCGTACTTGAAGAACTGAAGGTAGAAGTCAACGTCCTTGCCAAGCCCCTTCTCTTCCGCCTGAGATTTGAGAACGTCGTATCTGTGCTCGCGCTGTGCGCCCGTGGTTATCTCAACGCCGCGCCAGATAAGGTCGTAGCCCTGGGGTATTCCCTCTTCGTTTCTCATATGATAGAAGGCTCTTTCCTTCGCGTCGTAGTCGGTAATGAAGAGAAATTCGTGACCAAACATATCCTGCGCGAGCTGCTTTGTGAGCCTTTCTGCATCGGTGGTGAGGTCGCCCTTCTGCGAGTCGTCTACCGTATAGCCGTATCTTGCCTCAAGCTCGCGATAAACGTCGCAAAGCTTCATTCTGGGGAACGGAAGCGAGGGAACTATAACCTCAAGTCCGTACTGCTCCTTGATAGCCTCACCGTGCTCCTCCTTGACGCGACGAAGCGCGTACTCAAGAAGCTCCTCCTCCATCTTCATAACATCCTCGACGCCGTTTACGTAGGAGAACTCAAGGTCAAAGCCGGTGAACTCGGTTGCGTGCTTGTTGGTATAGGACTTCTCTGCGCGGAATACGGGGCCGGTTTCAAATATGCGCTCAAGACCCGAAGCCATAGCCATCTGCTTATAGAACTGGGGGGACTGGGCAAGATATGCGTTAGTGTCGAAATACTTGACCTCAAAAACGTCAGAGCCGGACTCGCTCGCAGCACCGATGAGCTTCGGAGTGTGAATCTCGACGAAGTTGCGGCTCACGAGGAACTCGCGCATAGCGGCGGTGAGGGTGGTCTGCATTTTGAGCATAAGGTGATTCTTATCGCGACGAAGGTCTATCCATCTGAAGTCCATCTTAACGTCGATATCCGAGTCGTCCTTAATGGGAAGGGCGTCTGCTATCGACTCTACCGTCATTTTATCGGGGAGCATCTCGATGCCGCCCATCTTTACGTACTCGTTGAGGAGCACCTCGCCCTCGAAGGTTACAACCGAGTGAATGGTGAGCTTATCAAGCAGCTCTACCATTTCGGGATGCTTTTCCTTCTCGACGGTGACCTGAAGCTTACCCGTGATGTCCTTAACAACGATGAACGCCATCGTTCTCTTGTTACGGAAGTTCTCAACGAAGCCGGATATTTTGCGAGTACCGGGGGTTATGTCCTTTATATAGGTTCTTTCCATCTTTCGAATTCCTTTCCTTATATAGAAGAAATATTATATCTAATCAATTATAACCCCGCGCACAGAAAAAGTCAAGAGCTTTACCTCTTTTAATAGCAAAAGCACGGGCGGTTTTCTGCATTTTCACCACTCAAAGAGGCGCTATGGTAACATTTTTTGTGAGATAGCGCATTTTTTCAAAAAAACGAAAAAAACTCTTGCTTTTTTCAAAATCATATGGTATAATACTACTCGTCGACTTATGTTAACAAATAATTTATATAAATTTTTGCTCCTTTTGGGGCAGGTTTTGGGAGGTAAAAAATGGCTAAATGCAGTGTATGCGGAAAAGGCGTGGCTTTCGGACACAACGTTTCTCACTCCAACCGCAAGACTAACAGAACTTGGAAGCCCAACATCCGCAAGGTAAAGGCTGTTGTCAACGGAACGAACACGACAATCTACGTTTGCTCTCGTTGCCTTCGCTCCGGTAAGGTTGAGCGTGCGTAAAAGTCAAAAAAGCTCTGTCGTAAAAGACGGAGCTTTTTAACTTATTATGATGAAAACTATTGCTTTAGTAGATTCAAGAATAAGCGAGGAATGCTCGCACGAGCTATCTCGGCGCGGCTTTTCGGTGCTTAAGCTTCCGCCGCACGAGAGGCTATCGCCACCGCTTGCCTCGCACACTGATATGTTAGCCTTTCATATAGAAAATACCCTGCTCTTCCCGCAGGATTATCTTGAGAAAAATCCCGAGATAGAGGCGTTTATAAAGCGTGCTCGACCGGATATAAAAATCCTCGGCACAGCCACCGTGCCGTCGGCTGAATATCCGCATGACGCGGTGATGAACGCGCTCGTCACAAAGAGGTCGGTTTTCGCGAAGACAGACAGCGTTTGCCCTGATATACTCGCCTTGGCAAAAAGCCTTGGCTACGAGGTTCGCTCGGTCAAGCAGGGATACCCTGCCTGCACAGCTCTCGCGCTCGGCGGCGTTGCCGTTACGGCGGACGAGGGTATGCGCCGCGCGCTTGAAGTGGGGGGCGTCAGGGTTTACAAAATAAGCGGCAAAAATATCGCGCTCCCGCCCTACGAATATGGGTTTATTGGGGGGGCGTGCGGAGTTTTTGAGAAAACCGTTTACTTTCTCGGCGACCTTGAGGCGCATCCCGACGCGCCAATTATCAAGGAAGCTATAAGCGAGGCGGGGTGCGCATTTGTGTCACTCTCCGGGGGCGGTCTTGTCGACCTTGGGGGAATTCTCTTTATTTGAAAAAACGTCGATTACAACCGTGAAAACGGGCAATAATACAATGCCGAGAATGCCGAAGAGCGAATAGCCTGCGTACAAGAGGACGAGGGTTATTATCGGGTGGATTCCGAGGTTTTTGCCGACTATTCTCGGCTCTATGACTTGACGGATTATCTCGTGGATAACGAAGAGGACGAGAAGCCCTATTCCTAGCCCGAGGTCGCCGAAAAGCATTTGAAACACGCTCCACGGAACGAGCACCGTGCCGACGCCGAAGACGGGCAGAATGTCAAGCGCGGCTATCGCTATTGCCAAGAGAAGCGCGAACTCCACCTTGAGAATCAAGAGCCCTGCAAGTATTATCGCGAAGGTGACTGCCATCAGTATGGCGTAGGAGCGCAAGTATCGCACGCCGGTGGTGAAAAAACCACGCTTGAATCTGACGAGCCAGCCGCTCACTCTGCTTGGCAGAACGCGAATGACGGAGGCGTTTATCACGTCGAGGTCAAGCGAGAAATAAACCGAGGCTATTACGGTTATTAAAAGAAAGATGAATACGCTCGGTAGCGAGGCGGCAAACGCCGTCAGAAGCGAGCCTATGCCCGAAAGCGCCGAGGAGAGCATATTTTCCACAGCCTCGCCTATCTTTATCTCGAGCTCCAAAGCGCCCTCCGAGTCGCCGAAGAAGCCGGAGAGAGGATTCAGTATTTTCGTGAGGATGCCGTAGAGTGCCTCGCCGCTCATTCCCGAGAAGAACTGCCAAGCCTCGACCGACAGCCGCCAGATCAGAGCTATCACGCCGCCGAAGACGGTGAGCACTATCAGCACGGTTAAAATCAGACTTGATATTTTATACGGCAGGCGAGTCAGCCGACAAAGCCTTTTAGACAGAGGTCTTACCAAAAAGGCAAGCCCCCAGCCTATGAGGAACGGCAGTGCTATCATAAAGATATGCTTCATAAACAGGTATAAGAGTATACCCGTGCCGAGAATTGCGAATATAATATATGCGTAGTGGCGCAGCCTTTCCTTATCCATTAAGCGAGCCTCTTTCATTTGAATTTGCAAATACATTATACTCATAAAAGGATATTTTATAACACGAAAGGAAGAAATATATGGTAGTTATTGAAATGGAAGGCGGAGCAACCATCAAGCTTGAGCTTGACGCGACTGCCGCACCCAAGACGGTCAAGAATTTCGAAAAGCTGGTAAGCGAGGGCTTTTACGACGGGCTCACCTTCCACAGAATAATCCCCGGATTTATGATTCAGGGCGGCGACCCGCTCGGAAACGGAATGGGCGGCTCTGAGGAGAACATCTACGGAGAGTTCGCACAGAACGGTCATAACAACCCGATAAAGCATACGCGCGGCGTTATCTCGATGGCTCGTGCTTTCGACCCGAACTCCGCGTCCTCGCAGTTCTTTATTATGCACGCGGATGCGCCCCACCTCGACGGTGCTTACGCGGCATTCGGCAGAGTTGTTGAGGGTATGGAAACGGTTGACGAGATAGCTTCTGTTCCCACAGGCTACGGCGACAGACCGAAGATTGCGGTGAGGATGAAGAGAGTTTATATTGCATAAGAAAAGAGCGCTACAGACCGTAGCGCTCTTTTCTTATGCAATTTTCATTTGTTTATGTGAGGCAGGTACGCCTTAAGATAATCAATTCCCGAGGCGATGGTGGTAAATGCCTGAATACCCATACATACGTAGGCTATTATATGGTTCGAATCAAAGGCGAAGAGCACCGGCTCAAGAAGGATTATCACAGTGCCGACCATTTGCGACACCGTCTTTATCTTTCCGAAAAGACTTGCGGCAACCACTATACCGCTACTTCCCGCTACGACGAGGCGAAGACTCGTAACTGCGAGCTCGCGGAAGAGGATAAGAAGGGTGAGTGCCATAAACACCAATCCTTCAACCACCTCGCCCTCTAAAATGAGCACCGAAAGAATGGCTATCCCCGAGCCGATAACCATAAACTTATCGGCGAGCGGGTCTATGAATTTTCCAAAATCGGTTACGAGGTTATATTTTCTCGCTATCTTTCCGTCAAGCATATCGGTGAAGGCGGTCAGCGCGTATATTATCGCGGGAACTACTCTTCCCCATATCGCGACATCCCTCATCAGCACGAGCGACACTACGAAAATCGGCACGAGCGCAACTCTTATAAGGGAGAGCGTGTTCGGCACGTTCATTACTGATTTTTTCATCTTTTTCTCCATTCTTAAGAAGGGCTTTTTGCCCGAATAAAGTCGCACGGGGTGGGGTTAGTCCTCTATCATCACTCCGACGAGGTCGTAATCGAGAGCCTCGGTGACCTCGACATTTACGAACTCTCCCGCGGATGGACGGCGGGATGCTTTGAAATAAACTCTGCCGTCGACGTCGGGCGCGTCGGCAAATGAGCGGCCGTAGCATATCTCTGCGGCAGAGTCAAAGCCCTCGCAAAGAACGGTGAGCACCTTGCCTATTTTCTTCTCGTTTTGTTCCTCTGTTATCGTCAGCTGGGTCTGCATTATCGCGTCGTATCGCAATTGCTTGACGCTCTCCTCAACCGCACCGTCAAAGCCTGCCGCCTCCGTTCCCTCCTCGGCGGAATAGGTGAATGCGCCGAAGTGGTCAAACCTTGCCTCCTTGATGAACTCGCAGAGCTCGCAGAAATCCTCCTCGCTCTCACCGGGGAAGCCGACCATTGCCGTGGTGCGAAGGACTATGCCCGGAACTCGCTCGCGAAGGCTCTTGACGGTATCCTTTATAAGCGCGCTTCCGCCGTGGCGGTTCATACGCTTGAGAATCTTATCGGAGATATGCTGAATCGGGATATCCATATATTTGAGAAGGCGGTCGTTCTTCGCCATCTCGTCTATCAGCTCGTCGGTTATCTTATCGGGGTAGCAATAGAGCAGGCGTATCCACGGTATGCTCGTTGCCTCGCATATTGCGCGAACGAGCCGTGCAAGACTGTACTCACCGTAGAGGTCAAGACCGTATCTTGAGGTGTCCTGCGCTATGAGGTTGAGCTCCTTAACGCCGAGAGATTCAAGATCCTTTGCCTCCGCTACTATATCCTCGATAGGACGCGAGCGAAGCTTGCCGCGAATGAGCGGAATTGCGCAATAAGTGCAACGGTTATCGCAGCCCTCTGCTATTTTGAGGTATGCGGTGTATTCAGGGGTGGTGAGGATTCTCTCGCCGCCGAGGGTGGACTTTTCCTTATCCTCAAACGAGGTGAATTTCTCGCCAGCCAAGACGGCACGGCAGGCATCTACTATCTTATCAATGCTGCCGACTCCGACGAGCGCGTCGACCTCCGGCAGCTCACGCATAACCTCATCTCTATATCGCTCAACGAGGCAACCCGTGGCAATTATGTAGCGGCACTTGCCGTTCTCCTTAAGCCAAGCAAGGTCAAGAATATTATCTATCGACTCCTGCTTTGCGCTCTCAATAAAGCCGCAGGTATTTACGATAATTATCTCCGCTTCGTCCTCGCTCGGCGTTATCTCAAAGCCTGCGTCGTAAAGCTTGCGGAGCATAAGCTCGGTGTCGACGAGGTTCTTCGAGCAACCAAGCGACACAAATCCAACTTTCGTCATAAAGGGGACCGTCCTATTTCAAGAATCTCGCTATCCTGCCTCGGAAGCGAAGGAAATATATTCTCACCATAAAGGTGATAAAGTAGTCGTAAGCAAAGAATGCAACGACCGACAGAGCGTAAAGCGCGGCGTTAAGCCAAAGCGCGTCACTCTCGAACATCGGTACGCCGAGGATGCGCTCCATCACTAAAAACAAAAGCCAAAATTCAGCATTGAAAATCAGAAATTTCAATGGCAACCACCAGGGGCGTGCGAGTTTTTCGAGCTTTGCTTTGATTATCGGATAGATGCCGAATATGAGAAAATACTCCAACCAAATAACCGAGCCTGTGAACATCAGGGCGGCGCAAAGTGAGGTACATATCCAGACGAGGTAGGGGTACGGCGAGCCTATTTCGATATAGACGAATACCACGATAAGCGAGCATATCGCCGCCACCGAAAGCGACACCGTGTCCACCAGCACGCCGACGAACATAATAGCAACGCCGAGCGCTACGAGTATTGCCGAGAGAGTGAGCCTTTTGGTGCTTCTCATATGCAGCGGATAAGGTCGCCGCCAAGACACTCGCAAAGGCAGTCGAGGCAGACGAGGTTCATACAGCAATCGCAGGCATCCGAGTCGCGATATCCGCGACGGTAGGTGTTGCCGTAATAGGTGCTTCCGTAGGTGTTAGCACCGGTGTTGAACATCTCCTTCGCCTTCTGATACTCGAGGTTCGAGGGGTCCATATTGCAGGCTATCTCAAGCTCGCGCATAGCGTCGTTTACGTTGCCGCGGCGCATAATTATTATGCTCCTCAGGTAATGCCACTCGGCTACCCGCTCCTCCGTCGGAACGCTTGAGAGCATCTTATCAGCCTCCGCGAAGCGATGGTTATTTATATTGCGGCGCACGTCGGCGTAGAAGCCTGTCGACGAGCCGCCGTAGCTTTCATATTTATTCGAGCCGCCTTTGTTCTTCTTCGAGCGGATCTTCTGAATTTCGTCGTATGCGGCGTTAATCTCCTGCATTTTCTCGTTAGCGAGCTCCTTGAGGGGATTATCGTCGCCGTAATTATCGGGGTGGTACTTGCGCGCGAGGGCGCGGTACGCCTCCTTTATTTCGTCGTCACTCGCCGAGGACGACACTCCAAGGACTGAATAAGGATCTTTCAATTTTTTACTCCTTTTTTGTCTTTCGACTCGCCCTTCGGGTCAAGAAAGGCTATTCTCTTCGTTAGTCCCAAGTAGATTATGTTCTTTAGAATTTCCTCAAGCGTGCGGCGAGAGCCGAACGGAATGAGGTTGAGAGCCGCTTCAATACGGCGGCTCTCGAGTAGGAGAGCGCATTTTATCGTACTGCGATTCTCGTCGGTAAGCGGTGCGCCGCCGTAGGCTTTGACGTACGGATTGTAGCTTCCGCTTCGCCTGTCACGCTCGTAGTCCTCTGCCGCGTCAGCCGCGTAAATAAACTTGCCGAGGTGATAGCCGCACTCTCGCGCCACGAGCGCTTCGCGCTCCGAAAGCCCCTCGGAGAATATTCTGCCGAGGATGTCGCCAAAGAGGGCGGCGGGGGTGTCAACGCTCTCGCATCCCGCCCTCTCGAGTGCCGATATCTCCCGAAGCTTATCGCCGACGAAGCGGTCAAGCTCCGGCATTGCCGCGAGCCTTCTTGCGCGGTTGAATATCGGCAGAAGAAGGCGGCGGCTGAACCTCTTAAAGCCGCGCTCGTCACTCACGTCGTCACGCAGCTTATGGTAGGAGAGGATAGCAAACGCGCGAGCGGTGTACTCTATCGCGCTGTTATCGGCGAGCATATTCTTTTTCTTTAAGGGGTGCGCGATGCATCTGCATTTTTTGGAGCAGAGCTCGCACTCGGGGATATAGACCATACGAAGCAGCGCCAAAAAGACGCTGTCGTAGGTTAGATGAACGTTCGAGAAAAATCCGGTGTGACGCTTCATTGAGCGGCAGATGCCGCAATAGGTGCATTTATAAAATTCGTGTTCTCTGACAAGCAGCTCGTCGGGAACGGGTTTTACGTATCCGAACATAAATTACCTCCGCTGACGGTCACATCCGGGACGGTGTTTTTTCGTTTTTTCGTGACACGGGTGTCAGTTCATACCCTTTCTCGTGAGGGATATGCGGCACTTAACGGTGTCTACTGCCTTTATCTTTACGTCAATAACGTCACCGCAGGAGAAGAGCTCGGAGGGGTGCTTGATGTATCTGTCGCACATCTCGGAGATGTGAAGAAGTCCGTCGTGGTGAACGCCGATATCAACGAAGCAGCCGAAGTCAACTACGTTTCTTACAGTACCCTTAAGAATCATATCTGCCTTAAGGTCGGTTATATCAAGAACCTCGGTCGAGAGTATGGGTGCGGGTGCGTCATCTCTTATATCACGGCCGGGCTTTTCAAGCTCGGAGATGATATCCTCAAGGGTGGGCTCGCCGCATCCAAGCTCCTTTGCAAGCTTTGCCATACCGTACTTCGTAGCCTTGAACTTAAGAAGGGTGAGGTTGTTCTGACGAACGTCGTCGGCAGTGTAATCAAATCTCTTGAGAAGGTCCTCTGCTATCGCGTAGGACTCGGGGTGAACGCCCGTGGAGTCAAGCACGTCGCGCGCACCGGGAATGCGAAGGAAGCCTGCACACTGGGTGAACGCCTTTTCGCCTATTTTGGGCACTTTGAGTATCTGCTTTCTCGACACGAACTCGCCGTTTGCCTCTCTGAAGGCAACGATGTTCTTTGCGGCGGTTGCGTTGATGCCCGATACATAGGAAAGAAGCGAGTAGGACGCGGTGTTGATATCAACTCCGACACCGTTAACACAGTCCTCTACAACGCCACCGAGAGCCTCGGAAAGACGAGCCTGCTTCATATCGTGCTGATACTGACCGACACCTATTGCCTTGGGCTCTATTTTAACGAGCTCTGCCAAGGGGTCCTGAAGCCTTCTTGCGATAGAGATAGCACTTCTCTGCATAACGTCATAGTCCGGGAACTCCTCTGCGGCAAGCTTGGACGCAGAGTAGACCGAAGCGCCCGCCTCGGAAACTATGGTGTACTGAACGCCCTTGGGGCATTCGGGGGATTTTATAGTATTCGCGATAAACTGCTCCGACTCGCGAGATGCAGTACCGTTACCTATCGAGATAACGTCGACTCCGTTCTTCTTGATAAGGCGGAGAACCACAGCCTTCGATCTGTCAAGGTCGTCCTGATTAGGCTTACCCTTCGAGCGGAAGGGATAGATAACCGCGGTGTCAAGCACCTTACCCGTCTTATCAACTACCGCGAGCTTACAGCCGTGGCCGTAGCCGGGGTCGTAGCCAAGCACGGTCTTACCCTTAAGGGGAGAAACGAGCAAGAGATTGCGAAGGTTCTCCGCAAACACCTTGAGAGCTCCCTCGGACGCGTCGTCAAAGAGCGAGGTGCGTATTTCCCTCTCGATTGCGGGGTAAAGAAGGCGCTCGTAAGCGTCGGCAAGGGTTTCCATAATGTAAGGAAGGGCGGGAGAGTTCTTGTTGGTGACGGTTCTCGAAACGAGCTGTGCTATGCCGTCCTCCTCGGGAAGAGTTACCGAAACCTTGAGGAATTCCTCCTTCTCGCCGCGGTTGATAGCAAGAACGCGGTGGCCGCGAAGCTTCTTTATCGGCTCGCTGAACTCGTAATAGTTCTCGTATACCGAGGGCTCGTCCTTTGCCGCCTTGGTGGTTATAGAGCCGTGCGCCATAGTGAACTCACGGAGCATCTTACGAATCTCCGCATCGTTGGAAACGTCCTCTGCTATGATATCCGATGCACCCTTGAGAGCGGCTTCCTTATCTGGAACCTCCTTGCCCTCTTCCTCGGAGATAAACTCCTCGGCGTACACGTCGATTGCAGGGTCGTAGGAGTCGCGCTGCTCCATAATATACTGTGCCAAGGGCTCAAGTCCCTTTGCACGAGCTATCGACGCTCTGGTCGTTCTCTTTGGCTTGTAGGGACGGTAGATATCCTCAAGCTCCACAAGCGTTACAGCCTTGCCAAGCGCGAAGGTTATCTCGGGGGTGAGCTTGCCCTGCGCCTCTATAAGCTGGGATATCTCGTTTCTGCGCTCGTCAAGCTTACGAAGATACTGAAGCCTGTCGAAGAGGTCGCGAAGCGTCGTGTCGTCAAGGCTGCCGGTAACCTCCTTACGATAACGGGATATGAAAGGAATGGTATTTCCCTCGTCGATGAGCTCAACGGTATTCTTTACCTGCTCCTCGCTTATACCGAATTCCTGCGCTAAAGTCTTGATAATGTCCATTATATACACCTTTCTTTGATAAAAATCATTTTAGTTTCCGAGCGATTCAAGATACCGCTCCTCCTCGGGAGTGAGCCGCCGATACTCGCCGCGAGCGAGGCCCTTGTCAAGCGGGATTCCCGCAAAGGATATCCGCTCAAGAAAGCTTACGCGATTGCCGAGCGCGGCTATCATACGCTTTATCTGGTGATACTTGCCCTCGGTAAGCGTGATGTAGCCCGAGAGCCGCCCCTCGTCCATAATCAGCTTGGCGCTTTTGCACTCATAGCCGTCTGCCAAGGTTATATTCGAGAGAAATCTCTCCTCCGCGCCCAAAACGAGAGGCTCGGCGCACTCGAAGCGGTAAACCTTCTCAACGTGGTGCTTGGGGGAAAGAAGCGAATGTGCAAGAGGCCCGTTATTCGTCAGTATCATCATACCGACGGTGTCGCGGTCAAGCCGTCCGACAGGAAAGAGCTCGATATTCTTAAGCTCGCCCTCCAAAAGCTCGGTAACGACGGGAAGGCGCGAATCCTCGGTTGCGCTGACGTAGCCCGCGGGCTTATTTAGCATTATATAGGTGAAGCGGTGATACTCCACGCGCCGCCCCATATACGCTACCGTCTGCCGCTCGGGGTCAATATGCACGGATGCGTCCTTTTGGGGTACGCCGTCAACGGTTATCTGCCCGCGCTTCGCCGCGGCGGCACTCTCGCGCCGCGATAGGACTCCGCATTCGGAAAGAAGCTTATCTAACCGCATAAAAACCTCCTTGCGTACACATATCACTCTATTTTACCATATTATTTTTATTTTGTAAAGGTTTTCGCGAGTATTTAATAAAAAATTAATACGCAAAAAAAGAGAGTAGCTCAAGCTTTACAACTTGAGCTACTCGCGAATTACAACGGGGATAGGGGGATTTGGCGCGAAAATCTTCGTTCTTCGAGGCGTGAGTTCTCGATTGCGCCCAAATGCACCAGCCCCGTGATGACGAAAAGTACCGAAATTTGCGGTATTTTGTCCGTTTTATCATTGTTTTTTTACATTTGAGGTCAAGGATTCCTTGTGCTTTTGAAGAGTATAGAGCTCAAAATATCTGCCGCCGCGCTCAAGGAGCTCAAAATGCGTTCCCTCCTCGATTATCTCGCCGTGAGAGAGGACTATTATTTTGTCCGCGTGCTGAATTGTTGAGAGGCGGTGAGCGACTATCAGCATAGTTCCGATATTCATCATTTTCTCAAGCGAATCCTGTATTAAAAGCTCGGTTTCGGTGTCGATATTCGCGGTTGCCTCGTCGAGTATCATAACCGACGGCTTATGAACTATTGTTCTCGCAAAGGAGAGCAGCTGGCGCTGACCTGCGGAGAAGTTGTTGCCGCGCTCGCGCACCTCCTCGTCAAGACCGCGAGAGAGCTTTGAAATAAAGCTGTCAGCGTTGACGTAACGGCAGCTTTTCATTACCTCCTCGTCGGTTATACTCTCGTCGCGCAGGACGATGTTGCTCCTTATAGTTCCCGAGAAGAGAAAGACGTCCTGAAGCATCTGACCGAAATGGCGGCGCAGGCTTGAGAGCTTGATTTTGCGGACGTCGACTCCGTCTATGAATATTTGTCCCTTTTGGATATCGTAGTTGCGGCATATGAGCGAGAGTATCGTGGTCTTTCCCGAGCCCGTCGAGCCGACGAAGGCTACCGTTTCCTTGGCGTTTACCTTAAAGGAAACGTCGCGAAGCACCCACTCCTCGCCGACGTAGGCAAACCACACGTGCGAGAATTCGATATCGCCTCGCACCTCGGAAAGCTCTATTGCATCGGGCGCGTCAACTACGGTCGGCTTCATATCGAGGACGGTAAATATCTTCTCCGCCGAGGCGAACGCCGCTTGCAGACGGTTGAACTGCTCGGCGAGCGTTTGGATGGGGTTGAAGAACTTTGAGATGTACATATAGAAGGTAACCATAACGCCGCTCGAAATCGTTTGACCGAGGAATTCGGTGTTCTCGATATACCCGCGCGCTCCGAGATAAAACAGACAGAGCACCGAGCTGATATATAGCATATAGACGAGCGGGCGGAAGATTCCGAAGACGAACATCTGCTGGTGCTTCGCACTCTCGAGGAAGCGGTTTTTCTCGGAGAATTCCGCCATCTTCCTATCCTCTTGGTTGAATATCTGAGTTATCTTCATTCCCGAGAGGTTTTCGGAGAGGAAGACGTTAACGTCGGTAGTTCCCGTCTTAACGCGCCTGTGGGCACGGCGGGAGAACTTACGGAATATCACGGTGAAAAGAATGATAAACGGAACGAAGCATAAAATCATCAGCGTCAGCTCGTAGTTAAGGCATATCATAGCAACCAATACGCCTACTATCACGAGCGAGTTTTTCACCAAATTCACGAGTATACTCGTGAACATAACCGATATTTCGTTTGCATCGTTGGTAACTCTCGTTACGAGCGCGCCGGTCGGCGTGTGATGAAGCTGCTCGTGCGAGAGCGACTCAACTCGAACGAAGACGTCCTCGCGCAGAGCCGAGATTATCTGTTGCCCTGTTTTTTGAAGGATTATTGCCTGAAGATAGGTGCAGACGAGCGACACGGCAAGTATCGATGCGTAAATTCCTATCGTTATAAAGAGCGAGGAGAGCTCAAAGTCCGCCTTTATCATCTCCTCGATATAGCCGACAAGAAGCGGCGAGATGATATCGTAGGATATCGAGAAAAGCATTATAAAGCCTATGATAACGAAGCGGTGGGCATAGGGCTTTGCGTAGGCGAGCAGGCGGCGGACTATCTCGCTGTCCTTCATATTGCGGTCGAAGCCTATCGCGGTCTTTTTGTCCTTCATCATAGCGTATGCTACCGTGAATATAAGAGAAATCGCGCCGATCACCGCACCGACTACTATAAGGGGGTAAAATTCACGCATCAGACACCCTCCTTATCCTCGAGCCTTTGCAGGTCGACCATAGTTTTATATTCGGGGCAGCGCTCGCAAAGCTCGGCGTGCGTGCCGACGGCAACGACACGTCCGTCATCGATAAAGACTATCTTATCCATTCCCTCGACAGTGGATACGCGGTGCGCGATAAGCACGGTAGTCTTGCCCTTGCGGCTGTTCTTGAGATTATCGAGTATTACGCGCTCGGTTGCGGTGTCTACCGCGCTCACCGAGTCGTCGAGAATGAGGATTGACGCCTCCTTCACAAGCGCGCGAGCTATGGAAATTCTCTGCTTTTGTCCGCCCGAAACGGTGACTCCGCGCTCGCCGAGGACGGTTTGGTAGCCCTCGGGGAATTCGGAAATATTATCGTGGACATCGGAAAGAGTTGCCGCGCGGATAATGCTTTCTGTATCGGCACTGCCGACGGCAAAGGAGATATTGCTCGCAATTGTATCACTGAAGAGGAAGTTATCCTGCGGAACGTAGGCGGAATAAGCGCGGAGGGTGCGAATCGGGATTTCGTTTACGTCGACACCGTCAACGAACAAAACGCCCCTCGGCACGTTGTAGGTACGTAAGATAAGGTCGACGAGCGTGGTTTTTCCCGAGCCCGTCTTGCCGATTATTCCGACACCCTCGCCGGCGTTTATCTTAAAGGATACGCCGCTCAGCGCGTCGTTTTCAGCGCACGGGTAGCGGAATGTAAGGTTTTTGAATTCTATATCGCCTCTGATGCTTTCGACCTCTCGGACGCCCTCGGAGTCCTTGACGTCGGGCTCGGCGCTGAGAAGCTCGTCTATTCTATCGAGCGACGCCTTGCCGCGCGAGCGCATCTCAATAAGCTCGGAAAGCGCCGTTATCGGCCATACTATCGCGGTGAAATATCCGATAAATTCGACCAGCTGACCTGCGTCAAATCTTTCGATATAGACGAGGTATCCGCCGTAGCCGAGGATAACGCAGATAACCGACTCAACGAATAGGGTTACGACTATGTGAAGAAGGGTTGAGGCTTTCGTATAGTCAACGTTTGCCTCCTCGTTCTTACGGTTGAGCTTGCGGAAGGACATAAGCTCCAAGAATTCCTTGACGAACGCCTTGATAACAGCAATTCCCGAAAAGCTCTCCTGGGAAAAATCGGATATATCGGAGTACGCCGCTTGCCGCGCATTCCATTTCTTCGTCATCACCTGACCGACGATACTGCCCGCGATAAGAAGAAGCGCCATAGGAATGAGCGAGAGGAGGGTGAGCTTCCAGTCCATTACCGCCATTTTGTATATCGAAAGTCCGCCGAGGAAGAGCGCGTCGAAAAGCATCATAACGCCCCAGCCGAAGCACTCCTGAACTGCGGAAAGGTCGTTGGTAAAGAGCGCCATCATATTTCCGACCTTGTTGACCTGATAATACTGCTGGGAGAGGGTTCGCGCATTTCTGAACATACGGGCGCGAAGGTCGGCTTCCATCTTTATTCCCGCGCCGAAGAAGCAGACTCGCCAAAGAAATCTGCCGATTACCATTGCAAGTATTACGACGAGCATCGGGCGGCAAATCTCGTCAAGCAGAAAATCAATATTGAATTCCCTGACCTCGCCTGCTATCTCAACCGTGCCGCCGTTCATACCGTTTATTATCACGCGGTAGAGCTCAGGAATCTTAAGCTGAAAATAGTCGACGAGAATAAGCGCAAAAAGACCGAAAAGGAGCATCGGTAAGTAGCGCAGATAGTATTTATTTATGGTTCTGCCGAATATCATCGGTGCTCTCCTTTCATAAAGCAATCAAAAATTGACACGGGTTTCCCCAAAATAAAAAATCAACCTTTTTTATTTTATCACACGCGCGCCGAAAAATCAAGATTTTTAATCAATATCGATACATAAGCTTCGGTTGTGCCGAAAGAGATTATTAAGACTTTTTCTTGACTATTTTGCGGGGCGGGAGTATAATTAATGTAAAAGAGGTGCAAAAATGCCTGTTTTTTCTGAAAAAACGGGCAGATAAGCGCTCTTCGAAACAGTTTGTTAACACATTGTTAACTACGCGTTTACATATGTATGGTATAATGAAAATTGTTGAAAAATCAACAATTCGAAAAAATCAATTATTCATCAGCTCAACAAACGTCGCCTTACAGGCAGATCGGAGAAGAAATGAAAAAGCATCAGCTACACAAAACCGTTGAATTTACCAACGTGCGCGACCTCATTCAATATGCAGCCAAGACCTACGGTGAAAAGACCGCTATCTCCTACCGTGCAAATCCCCATCAGCAAGAGAGCACCAAGGTTTCCTACGTTCAGTTTGCAAAGGACGTCGGAGCGCTTGCAAGCCGCCTTCTTTCTATGGGCTGCGAGGGCAAGCACTGCGCGCTTATCGGTAAGACCTCTTACGAATGGATACTTACCTACTACGCGACCCTCTCGATAGGTGCGGTTCTCATTCCCCTCGACCGCGACTGGCTCAAGGAGGACCTTCTCGAGACCGTTAAGTCCGCGAATACCGATTTCCTTTTCGGAGATGCGGATATCGCGGATAAGCTTCAATACATCAAGGAAAACACGACTCTTGAGTCCTCTCCCATATACCTCGGAGCAAATGAGGAAACGCCGTCGGTATTCTCGCTCGTAGAGGAGGGGCGTGTCGAATTTGAGGAGCATCCCGACGTTTATTACAACACAGCTATCGACCCTACGGGAATGTCGCTTCTCGTCTTCACCTCGGGTACTACCGGCAAGGGTAAGGGCGTTATGCTCAGCCAGAACGCTATCCTCTCGGATATGTATAACGTGGTTCACTATATCGACTTTGCAGACAAGTCGATAAGCGTTCTTCCCCCTCATCACACCTACGGCTCGACGGTTATGTTCATAGGTCACGTGATGATTGGAAGCGAGATATATCTCTCCTCCGGACTTCGCTACATCACCAAGGAGCTCAAGGACGAAGCGCCCGGTCACCTTATCCTCGTTCCCCTCTATCTTGAAACCTTCTACCGCAAGATAACCGCAAGTCTTAAGGAGCAGGGCAAATATAAGCTCGTCTTCCGTATGATAAAGGTCAGCAACTTCCTTCGCAAGATAGGCATAGACCTCAGAAAGAAGCTCTTTAAGGCTATTCACGCGGTATTCGGCGGCAAGGTCAAGATGATAATCACGGGCGGTGCACCTATTAACCCCGACATTCTTTACTTCTACGATTCTATCGGTATCTCCATCCTCAACGGCTACGGCATCACCGAATGCGCACCGCTTATCGCCGTTAACAGAAGCAAGAATAACGTTCTCGGAACGGTTGGTAACCCGATAGACTACGTATTCGTTAAGATAGACGAGCCCAACGAAAACGGCGAGGGTGAGATTCTCGTTAAGGGTCAGAACGTAATGCTCGGCTACTACAACAACCGCACCGCTACCTACGAAGCGTTCAAGGACGGCTACTTCAGAACCGGCGACTACGGTAAGATTTGCCGCGGCGGCACTATCGCCATTACCGGAAGAAAGAAGAACCTCATAATCCTCTCCAACGGTAAGAACGTTTATCCCGAGGAGATCGAAAACGAGCTTATTGCAACCCCCGGACTCGTTGACATAATCGTTTACGAGGGTCAGAGCAAGCGCGGACTTGAGCACAACGCGATAGTCGCGGAAATCTATCCCGACAAGGAATTCTTCGAGAAGGCGGGAATTACAGATATAAACGCGTACTTCAAGCCCTTCATTGACGAGTTCAACAAGAAGACGGTTGCTTATAAGAAGATTGCCGTCGTTAAGATTCGTGACGAGGAGTTCCCGAAGAACACACTCCGTAAGATTCAGAGATTCAAGCTTGATACGACTATTGACTAAAAGGCTTGTGGATACCGTAATTGAAAACAAAAACGGCGAGGTACAGATTTACTCTGCACCTCGCCGTTTCTTTTTTGAGTATTATCAGACAAAAATTTCTGCTCTAAATCCGTTCCTTTGAATTCATATCGGACTTCTCGGCAACCACTCGGCTATTCTCGTACTTTCTTTTTCCGCATGAACCGCAAGTACCTGCCTTTTCGTAATCTCGGTATAGGTTCTGCAAAAGCTTGGAACAAGATTTGTATTCCCGTAGCAAGCAGCTCCCAATTCGTGTTCTTTGAGCCATTGCGAAATGCTTGTATCGGGTGTGACATCATACCCATTTTCCATTGAATATGTTATGTTTTCACCAACGGAATTTTTCTTCGTCAGTCAAATATTTGTATTCGCAGGCGTCGTTTACAATGTCACATTCAAAAAGGCATTCGCTATGTCCCTGCATATTGCTTTGACCTGAAAAGATTACGACATCCATATTATTTCACCAAGAGAGTTTTGACGTTTTTACCCGATTTTGCATATGCAATTGCTTCGTTGATTTCAGAAACCTTAAATTTTGTTCCCAGCTTGTCGATTTTTTCATGCAGCTCGGTGTGTGATGTCAAAAAATCGAGATACGCGCGGACATCGCACAAGGAATATTGGGAAGAGCCAATGATGTGAAGCGCCTTGAAGGTAATCAGCTGAGGCTGAATTTCAACGCCTCCGGATGCACTGTACTGACCGGGGACGAGATAGATTCCTCTGTTTCTGAGGATATCCATTCCTTGAACAACCGCGGTGGGAGCACCCGAGCATTCTATGCAAAGATCCACTCCAAGTCCGTCATTTTCTGCTTGCAACGCTTTTGTTACATTATCGACGCCCTCACGGGTGATATTGAAAACCTTATCAACGCCAAGGTCAAGAGCGACGTTCTCCCGCGCGATATTGCTTCCGGCGGTGATGGCATATACCTTTTTGATCCCCAAAGCTTTCAGATACATGGCAGCAAAGGTTCCAACAGGGCCAAGCCCTTGTACAACGGCAACGTTGATCTTTTCAAAATCAACTCCCGCTTTTTTACCCAACTCAATAGCATGGATGGCGGTAGGGCCGGGGCAAGCAAAGGTTGCCGCAACCGTCGGGGGAATATCTTCCGGAATCTTCACAAGATTAGAAAGAGGGGTGTAGTTGACCTCGGCATATCCACCGTAAAGATAGGGGGCAACGTCAATGCTTCCTCCGCTGGTTACCTGCATATTGACACAGTTTGCGTCATCTCCGTTTTTGCACAAAATACATTCTCCGCAAGGAACGGCGATATCAGCGATCACGTTATCACCAACGGAAAGCCCGTATTTCTTTGCATCTTCTTCGTCCAACTCGGTAATTTTACCAACGAATTCGTGGCCGATCACAGTAGGCGGATTGATAGCCAGCTTTCCGTTATGGAAATGAAGATCGGTGCCGCAAATACCGCTGGCTATCAGTTCCATTTGTCCATAGCCCTTGGGTGTTGGGGTTACCTCAAATTTACGTACCTCGAAATCCTTTTGTACTCCCATAAAAACAGCTGCTTTTGCTTTCATAATCATTCTCCTATCATTCTATTTTTACTGAAAAATATTTTTTATAAATTGCTTCAATTCCGTTGAGTTCCTCTTTTGCGAGAGGCTGTTGCATCTTATATGCATATTCAAGTCCCATGGCTTCGTATTTTGCACTGCCCAAACGATGAAAGGGCAATAGATCCACGCGTTCGATTCCAATATCGCGCAGGCATTCGCAAATTGCCTGTATCGAACGCGGTGACGTATTAAAGTTTGGTATCAAGGGAATTCGGATCATAACCGCCTTACCGTCCTCACGCAATCTACGGATATTTTCAACAACGAGTTCAAGATTACCGCCGATCTCTTGGTATTTATCTTCCTCTGCCGTCTTAAAATCAAACAAATAACCCGTTACAAAGGGGTTCAGCTTTTGAAAAGAGGAATAGGCCACGCATCCTGCGGTATCAACCAGCACAGATATACCGTTTTCCTTCAAAAGACTTGCCAAAGAAACAAGCTCGGATGCCTGAAGCATAGCCTCACCACCCGAAAAGGTTACTCCTCCGTTTCCTACGTCGTAAAAATCCTTATCCTCCAAAAGCTCGGCGAGAATCTCCTCTGCCGACACAAGCCGTCCGAGCGTTTCGGTTTTGCCTGTGGAACGGTATTTCAAAACGACAGGGTGAACGTTCAGATTTTCAGGGTTGTGGCACCAAGGGCATCGAAGGTTGCAGCCTTTGAAGAATACGGTAGTTCGTATCCCTTCTCCGTCGCCTACGGAAAAATGCTGGATATTGGAAATATTTAACATATCAGTTACTCCTGCTGGGTTCGATTGAGGATATCAAGCTGAACGTTTTTATCAAGCGTCACATAAAAAGCAGAAAAGCCCGAAACACGAACCACAAGATTTTGATATTTTTCAGGATGCTCGATGGCATCAATCAAGATTTCACGCGAGGTGGCATTAATCTGTACCTCTTGACCTCCGTTCTTGAAATAAGTCTTAATCAGTGCTATAAGCTTTTTGCGCTTTTCCGCAGTAAACATAGACGGGGAGAACTTTTGGTTAACTACGCTTCCGCACGCCACTTTGGTATAATCAGGCTTGGAAAGACTATTGACCGTAGACGTTGCTCCTCTGGTATCACGCCCATAGGTAGGAGATGCAGCATCGGAAAGCGGCTCGCCCCGCAATCTTCCGTCAGGAGTTGCATTAATGATCTTTCCGGCGTGAATGTTACTGACGTTTGCCGCCGCGGCAATATAGATTCCACCGCCATCTCGCGTTTTGTACTGCTCAAATAAAGAACCCAAATAGTCGATAAACCACACAGCGTATTTGTCAACAAAATCGTCGTTGTTGCCGTATTTGGGTGCCTCCAGCAGCTTTTGACGCAACTCTTCGTATCCATCAAAATTGGCGTTCATGGCATCTCTAAGCTCGCAGAGTGTCGCCATTCTATCTACGAAAACGACCTTTTCGATTGCGGCAAGAGAGTCGCTTACCGTACCGATTCCCATCAGAGCAGCTCCGTGAACCGATGGGTATATACTTCCGCCACAGTTGATGTCAAGCCCTCTGCCGATACAATCCCGACAGAAGCAAGACAAAAACGGCTCGGCAAAAAACCTTTGATTGATAGAATCGTTTGAGGAATTGAATTTAAAAACATACTCATCCACTCCGAGTGTGAGCTGCTTTTCGAAGACGGTCATAAAGTCAGCCATTGAAGAGATATCTTCCAAGCTACAAAGATTTGCTCCCACCGACTGATTCGTAACGCTTACTCCACTATTGAAAATATAATCGAAAAATCTCGGCGTATCAAATCTTCCGTCAGACCACGGCGGCTGTTTTCCCGTAATAAAGTTTTCGATACAGCCGACCATAGAATAATCGTAAATATCTTCTTCGGCATAACCGTATTTTTTAAGCGCGGAAATATTAACATCGTCGTTCATGATTGCGGGATATCCAAGACCCGTGCCAATGGTTTCAAGACATTCATCCAAAAAATCGTCAGGGGTGTTTTTCGTATATCTAAGTGACAAATTAGGGCCGGGAACGTTACAGTTTCTGACCGCGCGGAGAATACACCGGCTCAACGGATTCACTTGACATTCGCCTTGCATATTTTGACCGCCGATACAAATATTTACGACATCGCCCTGAAGCCGAATAAAAACGTTTTCTAAAAGCTCGATGACCATCTCATCAGTCAAAATTCCTTGATCGACGTCCGCTTTGTAAAACCGATACAAATATTGATCCATCCGACCAAGTGCCATTGCATAGCGCCCCTCCATCAAAAACGCTGTATGACAGAACCAAACCAACTGAAGTGCCTGCGCAAAGCTTTTCGGGGGACCGATTACGATAGCGCGGCAATTGTTTGCGATGAACCGTAAGCGTTCTTTGTTAAAATCGGGAGAAGACATTAACGCCTCTGCTTGAAGCATATACTTTTGAATCATTTCAGAAAAACCGCAAAGAGTTTTTTTCATTGCCAACAGCGTTACGACCTTATCGGAATCGTTTCGATGCACCTGAAGTGACGTATCGATTTCGTCTATCATACCCGGCAGTCCCACGCGAAGAATATGCTCGTAATCGGGAGCGTAGTGATCCTTGTTGGTTATAAAATCTCTTTGAGAAAATCTCCCCACAATATTCTTTGCGTAATTCAGAACAATCTCATCTTCCTCACAAAACAAAGAATGTTGATTTCCTGCTATCCATTCGCTTTTTAGTATAACGGGCTTGGGTTGTGTAAAAAGAGAATAAATACCGTTTGCTCGTATGCTCGAATAATCGGCAGACATATACTCGCTGTATCCTAAATAGCGAAAATAGTAAGGGGCATAGACGCCATTTTTTTGCTTTAGCTCTTCGTTTAAGCTTTCGAACAATTTCATATACATACCTCCTTATTCGATGTAGGATCTGCACTTATTTTAACATCGTGGAGGTATCGTGTCAATAAACGCAATTAAGAATCTTGACAAAATTAATATGAAATGCTATGATAGAACAAACGATATTATTAAAAAGAGCAGGAGGTCTCTCATGCAAACCTATGAGATCGAAACATTACCTTGTGTGAAATTTGCGCACATTTATCATGCAGACACTTATTTTAACACACTTTCGAAGCGGGAAAACTCTATGGAGATAACCTATATATCCGAAGGCTCGATAATCATCGAATATAAAGGCAAGGACTACGTAGCAAATAAAGGGGATATCGTCCTCCTTCCGTATGGTCAAGAACAGATAAAGATCAAGGCTTATGCTTATCATGAACACCATACGGTCTTTGCACATTTAAGATGGTCAGTGCAAAATAATATCAACGGCTTATATTTGCCGCTTATTACTCCCTCACAATATAACACTCAATCAGCAAGTAATATAATTGATCAATTAATACGCAACCAATTGATCTTTAAGAATTCTCAAGCCAAGGGGGCAACGAAGTTTCTTGAACTGCTTTGCGAGATCGATCAATGCAACAGAAAGCAAAAAGATTTAAATTTACCGAGTGAAGTGCTGTATACACAGCGCGCCAAGGAATACGTTCAAGGAAACCTACGTATTCCGATCACGCAAAGAAGTGTTGCACGGTATCTTTCGATTACCCCTGAATATTTATGTTCCGTTTTTAAGAAGGTAGAAGGAATCTCCTTCCAAAAATACGTCAACTATGAGAAGCTGGAAGCAATCAAAAATCTGATAGAAAAGGAGCAAGCTCACCTATATGAAGCGGCAACGCTGTTTGGATACAGAGATCCCAATTACGTTAGCCGATTGTTCAAAAAATACTATGGATACAATATTACAGATAAACAAAATCGCTACCCTACAATAATAGAATAGTGAAAGTCTCGGGTTTTCTCCTTATTTTTTGTTGATTTTATCTTGCATTTGTGTTATAATCAAGTCATTAAAGTATAATTTTGGGGTGCAGGTCTTCTGCGCTCCGCGAAAGGAACGGACATTTTATGGCAAAGGCGGCAGAAATGATTAAGTACGAGGGCGACAATACCACGTTTATATGGAAGCACCCGTGCGAAGATTTTGACTCAAATACCACCCTTATAGTTCACGAGTCGCAGGAGGCGATTTTCTTCCTTAACGGGCAGGCGCTCGACCTCTTCCCTGCGGGAAATTACACCCTCAAAACCGAGAACACGCCGAAGATAACCGGATTTTTCAAGCGTCTTGTCGGCGACGTATCCCCCTTCCACGCAGAAGTCTACTTTATAAACAAGACCGAGCAGATGGCTATTAAGTGGGGCACTGATTCAAAGGTGCAGTTTATGGAGCCGAGGTATAACTTCCCTATCACACTCGGTGCGTCGGGTGAGATGAGCCTGCGCGTTCTGGATTCGAGAAGACTTCTTATCAAGGTTGTTGGCACTGAAAAGCATCTCGGTCAGGCAAAGCTCACGCAGCTCTTCCGCGCCTTCCTTATGACGAAGGTTAAGTCCTACATAGCCAAGGTAATAAGACAGCAAGAGATAAACATATTTGAAATAGACGAGCATCTCGACTCAATCTCCGAGTCGCTTCGTAAGATACTCTATGAGGATTTCCTCGACTACGGCGTGGCGCTTGAGAGATTCTTTATCACCAACCTTCTCAAGCCTGACGGTGAAGCGTCCTACGAGAAGTTCAAGGACCTGCACTTCCGCCAGTATTCCGAGGTTGCAGAGGCAAGACTTCGCCAGCAGGTTGGAGTTATAGACGCCCAGACATCAGCACAGAAGACGGTAATAGAATCGCAGGCACTTGCAACCAAGCGCGCACAAGAGGGCTATACGTATCAGGATGAGCGCAGCTTCGACGTGGCGGAAACGGTTGCGGGAAGCGGTGCGCCGATGCCCTTTGCAAGCGTTACTATCGGCAGTGCTCCCACGCACACAGCAACTGCGCCCGCTACGAGTGAGAACAAGTGTGCCGGCTGCGGAAAGATTCTTCTTCCCGACGCAAAGTTCTGCCCCGAGTGCGGCGAGAAGGTCGCGCCGAAGCTTGCCGAGGGAATGACCGTTTGCCCCGAGTGCAAAAGGGTCGTAGTGAAGTCGAAGTTCTGCCCCGAGTGCGGTCACAAAATGACGACCGTCTGCCGCGAGTGCGGCAATGAAACGGGCGGCGCAAAATTCTGCCCCGAATGCGGCGCAAAGCAGTAAATTCAATTATCTTAAATATACAAATGAAAGGCGGACTAAATTATGGCAGTATTCAGATGTCAAAGCTGCGGAGCAAAGCTCAAGATTGAAGAGGGCGAGCTCGTTGCTACCTGCGAGTATTGCGGCTCGCAAATGACGATTTTCGAATCCACGGCGGAGTACGAGGTGGATTCGCGCGGAGTTCTCGTTCAGTATAACGGCTCAAGCGAGAATATCACAGTTCCCGACGGAGTGGTTGCTATCGGTCAGCGTTGCTTCGACGAAAACGAAAAAATCAAGAGCGTTAAGCTGCCCGACACACTTAAGAAGATTGGCGAGCGCGCGTTCAGAAAATGCATCGAGCTTGAAGAGATAAATCTGCCCGAAAGCATTGAAACAATTGACACGGGTGCCTTCCTATTCTGCCGTTCGCTCAAGAGCGTAACGATTCCCTCCGGCGTTACGGCGCTTAAGGAATACGCTTTTTCCGACTGCGAGGGGCTTGAGGAAATAGTTATTCCCGACTCGGTAACCTCGATAGGTCCGAACGCTTTTGAGAACTGCTCTTCCCTTGAGGAGATAGTCCTTCCCGAAACGCTGAAGCATATAGACAGCGCCGCATTCCTCAGCTCGGGAATTGAGAAGATGGTTAGTCCCGACGGCGTCAGCGAAATTCCCTACCGTGCATTCGACGGATGTAAAAATCTTAAAGAGCTTAAGATTGGCGCGGGCGTTAAGAAGATTGGTAATTACGCCTTCGACGGATGCGAATCCTTGAAGGAGCTCGTGATTCCCGACTCGGTGCGCGAGTTCGACAACACGAGCAAGGTTGATATCAAGTACGTTAAGATTGGAAACGGACTCAAAAAGCTCTTTAAGTTCGGCAAGAGCGTTGAGCGCGTTGAGCTCGGAAACGGCATTGACAAGATACCCGACAGAGCCTTTTCGGGTTGCCCGAACCTCAAAGAGATAAATATTCCCGACTCGGTTGAGAAGATTGAGGAGTTCGCCTTCTACGATTGCTCGAAGCTTGAGAAGATAACCTTCGGCACTATCGAGGGCTCAAGACTTGAGGAGATAGGAGAGAGCGCATTCTTCCAGTGCGAAAAGCTGCGCGATGTAATCCTGCCCGACTCGGTTAAGGTCATCGGTCCGACGGCGTTCTACTCTTGCGAAAAGCTCTCAAAGCTCCGCCTTCCCGACACGCTCGAGAGCATTGAGGAGTCGGCTTTCGGCAACTGCCACTCGCTCCGCGAGGTAAATCTCGGCTCGTCGCTCACAAATCTTGGTAAGGGTGCGTTCGAGTACTCCGGCGTAAAGCGCGCCTACATACCCGGAACGGTTGAGGTAATAGAGGCAAACGCATTCTGCACCGGCTCGCTTGAAGAGGTATTCGTCGGCGAGGGTTGCCGCGTTATTCGCGAGAACGGTCTTTACGAAAACGGCAAGGAAACCGAGTGCGTCCTTCACCTTCCCTCCACTATCGAGGAGGTTGAGTCCGACTCCATCGGCGGATACAGTCCTGCCACAATTTATATCGATTGCCCGCCCTCGAACACCTATCTTATAAACTACACCAAGCAGTACGAGAAGATAGTGTGGAGATATACGGGTGAGGCCCAAAATGCACCCAAAGTGGCAGAAACACCCGCACCCGTGTCGCAAAATGCGGTGGGCGAGCCTGCTGTTGACTATGCGGCGGAGGAAGCGAAGCACGCCGCAGAGGCAGAGGCAAAGCGCGCCGCAGAGGAGGCAGAGCGCCTTAAGGCTGAAGAGGCGCGCCTCGAAACCGAGCGCAAGGTAGCAGAGTCCGAGGCAAGAAGAGCACTCTTCCGCTCAAAAAATCTCTGCCAGTGGTGCGGAGGCAACCTTAAGGGACTGTTCGGCAAAAAATGCTCAGTCTGCGGAACTAAAAAGGATTACTGATTTGTCTAAATGATAAAGAACGGTCAGAGAGCAAATGCTCTCTGACCGTTCTTTTTGTTCAGGTGGTGTGCGGTATAATTTATTTAAGTTCCTGCTCAAGATTTAGGAATACGTCACTTGAGAAAAATTCAACTATTGATATTTCAAGACCGTCGCAAAGCTTTTTCAACGTCGAAACGGTGACGCTGTTGTTTCTGCCGCTGATGATGTTATTAAGCGTTGATTGGGTAACGCCGGATATTATTGCAAGCTTGTTTAAGGTTATGCCTCTGTTTTTACAAAGCTCGCGAATTCTTATTCTGCACGCTTCGCCTATATTCATAATAAACACATCCTTTCGAGTATATATTAACTCTTTTGAATTAAAAAGATTAACCCAAAAGAGTTGACATTTCGATTTGAGTGTGTTATTATAAAGAAAAATATCTTTCGAGGCAAAAATGAGTGGAGTAGAAAAGGAAGTAGACAAGCTCGGTAGAGTGGTAATTCCTATACCGTATAGAGAAAAGTTGGGAATTGAAGCACGCACGAAGGTTAATGTATCGTTACAGGGCGATAATATCATAATATCCCCCACAAACAGACATTGTGCACTTTGCGGCAAGAAAATGAAAAACGAAAAGAGAATTCGCCTTTGCGACAGTTGTATATTTAAGGTGAAATCGGAATACTGATATGAAATAATTTATCGAAATACTAAAAACGGTCAGAGAGCAAATGCTCTCTGACCGTTCTTTTGTTTATTGTTTTCACGCCTTTCCGATAAAGAATATCCTACGGAGTGATTCCTTGAAGGGCTTGACTATTGCTACGACGATAAGAAGCACGCCGAAGATTGAGAAGACGGTGAGCGGTGCTACCGACCACATAAACGCGAACTTAATTTCGAGGCTAACTCGAAGAAGATACTCAACGAGCACGCAAAACAGGCCAAAGGCGATTATGCCGCCGCCTGCGATATAGAGTCTGCCGTGGCGAAGATAGCGGAAAAGGACGGTCACTGCGGTGACTATAAGCGCGAGCGCGCCCGTCAGAGGCAGGGCAAACGGCAAGAACCAATCACCCTCGCACATAAGGCAGATATAGAAAAGGTAGAGCGCCGCCGCCGCAAAGCTTGACGGAACGAAGATGACGGGGTTGGGATGACGGAACCAACACGGCAGGATAAAGGATACGTAAAAGAGGAGCACGCCGCCCGCAACGTAGCCCGACCAGCTTATCTCCCCTTTCCAAACGAGCTCAAGTATTACGGGAAGGAAGAGCGGGATAAGCGAGAGAATAGTTATTGTAAACATAAGTCCCGTGCGGTTGAACGCCTCCGACTCGAAGGGGATTTTCGGGTAGGTGCTACGCTCGGTTATCAGAAAATCGGGGTGATAGACGCGGGTTTCGCATATGGGGCAGACGGTCTGACCCTCGGAGAGCTTCGCTCCGCATTTTATACAGTACATCAAGCCTTTCCTCCTCTCGTATTACTTTCAACCGTGTGCGGAACGCCGAGCTCTCGAAGTGTGGCGTATATCTCGCGTTCCAATACCGGCTCGCTGATGTTTCTTATGATATTAAAGTACATTTTTCCGTCGTAGGTGAGCGCCGATGTGTTATATGGCGCGGACGCCTGACAGCCGAGGACGAAGTCCATACGCCTGACGTGCTCTGCCACCTCGCTCGGTAGGCTTACTGCGCCGAGGTTGGAGAAGCTGAAGCACGCCTTCTTCTCTCCTACCGCGTTGAAGACGAGCTTCATCACGATATTTTTGATGAAGAGCGGAACTGCGCGCAAAATCGGGTTTCTCTCACTGTCGACGTTAGTTCTTATCATTGCCGCCATCTGCTTTTCGGTGATTTGCAGCTTCATTTGGTGGCTGATGCTTTGGCAAAGCTCGTCAAAGGCGTAGTCGCCAAGGCGCGGGTCAACGCCTGCGGTTATGCAAAGAACGAAATTGCGCAGGGATTTCGACGGGAATATCTTACGAAGATTTATCGGGATATGCACCTTCAAGGGTCGGCGAGAGCGAAGACGCGGCACGCGCTCCTCCTGAACGCGACCTGCCGCCATTATAAGAAGGGCTACCATATAAGCCGTGACGGTCACGCCGCGCGACTTTGCCTCGCGGAGAACGAAGTCCGCGTCGATAACGAAGGTTGTATTAGTGAGGAAGCCGTCCTCTTCCCGCTTTCCGCCTATCTTAAAGGCGGTGGTGTCCTTGCGCGGATAAGGGGTTTCTCCCGCGTACTTAAGGAAGCTATCCGAAAGCTCCTCCTGCGAGGGCTCTTCAAGCCTGTCGAGAATTCCGTCACCGACGGGAATCTTCACACCGTACCTTTGGTAAAGATACTCGCTGACGAGGGTTTTTAGGAATATAAGTCCGCCGTTGCCGTCGGTGAGCGCGTGGAAGAATTCAACGGCTATGCGGTTTTCGTATACTAAAACGCGGAAGGCGCATTTTCTGATATCGTCAAACGGCATTCGGGAGAGAGGATAGGGCTTTTCGTCCAAAACCTCCGGTGCGTGCGGAAGCTCCTCAAGGCAGTACCAGAATATGCCCGTGCGGAGCCTTACGGCTATCGAGGGGAATCTCCTTGCGGTTATGTCGAGGGCGACCTGGAGGGTCTGGCGGTCGACGGGCTCGTCAAGGGTTGCGGATAGGCGGAAGATGTTACTCCAATGTCTACGCCTTGCCGCCGGGAAGATTTTTGCCGCGTTATCAAGCGCCATCCAGCGCAGTTTTTTCTGCACGGGTACGACTTCCTTGATGAATTTGCGTATTTTATCGAAGTCCGAGGCGCGATGCTGAAGGTCGTAGAGAATATAGCCGTGCCAAAGCCCGTCGGCTATTACTATCTCGCTTTTTGCGCCTGCCGAAATGAGCTTTTCGTGCATTAAGGTTGCGTCGGAGAGCATTATCTCGTCACCGCCGACGAATATGAGCGAGGGCGGAATTTTCTCCTGCGAATCGAAGAGGGGCGAAAGCTTGGGGTCGCGCTTGATTTTTTCGTCCTCTTCTGCGTTAGGGTTGGTTTTCGGGCAGAGCCTTTTGCTCTCTCGGTCGACACCGTAGACGTAGGCGTCGGCAAAATATTTGAGGCGCTCCTTCGTCATTGAAGGGTCGCATTTTTCATTCTTCGTATAGGACTCGCCGCTTGCGGTAAGGTCGGTCCAAGGGGATATGGCTATTATGCCTGCGGGCAGAGTTCTGCCCTTGTCGCGAAGCTTCTGACAGACGGAGTAGCAAACGCCGCCGCCCGCACTCTCACCGCAGAGGATGATGTGAGCCGGGTCAAAGCCGTTTGCTAAGAGGTAGCCGTAGGCCTCCATTGAGTCGTCAATAGCGTGGGGATAAACGTGCTCCGGCGCTAAAGAATATTCTACGCAGAAAACGCGGATACCGCACTTTGATGCGAGCACGGTGGCAAAGCCGCGCGCATAATCAAGATTGCCGGAAACGTAACCGCCGCCGTGCAGATAAAGGATAACTCCGCTCGAGAGCTCGTCCTTCGGCGTTATCATCGAGCAACGCATATCGCCGACCAAAACGTCCTCGCAGACGGTATCGGCTTTATAGCCGCTTGCCATAAGCTTGCCTATCTTATCCTGCGCCAGCCGCACCACACCGAGAGAACATTTCGACGTGAAGGGCTTCAGAAGCGCAAGCTGCGAGCGTAAAAAGGCAACTCTTCCCTTCATACTGTTCCCCCTTTCCGATTAAAGCGCACCCCGTGTTAATTTTTCGGAGATTATCACTTGCGCCTTCTTCAATAATCTATCTTGTTTTATCACAGAAAATCATACTATATTTTAACCGTTTTGCCAATAGTTTAGGCAAGAGTGAATAGTCCGGACTCACTCTTAACCAAGTATTACGTCCATAGCGAACATAAGGGCAAAGCCGCAAAGCAACGCGTAGGTTGCTCCGCGCTCGCCGCCGTGCGCATGGGTTTCGGGAATCATCTCGTCGCTTATTATATAAAGCATAGTTCCGCCGGCGAAGGCAAGCGCGAAAGGCAGAATAACCGTTGCAACGCTGACGGCAAGATAGCCGATAAGCGTTCCGATAACCTCGACAAGACCTGTTGCGAGGGCAAGAATAAGGGTGCGGCGCTTGGACATTCCCGCGGCGAGCATAGGACCGATAATGACCATACCCTCGGGGATATTCTGAAGTGCGATACCGCCCGCGATTATCAGCGCGCGAGTCGTGTTCTCCGAGCCGAAGCCTACGCCTGCCGCTATTCCCTCCGGAAGATTATGTATCGCTATTGCCATAACGAAAAGGAGGACTTTGTTAAGGCTCTTATTGTCGTGCGACTCGATATCGCTGCCTGCAAGACGGTGAAGGTGCGGCACGAGCTTATCCGCAAGGTTGAGGCAGACAGCACCGACGAAGAGCCCGACTACCGTTAAGAGCAGTCCCCACCACTTGCCGTACGCCGCCGCGCCGTAGCTATACGACGGCTCGATAAGTCCGAGCACTGCCGCCGCGAGCATAACGCCCGCCGCGAAGGAGAGGACGATGTCCGAGAATTTGTGCGTCATTCCCTTGAATAAAAATCCTATCAGCGCACCGACCATCGTCGCACCGCCGACGCCAGCCGCTGTCAATAATACCATTTGCATATGTTTTTGTTCCTTAACGTTCAGTTCTCGCGCAAGCGAGGATTTCTTGCGTCTATTGTAGCATAAAGACTTGTAAAATTCAAGAGGAAACACAAAAAGCCCTGTGGCGAAATTTCGCCACAGGGATTTTCTTATTCTGCAAAATCATAATAGCATATAAGCGTACGAGAGAGCGCAAGCGATGCTTTAACCGCGTCACCCGAATTTGAATCTGCAAAGGATATGTACGCGTTTTGCACCTCGCCGTTATCCACAAACTCGAACTCAAGCGCAAACGTAGCTTCCGCATCGGAGGCAAGCGTTATCGTGTTGGCAAGCTGCGCGTTAGTTGACGCCGAGAAATCGTACACCTCACTAATTCCCGTCGGCTGCAATCCGCCGTTATACATAGAATCTTCAAGTGGTAAGAGGTATTTATCTGTTCCTGTCAGCGCAAGGACGTCCGAGCCGCTTTTCATTATAGAATTAAGGCGTATTTGAGTGCCAAGGTAATGATACAAGCCGGATTCTACGTATACGGAATCGCTCTCTGCGGTCGGCGCACTCATAAGGAGCGTCAGGTTTATGCTCTTTCCGGAAAGATTGCGCACGTAAAGACAAACGGTGCGTCGCTCCCCCGGCATCATAAGATCAAAAACGTTTGCGTTAGTGCTGTCAAGCTTTTCTTCGCCTTCATCATAGGCGGAATCTCCGTCCGCATCGATAAAGAGGAACTGCTCGGTTTTCGGTATTCCGATTGACGAAATACTAAGCCCCGATGCGTTTACGCGTTCGTTGAACGTAAACCATCCAAACGAGGAGGAAAGCATTGCAACGAGCGCCGTTATGAGCATCGCTCCCGTCAAAAAGACGGAGAGGAGGGGCGCAAAATATTTTCTTTTCATGAAGGCAGCGCCCCCTTTCTTAGGCAAGAGTGAATAATCCGAACTCGTTTTTAAGAGGCGAATTATCTGTTATACATCGGTAAAAATTCTTATAACATCCGTGTTTGTGTTTTTATTCGTCGATATCGTCCTGCAAATCCTGCAGTATCTCAGAAACTCCGCGAAGCTTGGTTAAATTCGCGCCCGTCATTTTCATATGACGCTTTGTTCCCGAGGTATCGGTTTCATTTCCGTCGGCATCCTTCCCGGCAATATATCGCTTAAGATATATCTGCTCGCGTTGGATTTTAACAATGCTACCGCCATCATCCTTTTCGGGAAGCATAGAAACGAAGAGGAAGGAAGGATAATACTGGTCGTAGTTCTCGTTGCTGACGAACTGCTCGCCGGTATAAAGCTTATCAACGGTTATTATATTTCCGTTGTTATCATAAACGAAATCGATATAGCCGAGCGGCGAGCCCGTCATACCGTCAGCGCCTGCGCCTGCAGCTCCCGAAACCGAGAAGTAGCTTACGGAGAGAGGGCCTGCCTTAGAGCCTATCATATATACTCCGGTTGCGGTTATTTCGAAGCTATAATAAACGAGAACCGTGTCGCCGCCAAGGTATAGATAGGAGGTTTCTTTTTGAGCATCGGAGTTTTCGGCATCGTCTATTCTATATCCACAATCGCTACAAACAATTGACATTTTTTTGCCGCAATCGGGACAGAACACTACCGAACCGTAGTACATCTTTCCGTCCTGTTCTACCTCGTCAACTCTTTCGGAAATCTTTATCAGATACTTGCAATCTCCATTACCCTTTGCCGTTTTTGAAATAGGAAGGTCAAAGGACTGTGCCGGGGAAGAAAGGTCGAAGGATTGGGACCAATCGCTCTTATTCATCGCCCAAAGTCCGATAGTGCCGGTAGTTTCCTGCTCGGGATTCACGGCAACTATAATGTTGATATATGAAGGGTTGTCTGTCGACGCTTCTCTTATCTCAAAGGCTATCATACCAGTCGGAATAGAGTAGAGGTCGGTTGCGGATTCTGAATTACCAATAGTCGTATTAAGAACACCACCGGTGTTGGTATCGAGCCAGTCTCCCACAAGATCTCCTATGAAGGTGTTTCCTATTGTTAACTGATAGTTTTGACTATGAGTCTTGTATAACTTTGCAGTGTGATTTATTTGAGATAAAAGATCGCCCGTTCCGTTATTCAACCTATAAGAGCGTATCGGCGAAAGCTTATAGTTATTTATCACAGCCGACTGACCGTTTGCCTCTTCGGTCGACGTCCCGACATACTCAAGCACATACTTAGACGGGTCAAAATCATAAATGGTATCCGGAACGTAGGTGCCATTCGAATCGGGAGAGGTTGTGGGAACGATGTTCATCGGGCTGAGTTCTTCGTTAGTTTTATTTTCTCCGGCAGACCCTAATCCATCACTTGCTATTGTTCCATCCGAATCAAGAGTATTTGTCATGACTTTTAGGATGGTGAAATAGTTGCTATCATCTAAAGAGAAACCATTATCGCGATCCGTAGAATTATCATAGCTTTGAGAAGAAAAGCTTATACTTTCATCTGAAAAAGAAAGTTTAGACCATATAAAGCGCTCGTCTATCCATGTGCTTAAGCTATATGTTTTAGAAATTGAGAATTTTCCCTTTTGAGTAGTAGTATTATAAGCTGAAATATCCCAATCATATATATACGCGGCCTCTGCGGATAAACCGCCGCCGCCCGACGCTCCTGCGGTTGAATATACCGTGGAAGGTGTATCATATGAGCCGAACACGCTACTTGCCGTCGAGGTTACACCAAACTTATAATCGGTCAAGGTAGGGTTTTGTATCGAATAACCGTCGGTGGTGTTGTAATAAAAGGCGTAATCGTAGAACGCTTTTTTAGTGCCGATAAGTTTTAACGACTCTATTCCGCCACCGCTCGCTGCGTCAAAATACGTTACAGTTCCGTTTAACTCGTCATCTGTTGCTCCTGCGGCAGAAAGGGCTCCTATAGCAATCGCATGAACGTAACCGTCCGTACCGTTTACATCATTTGGATTGAAAACGTAAAGAACGTCATCCGCAGTGCCCGAGGTTGCATCCGCGCCTTTGTCAAAATAAGCAAGAACGTAATATGCATTTTCCGTCATTGAAGTCACTGCCTCAAGATAATATGAAACTCTAGAGGGAGCATCCGGGTCAACGTCGTATTTCCAATCGGTCAAATTCTCAGTAGCAGAGAGATTAGGTGCAGCTCCGTTTTCGTCAAGCTTCCATATTTTCTGAATATAGTCACTCTTGGCAGGGTCTACCGTATCTATAGTTTCCCCTTCTGCTGTCGACATTGACATTGCGAAAGTGAACACTGAATCTTGGAAATAATAATAGGTACGCGGTACCCAAGCGTCACCGATGTTTTGGCGCTCATTCATCTGGACGGTTTTGAAAAGTCCCGTACCGTCAGCTGCTTTCATTTCTATTACGTTATAGGAATCCTTCGTTCCAAGGCCTTGCGCTGTGAGATATTCTTCGTGCTGATTGAAGAGGCTTTCTGCAAGGAAATAACCGGTGAGAGTTCCCGACTCTTCACCGCCTCCGCCGCCCTCGCCGTCGCCGGTGATTTGACTATCGCTGACGCCACCCGAGCCGTCAAGTGTTTGGTTTCCGTCCGCATCGGTGACTACTGCGGGGTTGACGTACTGAAGAAGGCCGATAAGACCTGTGGAGCTATAATAGTTAGTGATGCTTTCTGAAGAGTCGGACACGAGGTCGAACGCGGCAACGTTATCGCTATAATAGACGCTGACATTCTTTATGGTTGCGAACTCTGCGTGACCTGCAATTATACCGACGTGGTGGGTTTCCTCTCTTGTATCCTTAAAGTGAGTGTGGTCAAGCTCGATTTCCCCACCTGTTTCCGCATCTATACCGGGGGTTTTCCACAATGCCCACCAAGCGTCAAGAAGAGTGTCAAGAAGGCTCTTCGAGGACTTTATCGTGACGTCGGCAAAGAGAAGATTCTCGATAGTAGAGGCGTAACCGCCGGTAAGGGTTGCATCGTTCTCGTTGTAGCTGCCGTAATAGCCTGCGTAGCCAAAGAAGCCGAGGTCGGGCGTATCCGACTTTCCGTCAACGACAAGGTTTGCGATAGTCGAGGTTGAAACGCCGTAGCTTTCACCGTCGGCGTTTTTATAGGTAGCACTGCCCGCAATGGGAGCGCCGCTGATTACACCGGTAAAGGGGAGCTCGGTTGTTCCGACGGGCTCTATGGTCATTCCGCCGCAATCAATAGCCACGGGAGTTCCATCGGGATTGCAGACGAGGAAATATGATTGCACGGGGACTCCGTTCTCCTGCCTGCCCAAGAAGAAGCCGGAGTTCTGAAGAACCGAGAGGTTCTGTATATGGAACTTTTGGGAGATGACGTAGGGATTTTGCTCGCTTCCCCAAGGGATTTCGTTTCCGTCGGCATCCACGTTTGCGTAGCCGAGGTCGGTTATAGCAGTATTGGTAAAATCAAGGCGGTCGAATATGAGCTCGACCATTACCGAGTTTACTCCAAGCTTATCAAAAACCGTGAGAAAATACGCAGAGCTCGGTGATATTAATTGCAGCACGAGCGACACGAGAAGCAAAACGCAGAGAGCTGCGACTACGGTTATCTTTTTCAGTTTTTGCACGTCATTCTCCTTTCTTGAGTTTTAGTTTTTCTGACTTTATTTTTCGCATTTAGGTTTTTACATCGAATTTTACCCTTATCTCGTAAGCGAGATAGAAGGGCATGCTATCCCAAAGGTAGTCTATGAAGTATTTATAAAGGTCGATGTTAGGTGTGAGCTTTATATAAACATAGTAGTAATCGCCGGTGATAGACGAGGTATCGTAGGTCATTTCGGTGAGAGTTGGCGAGCCGTCGTCCTCAACTGCATTCATCTGATGCTCTTTTTTCTCCGCGCTCTTGTTCGCATCCGAATCCGCAAGCGCCTCCTCAAACAACGCATCCATATCGGCGACGTTCGAATATTCGGACGGGGCTTTTTCGGAAATCGCGAAGGAATAGGTTATGAAGGTTGCGCTGTTATTGGTTTCTATTGCTGTGAGCTTATCAAGCTTATCAACATCGGCAAGCTTCTCGGTAACCATAACGCCGTTTTCAAGCTTAATATCGCCGTTCTCACGCACGGGAACGTAAATTGTGAAATGCGCACCGTCAGAATCAACGTCGCCGTAGCTGACACCGAGCGAGATGTTATCGCCGTTTTTCTTCGGAACTCTTATAGCGTAATACACGTAATTGGAATTCTTGAGTACGGAAAGGTTGTTTATCACGCCAAATTGCAGATTTGATATAACGAACTCACCGTCACCCACGGTTTCCTTTCCTTCGGTAACCGTTTGAGTAACGTTGTCATTTGCATCCTCGTCATACGATATCTCGTAGAGCAAAAGGTCGTCGGGCGCATCTGCGGAAAAATCAAGCCCCGGATCAAGATGGATATAGTTCGTCAGCCATCCGAGAGAGAGGGATATTATTGAGCACACAAGGAGCAGTGAAAGCACTGTCAGTATGCTGATGCGATATGTCTTCATATTCTGCTCCTTTCTTTAGGCAAAAATAAAAAAACGCCGGTTACCACTGAAAACAAATGGCAACTGGCTGGCAAAAATCAGATTTTAGCCCCTATAGCTTTGCGTCATAGCCTTTCGGCTACTTTGCTAATATATATTATATATTAACATTATTTTGCGCGAAAGTCAATACTTTGCGCAATAAAAATAAAATTAACAATATAGCAAAAATCGAGCAGCGTTAACGCTCGGGTACTAAAGGACAGTAAAAAGCCGATATGGATTAATTTCCGTATCGGCTCTTCTCTATTGCACTACCACTTTCGGTGGTGAGCAAGTGCGCAGTACTATATAGCCTTTCTCCGGGAGGTAGCGAAGCGGCATTTTGGAAATGAATGACAACCTAAATGGTTGTCAGAACCGAAATGTGCCCGAGCCGCAGCGAGAGGTGGCACGCAAAGCGTGACGGAAGGAGCCCGCGTGACTTGAAATTTTGTTTGGCTTCATTATAACGCGCTCTCCCTCAGTCGCCTGCGGCGCCAGCTCCCTCCCGGAGGGAGCCTCTGGTGGTAGCGGTTCGTTTTTCTGCTGTCCTGCTATAAAAATTGGCTTTTATGACCCTAAGCTAACGGTGTTTTGATTTTTGCTGTTGCCTACTAAGTAAATCTGTTAAACCACATAGCAAGCTCGGTTTTCATTACGTCGTTGATCTTATGACCGACGCCTTCCATAAGGTGAAGCTCAATGTAGCTACCCGAGCGGCGCACGGATTCGACGAACTCATTTACCATCACGGGATCGACGGTTCTGTCCGCCGTTCCCTGCCATATCTTGATAGGACAGGGCGGGATAAGTGCGCGCTTGCCGTCCGCGCCGATGTACGAGCGGGTGAGGTATGGGTTGAAGCCGACGGTGTTTTCTCCGTACCACTCGTCAGTCGGGAAACGGTAGACCTCTACGATGCGGTCGTGCGTGCTGAGTCCGGTTTTCTCGTTCTTTTTCGTTTTATCCCAAGTTCCGATGCAATAGTGGCCGTTGACGGTCACGCCGTCCATATTAAGACGCGGATAGATAAGTCCGAGTGCTCTTACGATACCGGGGAAGGTATGAGCAAAGTTCATTGCGGTGTGTCCGCCCATTGAAGCCCCCGCGACGAGCACGCGCTCCTCAAGGTTATAGTGCTTCACGGCGTAGAGATACGCCTTGTGCAGTGCGAAGATATGCTCGGGGCATCCCATAGTCAGCCCGTGCGGCTGAGAGCCGCAAACATCAAGGACCGCATAGCCCTGCTTCAAGCACTCGCTACTATATTCGATGCCACCCGTGTCGCCGCTTTCTTCGCGAACGACGCTTCCCGCACCGTGACAGGAGAGGATAAGCGGCGTTCTCTCTCCGCTCTCGGAATAGCTATCGGGAAGGGCGAGCGCGCACTCGCACTCATCCCACACCTCCCTATCGGTTACCTCGTTTGCACGCGAGCCGCTGACATCACGAAAGTTGTTGAATTTAACCTTGAAAAAGATAACATTTTGTTTACATTTCATTTTTCTGTCACAATTAATTTCATTGCATAGAATCACGCGTTTTTGATTGCCGTTTTATACCGAGGTGCCGGAGAAGCCGTAGCTGCTCACCACTCCGTCGATATTTCTTCCTATCTTGCAAAGCGGGCACTCGTGCGCAGGTAGGCAATAGTACCCTTCAAGGTCGTTTGCGTCGAATGCCGAATAAACCGGAACGCCGCAGCATTCGTTTACTGCCGAATAAATAGATGCAAGACCCGAAACCGTTCCGCCGTAATACCTGACGGCGTCCATAGCAACGCTCGTGGTTCTGCCGGTTGCAACCGACGAGGTTAAAATCAATACGTTCTTGCCTGCTATCATAGGTACTGATTCATCTCTGAAAATAAAGCGGCCTGCGGCAATTTTCTCCGGCGTGAGTATATAAATCGTCTTATTTGCGTTGAGGTTCATAAAGCCCGAGTCGGTCAACTTTTCCGCCATACAGGTGGCAACGACCTGCATATCGTCAAGGCACAGGATGGTATCAACTATCATACCGCTGCCGCAATGGGACACAAGCTCCTCGGCGACTGCGCGCGCTTCAGAAAGCCTGCACTTTTGCATCGTAACGTCGATATAATAATTCATATGTCCGTTGGTTTTCATAAAATGGCCCTTAACTACGCGAAGGAATAGATTCTTGCCCTTTGTTCTGATTTTGTAGGAATTTTCAATAGCCATATCTGCCTCCGTCCTGCCGCTTTACGCGACCGAAAAATTAAAAGGTTGCCCTTCTCTTTTATTTTAGCATATTTCCTCGGATATATCAAGTGCTTTTTATCGACCGCTCTTATTTCGAATTTCACTCTGGTAAAACAAAAAATAGCACAACCGCGAGGGTTGTGCTATTTTTGGACGATGTCGCTCGTTAAGAAAACGATTGATAATTGATTTAGCACGAACACAGAAGACCGTGGATGAGGTCTGTCCCGTCGTCATACGGGTGAAGACTACGCAAAAGAAAAAATAAAGACCGAAATTCCTCTCGGTCTTTACCTGGTGCGGACGACGGGACTTCTTCGCCTGCGGGCAAAGCCTTTCCGCGGCTCTGACAGCCATTTAGGCTGTCATTCACTACCGCTCCCCTTCAAGTCCCTCCGTTCTTATAAAGCAAAATGGCAGAGCCACAAGGACCCTGCCATTTCACTTGTGTAAGGCGGACAAAAAAGATATTTTGGCTTTTTAACCGATGGACTTGAACCCTTGCGTTCTTAATCACGGCTAAGCCGTGTATATCATCAATGCGAAGCATTGCATATCATCAAGGCACAGTCTTGTATATCATCAAGTCGCAGGAATGATGCACGCTGGCGCGTGATGAGATACAGCCCGGAGGGCTGATAATATACCGACTTGCGTCGGATGATATACCAAGCCTGCGGCTTGGATAAAAAATTCGACAAGTCGAAACTTGTCGAATTTTTGGTGCGGACGACGGGACTTGAACCCACATGAATTGCTTCACTGGAACCTGAAACCAGCGCGTCTGCCAATTCCGCCACGTCCGCATTTTGAGTTTTTCGTCCTCTATTTTTACACGTGAAGGACACACGAGGCGGTGCTTACTTTAAGTCAAACTCTTTCAGCAGTTTCCGCAAGTGATATAATAACATAAATTGCCCGATTTGTCAATACGGAATTTTGTTTTTTCTTTTTGTTGCGAGGGGGATTGCACAAGGGCTGCTTTTGTGGTAAAATGGAGAAAATGACAGCTAAAGTTTAGAGGAGCAAGGATGAAGATAATTGCACATATACACACCGATTTTAAGGAAAAGTTCGGAATTCCGCGACAGAGCGGACTCGCGGACGGGCTTGTTGGGCGGATAGTTTTTCTGCCAGAGTACCGCAGGCGCGAGGCATTTCGCGGACTTGAGGGGTATTCGCATATCTGGGTCATTTGGAATTTTTCTAAGGCAGAAAGAGATTCCTGGTCGCCGACGGTGCGACCGCCGAGGCTTGGCGGCAACAAAAGAGTGGGCGTTTTTGCGACACGCTCCCCATTCCGCCCGAATCCTATCGGACTTTCGTCGCTGAAGCTTTTGCGAATTGAAGAGGACAGGGAGCTTGGCCCGGTTCTTGTGGTTTCGGGGGCGGATATGCTCGACGGAACACCGATATACGACGTCAAGCCGTACCTTCCCTTTACCGACTCGCACCCCGATGCAGTCGGCGGCTTTACCGAAGAGGTGCGGGGCTATTCCCTGCCAGTTGACTTCCCTGAGGAATTGCTCTTGAAGGTAGACGAAGAGCGCCGTGAGTCACTGCTTGAGATGCTCTCCTCCGACCCGCGCCCGTCCTATCACACAGACGACAGGGTCTACACCTTCGCATTTGCAAATTACGAGATAAGCTTCCGTTTTATCAACGGAAGAATAACGGTTACAGACGTAAAAAGCGCCGAGCTTGATTAAAAGCTCGGCGCTTTTTGCTACACGGGGTGGGGTCACCCCGTGTTTTTTGTTTTAGTCTTCCTTGGTTATAACGGTGTCCGTGAGGATAACGTCGTTATTCGTGCCTTGGAGGATATCGGTGTAGCTTATGCCCTTGAGCTTGATGCTCGTGGGTGCTCCGAGCGGGTTAGTCGCATTCTCGCGAAGGTCGCCCGAGTAGCTGGACGCTATGTTCTTATAAAGATAGAAGTTACCTGTGTAAGCATTGCCGTTAAGCCTTGCCACCTTGAAGCCGTCAACGTCGAGATTCGGCAGATAGCACTTGTAGCCGAACCAATGCTCATACCAAGCGCCCGTTATAAGATATGCGGTGCTCGCGCTGTTGCTGACGACGAGCTTGCAATCCTTGATAATTACGTCGCCCTCCCAGGTCGAGCCGTAGTCGCCGCGAAGGGAGATGAAGTATGCGTTTCTGCCGCTTGAGCGCGTTACGTTCTCGAAGTACGCTGTTCCCGAGCCAACGAGGTTTATGACCTCGCCGACCTGACTGTTCTTCAGCGACACGTTATAAACGCCGCAGTGAGCGTCAAATCTTGAGAGTGCACAACCGTCCCACGCAAGATTCTTGCAATAGTTAGACGCCATAACGCCCCAGAATTGCTTATCGTTGAGGTCGTTCGTCTGCGTGCAGTTCTTCCAGAGCACGTTGTTGCTGTGGTTTGCTACTACATCGTAGTTGCCCTTCGTTCCGTAGTTACCGCTCGACTGAACCTCGTAATAGGTCTTATGTCCTGTCATAACACAGGAATCGAAGGTTACGTTATTGGCGTACTCTACGAAATAGAAGCCATAATAGGAGCAAGCACCCGAGGGATAGAGCGAGGGGTCGGGCTCGTCGGACATATAATGGACAACATTACGAACGGTGGTGTTTGAGCGGTTAACCGCAATACCGCGGTAATAGAAGGTATCGGTATACACCTGATTCGAGCGAGTGGTGAATACTCCGCCCTCTATGGTGACGGGGGTTTCATTTACCGAGTACGCCTTGATGCTCGTTACCTCGCCGTAATCGAAGATGGGTGGCGTGTTGGGGTCGATATTTCCGTTCTTGTCAACGAGAATCATCTCGCGCTGAGCAGTTCCGGAGTTTACGTTAGAGCCGTAGCGGATATAGACCTTGTGATTTGCGTTGGTTACAAGGAGAAGAACGTCGGTATCAAAGGTGAGTCCGATATTGGTATCCGTCCTCATAATAGACATACCGCTCGGAACGGATACGTTATAGGGTTGAAGGTCGGGGTCGACCTCGAATATCCAATAGTATCTGTCTTCGCGAGGAACGTTCCTGTCGTCAATGGTAAAGCGTGCGTTTCTCCAATTCGTATCGGTCTTGATATAAGCAGTTCTGCGGCTATCTCCTATGTAATAGGATGCGCCGAAGTCGGCTTCTACGCGAAGACCGTTTGAATTAGCGTATGCGTGAGTTAATATAATTTCATCAAAATCGTCGGTCACGCCGTCGCCGCTCGCTCCGAACTCGCTGTAACGAACGTAGCGCGCGTTGCCCTCGTAGAGATAATTCTCGCCGAAGTCAAGCTCACCCTCTGCCTCTACTATGACGTCGTATACGAACATCAAGACGCCCTTTTCGATATAGTCGATATACTCGCATTCAAATACGAGGTTGCCGCCCGTGACGCTTACGCGGAAGTTATCCTCGCCTGCATCGCTCGTCAGCGCGACTATCAGCTTGCGTGCTGCCGTGCTGCTCTCGTCCTCTATTTCAAGGAATATACCTGTGTAGCTGAATATCGCACTGCGAAGGATGGATGCCGCTTCGCTCAAGCTTTCGTTTGAGAGGTCGGTGACTATCACCGCGCCCGCGATATCCTCACCCTTGAGGGTGAATTTGGTTATGTCATAGTAAACCTTGGAGATTTCTATATAAGCCTTTGCCGCCTCAACGTAGTGATGTATCGCCTGAGCAAAGCCGTTGGTTATGCTACCGCTAGCGAGGTAGGTTTCAAGGTTATAGGTCATAGGCTCATCGCCCGCGACGGTTACGGTGATATCACTGTCAAACTCGTAGACCTTAATTCCGCTGATAACCGCTTCCCTGTTATCCTTTGTAAGCGAGAAGCTGTTTGAAACTACATTTCCGTTTGCATCGGTATAGCTTATCTCGCAATCAAGCGCGTCGAGCGAGTCGGCAAGAGTGAATACGATACCGGGGGTACTGTCAAGGCGAAGCCTTGCACCCGCAAAATACTTTGCAAGAGCAGTAGTATCACCGACGGCGAAGCTTTCGTCTGCGGGCTTTGAGGTTGCATAGAGCATATCCTCAAGCTCGGATATTGCATCGGTATCGGTGGGAGCGAGCGCCTTATAGGACTCGTAGGAATACCTGAGGATTGCGCGGCCAAGCTCTCTTGCCTCGGATGTGCTGCCCTCGTTCATAAGGGCGTAGGCGTATTCGGATATTTTTACGGTTACGCTCTGCGATATAGCACCATCACAGTTAAGGTTTACCGTGATGCTCTCGCTCGTGGAAACGGCGTTCATATCCTTAACAGATACGACGTAGTATTCAGCCATTCCGATAACGGTGAACTTGCCCTCAAGCTTTTTGCCGAGATAGGTTGCAGAAAGCTTTTTGTAAGCTCCCGAGGGAATTGCTATATTGACGTCCATATTGCTCGCGAGAGTGAGGTTATACTTGATTCCCTCAACGCATACCTCGACGAGTTTTTCAATTTCGACGTTATAAACTCCGCCCTTTTCAAGCTGCTCGGTGCACTCGCCCTTATAGGTCGTTTTTATGTAGCTGTCGGTCGAGGACGAGTTGTAGCTTACGTCGTCGTCGCGCACGTCTGCGTAGGTTGTGGAGCTCGTGCCGTCCTTTGTCCATACTATCTTGGCAAGGTCACTCTTTGCAGAGGTGGAGTAGGTATAGGTTACGTCGCCGATAGTGATGGGGTCTATTGCGGTTAGATAGTTTTCAAACGTTACTCCCGCAACCTCGCTCCTGTCAAGAAGGCAATCCTTATTGAGATAAACCTTCAGAGCCGAATGGCTGTTAAAGGCTGCGGATATATTACAAGCGTTGAACTGAACGCTCGTGTTCGTGAAATAGGTCATACTCGAAAGGTTGAGTATCTCTTTTCCGCCTGTTACTATCGTGGAATTATTGAAGATAACCTCGTGCACGGCGGTACTCTCGCTGCTTTTTCCCAAATTAACGAGATAGTTGTATTTTGAGGATACCGTTGCGTCATTTACGGTTACCGTTCCCGTGCAGTCGCCGGTGATTACGAACATTGCCGACGAGTTGGCAAAGCTCATAATATAATTTCCGCCGTTCAGCGTCATATCAAGGTCGCCGCTTCCCGTATAAGCGAACATTACGGCGGTATAGACGGTTATATCACCGTCTATTGTGACCTTTCCCGACGAGCCGCCCGCGCCCCAGAACATCTGACCGGACTTTCCGTTATACACGTTGTCTATCACAGCACCTGCGCGAGAGGTGGTGATGGTCAGGTCTATCGGGTTATAGGTCTTATACATTGCCTTGCCCGAGCCGCTTGCAAGCGAGAGCTTATAGCCGTTCAGGTCAAGAGGATACGGCTTGCCGGAGGCTGATATTGCCTGGTTATCGCTCGGTACAGCCACGTCACCAAGGAGCGTTATGGTTTCGCCTGCCTCGGTAGGAGCTGTCATTTCCTCCTGAAACTCCTCGGCGGTCTTACCCGACTTTATAACGCTGCCCGACGCGCTCTTGACAACGAAGAGGTCGGGGCGCTTGGTGAAGATGGGAACGAAGTTATAGGTCACGCCGTCGTTTGAATACTCAGACCAGCCTGTGTGGTCGTAAATATCGCTACCCGAGGTGTAGGAAAGGTCGACGGTGCAATAGCCGGAGGTGAAATCTCTATCCTCGCTCGACTTTACCGAAACGACGGTGGTATAGACGAGCCCTGTCGTATCCTGACCGACAAGCGCGTCGGCGCTCGACCAATAATTAAGGGTAAGCGATTCGGTCTTCTCGGCATAAACTATATCCTTGCCGATTGCGGTTGCGGCGTAGGGCGCGTCGGAATCAAACTCAAGGGTATAGGAGTTTGTGTTTATTTTGCAGGGCTTTGAAGGATGTACGCCGCTCGCCGCCTTGAGAAGAACGACGGTATCACCCTCGTCCGAGGCGCTTATTGCCGCGTCGAGCGTTTCGTAATAGGCAGAGCCTATTCTTGCCGCCGCAGCCTTGGGATCGACAGGAGTTTCGAAGGCGGAATAGCTCACGCCATCGGGAACGACTATGTATTTGTAGTCGCCGTTTGTCGCCGACTCGTAAACGGTAGCACCGCTCTTTGCCGTTGCACTTGAGGTGAAGGGAGAGTAAACTCCGTCGGTCACCGTGTAGGTGGTTTCAACGTCGTAGAAGTTGGAAATGTAAAGGTGCTTGGTTTGTGCATCGTCGGTAGGATTTGCACTGAAGGCGGGAAGATAGGTCTTGCCGTCCGGTGCTTCGTACGCGTGAAGGTTCATTACCGCATAGCCCTGCGCATAATTTGCGGTGTTGGAGAAGAGCTTTGCGGATGACGCCGCGTGATAGAAGCCGCCGTAGAGATTCCATGTTGAAACACCGGTTTTGATTATCATATCACAGCTGAGCGTATCGGGATAATTGATAACGGAGCAGTTATAGAGGTTGAAGGTCGCCGCACGGTTGGCGGTTACCTTATAGGTTTCTGCGCCCGTCGACGCATCTGTCGACACAAGCTCGGACTCAAACTGCTCACCCGGCGTGCCGAGCGAGTTTGCGGCAACATTGGCAACACCGAGGCCGCACTCAATGGTTCTTCCCTTTCCCGTGGAGGTGAAGATACAGTCGGTGAAGTTGAACGTGCCCGAAAGAAGAGTCGGTCCTATGCGGAAGGCGTTATTATAAGTGCCTTCCGCGGCGCTCGCGTTTAGGATAAGTCCGTTTGCGTTGAGCGTCATATTATCAGCCGACTCAACGTAGGCACATCTTTGAGCATAGACCTCGACGTTATTTGCCGTGAGGCTCTTTGCCGCAGTGACGTAAATGCCGGGGTTGTTATCCGCGGCGGATTTTCTGATTATGAGATTTTCAAGCTCGAGCTCTGCCGCCCCACCAATCATTTTGAAGGCGGTTTGAACGGTTTCGATATTGCCGTTCTTCACAGTGAGCTTTGAGGACGCCACCTGGAAAAGAGGCGTCGAGGATGTGGAGGTGACGGTGTGCCAACCGAGGTCGAGGGTCAGGTTGTGGTCAAGCACTGCCCAATTTAGCGGCTGGAGCGCGAGGGTGAGGTCGGAGAGCAGAGTTATCGTTACGTCGCCCTCTGCCGCCAGCGCTACGTTCCACGCCTCTTGGAGACTGTCGTACTCTGTGTCGCCGATTTTTGCCACCGCGTCGCTTGCGGAGGTTACTATCGCAACCGACGAGAGCAAAATACAGAGCAAGAGCACGGCTGATAATGATTTCAGAAGCTTTTTCATTTTAGTACCCTTCCTTTCGTGGTCAATCCTCTTCCTTGATGACCGTTTCTGTGAAAATTATATCGTTGTTTGTTCCTTGGAGAACGTCGTCGTATTCAACGCCCTTGAGGCTTACCGACGACGGAGCATAAAGCGGATTCACCGAATTTTCACGGAGATCTCCGGAATAGGTGGATTTGGGGTTCTTGAATATGTATATCTTTCCGTCGAAAGCATTTCCGTTTACTTTTGTTACGGTGAGACCGTCTATCTCAAGGTCTGGAAGATAGCAATCGTAGCCAAACCAGTGCTCATTCCAATCTGCGCGGATAGCGTACGCCTCGGTCACGGAGTTTCCGACGGAGAACGTGCAATCCTTGATTATTATCTTACCGTTCCAGGTTGAGCCGTAGTCCTCACGAAGACGGATGAAATAGGAGTTTGCTTTGCCGGAGCGTTTCGTGTTTTCGATAAGAGCCGTTCCCGAGCCGACAAGGTTTATGACCTCGCCTATCTCGCAGTTTCTTATCACTACGTTATGAACGCCGCAGTGCGCGTCGAATCTCGACATTACGCAGTCCTCCCAGGTAAGATTCTTCGAATAGTTCGACGCCATAACGCCCCAATAGGTTCTGTCGTTGATGTCGTTGAGCTGGGTGCATCTCTTCCAGGTTACGTGAGAGCTGTTGTTACTTACGATATCGTACGTTCCCGAGCCAAAGTGTCCGGTTACTGCACAGGAATCTATCGTTACGTTATAGGTATTCGACGCATTGAAGAATCCCATATAAGGACGAAGCGCATTGGCTGAAGCGGGCTCCTTTTCTATCCTGTGAATGACGTTATAAACGGTGGTGTTTGACCGCTCAATCATTATTCCGCGATTGAAATAGTTTGATTCGGTCGAGTATTGCCGATTCGCATAGGTGGTAAAGTCGCCGCCCTCGACGGTTATCGGCTTATCGTCGACTGCGTGAACGCTTATCTTCGTTACCGCCTTGTAATCGAATATAAGCGGCGTGCTTTCGTCGATATTACCGTCCCTGTCAACGAGGAGCACCTCGTGCTTATCGTTACCGTCGTTTGCATTGTTGCCGTAACGAATATATACCTTCTCGCCGCTGTTGGTTATGGTGAGCATAACCGCCTTATCAAAGGTAAGACCTATATTGGTGTCGCCAATCTTCGGTGCCATACCCGACGGGACGGGAATATTATACACCGGGGTGTCCGAGCTGACTCGGAATATCCAATAGTTTTTCTCGGCAAGAGTAACGTTTCTATCGTCAATAAAGAATCTTGCATTTCGCCAGTTGGTATCGGTTTTTACTATCGCCTCTTCGGCGACGAAGCCAATATAGTATATTGCTCCAACGTCTGCCTCAACGCGCATTCCGCGGTCGTTGGCGTAGGCGTGAGTCGCGATTATCGCAGGAAGGTCGTTGGTAAATCCGTCGCACACCGCGCCGAACTCGCTATAACGAACGTAGCGCGCGTCGCCCTCGTAAAGATAGCCTTCGCCGAAATCAAGCTCGCCCTCGGTTTCCAAAAGCGTGTCGTTTACGAACATTTCAACACCCTTTTTCAGATAGTCGGAATACTCGCATTCGAGCAAGAGATTATCGCCAACCACTCGCGCTCGGAAATTGTCCTCGCCGGCATCGCTCACGAGCGAGATGAGTATTTTTCTTTGCGCAGAGCTTTCCGTGCCTTCAATTTCAAGTAAAATTCCCGAATAGGTATATATCGCGCTGCGGAGAATTGACGCCGCCTCGCAAATAAGTGTGTCGCTTGGGTCGGCTATTATGACCGTGCCCGTAACATCCTCGCCCTTAAGGGTGAGTGAGGTGATGCTCGCCGAGTGGCGCACGGTTTCCATATACGCCTTTGTGGCTTCTACGTAATTGTGGATAGCCTGCGCGAAGCCGTCCTCGACGCTTCCGCTTGCAAGGTAGGTTTCAAGGTTATAGGTCATAGGATCTTCACTCTCAACCATCAGGGTGATATCGCTATCAAATTCATACACCTTGATACCCTCTATCACCGCTTCCCTGTTATTGCTCGCCAAGGAGAAGTGCTCCGAAATCACGTTGCCGTTTGCGTCGGTGTAGCTTATATCACACTCAAGTGCGTCGAGCGAGTCCGAAAGGGTGAAGACTATGCCCGGAGTGCTGTCAAGGCGAAGCCTTGCACCCTCAAAGTACTTTGCGAGGCTTGTGGTATCACCGCGCTCGAAGACTGCCGACTCGGGCGCTTCGAATTCCTTGAGCATCTCTTCGAGCAGCTCTACCGACTCGGTATCGCCGGGTAGAAGGGCGCGGTAGGCTTCAAGAGAATACTGCAAAATTCCGCGGCCGAGCTCGCGCTCGACTCCGCCGTTTCCGCACTCCATCAGAAGTCTTGCATAATTTGCTATAGAAACGCTGACCTTTTGCGATTTTGCCCCGTCGATATTCAGCCTTACGGTTATATCGTTCAGGGTGGACACGGCGTTCATATCCGAAACGCTTACTACGTAATACTCGCCCGTGCCTATTATCTTGTATTCACCCACAAGAGCCTTTCCAAGATAGGTTGCGCTCACGTGCCTGTAAGCCTCGGCGGGTATCGCGATATTGACGTCCATATTGCTCGCGAGGGTCAGGTTATACTTGATTCCCTCAACCGCCACCGACCTTTCTTTCGAGGTGTCGAAGCGATAAACCTTGCCTGCCTCGAGAGCTACGGTGCGACTCGCAGAATAGGTTGTTTTTACGAAATCCTTAACTGTTGACTCCGAGAGCTTCAGCTCGGTATCTCTCGGCTCTGCATAGACGGTTTTGATATTTCCGTCCATATTCCACTCAACCCTCGCAAGAGCCGATTTTTCGGAGGTCGAGTAGGAGAACTCGTAGTCCTCATAGCATATCGGGTCAATTTCGGTAAAATCGTTTGTAAGAGTTACTCCGCTTGCGTAGGGAGTGGTCAGCGCGCATCCCTCGCCGACGGTTACGTCAATTCCCGCTTGGCTATTATAGCTAAGTGCCAGATTGCATTCGGTGAAGCTCACACTCGCGTCAAAGTACGCGCCCGCCGTGGTATTGAGAATCGGCTTTGAATCGGCGATTACGGTTGAGCGGTTGAAGCTGACGCTCACCTCACCGAGAGGCTCGCTCGATCTTCCGAGTGCAAGCAGGTTGTGATAAGGAGAGATAAGCGTCGCGTTGTTCACCGTAAGGTTGCATTCGCCCGTGCCGGTGAGGACGATAAATCCGCTCGAGGTTGCACGGCGCATTATATAAGTTCCGCCGTTTATCTCGTAGGTCACCCGCTCGCTCGCCGTGCAGTAGAGGAGCGTTCCGGTGTAGACCGTGAGATTCTCGCCGTTTATCGTAACCTTGCCGGATGAGCCGCCGGCACACCAGAACATCTGTGCTGAGCCGCCGCTTTTATACATATTGTTGATAACGCCGCCCTTACGGGAGGAGGTTATCGTCAGGTTTATGTTCTTATAGGTTTTGTACATTGCGCCGCTGCCTGCACCGTCGCCTACCGAAAGGGTGTAGCCGTTGATATCAAGGGTGTAAGGCTTATAGGCTGCGTTTATTGCCTGATTTATCTTCGGCAGGGCGATATCGCCGAGAAGCTTTATCACCTCGCCCGACTCGGTCGGCTTAAGCATTTCAGCCTGGAACTCCAAAGGAGTCTTTCCGACCTTCAGAAGCGAGCCGTCGGAGCGGTATACTGCGAAGAGGTCTGCTTGAAGCGAGAAGGTGGGGATATAGTCAATTTCGGTGTCGCCCCCCGCAGCAAGCTCCCACCCCGTGTGAAGATAATAGTCATCTCCCGAGTAGTATGAGAGGTCGAGTGTGCAATAGCCGCGGGAGAAATCCGCACCCGCGCCTTCTGCAATGCTCTTTTCCATAGACCAGCCGAGCCCAGACGTATCGCCTGAGGTCTTATAAACCTCGTACGCCGCCACGCTTGACCAATATCTGACAGTCAGGTCGACTGCCTTGTCGACCGCCTTGAAATCGGTGCTGATATCAAAGCAAGAGAGTGGAGATGACTCGCTAAAGGTTATCGAATAGCCCGACGTGTTGAGCAAGCAACGGTTGGTTGCAACGGCGCCGGTCACGTCGGCGGTCAGCACGATAATATCGGTTGGCTTTGCCGCGGCGTTTGCCGCCTCAAAGCTTTCGTAGAAGGTCGAGCCTATTCTCGCAACCGCATCTTTGGGGTCTGTGGGAGCCGAAAACTCGGAATAGGTCTTGCCGTAAGGTACTAATACGTACTTGTAAGTGCCCGACTCCAAGGTAACGACGCTCGACTTATCCTCCCTCTCGGTTGCCGTGACGGTAAAGGTGGAATAAGCGCCCGTTGCACTATCGTAGGTATAGGTTGCCTTCGGAGTGTAGAAATTCGAAAGATATACGCGGCTTGCCTGGTCGGCGTTTGTCGGATTAACGGTGAAGGACGGGTATATCACCCCACCCTCGCCCTCATACGCAAAGAGCTCCATTAAGCAATATGCCTGACCGCCCGCATAGGTATTGTTGAAGAGGTATTTCGAAGAGGTCGTGGAATAGAATCCGCCGTAAAGATTCCATTTGAATACGCCGGGCTTTATAAGCATTGAAGCGGCGCTCGTGTTAGGATAGTTAATTACGGAGCAATTGTAGAGATTAAATGTGCCTGCTTTATTCTCGGTCACCTCGTAGGTTGACACGGTACCGCTTTGGCTCACGAGTGCCGACTCAAAGGCTGAGCCGATACCGCCAAGCTCCTCGGGAGTGGCGGTCGTTGAGGACACCGCAACCTCTATCGGCCGTCCGCCGCCGGTTGAGGTGAAGATACACTCGGTGAAATTGAACTCACCGAAGAAAACCGAGCCCGGAACACGCAGAGCGTTACTCGTGCCTGCCGAGGAAATAAGCCCCTCGGCGTTCATTACAATACCGTTTTTAGCTACGGTTATGCATCTTGTTGCATAGACCGCAGAGTCCTTGATATCTACCCTGCCGCTACCGCCGAGGTTTATGGCAGTGGTCGTGTTATCGCTCGGCTTTTTTACGACTATATTTTCAAGTGCCAGGTCAGCGCCGGGGGCACAGGTTTCTATAACCGTGTAGGTTGAGGTGAGATTTCCGTTCTTGAGAGTGAGCTTCGCGTCCGCATCAACTGTGAAAATGCTTTTGTTTTCATTTGCGGTGAGCGTATGGTAATTCAAATCAACCGTGATATCAGCGCCCTTTGCCGTAACACGATAGACCTCCGTGACCGTAAGGTCGGAAAGGATAGTCAAGGTGACGGGGTCGTTACCCGTCACGTTGACGTCCGCCCACGCCTCGTCAAGCGAGCTGTATTCTACCTCGCCTATCCTCGCGACAGCTCCGCTCGCGGAGGGAGCTATCACGAGTATGGACAAAAGAGTGCCGACAAGTAGCAAAAAAGATAGTATCTTGAGGCTTTTTTTCATAATTTTTAGTCCTTATTCGTCTTCTTTGGTTATAACGGTGTCCGAAAGAACGACGTCGTTATTGGTTCCCTCGAGGATGTCGTAGTAGGTTATGCCCTTAAGAGAGATTGTCTTCGGTGCGAAGAGCGGGTTCGTTGCGTTCTCGCGAAGGTCGCCCGTGTAGGTGCTGTCGAAGTTCTTGAAGATATAAAGCTTGCCGGTGAAGGCTTCGCCGTTCTTCTTAACTACCGTAAAGCCGTCGATTTCAACGTTGGGAAGCTGGCAGTCGTAGCCGAACTCAAACTCCTTCCAATCGGCTCTGAAGACGTATGCCGTGCCTGCGGTATTACCTACCGTGAAGGTGCAGTTTTTGATTATTACGTCGCCGTCCCAGATAGCGCCGTAGTCCTCACGAAGACGGATGAAATATCCGTGACCCGTGCCGGTGCGTGTAATGTTTTCAAGGTATGCCGTGCCCGAGCCGACGAGGTTGATTATCTCGCCTATGGTGGAATTCTTGAGCGTTACGTTATGAACTCCGCAGTGCGCGTCGAATCTTGAAAGGTAGCAGCCCTCCCAAGAGATATTCTTGCAAAGGTTCGAGCCCATAACGCCCCAGAAGGTTGTGTCGTTGATGTCGTTGGACTGCGTGCAATCGGTGAAGCGCACGTTGATGCAGTTTGAAAGCGACAAATCGTAGTTGCCCTGTCCTGCTATATCGCCGTCTGCCTGAATCATCTTATAGACCTTGTGGCCTGTGAGAACGCAGGAATCAAAGTGAAGATTATAGGCAAAGCTCGGTCTGAAGAAGCCGCCGTAGCTCGATGCTCCGAACTCGTCCTCAGGCTCGTCGGTCACGTAGTGCTCAACGCCACGCAGGGTGACGTTTGCGCGGGATACGCCGATTCCGCGAGCGAAGAAGGTACTGCTCATCGTCTGATTACATCTGGTGGTAAGGCTACCGCCGCTAATGGTTATGGGAGTATCGTCTATCGGGTAGACGAGAATGTTGGTGACGGTTTTGTAGTCAAAGACGAAGGGGGTGCTTTCATCTATATTTCCGTCCTTATCGACTATCAGAACGTCCTGCTTATGCGCGCCCGCGTTGCCGCCTGCTCCGGGTCTTATATAGACGCGCTCGCCGGTGTTTTTCACGAAGAGCATAACCTTACTGTCAAAGGTAAATCCGACGTTAGTGTCGGTCTTTCTCGGAGCCATTCCGCTCGGTATTGAGAGCGAGTAGGGCTCGCTGTCGGACTCAACGGAGAATATGTCATATGCACTCTGTGCGACACTTACTGCTCTGTCGTCGATTATGAAGCTCGCGTCGCCCCAATCGGTATTGGTTTTTATTACTGCCTCGTCGGCTACGAAGGCAATATAATAGGTTGCGCCCGCGTCAGCCTCGACGCTTATTTTACCGAGGTTTGCGTAGTAGTGTGTTTTTACGATAGCGGGATAGTCGTTCGTCACTCCGTCGCCTACCGCGCCGAACTCACTGTAACGAACGAAATATGCGTTACATTCATAGAGGTAATCCGAGCCGAAGTCAAGGACGCCCTTGACTGAGGCTATCTCGTCGTTTATGAATTTCGTCATGCCCTTCTCAAAGTAGTCGATATATTCACATTCGAGATAGAGGTCGCCGCCTACCACTCTTGCGCGGAAGGTGTCGTTACCTGCGTCGTCAACCTCGCATATAACTATGCGTCTTTCTGCCTCGAAGCTCAAGTCCTCAATCTTGAGGAAGACGCCGGAGCTTGAGTATATTGCGGCGCGGAGCATTCTTGCCGCGCTTACTGCCGCGTCACTTGAGGTGTCGGTGACTATGACCGCGCCCGTGACGTCCTCGCCCATAAGGGTGAGAGAGCTGATATTGAAGCCTGCGCGAGCGCTTCTTACGTAGCTCTTCGTAGCCTCTACGTAGTGGTGTATCGACTGTGCAAAGTCGCTTGTGATACTGCCGCTTGCGAGGTAGCTTTCAAGGTTATAGGTCATAGGAGCAGCACCCGCGACGGTTACGGTGATATCGCGGTCAAACTCGTAGACCTTAATGCCGCTGATAACCGCTTCCCTGTTGTCCTTCGTCAGCGAGAAGCTGTTTGAAACCACGTTTCCGTTTGCGTCGGTGTAGCTTATCTCGCACTCAAGCGAGTCGAGCGAGTCGGCGAGGGTGAATACGATTCCGGGGGTGCTGTTAAGGCGAAGCCTTGCACCTGCAAAGTAAGCCGCAAGAGCGCTTGTGTCGCCCCTGTTGAAGCTTACGTCGCTCGGCGTGGTCGAGCCACCAAGCTTTTCTTCAAGCGCGCTTATTGCCGAGGTGTCCTCGGGCGCGAGTGCCTTATGTGCTTCAAGGGAATACTTAAGCAGCGCTCTGCCGAGCTCCTTTATCTCGGCGGTGCTGCCCCCGTTCATAAGTGCCTCTGCGTAGTCCGCTATGCTGACGGTAATGCTCTGGGACAGAGCACCCTCGTACTCAAGCTCTACCGTGATAGGTGAGGTGGTGGATATGGCGTTCATATCCGTGACGGTTACAACGTAGTAATCCTTTGAGTCGATTATGGTGTACTTGCCCTTGAGCGATGCGCCGAGATAGCTTGCGCGAATATTCGTGAAGGCATCGACGGGGATGGCAATATTGATATTCATATTGCTTGCGAGGGTGAGGTTATACTTGATATCCTCAACCGCTACCCGTGCCGCCTTCTCCACGTTTACGGTATAGGTCTTGCCTGCCTCGAGCTCTTCCTTGCAGATGCCCGAATAGGTGGAAAGGACGCCACCCTCGTAGACGGTTTTGTTGAAGAGTATATCAGAGTCGTTTCTGTCGGCATAGGTGGTGAAGCTTTCGTTGCCGTTTTGCCATACTATCGTTGCAAGAGATGCGGGCGAGGATGTCGAATAGGTGAAGGTATAGCCTCTGACGGTTACGGGGTCAATCTCGTGGAGGGGATTTGCCAAACTTGCATTCGCCGTATTCATAGATGCGAGCATACATCCCTCTCCTATCACGACGGAATTGCCATTGATAGTGTTGATATTCGAGAATATATAGGAGTTCTCGAAGGTCACGCTTGAGTTTTCGTAGTACGAGCCGTCGGAAAGGTTGAGAAGCGCGGTTGAACCGGTATCTACGATACAGTTGTTTACCGTTACGTTAAAGGATTTCGTCGGTGACGAGCTTGACTTTCCGAAGGAGAAGAGTTGGTTGCGAGTCGACTGGATAAACGCATCGTCTATCGTTACGGTGCAGTTGCCCGATGCGTTCATAGCAAACATTCCGCGGTTTGAACCGACCGACATCACGTACTCGCCGCCGTTAATATCAAGCTCGAAGTTCGACGAGGAGGAATATCCGAACAAGCATCCTGAGTCAATTTTAAGGTTCTCGCCGTTTATGGTAATCTTACCCGATGCGCCCGATGCCGCCCAGAACATCTGCGCGGAGCTCTTGCCGCGGATATTGTTTATAAATCCGCCGGGGCGCGAGGAGGTTATGGTCAGGTCTATCTTCTGATAGGTTTTGTACATTGCGCCGCTTTGGGTGGAGAGGACGGAGAGGGTGTAGCCGTTGACGTCGAGGGTATAAGGCTTATTAGCGGCGGCTATGCCCTGATTGACCTTTTGAAGCTCGATGTCGCCGAGCATTCTTATGGTTTCGCCCGCCTCGGTGGGCGCTATCATTTCAGCCTGGAACTGTTCGGGAGTGTTACCGGTCTTTATGACCTTGCCTTCGGAGCTCACGACCTCGAAAACGTCTGCCTTGAGGGCAAATACGGGAGCGTAGTTATATTCTGCGCCGACCTTCGAGTATTCGGTCCAGCCTGTGTGGGTATACTCGCTACCGTCGGTATCGGTGTAGGTGAGGTCCTCGGTGCAGTAGCCATTTGAAAAATCGCACACAACACCCTCTACGGCAGTCACGGTGGTGGTATAAACGAGCCCGTCAACTCCCCCGCTCGTCGCGTGTGCCTCGGCGGCATCGGTGCTCTGCCAGAAGTTTACGGTCACGGTGAGCTTTTTGCCTGCCGCAACGTAGTCCTCACCCATAAGTCCCGACGAGAATACGACGCAGGGAGAGGTGTCGGCGACGGTTATGGTGTGGATATTCGCATTGATAAGGCAGTTTTCCGCAATGCTCACGTCGGAGAGATCCTTTGCGAGAACTATAACGTCACCCGAGCTTGCCGCCGAAACCGCGTCCTGGAGGGTTGCGTAGTAGGTCGAGCCTATTCTTGCAACCGACGAGCCGGGGTCGGTAGGAGTCGGGAAAGCGGCGGTATAGCTCTCACCGTACGGAACTACTACGTACTTATAGTCACCGTTCGTGGTGGAGGTGGCTACGGTTGCGGAATTTGCCTTCTTCGTAGCGGTGGTTGAGAAGCTTGAATACTCGCCGTCGGTCACAGTGTAAGTTGAGCTGACGTTGTAAAAGTCCTGAAGATAGAAGTGCCCTGCCGTACTGCTGCTCGACGGGTCAATATTAAGCGCAGGATAATAAGTCACGCCACCCTTTTCGTAAGGATGGAAATTAACGACGGCACACGCCTGAGTGTAGTTACCATAGGAATTTGAAACGAAATTTGATGCACTCGGCGCATAATAGAAGCCGCCGTAGAGGTTAAAGGTTGCAATACCCGGTCTTATCAGCATTGAGCCCGAGCCCGACACGTAATTTCTTACAATGCATCCGTAAAGATTGAAAACTGCGGCGGTGGTTTCGGTTACCTCGTAGGTTACAGCGCCTGTTGTAGCGTTCGTTGATATCGGCTTCGACTGATAGTGAACGCCCTCCGTTCCTACGGTGTTCGCCGCGGCGTATCTTGCCGAGAGAGTGCTCTCGATAACTCTGCCGCCGCCCGTGGTGGTGAAGACGCAGTCGGTGAAGTTATAAGTGCCCGTATAGGAGCTGATGCGGAGCGCGTTGCTCGAGGTGCCGTTAGCTATAAGGGCGGTTGCATCTATCCTCTTGCAATCACCGCTGATGCCTATGCAACGCTGGGCGTTGACCTCAACGTTATTTATCGTTGCGGTATCAAGGCTCGAGAAGGTGATAGCAGTGGTGTTGTTCGCGGTGGTCTTATTTATCACGAGGTTTTCAAGCACGAGATTTGAGGTGTTGCTCGTGGTTTGAATAGCTATACCCTCGCACTCGATATTACCGTTTTTAACGGTGAGCGTGCCGTTCGTCATTATACCGAAGACCATAGTCACGCCTGCTTTTATCGTGTGGTTATTAAGGTCAACCTCAATATGCTTTCCCGGCGAGCTATGCGCAAATCCTACGCTCGTCGTGATATCCGAAAGGACGGTTATCTTGACCTCGGTATCAACCGAGCTCTGCGCGGCACTCCATGCGTCAGTCAAGGTGGGATACTCTGTGTCGCCTATTTTTGCAACAGCGCCGGTTGCGCTTGACACGATAGCCAAAGAGGCAACCGCCAAGCACATCACGAGTGCTAACACACAGAGCTTCAAAATTTTCTTCATAGTTTTTTCTCCTTTTGGTCGGGTTGTGGCAGAATGTGTGAACTGTACAATAAATATAATTAATTTTACAATATTTAACGCGCGTTTGCAAGCGTGCAAAATATTTTCGGCACACTGTACAGACGAGAATGCCCCATTGTGTGCAATCTGCCGTAAACAATTATTTACATAAAAGAATAATAAGAAGCGACACGGGTTGGCAGTTTTTTGGAGTTAGTGCCATCCCGTGTCGCATTTTTGTCATTTAATCCTCTTTGCTTATAACAGTGTCGGTGAATATAACGTCGTTATTCGTGCCCGCAATAATATCGGTGCAAGTGACGCCCTTCAGCTTGATAGTCAAGGGAGCTCCGAGCGGGTTGGTCGCGTTCTCGCGAAGGTCGCCCGAGTAGCTCGACTTTATGTTATTGAAGACGTAAAAGTTACCGTCGTAAGAGCTTCCGTTCAGGCGCTCTACCGTAAAGCCGTCAACGTCAACGTTCGGCAAATAACACTTGTAGCCGAACCAATGCTCATTCCAAGTGCCTCTTAAAATATATGCATTCTTGGCGGTGTCGCCGACGACAAGCTTGCAATCCTTGATAACAACCTCACCGTCCCAGGTCGAGCCGTAGTCGGTACGCAGGGAAATGAAGTATGCGTTTTTACCGCTTGAGCGCGTTACGTTCTCGAAGTACGCCTTTCCCGAACCGATAAGGTTTATAACCTCGCCAACCTGACTGTTCTTGACAGATACGTTGTAAACGCCGCAGTGAGCGTCAAATCGCGAGAGTGCGCATCCGTCCCACGCAAGATTCTTGCACCAGTTGGATGCCATAACGCCCCAGAATTGCTTATCGTTGAGGTCGTTGGATTGCGTACAGTTCTTCCAAAGAATATTGTTACTGCAATTGGCAACCGTATCGTAGTTGCCCTTCGTTCCGTAGTTACCGCTCGACTGAACCTCGTAGTAGGTCTTGTGTCCTGTCATAACGCAGGAGTCGAAGGTTACGTTGTTTGCATATTCCACACAGTAGAAGCCCATATAAGAGCAAGCACCGGAGGGATACTCTGCGGGGTCGGGCTCGTCGGACATATAATGAGTTACGCCCTTGACGGTGGTATTCGAGCGGTTTACCATAATTCCGCGATAATAGAAGGTATCGGTGTAAACCTGATTTGAGCGGGTGGTGAATATGCCGCCCTCTACGGTAATGGGTGTATCGCTTACAGAGTACGCCTTGATGCTCGTTACGGTATCGTAATCGAAGATAGGCGGCGTGCTCTCATCAATATTTCCGTCCTTATCAACGAGGAGCATTTCCCTCTGATTAGCTCCGGAGTTTACGTTAGAGCCGTAACGGATATAAACCTTCTTGTTTGCATCCACTACGAAAAGAAGCACGTCGGTATCAAAGGTGAGGCCGATATTGGTGTCACCCTTTTTGATAGTCATTCCCTCGGGAACGGTTACGTTATAGGGGGTTATATCGGGTTCGACCTCAAATATCCAATAGTACCTGTCATCACGAGGTACGTTTCTGTCGTCTATTATGAACTGCGCGTCGCCCCAATCGGTATCGGTCTTAATGTAAGCGGTTCTGCGGCTCTCGCCGATATAGTAGATAGCGCCCGCGTCCGCCTCAACGCGCTGACCGCCCTGGTTTGCAAAGTTATGTGCCGCTATTATGGCGTCAAAGTCATCCGTAATGCCGTCACCCACTGCGCCGAACTCGCTGTATTTTACTACCGATACGCAGCTTGTGAATGAATAGTCGGGAGCGAAGTTAACGTCGCCGGTAGCGTTTGCGATAGCGCTTTCAATAAAGAGCAACGTCGCCGCCTCGAACTTGTTGGAGTAAGCACAGTTGACGGTGAGCATTCCTTCCTCATTAACAAAGACTCGGAAGCCGTCCTCGCCCGCATCCTCGACGAGCTTGACGTTGATTCGCTTGCCGGTGTCGCCCTCAAGCGACATAATATCGAGCCAAATACCCGCCTTGGCGTAAAGAGTGCTCTGGAGGAGCTGCGCCGCCGCGTATTCCGATGAATTCGAGCGGGTCGCGGATATGTAAGAATCCTTAATGCTCTCGCCGCCTACGGTGATGCTCTTTATGGGATAGTCATCCTGCACCTTTTCAAGAAGAAGCGTGCGAGCTACCGCACCTGTGCCGTTTATGAGATAATTCTCAAAGAAGAGCTCCATCGCCTCAATGGTAGCGGCGCTCGAGCCGCCGCATATTACGACCTTTTCGTCAACGACCTTGATGACGTAGCCCTTTTCGCCGAAGTCGTGAACGTCGACGTTATATTTGTCGCGCTGAACGAGCCCTGTACCAATTAAAATCTCGCAATCCTGCATCTTATTTACGTTGTAATCGGCTAACTGCTTCGCACTGATTCCGCGGTCGGCAAGCTCACCGATCCAGCCGTTTATTGCCTGCATTACGAAGGTATCAGCCTTTGACGAATAGATGACGTTGAAGTTTGCAGCCGCACCGTTTATGAGCTGGAGCATTGCAGGGTCGGGCGTACTGTTATCGCCGGTTTCGTCATCCCCTGTGCCGCCGCCGTTATCGCCAAGCTCACCGCCGTCCTCGCCGCCTTCGCCGCCGCCCGCACCTATCGTGCAGGAGGTGAGAGCAAATACCGAGAGGAGCATAACGAGAGCTAACAGAAGTGATAGAATTCTTTTCATAGCCTTTACTCGCTTTCAAAATATTCAAAAAGTTTTCGCGTGTATATTTTACCATAAAAGTTATTAACAGTTCAAGTACAACGGGAATATTTTTTTGCTTTTTGCTGAAATTCTCCAAAAAAGGTGGCACTTGCAAGCCGCAAGTGCCACCCCGTGTATCGTTTTTATTGTTCTTCTTTTCCGTTCGTTATTGTCGTATCGGCGAAGATTTGACCGTTATGCTCTGAATTTACCAAGGTATACTCGTGAGCTATGTTCTTGAGCGATATGGTTTTAGGCGCTCTGATCGGATTTATTTCGTTGTATCTGAAATCAAGCGCGGAATCCGAAATCTTTCTGAATATATAGAACGTACCCGCAAACTTGCTTTCATTAAGGTAATATACCTCAAATCCGTCAACGTCAAGATTGGGAAGATAGCAGTCGTAGCCAAAATAATGCTCTTTCCACTGCGCGTGAATCAAGTAGGCTGCCGACGCGCTGTTCTTAACACTCATCTTGCAATTCTTGATAATGATATCGCCCTCCCACGTTGAGCCGTAGTCCTCGCGAAGACGGACGAAATAGCTCTTGTTACCGCTTGAGAGGTGGGTGTTCTCAATATAGCAGGTGCCACCGCCGACAAGATTTATTACCTCTCCTATCTCGGAATTCTTGATAGACACGTTATAAACGCCGCAGTGCGCGTCAAAGCGCGAAAGCGTGCATCCGTCAAAGGCGAGATTTTTAACGTAGTTTGACGCCATTACTCCCCAATAGCCCTCGGCATATCGGTCTATTCTGTCGGCTTGCGTGCAATTTTTCCAGGTTACGTTGTTTGCCCTCGCCGCTTGAGTATCGTAGGTTCCGTGCTTATACTTCTTATGGCTGGTCATAACGCAGGTGTCGATCAAGACGTTGTTTGCATCACGAACGTAGAAGAAGCCTGAGTACGGGCAGGATGCCTCCTTCGAGGCAGCATCGGTGATTTCGGGTTCTTTTTCAACAAGGTGAACGATGTTATAGAGCGTTGTATTCGAACGAGTTACCTGAATTCCGCGGTTATATCCGCACCAAGCGGTTGCGTTACCGCCCAAATTTGCATAGGTGGTAAACGTTCCGCCTTGGATGGTGAGAGGCTTCTCGTCAACCGAAAAGGCAACCATTGAGGTGACGGTATCGTAGTCGAAGATAGGAGGAGTGCTCGGGTCGATATTTCCGTTCTCGTCGACGAGGAGGACCTCCTTTTGAGTGCCGCCGTCGTTTGCGTTATTTCCGTACCTTATATAGACCATCTTGTTTTTGTTCTCAACGAAAAGCATCACCTTCGTATCAAAGGTCAAGCCGACGTTTGTAGCGCCCTTTTTAAGAGAGTAATTCTCGGGAATCTGAACGCTGTACTCTGGCTTATCAGGCTGAACGCTGAATATCCAATATTTAGAGTCCTTCCTTGCTACGCCGCTGTCGTCGATTATGAACTTCGCATCGCCCCAGTCGACGTTAGTCTTAATTACTGCGGTATCTCTGTGCGAGCCAATATAATAGGTCGCACCTTTATCGGCTTTAACCGTCTGACCGCCCTCGTTTGCGTATGCGTGCGTCTTTATTATAGCCTCGAAATCGTCGGTCCTGCCGTCGCCTACCGCGCCGAACTCGCTATACTTAACTACCGAAAGGTCGAGACTGGTTTCATAGCTATAGTTTTCTCCAAAATCAAGGGCTTCGCCCGACTTTGCAATTACGTCCTCGACAAATCTTTTCATACCCTTCGAAAAGGAGTTTTTGTATTCGCATCGGAAGGTGAGATTTCCGTCGGTATCAACCAAGGCACAAAAGCCGCCCTCGCCCGCCTCGTCGGCAAGCGTTATCCTGACTCTCGGAGAGGTGTCACCGTCGATACTCATTATCTCCATCCACACACCCGCGTAGCTGTAAAGCGCCGCCTGCAAATCCTGCGCTGCCGCGTATGAATATTTGTCCGTACGGCTTGCGGATATATAGAGGTCCTTCACGCCCTCGCCCCTTACGGTAAGGTTCTTTATAGGATAGTCGTCCTGCACCTTTTCAACGAGGAGTGTTCTTGATATGCTGACGTTTGAAACGTCGTCCGCCGCTACGTTAACTCCGAGATAATTCTCAAGAAAGAGTGCCATTGCCTCAACGGTTGAAGCGGTGCTACCGCCGCAGATTACGACCTTCTCGTCAACGACCTTGATAACGTAGCCCTTTTCGCCGAAGTCGTGAACGTCGACGCTATATTTGTCACGCTCGATAAGGCCCGTGCCGATAAGTATCTCGCAGTCCTGCATTTTGTTAACGCTGTAATCGGCAAGCGACCTTACCTCAATGCCGTGGCTCGCGAGCTTGGTTTTCCACTCGTTTATGGCTGCGTTTATCTCGGCATCCTTTTGCGTTGATACTATGGTGAAGGCGGCAACCTTATCTTTTATGAGGTCAAGGGTCGGTGTGGGGCTTTCGCCGCCGAGGTTTTCCCCACCCTCGTTTTCTCCCGCTTCGCCACCCTCGTTAACGGTATCGTCCGCCTCGCCATCACCGCAGGCGGTGAAGGAAAGCGAGAGGAGAAGGATGGTAAGCGCCAATATGAGTGATAAGAATTTTTTCATTAGCACATCACTTCCAAGTTTATTAATCTTTTGCAGGGTGGCACCTAACGTAGATGCCACCCCGTGTATCATTTTGCGTATTATTCGTCTTCTCCGTTCGTTACCTTCGTATCGGCAAAGATCTGCGCGTTATATTTGTTCTCTGTCAAAGTGTAAGGATGCGAAAGATTCTTGAGCTCGATTTTTTCGGGAACGTTTATAGGATTCACCTCGTTATATCTGAAGTCCTGTGAGGATACGGTCATTTCCTTGAAGATATAGAACGTACCGCCAAACTTTTGACCGCTAACGTGGAACAGTTCAAGTCCGTCAACGTAGATATTCGGGATATAGCAGGGATATCCGTAGTCGTGCTCGTTCCACTGTGCTCTTACAAGATAAGCCTTCGTAGCACTGTCCTTAACGTACAGCTTGCAGTTCTTGACGATGAGGTCGCCCTCCCAGGTTCCGCCGTAGTCCTCACGAAGACGAACGAGGAACGGCCAAGTTCCGCCTGTGACCTTAGTGTTCTCGATAAGGCAGGTGCCTCCGCCGACAAGGTTGATAATCTCACCTATCTCCGAATCCTTAATGGTTACGTTATAAACGCCGCAGTGCGCGTCAAATCTCGTAAGAGCGCAACCGTCGAAGGTGAGGTTTTTGGCATAGTTCGACGCCATAACGCCCCAATAGCCTTGATTAAATCTATCGAGCGGGTCGGACTGCGTGCAATTTTTCCAGGTTACGTTATTCGCCGTGTTTGCCTGAGTGTCGTAGGTTCCGTGCTGATACGCAAGATGGCTGGTCATAACGCAGGAGTCGAAGGTTACGTTATTCGAATACTGTGCAAGGAAGAAGCCTTGGTAAGGACAGGATGCCTCTTTGGAAGCCTCGTCAGTGATCGGAGGCTCTTTTTCGATAAGGTGCACTACGTTATAAACGGTGGTGTTAGAACGGGCTACATAAATTCCGCGGGCATATCCGCACCAAGAGCTTGCGTTTCCGCCGACGTTTGCATAGGTCGTGAAGGTTCCGCCCTGAATCAAGATGGGCTTATCGTCAATGGGATATGCCGTAAGGTTGGTTACGGGTTCATAATCAAAAATCAAGGGAGTGAGCTCGTCAAGATTTCCGTCCTTATCAACGACAATTACCTCGCGCTGAGTGTTACCGTTGTTTGCAAGACCCTCACCCGATCTGATGTAAACGCGCTTGTTTCTGTTTTCAACGAGAAGCATAACGCCGGTTTCAAACGTAAGACCGATATTCGTATCACTCCTCATAAGCTTGTAATCCTTGGGGAGAGTTACTTTATACGATTCCTTCTCGGGACGAACGCTGAATATCCAGAATCCCGAGTCGGCTCTCGAAACGACGCGGTCGTCTATGATGAACTTTGCATCCTTCCAGTCAACGTCGGTCTTAATTACCGCAGTATTTCTGTGAGATCCGATGTAATAGGTCGCACCCTTGTCTGCCTCGACGCGCTGACCGCCTATGTTTGCAAACTCGTGAGTCTTTATTATAGCCTCGAAATCATCTACTGATCCCGTACCCTTTGCGCCGAAGTCGCTGTACTTAACTACGGATACGTTGGTGGTATAGAAGTCTTCACCGCTCGTAAAGTTAAGGGTTTCGCCCGACTTTGCAAGAACTGCGTTTGCAAACTTATCCATTCCCGTAGCAAATGAGTTTTTATAAGCGCAGTGGAAGGTGAGATTTCCGTCGGTATCAACGAAGACGCGGAAGCCGTCATCACCTGCATCCTCGACTACCTCTACCTTGATTTTATTCGAGGTGTCGTCCTCAAGATACATAATATCCATCCACTTTCCGACGTTACTGTATATAGCTGCCTGAAGGTTCTGTGCCGCAGCATATGCGTACGTGTCGGCATGGCTTGCGGATATGTAAGCATCCTTTATGCTCTCGCCGTTAACGGTGAGATTCTTGATACGATAGTCGTCCTGAACCTTTTCAACGAAGAGCGTTTTAGACACGCTGACGTCGGTGACGTCAATTGTTGCAATATTTATTCCAAGATAATTTTCAAGGAATATCATCATAGCCTCAAGGGTGGAGTCGGTATTACCACCGCAGACGACGACCTTGTCGTTAACTACCTTGATTACGTAGCCCTTTTCGCCGAAGTCGTGAATATCGACTGCGTATTCGTCACGCTGTACGAGCCCCGTTCCGATAAGTATCTCGCAGTCCTGCATTTTGTTAACACTGTGATCGGCAACGTGCTTTGCCTCAATTCCGTAGAATGCGAGCATTTCTATCCAGTTGTTTACAGCCGCATTTATCTCGGCGTCCTTTTGATTTGATACTATGGTGAAGCTTGCTACCTTATCCTTTATGAGCTCAAGCATAGGCTCGCTGCTGTCGCCGCCGCTTACGTCGCCGCCCACTTGGTCTTCACCGCCGAGCTGACCACCGTTATCGTTTATGCCGCCGTCATCGGTTTCATCTCCGCCACCGCCGCAGGCAGTGAGGGAGAGCATTGACGTAAAGGCAAGGGTGAGCACCAAAAGAAGTGCTAACAGTTTTTTCATCGATTTCATCTTTGCTTCTCTTTCATAAAATATTTACTTTTCACGGGGCGGCAGCAGAATGTTTCTACCACCCCGTGTATTGATTTTTGGTATTTTCACGATAAGCTCTATTCCGTCGCCTCGGGCGACCACACAAAGCGTAATTGAATTTTCGGCATCGCTCGCGACGATTTGGAACAAGGCTCCAAATCGCGAAAATTCGTGGGCGCGAATAATTAAAGTTCGGGTTTGATAAGTGTTACTTCGCGCTAATCTTCCTTGCCGGTAATTATCGTGGTGTCGGCAAATATTTTTTCGTTGTAGGAGTATTCCGTAAGAGTATATGCGTGAGAAATATTCTTAAGAGTTATGGTTTCGGGAACGTTTATCGGATTTATCTCATCGTATCTGAAGTCGAGCGAGGAATCGGTCATCTTTTTGAATATGTAGAAGTTGCCACTGAACTTGTTGCCATTCAGATAATAAATCTCAAAGCCGTCCACGTAGATGTTGGGAATATAGCAGGGGTAGCCGTAATAGTGAGAGTTCCAATTCGCTCTTACAAGATAAGCAGCCGTTGCGTTGTCCTTAACGCTCATCTTGCAATTCTTGATAATGAGGTCGCCCTCCCAGGTTGCGCCGTAGTCCTCACGAAGACGGACAAAGTAGTTCTTATCTCCGCTTGAAAGATGAGTGTTCTCAATATGGCAGGTGCCCGAGCCGACGAGGTTGATAATTTCACCTATCTCCGAATCCTTAATCGTTACGTTATGAACGCCCATATGCGCGTCAAAGCGGGAGATGACGCAATTGTCGTAAGCAAGATTTTTTACGAAGTTGGACGCCATAACGCTCCAATAGCCCTCGGCAAAGCGGTTTATCGGGTCGGTCTGCGAGCAGTTTTTCCAGGTTACGTCGTTGGCAACCTCTGCAAGCGTATCGTAAGTGCCGTGCCTGTAATGTCTGTGGCAGGTCATTACGCAGGAATCGAAGGTGACGTTATTCGCATATCCCGCATAGAAGAAGCCGCCGTACGGGCAGGATGCATCCTTAGATGCATCGTCGGTGATTTCTGGTTCCTTTTCAATATAGTGAACTACGTTGTAAATAGTTGTGTTAGAGCGTATGGTCTGAATTCCGCGAGTGTAGTTGCACCACTGAGATGCGTTACCGCCGACGTTTGCATAAGTGGTGAAGAATCCGCCTTGAACGGTCAGAGGCTTTTCGTCTACGGAATACGCGTCCAGGTGGGTTACTTGGTCGTAATCAAAGATAAGGGGAGTGCTCGGGTCTATATTTCCGTCCTTATCCACGAGAATTATCTCGCGCTGATAGTGACCGTTGTTTGCAAGGCCCTCGCCCGTTCTTATGTAAACGTACTTATTGGTGTTGCGAACCAAAAGAAGAACGCTCGTGTCGAAGGTAAGTCCTACGTTCGTGTCGGTTTGCTTTAAGCTGTAGTTTTCGGGAATTTGAACCTTGTAGGAAGCTATGTCCGGGCGAACGCTGAATACCCACCATCCGGCGTCGGCTCTCAAAACGTCCCGGTCGTCAATTATGAACTTTGCATCACGCCAGTCAACGTCAGTCATAATTACGGCAGTTTTTTTGTGTGCGCCTATATAATAGGTAGCACCCTTGTCCGCCTCTACGCGCTGGCCGCCCACGTTTGCAAACTCGTGAGTCGCTATGATAGCGTCGAAGTCGTCAACGCCGCCCGTGCCCTTTGCACCGAATTCGCTGTACTTAACTACGGATACGTTGGTGGTATAGAAGTCTTCGCCGCTCGTAAAGTTAAGGGTTTCACCCGACTTTGCAAGAACGGTGTTCGCAAACCTTTCCATTCCCTTCGAGAATGAATTCTTATAAGCGCAGTGGAATGTGAGATTTCCGTCGGTATCAACGAAGACTCGGAAGCCGTCCTCGCCTGCATCCTCAACGAGTTCAACCTTTACTTTAGCTGCGGTGTCGTCCTCAGGATACATAATATCAAGCCAAGCGCCCGAATTGCTGTAAAGAGCAGCCTGAAGGTCCTGCGCCGCCGCATATGCGTACGTATCGGTACGGCTTGCACGGATGTAAGCATCCTTTATGCTCACGCCGTTAACGGTGAGGTTCTTGATGGGATAGTCATCCTGCACCTTTTCGACAAGAAGCGTCTTGGATACGCTGACGTCGACGACGTCAACGGTTGCAATGTTTATTCCGATATAGTTTTCGAGGAATACCGTCATAGCCTCAACGGTCGACTCGGTGTTTCCACCGCAGATAACGACTTTGTCGTTAACTACCTTAATTACGTAACCCTTATCGCCGAAGTCGTGAATGTCGACTGCATATTCGTCACGCTGAACGAGCCCCGTTCCGATAAGTATCTCGCAGTCCTGCATTTTGTTGACGCTGTAATCGGCAACGTGCTTTGCCTCAACTCCGTAAAAGGAGAGCATTTCTATCCAATTGTTGACAGCCGCATTTATCTCGGCGTCCTTTTGATTTGATACTATGGTGAAGCTTGCTACCTTATCCTTTATGAGCTCAAGCATAGGTTCGGCAGAACCGCCGTTTCCTCCAACGTCGGTTTCACCGCCGAGCTCACCGCCGAGCTCACCTCCGCCGTTTTCGTTTCCGCCGTCGGTTTCATTGCCGCCGCAGGAGGTGAGAACGAGAGCGCTCAATAAAAGCGTCAGCGCCAAAAGAAGCGATATTATTTTTTTCATAGGTTCTCCTTACTGAATTATTCCTCATCCTTGCCTTCTATTACCGTTGTGTTATCGAGCATAACGTCGTTCACCGTGCCCTCAAGCACGTCGTAAGTATGCTCCACGTTCTTTACAGAAATAACCTCGGGCATTACCAAGGGGTTGGTTTTGTTGTTACGAAGGTCGGGATATGAGCCGTTCAAAGTTTTGATTATATTAAGCGTGCCTGTAAAATCGTTTCCGTTCAGATATTTGACCTTAAATCCGTCAACGTAAAGATTGGGTAAATAGCAATCGTAGCCGAAGTAGTGCTCGTACCAATCGGCTCTTACAACATACGCCTTTTTGCTTGTATTAGCAACGTGTATTTCGCAATTCGTGATGTATATATCGCCCTCCCAGGTCGAGCCGTAGTCCTCGCGAAGACGAACGAAATAATTCTTGTTTCCACTGGTGACCTTTGTGTTTTCAATAACGGCCGTGCCCCAACCGACGAGGTTGATTATTTCACCTATCTCGGAATCCTTGATGGTGACGTTGCAAACTCCCTCGTGCGCATCAAATCGGGAAAGGACGCAATTTTCAAATGTAAGATTCTTCGTGAATTTGGAAGCCATAACGCCCCAATAGCCCTCGGCAAATCGGTCAATCCTGTCAGATTGAGTGCAATTTTTCCAGGTTACTGCGGTAGCGCGGGTTGCCCATGTATCGTACGTGCCTGAGGTATAATACTTATGGCTGGTCATAACGCAGGAATCAAACGTAATATTGTGAGAGTACTCGGTAAAGAAGAATCCGTAGTACGGGCGCGAACCGTTAACGGTTTCGGGCTCTTTATCGACAAGGTGCGTTACTCCGTAAACCGTGGTGTTGGCACGCTGAACGTACAAGCCGCGTGCATAATAACGCGACATACTTTCCTCAAGGTTTGCCCAGGTGGTAAACGTGCCGCCCTTTATGGTTATCGGCTTATCGTCTATTGCGTAAGCCTTCATAGTAGTTACTCTGCCGTAGTCGAAGACGAGAGGTGTCAGCGGGTCGAGGTTACCGTCCTTGTCTACTATAACGACCTCCTGCTTATTGTAACCTGCGCCGTTGGGGTATCGGAGCCAGGTTTTCTCGGTTTCATTCTCAATAAAGAGCAAAACGCTCTCGTCAAAGGTAAGTCCAATATTCGTATCAGTCGTTTTAAGACTGTAATTTTCGGGAAGCTTAACCGTGTACGGTTCGGCATCAGACAAAACCTTGAATATCCAATGGTTTCTATCCGCATCGAAAACGCCGCGGTCATCTATTATGAATTCGGCGTCCTTCCAGTCAACGTCGGTTTTAATGATAGCCGAAATGTCAGTTCCGGCGATGTAATAGGTCTTGCCGGGGTCGGCTTCTACGCGCTGACCGCCCTCGTTCGCGTATTCGTGAGTCGCGACGATAGCGGCAAGGTCATCGACCGCGCCGTTGCCCTTCGCGCCAAACTCGCTGTACTTGACGACCGAAACGCAGCTTGTGTAGTTGTAGGAGTCGGTGAAATCAAGCGTTCCGCTTGCTTTTTTGAGAACCGACTCCTCAAACGCCGCCACACCCTTTGAAAAGGCGTTTTTGTAAGCGCAGTGGAAGGTGAGATTTCCGTCGGTATCAACATAGACTCGGAAGCCGTCCTCGCCCGCATCGTCGACGAGCTCTACCTTAACTCTGTCACTTGTATCGTTCTCGTAGTAAAGAATGTCAAGCCATACGCCCGAGCTGCTGTAAAGGGCAGCCTGAAGATTCTGCGCCGCCGCGTATTCCGAAGGGGTGGTGCGGCTTGCAGATATGTAAAGATCCTTTACACCCTCGCCGTTTACAGTGATGCTCTTGATGGGATAATCGTCCTGAACCTTCATAAACGAGAGTGTTTTGGATACGCTAACGTCGACGACGTCAACGGTTGCAACGTTTATTCCGATATAGTTTTCAAGGAAATGCGTCATTGCCTCAACGGTCGACTCGGTGTTTCCACCGCATATGACGACCTTGTCGTTAACTACCTTAATTACGTAACCCTTATCGCCGAAGTCGTGAATATCGACTGCATATTCGTCACGCTGAACGAGCCCCGTTCCGATAAGTATCTCGCAGTCCTGCATTTTGTTGACGCTATAATCGGCAACGTGCTTTGCCTCAACTCCGTAAAGGGCAAGCATTTCGATCCAATTGTTGACAGCCGCATTTATTTCGGCGTCCTTTTGGTTTGATACTATGGTGAAGCTTGCAACCTTATCCTTTATGAGCTCGAGCATAGGCTCTGACGTGCCGCCGCTACCCTCTCCGCCATTACCGCCGTCACCTTCGTTTCCGCCGTTGTCAATTTCGCCGCCGTCGGTTTCGTTGCCGCCGCAGGAGGTAAGAACGAGAGCACTCAACAATAGCGTCAGCGCCAAAATTAACGATATAAATTTTTTCATTAGTATTTTATTCATCCTTGCTTTCTATTATCGTGGTTTTATCAAGCAACTTGTCACAGGTCGTTCCCTCGATGATATCGTAGTAGTGATTAACGTTCTTAATCGATATCGTTTCTGCCATAACAAGCGGATTGGTCGCATTCTCGCGAAGATCGACGGAGGAAGCGCCGAAGGACTTGAAAATGTTAAGCGTGTAAACGAACGACTTACCGTTCTTATGCTCAACCGAGAAGCCGTCAACGTAAAGGTTCGGTACGTAGCACTTATAGCCGAAGTCCCATTCCTTCCAATCGGCTCTTATAACGTAAGCCGTGGTGGTTGAATCCTTAACTATCATCTTGCAGTTGTTGATGATGATATCACCCTCCCAGGTAGCACCGTAGTCCTCACGGATACGAACGAAGTAGTTCTTATCTCCGCTCGAAAGAGTGGTGTTTTCGATAAGAGCAGTTCCCGAGCCGATGATATTGATAACCTCGCCTATCTCCGAGTCCTTGATGGTTATGTTATGAACGCCACGGTGAGCGTCAAAGCGGGAGAGGACGCATTTATCGTATGTGAGGTTCTTTGAGAAGTTGGACGCCATAACGCTCCAATAGCCCTGCGCAAACATATCTATCGGGTTTGCCTGCGTGCAGTTATACCAGGTAATATTGTTGCATCTTACCGCCTGAGTATCGTAAGTACCCTGGTCAACGTAGTCGCCGTCGGGCTGAAGGGTCTTATATTTCTTATGGCTCGACATTACGCAGCTGTCAAAGATTACGTTGTTGGCATACTCAACGTAGAAGAAGCCGGTGTAGGGGCAAGAGCCGTTCTCGGTTTCGGGTTCTTTATCGATAAGGTGAGTTACGTTGTAGACTCTCGTGTTCGAGCGCTGAACGAACAGACCGCGAGCGTAGTACGCCGATGCGGATATCTGCTGGTTTGCATAGGTGGTAAACGTTCCGCCCTGGATAAGCAGAGGCTTATCGTCTATCGGATAGACCTTCATCGAGGTGACCTTCTCGTAGTCGAAGATGAGGGGGGTGTTCGGATCGATGTCGCCGTTTGCCTCAACGACTATCATTTCCTGCTGATTGTCGCTACCGGAGTTCAGCCCCTCTCTTATATAAACCTTCTTGGTGTTGTTGGTAATGTGAATCATAACCTTCGTTGCAAAGGTCATACCGATATTGGTGTCGGTCTTCTTGAGGCTGTATCCTGCGGGGATCTCAACCGAATAGCTATCCTCCTCGGGAAGCACCTTGAATACCCAGTGACCGCGCACGTCCTTGGTAATTTCACGGTCGTCAATTATGAACTGTGCATCCTTCCAATCGACGTCGGTCTTGATATATGCGGTTCTGAGGTTTTCGCGGATATAGTAGGTCTTGCCAGGGTCGGCTTCTACCTTCTGTCCGCACTCGTTTGCAAACTCGTGAGTTTTGATTATAGCATCGAAATCGTCAACAGCACCCGTTCCCTTTGCGCCGAAGTCGCTGTACCTAACGACAGAAACGCAGGTGGAGTAGCTGTAATTATCGCCGAAATCAAGAGTGCCCGTCGCACCGGCTATAACGTCGTCCACAAATTCGGTCATACCCTTGGAGAAGACGTTGTAGTAAGCGCAATCGATATTCAAACCACCCTCGCTTACCGAAACCCTAAAGCCGTCCTCGCCGGCATCCGAAACGACGCTGACGCTTATTTTCTCGCCCTCGCCGGTCCGGGAAATCGGAATCCAAGCACCCGCGTAGGTGTAAAGTGCGCCCTGAAGAATCTGCGCCGCTGCAAATTCGTATTCATTGCCCTCGTCAGCAGCGATGTACATATTCTTTACGCTCTCGCCTTTCACGGTGAGGTTTTTGATAGGATAATCGTCCTGAACCTTTTCAACGTAAAGATCCTTGGCAAGCGAAACGTCGATAACCGCGATAGTAGCGATATTCACGCCAAGGTATTCCTCGATAAAAAGCGTCATAACGTCAAGCGTTGCGTCGGTCGAGCCGCCAAAGACGATAACCTTTTCGTCAACTACCTTGATTACGTAGCCCTTTTCACCGTAGTCGTGATAATCAACCGCGTAAGCCTCTCTGCCCAAAAGGCCTGTGCCAATGAGTATTTCGCAGTCCTGCGCGCTTGCCGTATCGGTATCGAGAACCGCCTTTGCCTCAACGTCAAACTCGGCAAGCTTCGTTATCCAATAATTGATAGCATCTACGACCTCCGGGTCTGTGCTCTCGGAATAAACTATATTGAAGCTCGCAACTCCGTCCTTGATAAGCTGAAGGGACGGAACGGTCGTTGTGCCGCCGCCTGCATTTCCGTCGTCTACGGTTTCGCCGCCGTTATTGTCAGCGCCACCGCTTTCGTTTCCGCCATTGTTGTCGGTATTGTCCCCGCCATCGCCACAGCTTGTAAGCGATACAGAGAAGAATACGAGCGTCAGTGCCAATATGAGCGATAGGAATTTTTTCATAATCTTCACCTCATAAAAATTATATCTTTACGCTTATATTTTATCATATAAAGGCAGTCAAGTTCAAGCAAACCACGGCAAAAAGAGAAAAATCGGCACATTCCACTACGCGCGCACTATTTTTATGTGCAGATTGACTTATACCCGCATCGGCAAGAATTTTCCCAAAAGCAAATCGAAAGGGTGACGCTTGCGAGCTGCAAGTGCCACCCCGTGTGTTGTTTTTTCGGTTAGTTGCGTATGATTTTTGTGTCAGAAAGAATAACGTTGTTGCCGGGGTTCTCCATCATCTCGTAGGGTTGAGCTATACCCTTAAGAGATATGACACTCGGCACACCGAGCGGGTTGGTTTCGTTCTTACGTAAATCCTCGTCGGTATCAGTGATAGCCTTGAAGATGAAGAGCTTTCCGTCATATGCGCCGCCGTCAAGATATTCGACCGAGAAGCCGTCCACGTAAATGTTCGGAAGAGCGCACTTGTATCCGAAATAGTGCTCGTTCCAATAGCATCTCAAAAGATATGCGGACCCAGCGCTCCTCGGAACGCGCAGCTTGCAGTTTTTAACGGTGAGAGTTCCATCCCAAATAGCGCCGTAATCCTCGCGAAGACGGACGAAGAAATGCCAGTGTCCGCTCGACAACAAGGTATTCTCGATATAGCAGTCACCCGTGCCGACAAGATTAATAATCTCGCCGATTTCGGAATCCTTAATGGTTACGTTATGCACTCCGCAATGCGCGTCGAATCTCGACAAAACGCAGCCGTCGAAGGTCAGGTTCTTTACGTAGTTGGATGCCATAACGCCCCAATAGCCCTTTCCAAAACGGTCTATTCCGTCAGCCTGCGTGCAATTTTTCCAGGTTACGTTATTTGCTGTATTAGCTTGGGTGTCATACGTTCCGTGCCTATAAGTCTTATGGCTGAACATAACGCAGGAGTCAAAGACCACGTTGTTTGCAAGTCGCGCCAAGAAGAAGCCTACGTACGGGCAGGACGCATCAAGGTCGTCGTGCTCGCGCTCAATAAGATGCTTTACGTTGTAGACGGTTGTGTTGGAGCGTCTTACCTCTATTCCTCTCCAATAGCCGCACCACTTTTTTGCATCACCGCCGCAGTTTGAGTAGGTGGTAAACGTGCCGCCCTGAATCAAAAGAGGCGCATCATCAACACGGTAAACCGTCATATCGGTAACCTTGTCGTAATCAAAAATGACGGGAGTCGAGTCGTCAATTTGTCCGTCGGGATGAACGAGCAAAACCTCTCGCTGAGCGGCGCCGCTGTTGGCAAGCGTTGCTCCGCACCTTATGTAAACTCGCTTGTCTGCGTTTTCGACGAAAATGAGAACCTTCGTGTCAAACTGCAAGCCGATATTCTTATCGCCGCGCTTAAGACTGTATCCATCCGGCAAGGTTGCTTTGAAGGGCTCGTGCTCCGAACATATGCTGAATATGCTGTACTTACTGTCCTCGCGCTTGACTACGCTGTCGTCTATTATGAAGTGAGCGTCACACCAGTCAACATCGGTCAGTATCACAGCGCTCTTCCTATGAGAGCCGACGTAATAGGTCGCGCCCTCGTCAGCCTCGACCTTAAGACCACGCTCGTTTGCGTATTCGTGCGCGGCGACTATTGCCTCAAAATCGTCGGTAACTCCGTCACCGACTGCGCCAAATGCGCTATATTTAACTATCTGACCATCATTCTGTTTTTTCATTAAAAATTCCTCTATTTTGATAGCGGGATAATTCGCAAATGCCACCCCGTGTATTGTTTATTCGTGTTTTTTGCGCTTACTCATCCTTTATAACCGTGAAGGTGGTATCGGTAAAGATAATTTCACAATTCGTCGTTTCGACAAGCTTGAGTGTGTAGCTTACGCCCTTTACGGTAACGGTCAGCGGCGCTTTGAGCGGATTGGTTACGTCTTTTCTTATGTCGGTGGAATAGCCGGATATCTTTCTGAAGACAGAAAGCGTTCCGGTGAAGTCCTTGCCGTTCTGATAGGTGACCTTAAATCCGTCAATATCAACGTTCGGAAGTGCGACCTGATAGCCGTAGTCGTGCGAGTTCCAATCGGCGCGGAATACGTAGGCTGCCGTAAGACCGTCCTTCAAAACGAGCTCGCAGTTTTTAATAATAACGTCGCCGTCCCAGATAGCGCCATAGTCCTCACGAAGACGGATGAAATACTGGTTATAAGCACCCGACACCTTGACGTTTTCAAGGTAAGCCGTGCCCCATCCGATAAGGTTGATAACCTCACCAATCTCACAGTCCTTGAGATAGATATTGTGGGCACCGGTGTGAATATCAAAGCGCGAAAGCACGCAATTTTCCCATTTCAAGTTCTTTGAGCCACCCGAGCCCATAACGCCCCATCGGTTCGTGTCGTGAATATCGTTTGCCTGCGTGCAGTTCTGCCAAGTGGTGTTGATGGAATGCTCGGAATTCGTTGCATAAGTACCCGTACGCTTATTTGAGCCGTTGAACTGATAAACGTAGGCGTATCTGCCGGAGAGAACGCAGGAATCAAAGGTGACGTTGCAGGCGTTATTCGCAGAGAAGAAGCCCTCGTACGGGCTTGAGCTTTGACTCTCATCCGTGGGATCGGGCTCTTTTTCGAGCAGCATTTTAACACCGTAAAGGGTGGTGTTAGAACGGTATACTACGATATTACGACGGAAATATCCACCGCTTCTCGCCTGATGGTTGGGATAATGAATGAACGTACCGCCGTTTATGGTCATCGGCTCGTCTATCATTGAAATAACCTGAATAGAGGTTATCTCGTCGTAATCGAAGACGAGAGGAGTCGACTCGTCGATATCACCGTTCGGGTGAACTATAACAACGTCGGAGCAATCCTGCGACTGAGCGGTAAAGTTACCCGTTCTTATAAAGACGCGCTTGTTTTGATTGATAATTTTAAGCATAACGTCGGTATCAAAGGTAAGTCCGACATTGGTCGCGTCCTTCGAAAGCTTCATTCCCTCGGGAACCTTGAGGTTATAGGTCGCATTGTAGCTGGTTACCGTGAAGAGCCTGTTCTTTCCTCCGTTTTGCTGAGTCAGGTTGCGGTCGTCAATTATGAACGTAGCGTCCTTCCAGTCAACCGGAGTTTTGATATCGGCGGTTCTTTGACCTTCGCTTATGTAGTAGGTCGCCCCCTCGTCTGCCTCAACTCGAAGACCGTATTGGTTCGCGAATTCGTGGGTCGCTATAATCTCGTCAAAGTCGTCAATCAAGCCCGTTCCCGCAGCTCCAAAGTCGGAATATCTGACGAAGGACGTGTCGGTTACAAAGCTGTAATCGTTTGCAAAGTCGACCGTGCCCGTAGCGTTGGTTATTGCATCGGCTATAAAGTCGTTCATACCGCGCTCGAACGTACCATCGTACTCTGCGTTAACGGTAAGAGTGCCGTTATTTACGAAAACTCTGAAGCCCTCATCGCCCTCGTCGTCAACGAGATTGAGCTGTATCTTCTTTCCGGTATCATCCGCGGGAGATTGAATCTTGAGCCAGATTCCCGAATTGGTATAAAGCGCCGCTTGAAGAACCTGTGCTGCGGCGTACTCACCTGCATTGGTGCGCTGTGCGCGTATATACGCGCCTCTTATGCTCTCGCCACCGACGGTTACGTCCTTGATAGGATAATCGTCCTGCACCTTTTCTACAAACAGAGTTTTGGCAACGCTCACGTCCCCAACCTCTACGGTAGCAATATTGACTCCGAGATATTCCTCAAGGAAGAGAGTCATTGCCTCAAGAGTTGAGTCGACACTACCGCCGCAAATAACGACCTTCTCATCAACTACCTTGATAACGTAGCCCTTTTCGCCGAAGTCGTGAACGTCGACTGCATAGTCGTTACGCTGAATTAGGCTCTCACCTATAAGTATTTCACAGTCCTGCATTTTGCTTACGCTCGAGTCGGTATAGGACTTAACCTCAACGCCGTGGAATGCAAGCTGGTCTATCCAGAAGTCGATAGTCGAGCGGACCTCGGAGTCGGCGTACATAGAGTAAATTATATTGAAGTTGGCGACTCCGTCCTTGATAAGCTCAAGGCTCGCATCGGGAGCATCTCCCGTGCCGCCCTCGTTTCCGCCTTCGTTTTCGCCGCCACCTTCGACGTCCGTCGTACCGTCATCCGCGGGCTCGCCGCAAGCGGTGAGTCCGAGAGATAGGAGCAACAGGGATATGGCGAGAATAAGGGATATCAGTTTTTTCATCAAAGTTACCTCGCGTATATGTTATTTTGCGAGCTAATTATAACACGCCCGCGTGCTATGTGCAAGGCGAAATGTGCTTTGCACGACAAAAATCGGCATAACCTCTAAATCCGCCATTGCATTTTCGTGCAATCTGCGAATCCGAGGCTATGCCGATTTTTTTATTATTCGTCAGTTTTCCTCGCTGTGCTGTACGCGAGAGATGACGAGCAGCGCAACTGCGCCAATGATGCAAACTGCGTTAATAAGCGCAAATGCCACCCAGTTGACCTCCGAGAGATTTGCAAGAGTGAACACTCCGCTCTCTTCGTCCTGAAGATAGGGGAATATCATTACGACGTCTGCTATAACCGCCGCTACAAAAAGGGCGGAGGATATGCCTACGTAGTACCCCGTGTTGCGATTTTCGGCTTTTTCGAGCACCATACGGGTGGGCTGCGGACGAGAGAAATCTATCAGGCGACCGATGTAATACACTGCGACGAGTAGAACGCAGGTGTCGGGTATCATATAGGTCGCGTTGTAGATAAGCGAGTAGGTGAATGCGGCACTCGCGGGGATTGATATCTCGCGCCATACCGTCACGCCCGAAATTACGTGGCACGCGTAGCGCAGAAACGAGGTCAAAAGAGCGCCTAAGACCATACCCGTGTGCTGATTTTTAGCTATTTTCGAGAAAACTCCCGAAAGACCGAACACCGCATACGCCACAACGTAATCGAGCAGTATCACCGCTATGACCGACTGCCAGCCGGTGACGTAGGAGAGTGTGCTGAGTCCGAGCAGTTGCTGAAGGATACCGTAAACAATACCGCTCGAAAGTCCCCACCCAAGACCGTGACGATAGGCTATTATCACGATGGGAAGCGACGATGCCAAGGTTACCGAGCCGCCGTACGGCATATCGATGACCTTGATGATGCTGAGCACGGTTGCGAGTGCTATCATTATCGCACTCTCAACGAGCTTTTTGGTTTTTGAACCGTTCAAGTTTGAATACCTCCGTATAAAGAATTAAACCGCGCAGAATCCCCGCGCGGTTTGATCTTTACACAATCTTCCTACGACGGCATTATCCGTATCAGGTTAAAGGGTTCGCGGCAAGCCGCGTCTCAGCCTTTTACAGCACCCCTGACGTTATTCTGTTTGGTTGAGTCAATTTTAGCACTCAATTTCCCGTTTGTCAAGCACTTGGGGAAAATTTTTCCGAATTAGTTTTCGGTTATGACGAGAAGCGTGCCGTCCAGGACCTCTATCTCGCCGTCCGTATCAAGAAAGATATTTGACACCGCAAGGGGAAACTCGGGAGTCAGGGTTATATCCTCGGCTTCATAGTAAAAGCCCTTAATGCTGACGCCCTTTGCCGCCCCGCCTATTGCAAAAGCGGAGATATGCTGCCCCGCCATTCCTGCAACCTTCGCCTTTTCGTTATGGAGAACGAAAGCCGTGTTTCGCTGACCGACAAGGCGCGCTCTGTGGCCTGCGAGCCTTGCGTAGTGAAGGAGCGCGTAGTTTGCACAGGTATGGTCTTCCCTTCCGCCATAGCCGCCGAATATCAAAAACTCGGTATAGCCACGCTTTACCCCCTCAAGATAGGCAAGAAAGGTATCAGTGTAATCCTTATCCTTGGGATAAACGAGCCGTTCAACTCCGGTCGGAAGCTCGCTTACGGAATCCATATCGCCGATGAGCAAATCTATTCTTATACCGTGCGCGACGAGCGCGTCCGCGCCACCGTCTGCCGCTATTACGAGGTCATCCTCTGCGGGAGTTGAATTCATAAAGAAGTCCCCTGCTCCCACGATATAGCAAATTCCCATTTTCGCACCACTTTTCTGCGTTTTATCTTTGTTTTTTACCGTTTTGAGCCTATTTTCAAGAGCGGTCGAACATCTCGTCGATGGCGCGCATAACACCGAGCTTTCCGTACTCGTATGTAAGTCCACCCTGCATATAAGCCGTGTAAGGCGGTGTCAGAGGACCGTCGCAGCTGAGCTCGTTCGTAGCGCCGGTAACGAAGGTGCCCGCCGCCATTATCTCGGGGTGCGGATATCCCGGCATATCACCCGGCTCGGGTATGCAGTAGGACTCGACGGGCGAGCCCATCTGAATGCCGCGGCAGAACTTTATGAGCTTATCGGCAGAATAAAGGTTCATCGTCTGAATTATATCGGTGCGTACCTCGTCGTACGCCGGGTCAACGTCGCCAAATCCGGAGAGCTCGAGCATCCTTGCGGCAAACGCCATTGATTTGAGCGTCGAGCCAACTGCGGCAGGTGCCATAAAGAGCCCCTTATAAAAGGATGCGAGCTGATTGAAGTTTGCGCCGAGCTCCTTGCCGACGCAGGGTGCGCTGAAGCGCTCGGCTATGTCCTCGATAACGTCGCGCCTGCCGACGCAATAGCCGCCGCTCACCGCGTGGCCTGCACCGAGGTTCTTCATCATCGAGCCAACGAAGACGTCCGCTCCCACGTCGGTGGGCTCGCGGTCCTCGGTGAACTCGCCGTAGCAGTTATCAACCATTATCACGGTTTTCGGTGAAACCTCTTTTATAAGCTTCACCGCACGCTCTATTTTTTCAATGGTAAGACTCTTGCGCTGTGCATAGCCGCGACTGCGCTGAATTGCGGCAACCTTAACGTCGCCGCGCGATAGGCGCTCGCGGATTTTTTCAAGGTCAAAGTCGTTGTTAAGAAGGTCTATCTCCTCATACTTTACACCGCACTTGATAAGAGAATTGCGGCTCTCGCCCGCAGTGCCGATTACGCTTCTCAAGGTGTCGTAGGGCTCACCGGTTACGTAGACGAGCGTATCACCGTGATGCAAAAGTCCGCCGAGGGTTATTGCAAGCGCGTGCGTTCCCGACATAATCTGCGGACGCACGAGCGCGTCCTCTGCGCCAAAGACCTTGGCGTATATTGCCTCAAGCTTATCCCTTCCCGAATCGGTATATCCGTATCCTGTTATCTCAAGAAAGTCCGCTGTCGAAACGCGAAGCTCCTGAAAGGCTGAGAGAACCTTTGCACTGCAAAGGAGGGTATTCTCGTCAATTCTTCTGAAGACCTCGCAAAGATCCGCCTCTGCCCGCTTCGCGAGTGCGGCGGTTTCATCGCTGATTTTATATCCGTAGTACATTGTTTTCCTCTTGTTTTGTCAATCTTTGTTTACATTATTTGCATTTAGCCGCTATGCGTGTTAAATTATTCGATACTCTCGAGAAGCTTCAAAAACTCGGAGTACGAGCTGACGGAATAGTCCGGAGTTATTTTTTCATACACGCCCCTACCCTTCGGGTCAAAGTGGCAGGTGCGGATTTTCGCGTTTATTCCGCCGAGGATATCCGATGTCAAGCTGTCGCCGAAAATCAAAACCTCGTCGCGCTTCGGCGAGCCCATGCGCTCAAGGCATACGTCAAAGAACTCGACTGAGGGCTTATTATACCCTATCTCCTCGGAAATGAATATGTCCTTGAAATACCTCTCGAGCCCTGCGCTCTCTATTCTCGGTCTTTGAACCTTTGAGATGCCGTTAGAGGCGGCATAAAGCTCGTAGGTTTTCGATAGCGCCTCAAGCATTTCCTCAGCCCCCTCAAGATAGTGGCTTTCCTTGCCGAGCGCCGTTTCGTAGCGCCGCTGAGCCTCGTTGCCTGAAAGGCTCACGCCGAGCAGTTCAAAGAGAATCTCAAAGCGACGGTAAAGGAGCACCTTACGCTCTATCTCGCCGCGCTCAAGCGCTTCCCACTGGGATTTGTTAATTGCGCTATAAGTCGCTATTATCTCGTCAGTCACGTCGATACCGAGGGAGGTGAGCGCTTTTCTTATTGCGATGCTCTCCGAAAGATGAAAATCCAGAATAGTATCGTCAATATCTAACATTATCTTCTTTATCATACTAACGCCTCTTCTGCCGAATAAATGATTTTCTCAAGAACATCGACCATACGCTCCATATCCTCAAGGGGAATATACTCGAATCTTGAATGGAAATTCTCACCGCCTGTGGAAAGGTTCGGGCACGGAAGCCCCATATATGAAAGCCTTGCTCCGTCAGTGCCGCCGCGAATGGGAACTATTATCGGCTCGACGCCCGCAGAAAGCATAGCCGCCTTTGCGCGCTCGACGATATACATATGCGGCAAAATCTTCTCCTTCATATTGCGATAGCTCTCCGAAACGGTGACCCGTGCAGAGTTTTCGCCATATTTTTGATTGAAGAAGCGGCCTGCCGCCATCATAAGCTCGCAGCGCTCGTTGTACCTTTTTTCGTCGTGGTCGCGGATTATATAGTTAAGCTTTGCATAGCTTTCATCTCCCGACATACCCGTCAGGTGATAGAAGCCCTCGTAACCGTCAGTCGTCGCAGGAACCTCGTATGCGGGGAGGAGGGAGTTGAACTCCATTGCGCGAAGGGCGGCGTTCTTCATCTTACCCCTTGCAGAGCCGGGATGAATGTTTCTGCCGAATATCTCGACGGTTGCCGCCGCGGCGTTAAAGTTCTCGTACTCTATCTCGCCTATTCTGCCACCGTCAACTGTGTACGCATAGTCCGCGCCGAAGCGAGAAACGTCAAATTTATCAGCACCCCTGCCTATCTCCTCGTCGGGTGTAAAGGCTATCTTTACAGTGCCGTGAGGCTTCGAGTCATTTATTATACGCTCGGCTACCGCGAGTATCTCGGCAACTCCCGCCTTGTCGTCAGCGCCGAGAAGAGTCGTACCGTCGGTGACCACAAGCCTTTTGCCGATATGGTGAAGAAGCGACGGATAATCGGCGGGAGAGAGGACATCTCCATCGGAATTCAGCATGATATCACCGCCGTCATAAGCCTCGGTCACCCGTGGCTTAATATCCTTGCCGCTGACGCCGGGGGCTGTGTCCATATGCGCTATGAGTCCCAGCGTCTGATATCCCTTTGCGGTTGCGGGTATCGAGCCATATACGTAGCCGTCGGAATCCACCTCGGCGTCAGCAATGCCGATATCCCTCATACGCGACACTAACAGCTTTGCCAGCTCGAGCTGATTTTTCGTTGAAGGGCAGCGCGGCGATTCCTCGTCAGAGGTGGTTTCGCGCCTAACGAGCTCAAAAAATATATCCTTAACGTTCATACGGATTATCCTCCACACATTTCTATCTAAATAATTATAGCACCAAGCACGGCGAAAGTCAATAAGTCGCACGTGAGTGCGTGCGCGTTTTTTACCGCGCGCAACAAATCGAGGAAAAAACGAGCGCGACTCCTCAAATTAGCAGAAAAAACAATGATATCTTGTTGCAAAAGTGTTTTTTTCGTGCTATAATTATCTTAAAGCACAAATTTACTACTCGGAAAGGAGGGGCAAAATGCACATTCAGGAATCCGGAGAGATGTATCTTGAGGCTATTCACGTTCTCACAAAGGAAAAAGGAATGCTGCGGTCGATAGACGTCGTTGAATATACGGGCTACTCAAAGCCAAGCGTCAGTCGCGCTGTCGGGCTTTTGAAAAGCGGTGGCTACATCGTCGTTGACGGCGGTGGATTCATTACCCTCACGGACGCAGGACGCGAGGTTGCCGAGAAAATATACGAGCGGCACACGCTCCTTACCGCCCTTTTCTTGAAGATAGGCGTTTCGGAGGAAACTGCGAGCGCTGACGCTTGCAAGATTGAGCATCACTTGAGCGACGAGTCCTTCCGCGCACTCAAAAGCTTTCTTGGAAAAATAGACTAAAATTTTCACCTTTGCGGCACCCCGTGCCGCAAAAAGTGTGTTTAGGGGTATTTTTATGGTTAAAAATAAAAAGAAATTTTTCTCCGCTCTCGTTATCTTCAGCCTCGTCGGTCAGATAGCGTGGGTCGTTGAGAATATGTATTTCAACGTATTCATTTACGAAATGTTCAACGCAAGCTCCACCGATATTGCGCTGATGGTTATGGCGAGTGCTGTCAGTGCAACGCTGACGACCATACTCATAGGAGCGCTCTCCGACAAGGTCGGAAGGCGGCGCGCGTTCATATCGGGCGGATATATCCTATGGGGCGTGTCAATTCTTTCATTCGCTCTCATCCGCACCGACACCGTTGGCGCGATATTCCCGACGGCAAGCTCGGTAAGCGCTATTTGCATAACCCTCGTTATAGTTATGGACTGCGTTATGACCTTCTTCGGCTCGAGTGCGAACGACGCGGCATTCAACGCCTGGCTCACCGATATGACCGACTCAACCGACAGGGGCGCGGCAGAGGGAATCAACTCGATGATGCCGCTCGTTGCTATCCTTGCGGTATTCGGCGGCTTTATGGGCTTTGACCTCGGCTCATCGCAGAGTTGGACCACGATATTTATTATAATCGGCGCAGCCGTCGTGCTTATCGGTGTCCTCGGTCTGTTCATTATCGAATCTCCCGAGATAAAGACCGAAGATAACCGCAACTATCTTGCCAATATAGTCTACGGCTTCCGCTACTCCGTCATAAAGGAAAATCCTCTCCTTTACATCACCCTCGCGGCGTTTGCTCTTCTCGGAATATCGATTCAGATATTTATGCCCTACCTAATCCTTTATTACACGGAGAGCCTTAAGCTCGAAAACTACGTTTTGATAATGGCGCCCGCCATAATCTTAGCATCGGTCTTCACGGCGCTTTGGGGCAGAGCATACGATAAGCTCGGATTCAAGAATTCGACTATCCCTGCCATAGCGACCCTCGGCATAGGCTACATCATCCTCTTCTTCTCAAGGAGCACGCCGCTCGTTTTTGTTGGGTCGCTTCTTATGATGTGCGGCTACCTCTCCTCAATGGCGGTGTTCGGTGCGGCTATCAGAGATAACACGCCGAAAAATCGCTCGGGAATGTTCCAGGGACTACGCATTATCGCGCAAGTGCTCATCCCCGGCGTTATAGGACCTATGATTGGCGACGCTATGCTCAAGGATGCCGAAAAGATAACCAATTCCGACGGAACGCTCTCCTTTATCCCGAACGCAAATATCTTCCTCGGCGCACTGCTCGCGCTTATACCGCTTGCAATAGTGCTCACACTCTTGTTTATATATCAAAATAAATCAGCGAAAGAAGATAAATAATAAAAGAGGCTAACGGTGAAGTCACCGTTAGCCTCTTTTATTTGCACTCGCTTACCCATAGGCCGTGCACGTTGCAGTAGGCAAACGCCTTGATGGGCTCTTCGTTTTTCGTCAGACGGAACTCTGCCACAGCAAGCCCGTCGGGCCTCAGCTTTTTTCTGTGGCTACCTTCAGTCGTAACGAGGCAGACCCAAGCTATTGCGTGGTTTGGCAGCATAGGATGCGCCGTATCCGCAGGACCGACGGTTATAGATACAGTATCACCCTTTTTCTCAACACGGGGTGTGTGCTTTTCCTTCACCTCGGTTATTGCAGATGGGGTTATCTCCCTCATATTTTCACCGCAACAGCCGATATTTCTGCCGGTGTCGTTCACCATTGCGATAAGATTTCCGCAGTGCTTGCATACGTAATGCTTCATAAAAAAGCCTCCTTCATTTTTGGTAGTATTTGAAGGAGGCTGTCACTTTATTCGTACTTACTGATTAATTTTTTCGGTTACGCTCTCGTAGAAGTAGAAATTGCCGTAGCTCCAATTATAAGAGCTTCCGAGCGTTCTGTCAAAGGTGACCCAAAGAAGCTTTTTTCTCGTTCCGCAAGGAATTTCGAAGACCGTTCCCCAACCGCGGAAGCCGCCGTCGGGATGGTTGCACTTGAGGTCGCCGAGCTTTTCAAGGTCGGGAACGGAGCAGCAGACGTACTTTGACATTTCACTAAATGCGCGTCCAAATACGAAATAGGTCACTCCGTTATAGTTGACGAATCTGCCGCCCGTCACCTCCGGCTCGCCCTCGTATCTTGATACGAACTCATAGCCCGAATCGGCTCTATTCGACTTGAAGAGATAGTAGCGATACTTTCTGTTCTCTGCCGCGCGGCATACGGTGAAGTACCAGCAGTCATTTTCCTTGTCGTACATAAAGTCGGGGTCCTCGTCACCCGGCATACCGCCAAAGGCGCGGTCGTCCTCAACGGGCGTTACCTGCTTTACGTCGATTACGTTTATGCCGTGGAGTGGCTCGTTTTCAAATTCCGAGTACGCAAGTGTATGCCCGTGTGAAAATAAACAGGTCCAAAGACGCCATATCTTCGCATTTCTGTCATACATAAGCGAGGTTGCCACGTCGCCGCACCAAAGGTCGTCGCCCGCATCAAAGAGGAGCGCGCCCTCAAGCTTAAACTCGGCGGTCGAGAGCTTATACGAGGCAATCTGCTGCATCATTTCGTTCTCGAAGCGAGAGGTATAGGTGAGGTATATTTTGCCGTTCTCGATAAGAACGTCGCCGTTCTCATACTTGACGGGCTTAACGTCCGCCTGCATTATTCCGCAGTCGAGATAGTTATCAACCTCCCCCACGGTAACCTTGGCGCTCGATTCAATATAGAGAGATGCGTCCGCAGAAATGAAGACAGACTCCTTTTTAAGAGTTATGCATTCGGGTATGTTGGCAAATGCGACGGGATGAATAACACCGTCCACCTCTACGTAAGCATCAACCCAAACGCCTGCGTGATAGGTGAAGAGCAATCTTTCAACACCCCTTGCCTTGAACTCTCCGAATCTTTTCTCAATACCGTTCAAGCGGTAAAAGAAGCCGAGTATATCCTCCTCGCGCTTTGCGTAGACCAAAAGCTCGTTATCAGCCCTTACGAGTATGCCAACCTTCGCTCCGTCGGGATATTTACTGACAGCTATATCGTAGGTGGAATAGGGATTAAACATTCCGATAAGACGGGCTACCGATGCTTCGCCGCGCGGGTTGAAATTGTAGCTGCCGTTAAGCGTTTCGCTGAATTTTCCGGACGACTGAATGATGGGATAAAGCGCTCCTCTTGCGGATTCGAGCGGGAGAAGACCGAATTTCATCTCGGAGAGCTGCATTCGCTCGCTTTTATAATAATTCCTTGAAAATTTACGTTTGAAGTCAATCGTATGTATCACTCTTAAAACCTCTTGATTAGTTTTTTCCTTATTATAGCATAAAGTTCTGCGACTTTCAAGGCTTTTATAAAAATATTGAGGGCGCAAAATGCGCCCTCAAAGTTTTTATTTCGAGCTTGAGTTGCTCTTATACGCTTTGTAATATTTCTTACGATTAATAGTATTTCTTTTCGCTCTTGTTTCTATGGTTGAGAACTATACCAAGCATCTTCGAGCCGCTCTTTTCAATCTGATCAACGAGCTCCTGCGCTTCCTTATAGTGCACCTTCTTACTACCGAGAACCATTATAACGCCATCGCATTTAGTTGCAACGACGGCAGCGTCGATTACCTGGCCGAGTGGGGGCGTGTCGATAATTATATAGTCATAATCCTTTCTGCACTCCCTTATCAGCTCGGAGAAGCTCTCACCGTTGAGAAGCTCGACGGGGTTCGGAGGATAAGTTCCCGAGAAGACAACGCTCATATTCAAATCCTTTACGGGATAGAAGCACTCCTCTGCCCCCTTAAGACCTGTAAGATATTCGCTCAGACCGCTCGGAGAGTTAGCCGTTGTGTTTCTTCCGGCGATAACCGACTTTCTCATATCGGCGTCTATTACGAGGACGCGCTTGCCGAGCTCCGCAAAGCTCTTTCCTATATGAAGCGACACGGTGGATTTACCTTCGTTCTCGCGAACGCTGGTTATTGCTATTACTCTGACCTTTTTTCCGCAGAACTGAATGTTCGTGCGCAAAGTCTTATACGCTTCCTGCGTGAAATATTCATTCTCACCGGGAAGGTTGAGGGTGATAGGCTCTAAGCTCATTTTTCGTCCTCCTTACCATTTGTTTTCTCAACCGGCTGAAGCGTCTTATACGGTGAGTAGCGTGATTTATACTTACCGTAGCCGTAGCGCTTATAATATCCGTACTTGCTCTTGTGTGCGTCGTCTGCGTCCGGAATCTCGCCTATAATGCTGACACCGAGATAGGTCTGGCAGTCCTCCTCACTCTTCAAGGTGTCGTCCATTATATACATTATCACGAATAAAAGATATACGGCTGCAGCCGCAAGTCCGCCTGCGAAAAGATAGGTAAGAACAGAGGTCTTGTTGCAGGGCTCGGGCTCAACGTGACCGTGCTCGAAAAGGTTGACCTGATCAAAGCCCATTGCATCGTTGATGCTCTCAGCACCAATCTCGCAGAGCGAGTCAACGATTTTCTTCGCCATCTCGGGCGTATCCGCCTCAACGGTTATCTGCAAAATACGGGTGTCGGTCGGGTTCTTCGTCGTTATATAGTCCTCGAGGTCAGCGTACTTATCGCCAAGTCCGAGGTCTTCCTTGACTGCGTTGACGACAGTTTCGCTCTTAAGCAAAAAGTCGCAGTCGTTGACGACCTTAAGCGCGAGCGAGAAGTCGGAGGATATGTCGTTCGCAGAATCGCTTTCGTTTGCCTGGCGAAGAATATACATCGTCGCCGTTGAGGAATATCTTGGTGAGTAAGTCAGAGTTACGACGGCAAACATTGCACCAACGCATATCGCCGCCGACAATGCGATTATCCAAAGCTTATGGACGAATATGTTCCATAAATCTCTTACAGTAACCACTCTTGTAGTTATTTTATTTTCCATTTTCGTATTGGATCCTTTCTTGTTCGAGTTGCGAGGGTTAAGGCTCTTTTAGTCTGACTCTCACTCCAGGTTGAAAAATCTTTCTACCGCATTATCGCGGCATATATAATCTGCATACTCGGTGCCGTACTTTTTCGCAACGTAAAGGTAACACTTCATAAAGCTCGGAGCTCTGTCACCGAGGTTATGTGCGTCCGTTGAAAGAAAATCAACGATGCGCAAAGCAAGCATTCTTTTAAGCTTGTTTTTTACCCTGCATCCGAAACTGCAAAACAGCGAGCCGGTGTTTGACTGTATCAAAACGCCGTTTTGGCGCAACTCTTTCATTGCGCCGATGGAAAGCGCCGTATACCTTTCAGCGTGAGCCAATATAGGCACATGACCCGTGCTGATAAGGCGCGAAAGGCTCTTTACAATGACGGCTTCATCCTCCGGCATCGAAAAATCCACGAGGATGAACCGCGTGCCCGCAACGGTGCGGCACGCCTTTTCCTTTATCCAGGAAATCGCCTCCGGTCCAAAGTGAAGCTCATTTGCAAGTGAGAGCTGCATATTGGGGTACTTTTCCTTACAGTACTCGACAGCGATGGAAAACGCCGACTCGCTTCGCTCCTCGTTATGCCCGTAATAGCCGGGATGGTAGTGCGGGGTGAAGCACAGGTAGCGAACGCCTTCCTCATATTCCTTGTCTATCATCTCTTGCATGAGCTCAACGCTTTTAGCTCCGTCGTCAACGCCGAAGAGGGCGTGACAGTGTATATCTGCGAAGGTTTTGGTGTTTTTCTTCAATTGCACATTATTCCTTTCTCCAGACCATTTTATTAACAACTCCGGTATAGGACTGAATTATTTTAACGACCTTCGTGGACACGTTTTCTTCTATATAACTCGGCACGGGTATGCCCGTGTCGCCGTTTTCATTCATTTTGACCGCAAGCTCTACCGCGCGGGAAAGCCCCTGCTCGTCGATGCCCGCAAGCACGAAGGTTGCCTTGTCAAGCGCCTCGGGGCGCTCGGTTGATGTGCGGATGCATACCGCCGGGAAGGGATGGCCGACCGAGGTGAAGAAGGAGCTCTCCTCGGGGAGCGTTCCGCTGTCCGAAACGACGGCAAATGCGTTCATCTGCAGGCAGTTGTAATCGTGGAAGCCGAGCGGCTCGTGGCATCTGACGCGACTGTCAAGCTTAAAGCCCTTTGCCTCAAGGCGCTTTTTGCTCCTCGGATGGCAGGAATAAAGGATGGGCATATCGTAACGCTCTGCAAGAGAATTGATAGCCGAGAAAAGACTTTCAAAGTTCTTATCGGTATCTATATTCTCCTCGCGGTGAGCGGAGAGGAGGATGTACCTCTTCTTTTCAAGCCCTAACCTTTGGTGAATATCCGAGCTCTCTATGCTCGCAAGGTTCTTATGAAGCACCTCTGCCATAGGCGAGCCGGTAACGTAGACCCGCTCCTTCGGAAGACCGCATTCGTGCAGATAGGTGCGCGCATTCTCGGAATATGCGAGGTTAACGTCAGAGATAATGTCAACTATTCTGCGATTGGTTTCCTCGGGCAGACATTCGTCCTTGCATCTGTTGCCCGCTTCCATATGGAAGATAGGAATATGAAGCCTTTTTGCCGAGATTGCCGAAAGGCAGGAGTTGGTATCACCGAGAATAAGGAGCGCCTCCGGCTTTATTGCGTTCATCAGCTTATAAGAGCAGTTGATGATATTGCCGACCGTTGCTCCGAGGTCGTCGCCCACAGCGTCCATATACACATCGGGGTCGCCTACGCCGAGATCCTTGAAGAAAACGCCGTTCAGATTGTAGTCGTAGTTCTGACCCGTGTGCGCTAAAATGCAGTCAAAATACCTGCGGCACTTTTCAATAACCGCACCAAGACGGATTATTTCGGGGCGCGTGCCGACGATTATCAAAAGCTTAAGCCTGCCGTCGTTTTTGAATTTTACGTCGGTATAATCAAATTTTGCGTTCATTCTACCACCTCATAAAACGTATCCGGACGTGCCGGATCAAAGCATTCGTTAGCCCACATCAGCGTTACGAGATCCTCGGTGTCCGAAAGATTCGTTATACTGTGGGTATAACCCGGAAGCATATGCACAGCCTCCACGCGCTCGCCGCTGACCTCGAAGGTCAAGACCTCGCTATCGCCTATCTTGCGCTGACGGATAAGTGCTCTGCCGCTGACGACGATGAAAAGCTCCCATTTCGTGTTGTGCCAATGCTCGCCCTTGGTAACTCCGGGCTTTGAAATATTAACGCTGAACTGTCCACACTCGACTGTGCGCAAGATTTCGGTGAAGCTGCCGCGCGCATCGGATTTCATATCAAGCGGAATTGACACCTTTTCCTTCGGAAGATAGGAAAGATAGGTGCTGTAAAGCTTTTTGTCAAAGCTGCCGCTTGGAATATTCGGCATAAGCAGCGTCGAGGGCTGCGCCTTAAAGCTCTCTATAAGCTCGACTATTCTGCCGAGGGTCACGCGGTGAGTTGTCGGCACGGTGCAAAGCCTGCCGCACTCGGCGCGGTGCTCTCGCCCTTCAAGAGCGAGAATAAGCTCTCCCACAAGGTCGTCGATATAAAGAAGCTCAAGCTCGACATTCGGGTCGCTCACCTCAATGGGCAAGTCGCGCGCGAGATTGTGGCAAAAGGTTGCTACGACACTGTTATAATTCGGTCTGCACCATTTTCCGAAGAGATTCGGAAGCCTGTAAACGAGCACCCGCGCTCCAACCTCTTCGGCATATCCGAAGAAGAGGTCCTCGCCCGCCTTTTTGGATTTTGCGTACTCACTGCCCGCAAATCTCCCCTCAAGTGTTGCCTGAATCGAGGAAGAGAGCATAACGGGGCATGTATTATTATATTTTTTCAGCTTACAAAGCAGCTTTTCGGCAAAGCCGAAGTTCCCCGCCATAAACTCGCCCGTATCCTTCGGGCGATTCACTCCGGCAAGGTTGAAAACGAAATCAGCCGACTCGCACGCCTCGTCAAGCTCCGACTCGGTCGAGTGAATATCGTAGAGATATATTTTATCAATCTTAAGGTCGGGATGCGTTCTGTCCTTGCCGTCACGGATATTCATAAGCGCTGCAGCAAGATTCCGTCCGACGAAGCCGTCAGCACCCGTTATAAGTACGTTCATACTCATCTTGCATCCCTTGCAAGCTCGTCCTTGATATACTGAAGGCTTGCAATCTTCGCTTTCGTTTCTTCTACCGTCAAAAGCGCGGTGTTGTTGGAATTGAACTCTGTCAAGGTGTTGCGCTCGGCATCGCCCTTGCTGAAATACTTATCGTAATTGAGGTCGCGCTTGTCGCACGGAACGCGGTAGAAATTACCCATATCCACGGCGTTTGCGCACTCCTCGTTTGTAAGAAGCGTTTCATACATCTTCTCGCCGTGACGTATACCGATAACCTTGATATTCTCCTTGTCGCCGCCGAAGAGCTCGCAGACCGCTTCCGCCTGCGTCCTTATCGTGCAAGCGGGCGCTTTCTGAACGAGTATATCACCGTTTTCGCCGTGCTCAAAGGCGAAGAGAACGAGGTCTACCGCCTCGTCAAGCGACATAATAAATCTCGTCATAGAGCCGTCGGTCACGGTGATGGGCTTGCCGGCTCTGATCTGCTCTATCCAAAGGGGGATTACCGAGCCGCGAGAGCACATTACGTTGCCGTATCTTGTGCAGCATATCTTCGTTTTCGTCGGGTCTACGGTTCTTGATTTTGCAACTATGACCTTCTCCATCATAGCCTTGCTCGTGCCCATCGCGTTGACGGGGTATGCCGCCTTATCGGTCGAGAGGCAGACGATGTTTTTAACGCCTGCTTCAATAGCGGCAGTGAGCACGTTCTCCGTTCCGAGAACGTTGGTCTTTACCGCCTCAATGGGAAAGAACTCACAGGAAGGAACCTGCTTGAGAGCCGCCGCGTGAAAGACGTAGTCCACGCCGTGCATCGCGTTACGAATCGACTGAATATCGCGCACGTCCCCTATGTAAAACCGGATTTTGCCTGCTACCTCGGGCATTTTAGCCTGAAACTCGTGGCGCATATCGTCCTGCTTCTTCTCGTCGCGGGAGAAGATGCGTATCTCGCCGATATCCGTCGTAAGAAATCTGTTGAGCACCGCATTGCCGAACGAGCCTGTGCCACCGGTTATGAGTAAAGTTTTGTTAGAAAAAAGTGACATTATTTTTCATCCTTACTTGTAATAGCTTTAAGTGATAGCCTTGATCTTATATCTCAATATACCTTTTCAATAACACCGTAGTTTTTCTTCTTATTGGTATCATCTCCGACGTGATACATTCCTTCGACCGTGAAGCCGTCCCAGGGATGCTCCCTTTTCCTCAGAAGAATCTGGAAGGCACGAAGAACGCTTCCCTGACTTATCAAAAGCACTCTCTTGCCCGCATACTGCTCGTTGATGAGGTCGAGCACCTCGGTGCAGTTTGCGATTACCATACCCCAGCTCGTTCCGCTGGGAGTTCTTGCAAACATATTGTTCTCAATTTCTCTGGCTATAAAGGTGGGGGTGGTGTGAAGCTCCTCAAAGGATTTATACTCCCAACCCGTATTGTCAATTCCGTGAAGCTTATGAACCTTTATCGCCTCGAATTTCTGGGGATGCGACATAATGATAAGCTGAGTATTGACTACGCGCGGAATAGGTCCGTAGAGCGCAATATCGAAGTTGTATGCGTCAAGCTCCGCCGCCTGCTTTTTGGTGATTTCGATTCCACGCTCGGTAAAGCCGCAGTTATCAGAGGTGTCGCACATAAATTCGTGCTTAGCCACCGCCTCGGTTTCCGCGTGACGAATGAGATGTATAGATTCGCATCTTACCGCGGGAACAGTTGTACCCGGGATATAATCAATTTTTCCGGTTTGCTGATCTATTGCAATGCCGTATCTCAGCAATTTCTCGGTTATATGTACCCTTTCGGACATCGGGATAGTATTAACGTCAAACATATATTACCTCCTCAGTAGCTTGATTACTTTTTCTGTGAGATTGTTCGCGGTGATATATTCGTATACCGCATTCGGAACCATACCGCGCCAATCGGTTCCCGAATATATCCGTTCTCTTATCTCGGTGCTGCACATCTTCTTTTCGCGGTCGTCAAAGAGCACGACCGTGCCGTAGCCGAGCGAGCCGAGGCGCTCAAGCTTTTCATATCCCCACTTATCGTAGATAGTGAAGAAGGAGGTTGCGGTTAGGGGAACGTAGTTATAGAGTATCTCGGGACGCTCTATCGGATAAGGTACAATCTCAAAATCCTCTCTTTTCACTCCCGCTTCAAGAAGCGCGAGCTTTATCATATTGTACCTTTCATAGTAGGTGAACGGGTTCGAAGCCGCCTCACTCCTGTGCGGATCTATCTCCTCACGTATAAGCGACGCGTTCTCGGGAGAGGTGATTCCTACTATGAGCTTTTTGCATTGCTCCTTAGCAAGCAGGGCATAATTCAGGTGATCGTTATGGAAAAGCTGAAATCTGCCGTGAATAAAGCCTAATTCTACCATTTGGTTTTCTCCATTAATTTGATTTTATTTCAAGATTTAGCCGTAAGAGAGCCGAACTCATAAGGTTTTGAAATATAGATTTTTCCCTAATACATCGCCGAATTTATCTTAAATATCATATATTCCTCGATAAATCCAGCTCGTCTATGAAAAAATCTATTATTTCAAAACTGCATAGCACCTTACGGCGAATGAAATTTTGATGGGTTTTGCCGTGACGAGTCGCAGTCAAGTAGCACTTTACAAGGCTTGGCGCGACGAAAGACGCAAAATTTTATCGCCTTAAGGCTTGTTAGTTCGGCTCTCTTACGGCTATCAAAAGTTAGACCCAAAATACAGTTTTTTTGATGATTTCTTTTCTTAAGTAGGAGGTCGAGGACCTCGCCACGCCGGACTCAAAGCGGACATCAAAGACACCCTCAAGCCGCCTTTGGTAATTCTCGCTATCGCACACGAAATAGCTGCAGCCGTGCTTGATATCGATGATATTTATCATCCAATCGTCAGCACTCTCTGCAAACCACTCGCGAATATCGGGAAGCCGCGCGAGGACGCTTTCCGCGTCCCAAACGGTGATTTGCGCGACCCGCGACGGAAGATACGGATTATTCCTGACGGTTTTGATATCGCAAAAAAGAGCGTTTTTAAGGTCCGCGACGACGCTTGACTGCACGTCGGAAAAATACGCCGCGCACCACTCGTCACCAATCGCTTCCCTCTCGCAAAGCTCGCGAAAGGCCTCAATATCCTCGCGCGTCGTGTTCTTTGAGGTGAGGTTCAGAGTGTTATCAAGGATTGCCGCGACAAGCAACCGCGCCGTATTGGCGCTCATCCTGTCCTGCAAGCCCTCGCGCCGCCACTCGCGATAGACGAGCGTTGCCGCCGCACCGATAAACTCGATGTGTGCGCCCTCTCCGAGTCGGCTCTGCCAATAGTCCTCAAAGCCTACGTGGTGGTCGTAAATCGCCACGACACGCTCAAGCGGCACCGAGCCCTTGAGAAACTCCGGATCGGAAACGTCAACGACAATGTACCTCGCCTCGTCACTCGATAGTCCGTCGGGCAGGCTGTCCGAAATCTGCCCGTCCTCGACGAGCGAGTCACAAACGCTGTAATTAGCGGGCGCTCGGGAATATGCAATAGCATCCTCACCCTTCAGCCGCAAAAGCTCCGCCATCGCGACGCAGCACGCGTACGCGTCAATATCAAGGTAGGTTGAGCCCGCGGTGATGAGAGTATAATTCTTATATTTACCTTGTTTCATACTTTTATATGTCAACTTCTTACGAATAATCAACGGCGTCGCAGCAAATTACGCAACAGTCCGAAAAGAACCGCTGGATTAAGCCCCTTCAACATCAAATAGTTGTTGCGACGAATCGGCTTGAAGACAAAACCGATGACAACATTGGTGAAGAACTGTGTAATGACCGAAGCAACAGCTGCACCGACAGCGCCGAAATGTAATATCAAGAAAAAGTTCAGAACAACGTTGCAAACGGCGCCAATCACGTTGATACCCGTCAAATATTTTTGTTTATCTTCAGCTAAGATCCATATGTTTCTTACAGATCCAAAATGACCGAAGGTTATATACCATACACTGACCGCGAGAATTCCCGCAGTTTTTGAATATTCTGCGCCGTATAAAAGATTGACCAAAGGCTCTGCCAACACTGTCATTGCTATGCTTTGAGCCAAAGACATATAGGTGATAATGCTGTAGAGTTGAATCATTCTTCTTTCATACAACTCTTGATTGCGCTCTTTTTCTTCCAAAATTATCGGTCGAGCAGAATCAATAACAGCCGCAAAAACAAAGCCGGTAATTCCTATGCAAGCGATAGCCGCCGAGTAGAATCCCGTTTCTGCCTCGCCAATCATAAGCTTGATCATAATCTGATCGGTATGCTGAAAAATCATAACCATCAAGCTCGGAATGATATAATGCTTGCTTCGGGAGAGCATTTCTTTTCCAACGCGCCAATCAACAGACAAGCGCTGACCGCCCGCTCTCTTATATAAAATCATCAGGATAACTGATATCAAAAGGTAATCTATTGCGTTGGAAAGAGCGAACCAGGCAATGTCTTTCTTTGTTACAAGCAAGAAAATCTTATATAGCGCAACAAAGATGTACGCAACCAATGACGCGATTGACGGATATTTGGATAACAGCTTGGACTGAAACCAATACTGAGTCATTTCTGTTGCCTGGAATAATAACGACAAGCTATACAAAGCACAAACTAAAATAGTTTCTTTTTCTCCGGCATTAACGAGCACCACAAAGGAAACCGAGCCTATAATGCAAAAGAAGCTTGAGATAACGTTGAGCATTAGAGCAGTACCTAAAACCTTGCCCTCTTGCTCGGGAGACTTGACAAACTCTTTAACTAACGTTTGTTTCAGTCCCAATTGCATAATTGGCAGTGCAAACGCTATAACCGACGCAACGTAACTGATAACGCCGTAATTTGACGGACCAAGATAGCGCGCAGTAATGAGTCCTATCACCAAATTGATTAGCGATTGCGCAATCTTAAATCCTATAATCCAACCTGCATTTTTCAAAACACGGTTATTCAAAATTCAGCCTCCTACCAAAGCCGTGAATTCAAACGAAATCATCTGTAATACTTAAGTCTAACGGCAAACTTGTAGAGCGGATACAAACCGTGTGCAACTATCCAGGCAAGCTTTTTGTGATGAGCATTGATCGGTTTGTGGTATTTATAGAGCTTTCGAACTGTATAAATACACTTGTTTTGTATCTCTTTGTATTTCTTATCTGTAGTGCTGCAAAGCACTTGCAATAACGACAAATTGGTTCTTACTTCCATATTGTGTGCGTGCTCGATATATTGGGGGTATTTATCGGCAATAACTTCCTTCTTACGCTCACAGAAATAAAGCATAGATAAGTATTTCTCGGAAAACTTTTGACGTGAGCTTGATCCCAACCTTGTGTTATATTGATAGACCGCTACATTATGTTGAACTAACACCGGCTGCTTGGCATAGCATTCAAACATAAAGAAGCCGTCTTCGTTTATGTTTTTGCCTTCTTCGAAATAAATTCCTTCAATAAAAGCCGTTTTGAAAATTTTTGCCCATACCGAATCGGTACTTTCATCACCTTTCACAGAAAGAAGCATGGATTCATTATTTCTAAAAATTATAAGCGTACCGTCTTCTTCAATACTTCTTGCCTGTCCTCTTTCATCGACCATTTTAGACATTGCAGACACGATATCCGCTTCATATTCCAAAGCATCACGCAGTAATATTTTTACAGCATCAAAATGCATCTCATCATCGCTGTCCACAAACATAATGTAATCGCCGGATGCATGGCGCAAGCCTGCGTTTCTTGCGCACGAAACGCCTTTGTTTTGCTGGTGAAACACTATGATGCGATTATCTTTTCGAGCGTATTCGTCGCAAATTTTCAAGCAATCGTCCGGAGAGCCGTCATCTACAAGAATAACTTGAATATTCTTGTACGATTGATTAAGAATCGACTCAATGCACGTCGGAAGATATGCCTCAGTACCGTACACAGGAACTATAATGCTGACTAACGCGTTGCATTCGTCCATATTTTTTGCCCTTCCAATTCGCTTCAATCAAATCAGCCGTATGATATAACTCATTCGTTGCCCGCTGCGCGCCGCGTGGAGGCTTTGATTATGTGCAGCATCTGCCACCTCCTCTAAAGGAAGAGGCAGCAGAAAAATCAAATTAATAAACTAACTTTCCGTTTTCGTCAAAGTAATAGTAACCTTCCCCGATTGCAGAACCGTCAGAGAATGTCTTATCCTTGACATACTTAGCGTTAAGGTAAAACCTGGTGTTGATAACGACCTTGTGGTAATCACTAACAAAGTAATAATCACCGTTGCATTCTACTAACTGATAAGCCTTCTGCTGAACATTGTTTATATACAGATATCCGTTGTATACTCCATTCTTTACAACCAGCTTGCCTTCTGCATCAAAGGTATAATAACCTGCCTTCATTGCAGTTCCGTCTGCGTAGGTGTGTCCCGCAACAAAGCGATCCGCAAGATAAATGGT
>JAFTSQ010000014.1 GCA_017467205.1 Clostridia bacterium | reverse complement strand
GTCAGCGTGGCGGTCGTAACTTCAGAAGAAACAACGAGGAGGGCAATAAGTAATGTTGATGCCGAAGAGAGTTAAGTTCAGACGCGTTCAGCGCGGACGTCTTACAGGTAAAGCCCTTCGCGGTAACACGATCAGCAACGGCGAGTTCGGTCTTGTAGCTACCGAGCCCGCATGGATCACCGCAAATCAGATCGAGGCTGCCCGTATCGCAATGACCAGATACGTAAAGCGTGGCGGTAAGGTTTGGATTAAGATATTCCCCGACAAGCCTATCACAGAGAAGCCTGCTGAAACTCGAATGGGTTCAGGTAAGGGCTCTCCTGAGTACTGGGTAGCAGTCGTTAAGCCCGGACGCGTTATGTTCGAGATGGGCGGCGTTACCGAGGAGCAGGCAAGAGAGGCTATGCGTCTCGCTTCCCACAAGCTTCCCATTAAGTGCAAGTTTGTGAAGAAGGAAATCGAATCAAACGAGGAGGTTTAAGCAATGAAGGCAAAAGAACTTAGAGAAATGTCCGCCGAGCAGCTCAACACAAAGCTCGGTGAGCTTAAGGAAGAGCTTTTCAATCTTCGTTTCCAGCTTGCAATCAATCAGCTTGACAATCCTCACAAGATCACAGATGTTAAGCATGACATTGCTCGCGTAATGACAGTTCTTCGCGAGAAGAATGCATAATGGGAGGAAATGAAAATGACTGAAACTCGTGGACAGAGAAAAGTAAGAGTCGGTAAGGTAGTCAGCGATAAGATGGATAAGACCATCGTAGTTGCTATCGAGGACAACGTGCGTCATCCCAAGTACGGCAAGATCATCAAGAGAACCGTAAAGATTCACGCACACGATGAGAACAACACCTGCGGTGTTGGCGACAAGGTTTCCGTTATGGAAACGAAGCCCTACTCTAAGACTAAGAGATGGAGACTTGTCGAGATCGTCGAGAAGGCTAAATAATTAACAACAAAAGTCACTAAACCAGTAGGCAGGTTAAAGGCTTGCCGAAAAAGGAGGAAAAAACAGTGATTCAGCAGCAATCGTTAATGAAAGTCGCAGATAACACCGGTGCAAAAGAGCTTATGTGCATCAGAGTTCTCGGCGGTTCGGGACGTCGCTATGCAAGCATCGGAGATATCGTTGTTTGCGCTGTCAAGAAGGCAGCACCCGGCGGCGTTGTAAAGAAGGGCGACGTTGTAAAGGCAGTTGTAGTAAGAACTGTAAAGGAAACTCGCCGTGCAGACGGATCTTACATCAAGTTTGATGAGAACGCTGCAGTTATAATTAAGGAAGACAAAACCCCCAGAGGAACCCGTATTTTTGGCACGGTAGCAAGAGAGCTTCGTGAGCACGACTTCACGAAGATTATGTCGCTTGCTCCCGAAGTACTTTGATTAAAGGAGGAAATGATAATGAAAAAGCTTCATGTAAAAACCGGCGATACCGTTGTCGTTCTCTCCGGCGAAGATAAGTTGGTTAAGAAGGGCGACGAGCTTGTTCCTCGCGTAGGAAAGGTCATCGCAACCTCTCCCGAAGAGGGCAAGGTCATCGTAGAAGGTGTGAACGTAGTATCCAAGCACACCAAGGCTCGCAAGCAGGGCGAAACCTCGGGCATCATCAAGACAGAGGGCGCAATCTAAGGTTGGAAGGTTCAGCTCTACTGCTCCAAGTGCGGTAAGGGCGTTCGCGTTCAGCACAAGGTTGCAGATGGCAAAAAGGTTCGCGTTTGCGCTAAGTGCGGCGCAGAAATTTAAGTGAGGAGGAAGCAAGAAAATGTCAAGATATTCAGAAAAGTATAAGAACGAAGTTGCTCCCGCACTCATGACAAAGTTCGGTTACACTTCGGTAATGCAGATTCCGAAGTTCAACAAGATCGTAATCAACGTAGGAGCAGGTGATGCTAAAGAGAACGCAAAGGTTATCGATAACATCATCGACGAGATCACTCTCATCTCCGGACAGAAGGCGGTTCCCACCTACGCTCACAAGTCCATCGCAAACTTCAAGGTTCGTGAGGGAATGAAGCTTGGTGTTAAGGTAACCCTTCGCGGTGAGAAGATGTACGAGTTTATGGATAAGCTCTTCAACTTCGCACTCCCCCGTGTCCGTGACTTCAAGGGTATCAATCCCCACGGCTTCGACGGAAGAGGAAACTATGCTCTCGGACTTAAGGAGCAGCTCATCTTCCCCGAGATCGAGTACGACAAGGTTGATAAGATTCGCGGTATGGATATAGTATTCGTTACCACTGCTAATACCGACGAAGAAGCAAAGGCAATGCTCACTCTTATGGGCGCGCCTTTCGCAGAGTAATTAAGGAGGAAGAAAAATGGCTAAGAAGTCCATGATACTCAAGCAGCAGAAAGAGCCTAAGTTCTCTACTCGCGCTTATAACAGATGCAAGATCTGCGGTAGACCTCACGCCTACCTCCGTAAGTACGGAATATGCCGTATCTGCTTCCGTGAGCTCGCATACAAGGGTGAGATTCCGGGCGTAAGAAAGGCATCCTGGTAATTTTTTTAACTAATTAATTTCTCTTTAACTATTGGTAGGAAAACTCAAAAAGGCAGCGAAAATTACACGCTGTACTTTGGGTTTTAACCGCCGATCAGCCGCCACGAAAGTGGCAGCAAGAAAAGAAATGCTTGCATATAGGAGGATAAAACAATGCAAATTTCAGACGTAATTGCAGATATGCTCACAAGAATCAGAAATGCCAACGACGCAAAGCACGAAACCGTTGACGTACCCGCATCCAACCTCAAGAAGTCCATCGCACAGATTCTTCTTGACGAGGGATACATCAAGTCCTTCCAGATCGTAGAGGACGGCAAGCAGGGCATCATCAGAGTTGCTCTCAAGTACGCTCAGGGTAAGCAGAAGGTTATTCACGGCCTTCGCAGAGTTTCGAAGCCCGGTCTTCGCATTTACTCCAACTGTGAGGATATGCCCAAGGTAATGAACGGACTCGGTATCGCTATCGTATCCACTTCCAAGGGTGTTATGACAGATAAGAAGGCAAGACAGCTCAACGTGGGCGGCGAAATTCTTGCTTTCGTATGGTAATAAAGGGGAGGTAGAAGAGTATGTCAAGAATAGGAAGAATGCCCATCGCAGTTCCTGCGAGCGTAACAGTAACGGTTGCTGACGGAAACGTCGTAACGGTAAAAGGTCCTCTCGGAGAACTCACTCAGACCTTCCACAAGGAGCTCACCATTGCACAGAACGGTGCGGAGCTCACCGTAACCCGTCCGAACGACGAGAAGGAGAACCGTGCACTCCACGGTCTTACCAGAACGCTTCTTAACAATATGGTAGTCGGCGTAACTCAGGGCTTTGCAAAGAAGCTTGAGATAGTAGGCGTTGGTTACAGAGTAGAGAAGCAGAGCGGCAAAATCGTTCTCGGTCTCGGTTACTCTCACCCCGTAGTCTTCGAAGAAGCAGACGGTGTTAAGTTCGAAACTCCCGACAGCACGACGGTTATCGTTAAGGGTATCGACAAGCAGAAGGTTGGTCAGATGGCAGCAGTTATCAGATCGAAGAGACCTCCTGAGCCCTATCTCGGTAAGGGTATTAAGTATTCCGGTGAAAAGATCCGCCGCAAGGCCGGAAAGACCGGTAAGTGATGAAAGGAGAGCAGAAAAATGGTCAAAAGAACAGACAGTAATGCACAGCGTCTTAAAAGACACGCAAGAGTTCGTGGCAAGATTTCGGGCACTCCCGAAAGACCCCGTCTTGCAGTATATCGCTCCAACGCTCACATCTCGGCTCAGATTATCGACGATGTTAACGGCGTAACTCTCGTAAGCGCTAACACCTACGAGCGTGACTTTGAAGGACTTGGCTCCAACAAAGAGGCAGCGAGAAAGGTTGGCAACACTCTCGCAAAGAGAGCACTCGAAAAGGGCATTTCCGCAGTAGTATTCGACCGCGGTGGCTACATTTATCACGGACGTGTATCAGAATTGGCTGAAGGCGCAAGAGAAGGCGGCCTGAAGTTCTAATCGCTGGTTTGTACACTGTTTCACAAAGAAACATTCTATAAGGAGAATAAACATGGCAAAACTCATTAACGCAGCTGAGCTCGATCTTCAAGAGCAGCTGGTAGTATTAAACCGTGTTTCCAAGACCGTAAAGGGCGGTAGAATCGCCCGTTTTGCAGCCATCATGGTAGTAGGCGACGGAAATGGACATGTAGGCTTCGGCCTCGGTAAAGCAGCTGAAGTTCCGGATGCTATCCGCAAGGGAATTGAAGATGCAAAGAAAAATATGATTAAGGTATCGCTTAACGGCTCGACCATTCCTCACGAGGTAATCGGCGAGTACGGCGCAGGCAGAGTGCTTCTTAAGCCCGCTGCTCCCGGTACCGGTATTATAGCAGGCGGTACGGTTCGTACCATTCTCGAGCTTGCGGGTGTAAAGAACATCCGTGCAAAGTGCCTTCGTTCCAACAACCCCGTGAACGTAGTAAAGGCAACCTTCGAAGGTCTTAAGTCGCTCAGAACTGCCGAGGAGATCGCAGCTCTTCGCGGACTCAGCGCAGAAGACGTAAAGGCATAAGGAGGTAACGGATAATGGAAAACGTAAAGGTTACACTCGTAAAGAGTCTTATCGCGTGCAAGAAGAACCAGATAGCAACTGCACAGAGCCTTGGACTCAAGAGAATAGGTGATAGCTACGTTGGCAAAAACGACGCAGTTCTCGCCGGAAAAATAAAAGTTATAACTCACCTTGTTAAGGTTGAGACCGTTTAATCGGAATTGAAAGGAGGATAAAATATGAAGCTCCATGAACTTTCTCCCGCGGAAGGCTCCACCAAGGAAGTATTCCGTAAGGGCAGAGGCGCAGGTTCCGGAAACGGAAAAACAGCAGGTAAGGGCCACAAGGGTCAGAACGCTCGCTCCGGCGGCGGTGTAAGACCCGGCTTTGAGGGAGGTCAGCTTCCCCTTTACCGTAAGCTTCCCAAAAGAGGCTTTAACAACGCAAGATTCGGTAAGAAGTACACGACTATTAACGTTGAGAATCTCAACAGATTCAACGACGGCGACGTAGTTGACAGCGCAGCACTTCTTGCAAGTGGTGTTATCAGCAAGGTTAATAACGGCGTTAAGGTACTCGGCGAGGGAGAGCTCACCAAGAAACTCACCGTTAAAGCGGCAGTTTTCTCCGAGGCAGCAAAGGAGAAAATCGAAGCAGTAGGTGGAAAGACCGAGGTGGTATAAATGCTTCAAACCCTCAAGAACGCGTGGAAAACAAAAGACATTCGCTCGAAGATAGTTTTCACACTCTTCATCCTTTTGCTCTACCGTATCGGTACAGTAATCCCCGTTCCTTATGTTGAAGCAAACAACTTTGCATCATATTTCCAGGGAACTATCCTTGACTATATGAACACTCTTTCAGGCGGTTCACTCGGAACGGCAACGTTGTTCGCGCTCGGTGTATCACCTTATATCAACGCATCAATTATCATTCAGCTTTTAGCTGTTGTATTCCCCAACTCCCTCGGAAGATGGGCGAAGGAAGACAAGAAGAAGCTCAATATGGTTACGAGAATTTTGACAGTTGCTCTTGCTCTTGTAACCGCAATCGGCTACTACTTCCTTCTCAGCGGCGGCGAAGCTCTTACCAAGGCAGCAACCCAGGGTGAGAACCCGTACTTCTGGCTCTACGCAGCGGTAATTATCGTCTGCTACTGCGCAGGTGCATCTCTCATTATGTGGCTTGCTGAAAGAATCAACGAGAAGGGTATCGGCAACGGTATCTCTCTCATCCTCTTCGCAAACATCGTAGCATCGATTCCGTCCTTCGTCATCAACCTCGTAAGTCTGGTAGTTGACGCGTTCGGATACAATAAGACGCCTCTTCTTTACGGCTTTATGTCGCTTCTGTTCGCGATAGTTCTTCTCGCTCTTATGACCGCTCTTATCGTTCTGGTCATCTGGATTACCGGTTCGGAGAGAAGAATTCCCGTTCAGTACGCAAAGCGCGTTGTCGGCCGTAAGATGTACGGTGGACAGAGCTCAAACCTTCCTATCAAGCTTAATATGACCGGCGTTATGCCCATCATCTTCGCAAGCTCGATAGTATCCCTCGTTCCCACGATCCTCGCACTCTTCCAGGTTACCGAGTCGACTCCCGGATTCTGGGGCACGGTTTGCAGGCTTCTTTCTACAAGCGGTGTTATCTATCCCGTATCGCTCTTTATCTTCATCATCGGATTCGCATACTTCTATACTCAGATCTCCTTCGATCCTATCGAGGTAGCGAACAACCTGAAGAAGCAGGGCGGTGCTATTCCCGGTATCAGACAGGGCAGACCCACTGCGGACTACATCTCCAAGATTCTCTCGAAGATTACCTTCGTAGGCGCGCTCTTCCTCTCTCTTATCGCGATCCTTCCCGTAATCCTGGGCTCTCACTGTATCAATCACGTGCTTGAGTGGATACTCAAGGGCTCTGAATACGCGCAATACTATGACATTTCAAGCTCTGCCGAATCGCTTGCAAGCGTATTCACCTTCGGCGGTACGACCCTTCTTATCGTAGTCGGTGTTGTTCTTGAAACCTTCAGAGAGCTTGAAGCACAGCTTACTATGCGTAACTACAAGGGCTTCCTTAGCTGAGCATAGGAGATTCTGTTATGAAAATAATTTTTCTTGGCGCACCCGGTGCAGGAAAGGGAACACAGGCGGACAAAGTATCCAAGCTTCTTGAGATACCCACCATTTCCACCGGCGCTATCATCCGTGAGGCGATAGCGGCAGGGACTGCAGTTGGAGTGCAGGCAAAAAAATTTATTGAAAGGGGCGACCTTCTTCCCGACGACGTAGTTATCGGGATAGTAAAAGAGCGCCTTACCAAATCGGACTGCGGCAACGGGTACATCCTTGACGGATTCCCCCGTACCGTACCGCAGGCTGAAGCACTTGAAGGAATGGGTATAACCCTCGACGCCGTCGTTTCTCTTGAGGTTTCAGATGAAACTATCGTAGAGAGAATGTCGGGCAGAAGAGTGTGCCCCTCCTGTGGCGCAACCTATCACGCAAAGGACAATCCGTCAGCAGACGGTGTTCGGTGTGATAATTGCAAAACCGAGCTCACCGTCCGTGCGGACGATGCTCCCGAGGTAGTGCTTTCACGCCTTGATGTCTATCATAGCACGACCGAGCCTCTCAAGTCGTTCTACGAGTCCCGAGGACTTCTCAGAACGGTAATAGGCGCGGAGCGTGTTGAAGAAACCACAAAGCGTACGCTTGAAGCACTGGGAATAAACTGATGATAATAATCAAGAATTCCGAGCAGATTCAAGTGATGAAGAGAGCGGGACGGATCACGGCGGAGGCGCTGTTGGTCGCCAAGGACGCGATACGCCCCGGCATCTCTACGAAAGAGATCGACACGAAGATTCGGCACTACATTGAAAAATGCGGCGCTAAACCTTCCTTCCTTGGATACGGCGGCTTCCCCGGAAGCGCCTGCATATCCCTGAATAATGAAGTCATACACGGAATTCCTTCGGCGAGCAGAATTCTTTCCGAGGGGGACATCGTAAAGGTCGATGTCGGGGCTTGCTACCGCGGCTATAATGGCGACAGTGCGCGAACGTTCGCTGTCGGCAAGGTAAGTGATGAGGCCCTGAAGCTTATATCGGTCACTGAAAAGAGTTTCTATGAGGCGATGAGGTTCGCAAGAGCCGGAATGCGCGTCGGGGACATCGGATGTGCGGTGGAAAGTTTCGTCATTTCAAACGGCTTCTCGGTAGTCAGGGATTACGTAGGGCACGGAGTTGGTGCATCGCTTCACGAAGAACCCGAGATTCCGAATTTCGGAAGAGCGGGCAGAGGAGCGCGACTGTATTCGGGAATGACACTTGCCATAGAACCCATGGTAAACGTCGGTACGCCAAGTGTAAAAGTACTGAAGGACGGCTGGACCGTGATAACCGCTGACGGTGCGCTATCCGCGCATTATGAAAACAGCATCGTTGTAACGGACTCCGACCCCATAATACTGACAGACCCGGACATTGAATGAGGAGATAACGTTTTGCCAAAGAATGATTTGATTGAATTTGAAGATTGCGTGGTAGTGGAAGCACTTCCCAACACAGTTTTCAAGGTAAAGCTTCCGAACGGTCACATAGTAACTGCGACCATATCCGGCAAGCTTCGTATGAATTATATCAAGATTCTCGTTGGAGATACGGTAACCGTTGAGGTGTCGCCCTACGACATTTCAAAGGGACGCATCACCTGGAGAAAAAAGTAATAATTTCTGAAAGGTAAGGTATTAAAAATGAAAGTTAAGCCTTCCGTCAAAAGAATTTGCGAGAAATGCAAGATCATTAAAAGACACGGTAAAATAATGGTCATCTGCGAAAACCCCAAGCACAAGCAGCGTCAGGGCTGATTTTGTTAGGGCACAAAAACAAATGAAATCAAGCGGGAACATCCCGACTTGAGCAATTCTTACGACATAAAAATTAAAAAGGAGTAAATATCGAAATGGCTCGTATAGCTGGCGTTGATATTCCAAACAACAAGCGCGTTGAGATCGCGCTGACATACATCTACGGTATCGGCCTTAAGAGCTCTCAGGATATTCTTGCCAAGACCGGCATCAACCCTGACACTCGCGCTAAGGATCTTACCGAGAGTGAAGTAGCGGCTCTTCGTGACGAGATTGAAGCGAACTACCACGTAGAAGGTGAACTTCGCCGTGAGAACGCTCTCAATATCAAGAGACTCGTAGAGATTAACTGCTATCGTGGTATCAGACACAGAAAGGGACTCCCCGTAAGAGGTCAGCGTACCAAGACGAATGCAAGAACAAGAAAAGGTCCCGCAAAGACCATCGCAAATAAGAAGAAGTAAGGAGTAGCGACATGGCAGTAGCAAAGAAAGTTGTTAAAAAGCGCCGTGAGCGTAAGAACGTCGAAAAGGGCGTAGCACACATCCGTTCCACGTTCAACAACACCATCGTATCTATCACTGATATGCAGGGCAACGTAATCGCATGGGGCACTTCCGGAGAGATGGGCTTTAAGGGCTCGAAGAAGTCTACTCCCTACGCAGCACAGACCGCAGCAGAGCACGCAGGCAAGATTGCTGTTGATCAGGGAATGAAGACCGTAGAAGTACTCGTAAGAGGACCTGGAGCAGGCAGAGAGTCTGCAATCCGCGCACTCGCTACCGCAGGTCTTGAGATTACTATGATTAAGGACGTAACACCGATACCTCATAACGGTTGTCGTCCTCCTAAGCGCAGACGCGTTTAATAACAAGGGAGGTATAGAAAAATGGCAAGATATACAGGTCCTAACTGTAAGCAGTGCCGCCGCGAAGGCTGCAAGCTCTACCTCAAGGGCGAGCGTTGCACCAACGGCAAGTGCGCATTTGACCACAGAAGCACCGCTCCCGGTCAGCACGGCGCAGCGCGCAAGAAGGTCGGCGAGTACGGAAAGCAGCTTCGTGAGAAGCAGAAGGCAAGACGCTACTACGGCGTACTTGAAAATCAGTTCAGACTCTACTACAAGATGGCAGAGAAGCAGGAAGGCATCACCGGTACTAACCTTCTCGTTCTTCTTGAAAGACGTCTTGACAACGTTGTGTACAGAATGGGAATGGCAGCATCCAGAAAGGAAGCTCGTCAGCTTGTTCTCCACGGTCACTTCACCCTTAACGGCAAGAAGGTAACCATCCCCTCTCTTCTCGTAAAGGCAGGCGACGTAATCGCAGTGAAGGAAACAAGCAAGGAAAAGGCAAAGATCAAAGAGCTTTGCGAGCAGTTTGCAACCGCTCAGACTCCCAAGTGGATCGAGAACGATGCAGCTAACTTCGCAGCTAAGATCGTAGCATTCCCCGCAAGAGACGATATCGACTTCGAGTTCGAAGAGCAGCTTATCGTCGAGCTCTATTCCAAGTAATCCCTCCGATACACAGCAAGAATATCGAAAGCTTATGCTTTCAATATTCTTTGCGGTATCAGTTTTTAGAGGCCCTCACATAGCGTGAGATACAAACTTATAAACAAAAGGAGGAATAGAAAAATGATGAACGCAATAGAGAAGTTCAATATAACAGCAACCGACGTAACCGAAGACGGTAGCGAAGCAATCCTCGTCGTTGAGCCCCTCGTAAGAGGCTATGGCATCACGCTTGGAAACTCTCTTCGCAGAGTGCTTCTTTCCACCCTCCCCGGTTATGCAGCAACGAGCATCAAAATTGACGGAGTTCTTCACGAGATATCGGCTTGTAACGGTGTCAAGGAGGACGTTCCGGAGATCGTGCTCAATGTAAAGGGTATTGTTGCAAAACTTGAGTGCGAAGGCCCCAAGACCGTGATAATCGACGTTACCGGTCCGTGCAACGTGACCGCCGCTGATATCACGCCTGACGCTGACCTCAAGATTCTCAATCCCTCCCATCACATCTGCACTGTAAGCGAAAATGCTCGCTTCTATATGGAGATAACCTTTGACGAGGGTCGCGGCTACGTTCCGTCTGACCTCAACAAGCAGAATTATCTCGCAAACGCAGGTGCAAACGTCGGCGCGCCCATCGGTCTTATCTTTGTTGACTCTATATTTACCCCCGTGTACAAGGTAGAGTACAACGTAGAGAACACCCGTGTTGGCAACATCACCGACTATGATAAGCTTACTCTGAAGGTACTTACCAACGGAACGATAGCGGCAAAAGAGGCTGTTTCACTTGCAGCCAAGGTTCTCAACGAGCACCTCAGGCTCTTCATCGATATGTCCGACGAAGCAAAGAAGGCGGAGATAATGGTAGAGAGAGCTGAAGTTAAAAAGGAAAAAGTCCTTGAGATGACCATTGAGGAACTTGATCTGTCTGTACGTAGCTTCAACTGCTTGAAGCGCGCAGGCATAGATACGGTAGAAGACCTCATCAACCGCACGGAAGAGGATATGATAAAGGTTCGTAACCTCGGCCGTAAGTCCCTTGAGGAAGTAATTCAAAAGCTTAGTTCTTTAGGCCTTTGCCTGAAGAAAGACGAAGAATAAGTAACAGGAGGAAAACAAAAATGAGAAAGCTTGGCAGAACTACTGCACAGCGTAAGGCTATGCTCAGAGGCATGGTTACTCTTCTCCTTGAAAACGGCAAGATAGAAACCACTTATACAAGAGCACAGGAGGTTTCCGCAAAGGCGGACGAGATGATAACCCTCGGTAAGAAGGGAACTCTCGCAGCTTACCGTGCAGCCCTTGCTTATATCACCAAGGAAAACGTAGCAAAGAAGGTATTCTCCGTTATCGCTCCCGCATATGAGGGCGTAAACGGCGGTTATACTCAGGTTTACAAGATGGGTCCCCGCCGCGGCGACGGTGCTGAAATGGCAATCGTTAAGCTCGTAGCAGTTGCAGCTCCCGCAGAGGAAACCGAGGCAACAACCGAAGAGAAGAAGTAATCTTCGAGTGCCAATTGCCCTACGCAATTAATATAAAAAGCCGATATGGATTTCATTCCATATCGGCTTTTTTATATAACAAAGACTTTGTATAAAAGGCTTCGTTTGAAGAGCATAGCATAGGTTCGGATGGTTTTGAAACTTTTAGCTATGTCAAATTTTGCCGCAGAGGCGAGGCTCCCTTGTGTAAAGGGAGCTGTCAGCGAAGCTGACTGAGGGATTGTTATTGTCTAAAAGCAAGCACCACACCGATTTTGCCAACAATTATTTACATAAGCTCTGCTATCAGCGAGGCGATTTCGGTCGGGTTTTCTATCGAAAGACCACTGATAAGTCGCGCTTGAGAATAGAGGATTTTTGCGTATTTCTCGACACGCCCCTCGTCTTTTTCGCCGAAAAGCGTCAAAAGCCTGTCGGCTATACCGTGCGATGCGTTTATCTCAAGCACAAGGCTTGCCGAAGGTGTATCGCCGGTAGCACCGGGCATTCTTTTCAGCACCTTTTCCATATCGTAGGAGAGCTCGCCCTCGCTGGAAAGTGACACGGGGTGGCTTCCAAGCGTGCTCGTAAAGCGAACTGCGCTTACCGCACCGCCGAGCTTTTCCTTCATAAAGTCTAAAAGACCTGCTGAGTCAGCATTCTTTTTCTCAAGGCTTGCCTTTTCGTCCTCGCTTGAAATATCAAGCTCCTCGCCTGCGGCGTTCTTAAACTCGCAGTCGTCGTACTTTCCGAGAATCTTGATGGCAAACTCGTCAACGTCGTCGGTAAGATAAAGCACCTCGAAGCCGCGGCTCTTGAGCGCCTCAACCCTCGGGAGCATATCAATCTTGTCGACCGATTCGCCTGTCGCGTAATAGATAGCCTTCTGCTCCGCCGCCATACCGTCACGGTATTCGCGAAGCGTCACGTATTTCTTTTCCTTCGAGGAGCGGAAGAGTATAAGGTCGACGAGGGTATCCTTGTGCATTCCGTAGTCGGAGTAGATGCCGTACTTAAGCTGAATACCAAATGCCTCATAGAACTTTTCGTAGCTCTCGCGGTCAGACTTCAAAAGGCTCTCAAGCTCGCTCTTTATCTTCTTCTCAATCGCCTTTGCCATCACCTTGAGCTGACGGTCGTGCTGAAGCATCTCGCGGGACACGTTGAGCGAGAGGTCGGAGGAGTCGACAAGACCCTTAACGAATCCGAAATAATCGGGCAACAGGTCGGCGCACTTTTCCATTATCATAACGCCGCTCGAGTAAAGCTCAAGCCCCTTTTCGTAGTCCTTCGTGTAGTAGTTGAAGGGCGCGTGCGCGGGGATAAAGAGCAGGGCGTTGTAGGTCGCCGTACCCTCGGACTTTTGCGTAATCACGCGCAGCGGATTTTCGTAGTCGTAGAACTTTTCCTTGTAGAAGCCGTTGTATTCCTCGGAGTCAACCTCGCCCTTGCTCTTTTTCCAAATGGGAGTCATACTGTTGAGCGTTTCGGTTTCTGTCACCTCTTCGAATTCACCCTCTGCGTCGGGCTTCGGCTTTTGCCTTGTGACGTTCATATTGATAGGGTAGCGGATGTAGTCCGAGTGCTTCTTAACCAGCGCGCGAAGCCTGTATTCCTCGAGGAACTCCGAGTATTTTTCATCCTCGGTGTCCGGCTTGATGTGAAGCACAATCTCCGTGCCGAAATTCTTCTTTTCGCATTCTGTAACGGTATAGCCCTCAACACCCTCGGACTCCCAGCGGTAAGCTGTGTCCGCGCCGTAAACTCGGCTCGTGACCGTAATTCTATCCGCCACCATAAATGCGGAATAGAATCCGACACCGAACTGACCTATAACGTCAATATCCTCTCGCTTTTCATTCTCTCGCTTGAAATCCAGCGAGCCGCTCTTTGCAATAGTTCCGAGATTGTCCTCAAGCTCGCTCGCCGTCATTCCGCAGCCGTTATCAGAAATAGTGAGCGTACGCTCTCCCTTGTCGGGCGCTATGCGTATTGCATAATCACCTCTGCCGAGAGCTACTGAGCTATCGGTAAGCGAGCGGAAATAAAGCTTATCTATCGCGTCGCTTGCGTTGGAGATAAGCTCGCGTAGGAAAATCTCCTTGTGCGTGTATATCGAGTTTATCATCATGTCGAGCAGCTTTTGCGACTCTGTCTTAAACTTTTTCTTTGCCATTTTAACTAATCCTCCGTATCTGTTAGCACTCTTAGCTTACGAGTGCTAACAGTATTATATCACCCTCCAACGCCTTTGTCAATACAGGTTGGAATTTTTTTATAAATTTGTAATAGTAATGTAATATATTAGCCATTTACCCCGCTTCTTCACAAAAGCTTGAACGCGCAGGAAAAGGCGAAAGCATTGAACAATATGCACAAAAAACTTCATTATTATTTTACATACTCACGCGCGAAAAATGTTTCCTTTGTATTGACATTTGATTTACAAAGTGTTAAAATACCTCTATAAGTTTGTCAAAAAATGTAAATATTGAAAATAAATAATGAATTTTTAGGATGGTATATCTTATGGATGTAATGAAGGAAATTCAACTTGACGTCATAAGCTGCGTGATGGACAATGAAACGCTTGTTCAGAAAAGTCAAATACAGGATTTCAACACCAAATCCCAGCTTATCGTAAACGAGGCGCAGGAGGCGCTCTTTTACAAGGACGGTCAGGCGCTCGACCTCTTCGGTCCCGGTAAGCATTCGCTGAATACGGATAATTTGCCCTTCCTCAAGAGGATATTCGGCAAATTCTTCGGCGGTAAAACTCCTTTTCCTTGCGAGGTGTTCTTCATAAACAAGGTTACGATGATGGACATTCCGTGGGGTATCGGAAAGGACCCAATCGTCCTTGAAGACCCGCTCTATCACATCATCGTCGGCGTTAAGGCAAACGGTCAGACGGGTATCGTGGTCAAGGATTCCCGCCGCTTCGTACTTAAGGTAGTCGGTCAGCTTCCCTCGTTCGACCTTGAGAGTGTCAGAAAGATAATCAAAACGATGATGATAGCCTCGGTTAAGGAAGCTATTGCAAAGGCGATAGTAGAGAGGCGCGTCAGCATCCTTGAGATAAGCACCAAGCTCAGCGAGCTCGGCAACGAAATTCGTACTCATCTTAACGAGTCGCTCGAGGATCTCGGTCTTCAGGCAACTCACCTTCATATCCCCACCATCTTTGCCGAGGATTCCGACCTTGCAAAGCTTCGTCAGGCGAAGGAAAAGCGTATGGAGCTTATGAACGACGCCGAGCTTGAGGCTTACAAGATTCAGGTTCTCAGCGAGGCGAGAGCAAAGGCTCGTGCGGCAGAGGGATACACCTATCAGGACGAGAGAAAGTACGACGTTCTCGAGTCTGCTGCCAGCAACTCCGGCACAGGCGGAACGCTTATAAACGCAGGACTTGGACTTGGCGTCGGACTTGGAGTAATGAACGAGGTGGGAAAGGTAACGAGCGCTTCTATGAATCCTCAGACTGCCCAGCAGCCTCAGCAGCCGGTACAGCCTCAGGGCGCAACCCGCACCTGCCCGACCTGCGCGGCAACTCTTCCCGCGACGGCAAAGTTCTGCTCGAATTGCGGAGCAACTATGCCCGCCGAGATAAAGGCGGCGGCAAAATTCTGCCCCGAGTGCGGATTCAAGCTTGAAGGACCGACGAAATTCTGTCCCGAATGCGGAAACAAAATTCAGTAAGAATTAAAATTGCCGCAACAAGCGGCAGAACGGAGAAAAAATGAAAAAGAAGCTGACTTGGATAACGGTTCTTGCGATACTTCTCATAGCCGTTGTTCTTAACGTGGTTTTGTATCTTACAGCTCCCGAGAACATTCCCCCCACACCGAGCTTTAAGATACTTTGGGTATTCACCTTCCCGGTGAACTTTATCTTCGCCATTCTTCTCGTGCTCTACGCAGGCAAGAAGAGCGGTGACGGAATGGTCAGAATTCCGGTTATCTATTACATAATCTGGACGTTTGCATCTGCTTACTTCACCGTGGGCACGAAGCTTATGTACGTTTACTTTGAAACCGTCGGCGTCGTTTTGGCAGTTGAAATAGTCATCACGGCTGTGTACTTCGGTGCATTCCTCTTTGCATCCCTCGGTCTTTCGACTATCGAGGGCAACCGCAAGCTCGTAAAGGAAAAGGTCCTCTTTATAAGACTTCTCAAGGCTGACCTTGAGAGCGCTTATATGTACGTTACCGACGTGGCAACTCGCGAAAAGCTTGAAAAGCTTGCAGAGAAGATTCGCTTCAGCGATCCTATGAGCCATCCTGCTCTCGCCGCTTGCGAAAACGAGCTTTCGGTAGCCGTCGGAATGCTGGTATCCAAGCTCCGTGACGACGGTGCGGCAGACGTCAGCGAGGATATAAACCGTATAGGCGGTCTTCTTGAGTACCGCAACACCCGTTGCCTTGCCCTCAAATGAAAAAAATTCGCGAAATTCTCGTTATTCATCTGTACACCTATCTTGTGATTCCGCTCCTTGCCTTTATAGCGCTTTTGGTTTTGTCGATAATCTTCATACCAAGGCTCGCTATTGATACTCCGGTCAGAGTAGTTATCATAATAGCCGTCGTTATAATAGAGTATTATCTTCTCAAAAGGTCGGCTATCGGCGCGGTAATGGCGTATAAAGCGTTTGCTCCGATGAGTATGCGCGACCAATGCCGCTTCAAGCCCACCTGCTCGACCTATATGATAATGGCAATACAGAAATACGGTCTTTTTATAGGTGTGATAAAGGGTATCCGCCGCATTATGCGGTGCAGACCGCCATTCGGAGGCGAGGATTACCCGTAACTTACTTTGTTTGCCCTAAAAAATAAATTTTTTATATAATGGAGGTTCTTATGGCAAAATTATTGACAGGTCGCTGCCCCAGCTGCCGTTCCGTAGTTGAGTTTTCCTCGAACGACAGCCTCGTAACCTGCTTCGGTTGTGACGAAACGTTCACCACCAATCAGCTTATCGATAGCGGCGCACCCGCATCCGCATCCGCAGCAACTGCTGCAGCACCCGTAGTAGCAGGCGGTGTAAGCATTTCTATGGCAGGTATGATCGATTCTCCCGATTCCGGTCTTGTATACCTCGAAAACTGCTTCGCAAACTACGACTGGGACCAGTACTGTGAGGGTACCGGTGTCCTCATCCCCGAGATTGAGGAAATGGTTGAGAAGTCGAAGATTAAGCACGGTGCAACCGCTGCTGCTTGGCTTCTTGATTTCGAAAGCGTAGCAACTCCCGTTACCAAGAAGATTAACGGACTTCACGCTATCGCTGAAAAGATGGCTGCAAGCTACTCCGAGGATGACAACGCTGACATCTACGCTTCCTTCGATCACTACAAGGAAGTTGTTGACGCAGTAGTTCTCAACCGCGAAGCACTCGTAAAGCGTATGACCAACGCTGTTGCATATGCTGAGAGATTCGCACTTGAGGCTGATAAGCTCGCTAAGATGAAGGCTGACCTCGCTGCAACTCAGGCTCTCCTTGACGGCGTTAAGAAGATCGAGGATCTTTACGACATTCCCGAAATCGAGGAAGCTCAGAAGACCATCAACAAGAAGAAGGTACAGGAATTCTCCGCAAAGGGAATTGACGCTGTTGCAACCTATAAGAACGCAGTTTCGATGTTCGAAGGCAACGCTTATGACAGAGGCGAAACCGTTAAGCTCTTCGAGAGCGTTCGCGGATACGAGAAGAGCGTTAAGTACATCAACGCAATGAACCGTTACTTCAGCTTCAACGGTGAGTTCTACAACTTCTTCGGCCGCAATTTCATATTCAGAGCAGAAACCAAAGAGCCCTCTGTATTCGATCCCGCAGCTCTTACCAATAAGAATGATAAGAAGGCAGCTGAAAAGGCTGAAAAGCAGGAGAAGAAGGCTAACAAGCATAAGAGCGAGCACGAGAAGATGCACGATAAGGCAGCTAAGTCCTATGCAGGAACCGTTCTTTCTCTTTACGAGATCGAGGACGGCGAGCCCGCAGAAACTCCTATCCTTACCGACATCACTCAGATCCTTACCGTTTACGGTAACGACCTCTACTACATCAAGCTCGATTCCAGCATCTGCGCGTTCAACATCAACACCAGAGTTGAGAAGGAAATCGACATTGCAGAGGACCTTGGCGACTACATCATCAAGGGCATTTACTTCAACAGCACCAGAACCTCCTTCTTCGTTCGCAAGAAGCTCGACCTTCAGATAGAGAAGGCAGGATGCTTCAAGAAGCTCCTCGGTAAGAAGGACGTTGCAGTTGAGAGAAAGAACAACTATGCAATAGTTGAAATCGATATGGCTAACCACTCTACCAGAAAGGTAGTTGACGCCCTTATCGACGTAACCGAGTTCTACGGCGATAACATCTTCTACACCGTAGCAGACGAGGATCCCAACTCCACCAAGATCACCTTCACCGTTACTAACGTAAGAACTCTCGAAACCCGCGCTATCCTTAACGACGAGTGCGAGATTCACACCGTTGTTGACGGCAAGGTTGTTTACTCCCGTTATGCTCCCAGCGCATACAACAAGGATCTCTTTGTATACGATATCGAGAGCGGCACCGATACTCTCATTGAGGATAACGTTCTTGATTACTTCCGCGTTATCAACAATAAGGTATACTACACCGTAGGTAACGACGACTATGCACCTCTCTTCGCCAACAACCTTGAGGGCACCGAGAGAGTTGAGATTATGAAGAACGTTGAGAACATCATCTCCGTTCGTGCAGGCTGGATGTACGTTATCAGAGGTTGGGGCAGAAATGCAGCACTCCTCAAGGTAAGCAGCGACGGCAAGCGCCGCATCCTTATCTGCACTCAGTTCCAGAAGGACGTTAAGGTTACCGAGAACTACATCTACTACGTAGATTCCTCCAACTCCCTTCGCGTTGTCAGAACCGACGGTAAGAACAACACTCTTATCGCAACTGACATCGACCTTAACAACGTAATCGTTGACAACGATTGCATCTACTATCTCCGTCGCGAGCAGGTTGCAGACTCCAAGTATGCATACTCGCTCTACAAGATGGATATGGACGGTCACAACGTTCGCAAGCTCGTCTTCAACGTTACCAAGATCCAGAATTACGACGAGAATACTCTCTACATCAAGAAGTCCGGCAACGTTCGCTTCGAGGTTACCATTCCTGCGCTTAGCAAGAAGGAGCCTGAAAGAGTTGAGTATATCTACCGTGATATCGATCGTTACTACAAGTACGATAAGAAGAGCGCTAAGCTTGAAACCATCCTTACCATCGGTCTTCCTCACTCCGATAAGTACATGACCAAGGGCGGATGTATGAAGAAGCCCACCGAGGTTGAGAGCACCATCAAGGAAATGCCCGAAGAGAACGCATATAAGAGAAAGGGAATCGCAAAGGTTGGCGCAGTTTACAATGCACAGACCTCCGATAACGATTCCGTTGAGTCTACTTATATAGATTCTAACGGTACCTCTCAGCAGACCACCACTAACAACGGCGGCCTTCTCGGAAAGCTCAATCTTCCCAAGATCAACCTTCCGTTTTTTCGCAAATAAGTCGCAATCTCAAAAGGTAAATCATCGCCCCGCGCAAAACAGAAGCGCGGGCGGTGACAAGCCGTGGCTCAAGATTCTGTTAGTCGTCCTCGGTGCATTTTTAGCAATTGGTCTCCTTGTGACGCTTTTCAGATTTGTTGGAGGTATGAGAATTCTTGCCATAGCTGCAATAGCAGCAGGCGTCGTGCTCTTCGTACTCGGTATGAAGGACCGCTCGGCGTCTGTCGTTAAGCGGCTCGTGCTTCCGATAGCTTGCGTCCTCTTGGGTATCATAATCTTCTTGATGCCTATGCTTGCAGGCGGATTCGGCAGCGGAGAAGCCTCCGGACCTGACAACGTTATAGGCGGCAGTTCCGGCTCGAGCTCGTATATGGTATACTTCTCGCCCGAGGAAGACGATTATTACGTCAGCTTCTGGCCGTCTTATGACGGTGTGCTCTTCGTTTACACGAAGAATACGGACGGGAACTCATATTACCCGGAAATAAGTGTCTATGACGAAAGGCTCAGAGAGGTAGAGTCCGATTACAACGGAATAACCTATTTTGTTCCGGTTGAAGCTGACAGTACCTATTATATTTCCACCAATTTCTCCGATTCAGCATTGGCTGAAGAAAATTATAATATGTACGGCTCAGCGTACTACGAGCTTTACGTTGAATTTGAGGGAACTGCGGGATATTATCATACGGCAGACGGAGCCGGTAATCTTGAGTACAATCTTTCTGATTCTCTTGATTTCTCCAACACCGCGGATTTGCGCTATGTTAAATGCGCAGCCGGTGAAACGGTAACTACTACATTCTCAAGCGATAAGGATCTTTACGTTCGTCTTTACGATGAGCAGTATAACCTTATCGACGAGGGATACAGCTCAAACGTTACTATGTCGCACACGGCTGACAGTGAAGAAAAGGTTTATTACCTTATCACCACCTTGAAAGCGCCTCCCGGATATATCTACTATATAGAAGGTCAGACGACCTACTATCAAGTAGCTATCGAGAAGAATTAATTTCGCGCAAAAGCTTAAGTTATGCGCCCCCGATTTTTCGGGGGCGCGTTTTTTATAAAATTTTATTGGCAAGAAAAAATATATTGCAATCGGCTTTATTGTGTGCTATAATAATTATGAAAACAGAGTAGAAAACCGTGCGTTTAGTGCCGATTGAACGGGGAGTTGTCTTTCGGACGAATGACTTTATGTCTGCGGTACGGCTTTCGCATCCCACTGTTACCAAGAGAATAAAGCCATATCCTCCGGTAATGAGATGTAAATCTGTGAAGGAGGGTATTTTTATGTCAAAGCAAGAAAAAAGAAACAAAATTCCGCTATTTAAGAGCCTCAAATTCCTCTGCCTTGCCGCAATGCTGACGGCAATGAGCGTCGTTATCGGTATGTTCTGCAAAACCGCGCTGAACTTTGGTGACGGACTCTTTCGCGTGACCTTTGAGAATCTGCCGATAATCTTTTCGGGCGTATTCCTCGGGCCTATCGCAGGTGCGCTGACGGGCATAGCGTCCGACCTTATCAGCTATCTATTGTCGCCGCAAACCTATCCGCCAAACCTTATCGTAACGGCAGGCGCGGCGTTCGTTGGCTTTGTCGCGGGGCTCGTGGCAAAATTCGCGGTAAGGCAGCGCGGATGTCTGCAGTTTATCGTGGCGGGTGGTGTCGCGCATATCGTCGGTTCAATGATAATAAAGCCGATAGGGCTCTATCAGTTTTACGGCTGGCTGGTGCTTTGGCGCATCCCGATGTATCTCGTTATCGCACCCGTTGAGATAGCCGTGCTTTGTATGCTTTATAAAAACAAAAGCTTCCGCCGTATGATAGACGGATTTTTGGGAGGAGTGAGTAAGAATTGACCTACGAGAGTGCACTTGAATATATCCATAAGGTGAATTGGACCTTCTGCAAGCCGGGGCTTGAGCGCATAAGCGAGCTTTGCGAAAAGCTCGGCAATCCGCAGGATAAGCTGAAATTCATTCACGTAGCGGGAACTAACGGCAAGGGCTCGTTTTGCTCAATGCTTTCCTCAATACTCACCGATGCAGGCTACAAAACAGGACTTTATACCTCCCCCTATATCAAATCCTTTAACGAGCGTATGCGTGTAAACGGTGAGAATATCCCGAACGACGCACTCGCAAAAATAACCGAAAGGGTTCGCCCGATAGCAGATTCAATGACCGATAAGCCTACCGAGTTTGAGCTTATAACGGCTATCGCCTTTGAGTATTTTCTCGAGGCAGGCTGTGAGGTAGTAGTGCTCGAGGCGGGAATGGGCGGCAGGCTGGATTCCACCAATATAATAAAAACTCCAAGCCTCTCTGTTATAACCGGCATAGCCCTTGACCACACCGACTATCTTGGTGATACGCCCGAGAAAATAGCCGCCGAAAAAGCGGGTATAATAAAGAGCGGTGTGCCCATCCTTTACGGCGGTGATTCGCAGAGCGCACGCGAGGTGATAGAGAGTCGTGCAAAGGACGCAGGCTCGCCATTTTTCGAGGTCGACTATTCCGCATTGCAAATCAAATCCTTCAGCCTTGAAGGGAGCGAATTTTCCTATAAGGCGCGGGGGCGTGTCAAAATAAATCTGCTCGGCGAGTATCAGCCGAGGAATGCCGCAATAGTTCTTGAGGCGGTGGATATCCTCCGCTCTTGCGGTATGAATATTCCCGAGGATGCAGTTCTTTCAGGGCTTTGGCGCGCCGAGTGGCACGCGAGGTTTGAGATAATCAGCCGCGACCCGCTCGTGATTTTCGACGGTGCGCATAATCCGCAGGGAATAGCGAGCGCTGTCGAGAGCGTAAAGAGGTATTTTAAGGATAAGCGTCCTCTCGTTCTTACGGGCGTTCTTAGGGATAAGGACTACCGCTTCATAGCGAAAAAGCTCTCCGAAATAGCCGACGAGGCAGTGACTCTCACTCCCGCAAGTCCTCGCGCCCTTTCTGCCGAGGAGTATGCCGACGTGCTTTCGGAAAACGGGGTAAAGACCACCCCCGTGTCAAATATTAAGGGGGCGTTTCTCTTTGCAAAGGAGCGTGCAAGAGAGCTGAATACCCCCCTCGTCTGCCTCGGCTCGCTCTATACTTACGTTGATATTATTGATTTTGTTTAAGAGGAAAAATTATGCCGTTTATCGATACTAAAACCACCGAAAAAATAAGTGATGAGCAGAAAAGGGAGCTCACCGCTCGCCTTGGCGAAGCCATAGCCATTATTCCCGGTAAAAGCGAGAGATGGCTTATGCTTAATTTTGCAGGCGAGCAGGATATGGCGTTTTCCGGCAAGGCGGGACTTTGCGCTATGGTAAACGTCAAGCTCTTCGGAAAGGCATCTCCCGATGCATATTCCCGCCTCACCGCCAGAATATGCGATATAATGAACGAGGTGCTCTCTCTTCCGCGCGACAGAGTCTACGTTCAGTACGACGAGTGCAGCATATGGGGCTATAACGGCGATAACTTCTGATTTGTCGCAAAAATTCCTCATTTAATATAATGTAACTGAATATAACTTAAAATTGTTTAGGAGGCAATTATGGGAAAGTATTTTGGAACTGACGGATTTCGCGGAGAGGCAGGTATAGACCTCACCGCCACGCACGCATATATGATAGGCCGTTTCCTCGGCTACTATTATAAGCAGTCGCCCTCGTATAAGGTGCGCGCCGTAATAGGAAAGGATACCCGCCGCTCAAGCTATATGCTCGAGTATGCAATAGCGGCAGGACTTGCCGCCTCGGGTGCTGACGCTTATATGCTCCACGTAACCACAACTCCGAGCGTATCCTACGTAACGAGCGTTGATAGCTTCGACTGCGGAATAATGATATCCGCAAGCCACAATCCCTTCACCGATAATGGCATAAAGCTCGTCAACAGTCGCGGCGAGAAGATAGACGATGAAACCATTGAGAAAATCGAGCTCTATCTTGACGGAGAGCTTGAGGCTTTCGGACTTGGCAAGGATATCCCCTTTGCCACGGGCGACGCCGTAGGCAAGATAGTCGACTACTCTGCGGGAAGAAACAGATATATCGGCTACCTTATCTCGCTCTCGCGCCACTCCTTCAAGAATTACAGAATAGGACTTGACGCGGCAAACGGCGGCTCTTGGATGATAGCAAAGAGCGTCTTCGACGCGCTTGGAGCTAAAACCTATACGATAAACGCAAATCCGTCAGGCGTCAATATCAACGTTGACGCGGGCTCAACTCATATCGAGGGGCTCGTCACTCTCGTGCGCGAAAATCACCTTGACGCAGGCTTTGCCTTCGACGGTGACGCTGACAGATGCATCGCAGTCGACGAGGACGGCAACGTGGTTGACGGAGATAAGATAATGTATATCCTCGGCACGCTGATGAAGAAGAACGGCGAGCTGACTAATAATACCGTCGTAACCACCATAATGTCCAATATGGGTCTTTACCGCGCGCTTGACGAGGAGGGAATAGCCTATGAGCAGACCACCGTCGGCGACAGGTACGTCTACGAAAATATGCAGCAAAACGGCCACGTGATAGGCGGCGAGCAGTCGGGACACATAATCCTTTCAAAGTACGCAACCACGGGCGACGGTATCCTTACCGCCATAAAGCTTATGGAGGCGGTCATTGATTCAAAGCTCACCCTCGGTAAGCTTGCAGAGCCGGTAAAAATCCTTCCTCAGCTTACGGTAAACGTAAGGGTTAAGGACAAAAAGGCAACGAAGAGTGACGAGCGCGTCACGGCAGCCTTCGAGGCAGCGTGTGCAGAGCTCGGCTCGGAGGGAAGAATACTCCTTCGCGAGAGCGGAACAGAGCCTGTTCTACGCGTTATGGTAGAGGCTGCAACTCTTGCCGATTGCAAGAGAATTGCAAACAGCGTTGCCGACGTGATAAGAGAGGTGGCGGGCGTATGAATGAGAAAACCGTCCTCTCACACCTTACGGTAAAGGCGCTCTTTACCCACCCCGAGTGCTCGGTAGCATACGATTTTCTTTCGGGCTTTGAGTATCCTTGGCAGGCGCTCCCAAGCCTGCGCGACTATATCCTGAATCTCGGAAGCACCCTCTCCGACGAAGAGTATGAAAAGCGCGGCGAGGATATCTGGATTGCAAAGAGCGCCAAGGTTGCTCCCACCGCGTCAATAGCAGGCCCTACGATAATTATGCAGGACGCCGAGGTGCGCCACTGCGCGTATATCCGCGGCTCTGTCCTTGTTGGAAGAGGCGCTGTCGTCGGTAACTCGACCGAGCTAAAAAACGCGCTGCTCTTCGACGGTGTTCAAGTGCCGCACTATAACTACGTCGGCGACTCCATACTCGGCTACAAATCCCATATGGGCGCAGGCGCTGTTACCTCTAACGTCAAGAGCGATAAAACGCTCGTAACGGTTGCGGCAGAGGGCGAGAGAATTGAGACCGGACTCAAAAAGTTCGGTGCAATACTCGGTGACTTCGTTGAGGTCGGCTGCGGCAGCGTGCTCTGCCCGGGTAGCGTTATCGGTGCGTCAACGAATATCTATCCTCTCACTCGCGTGCGCGGCTTTGTTCCCGAGAGCAGTATAATGAAATCCCCCGACGATATAGTGAGCAAGCGCTGATGTGCGCTTGCTCACTTTTTTCGCAAATTTTCGCTCAAATTTTTCGTCACCTATTGACAAATGCGCTCGCGTGTGTTATAATAATGAAAAATCAAATCTTTAAGCCGATACAGAGAGATCGACAAGATTGTATATAATTCCTCGGTGCAGCTATGCTCCGAGCTGTCTTTGTATATCAAAGTCTTGTCACCTCGGCAGGACTTTTATTTTTTTGGAGAGCGCCATGACGGAGAAATCTAAAATAATGGATGATGCGGCAATAGTTCGCGCAATGGCGAGGATAACGCACGAGATAATCGAGCGAAATCGCGGAGTGGAGAATATCTGCCTACTCGGCGTCAAGCGCCGCGGAATACCGCTTGCGAGAATGCTGGCTGACAATATCAAGAAATTTGAGGGCGCTGACGTGCCGCTCGGATACCTTGACATTACCCACCACCGTGACGACATAAGCGAAACCGAGCGCAAAAGCGTAGCGGCGGAGTGTCACATTCCCTGCGATATAACCAGCAAAACGGTTATAATAGTTGATGACGTTATTTATACGGGCAGAACTGCGCGCGCGGCTATCGAGGCGGTCTTCTCTCACGCAAGACCGAAGGAGCTTCAGCTCGCCGTCCTTATCGACCGCGGTCATCGCGAGCTACCCATAAGACCCGACTACATCGGCAAGAACGTCCCCACCTCAAAGAGCGAGCTCGTGTCGGTAAGACTTCCTCTGGTTGACGGTGAGGCGGGCGTTTACATTTGCGAATAATAAAGGAGAAAAGATAATGGCAGTTATGGATAAAAAGCTTTTCGTAGGCTACGACGCAACTGAAAAATTTGCAAAGGACTTTCTTTCCGAACAGCCCCTCTTTTCCTCATTTGAATATACCGTTTTACCCGGCTTTTGCGACGTGCACGTTCATTTTCGCGAGCCGGGCTTTTCATATAAAGAAACGATAGCGACAGGCTCTTTAGCCTCGGCTCGCGGCGGCTACACCGCAGTGTGCACGATGCCGAACCTCAACCCCGTGCCCGACACGCTTGAGCATCTTCGGGCGCAGACCGAGATTATCGAAAGAGATGCAGTCATTGACGTGTATCCTTACGCCGCGATAAGCGTCGGTGAGGTTGGCGCAAAAATAGCCGACCTTGAGGATATGAGTTCTCTTGCAATAGCCTTCTCAGACGACGGCAAGGGCGTGCAGAGCGACGAGCTGATGCGCGAGGCTATGACGAGAGCCAAGGCGCTCGGCAAAATGATAGTGGCTCACTGCGAGGTGAACTCGCTTCTTCACGCAGGATATATCCACGACGGCCAGTATGCAAGGACGCACGGTCACCGCGGAATATGCTCGGAGAGCGAGTATCTGCAAATAGAGCGCGACTTAAAGCTCGTTCGCGAGATAGGCTGCGCCTACCACGTCTGCCACATCTCCGCAATGGAGAGCGTCGAGCTTATCCGCCGTGCTAAGCGAGAGGGACTTGACGTTACCTGCGAAACCGCGCCTCACTATCTTGTGATGGACGACTCCGACCTCAGAGAAGAGGGAAGATTCAAGATGAATCCCCCTCTTCGCGCAAGGGAGGACAGGGAAGCGCTCGTCGAGGGTATCCTTGACGGCACGATAGATATGATAGCGACCGACCACGCACCGCATTCGAAAGAGGAAAAGTCGCGCGGACTCGAGGGTAGCTCGTTCGGCATAGTCGGTATTGAAACCGCCTTTCCCGTTATGTACACGAAGCTCGTAAAGGGAGGCGTTATCACCCTTGAGCGTCTTATGGAGCTCCTTGTGAAAAATCCGCGAGAGCGCTTCGGTATTCCGCTTGGCAACAGCTTCTCGGTGTGGCGGCTTGACGAGGAATTCACTGTCAACCCCGATGAGTTTATCTCGAAGGGCAAGGCAACGCCCTTTGAGGGGGAGCGCCTTCTCGGCGTAAACTACCTGACGGTGTCGGGCGGCAAAACAGCTTATAAAAAATGATATATAGATAAGGTTAATTCGGAGGTAAAAAACAATGGCAAAAAGAAACGACATCAAAAAAGTGCTCATAATAGGTTCCGGTCCTATCGTAATAGGACAGGCGGCAGAGTTCGATTATGCGGGAACGCAGGCCTGCCTTGCGCTCAAGGAGGAGGGCTACGAGGTAGTTCTCGTAAACTCCAACCCCGCAACCATTATGACCGACACCACTATTGCGGACAAGGTGTATATGGAGCCTCTCACTCTTGAATACATCGCAAAAATTCTCCGCTACGAGCGTCCTGACGCAATAGTTCCCGGCATCGGCGGACAGACGGGTCTTAACCTTGCAATGCAGCTTGAAAAGAAGGGCGTTCTCAAGGAGTGCCACGTTGAGCTTCTCGGAACGAGCAGCGAGAGCATTGAGCGCGCAGAGGACAGAGAGCTCTTCAAGGAGCTTTGCCAGTCTATCGGCGAGCCGACCATTCCCTCCGAAATCACCTATAACATTGAAGAAGCAAAGGCGGCGGCAGCTCGCATAGGCTATCCGGTAGTTCTTCGCCCCGCATTCACCCTCGGCGGAACGGGCGGCGGCTTTGCGTACAACGAGCGCGAGCTCGTCGAGATAGGAATGAACGGATTCAAGCTTTCTCCCGTTCATCAGGTTCTTATCGAGAAGAGCGTAAAGGGCTATAAGGAGATTGAGTTCGAGGTAATGCGCGACTCATCCGACAAGGCTATCACTATCTGCGGTATGGAGAATATCGACCCCGTCGGCGTTCACACCGGCGACTCTGCGGTCGTAGCTCCCATCCTCTCTCTTAACGACCACGACCTTAAGATGCTCAACGACTCCGCGATAAAGATTATCAGAGAGCTCAAGATAGAGGGCGGATGCAACGTTCAGTTTGCTCTCAATCCCAAGACGAGCGAGTATTATCTTATCGAGGTTAACCCCCGCGTTTCGCGCTCCTCGGCGCTTGCGTCCAAGGCGAGCGGCTATCCTATTGCAAGAGTTACCGCAAAGATTGCGGTCGGTATGACCCTCGACGAAATTCACGTAGCCGGCACGACGGCAGACCACGAGCCGAAGCTCGACTATATAGTAGCTAAATTCCCGAGATTCCCCTTCGATAAGTTCACCTCCGCGTCCAACACTCTCGGTACGCAGATGAAGGCAACGGGCGAGGTTATGGGAATTGGCTCGAACCTTGCAGAGTGCGTTCTCAAGTCGGTTCGCTCGCTTGAGATAGGCGTAAATCACCTCTACCTCTCCAAGTTCGACGCTATGGCAACCGACGCTATCGTAGACTACCTCGGCGAGTTCAAGTCGGATAACCTCTTCGCAGTAGCCGAGCTTCTTCGCCGCGGTATGACGGTAGAGAAGCTCTACGAAATAACCGCAATAACCCCCCTCTTCCTCGAGTGCTTCAAGAGCATTGTGGAAATGGAGTCCGCTCTCAAGGAAAATCCCGGTGACGAAAAGCTGCTTCTCGAGGCAAAGGTCCTCGGCTTCTCCGACCCGTTTATTGCAAAGCTCTGGGGTATGAGCGAGCTTGATGTAGCCGCGCTCCGTAAGGAAAACGGTATAAAACCTGCGTTCAGAATGGTAGATACCCTTTACAGCGGCGCGTATATTCCGTATTTCTACTCCTCTTATACCGGAAAGAACGACTCTGTTCTTACCGATAAGAAAAAGGCAGTCGTTCTCGGTGCAGGTCCTATCCGTATCGGACAGGGCGTTGAGTTTGACTACTCCACCGTTCACGCCGTAACCACCATAAGAAAATCCGGATACGAGTCTATCATAATCAACAACAACCCAGAAACCGTATCAACCGACTACACCACCGCAGATAAGCTCTATTTCGAGCCCCTCACTCCCGAGGACGTTATGAATATTATCGACTTCGAGAGTCCCGAGGGAGTAATAGCATCGCTCGGAGGACAAACGGCTATCAACCTTGCCGAGCCTCTTATGAAGCGCGGCGTTAAGATAATAGGCACAGACTGCGAGGCTATTGACAAGGCAGAGAACAGAGATCGCTTTGAAAGGCTCTTGAAGGAGCTTGGAATTCCCCAGCCCGAAGGAAAAGCGGTAACAAAGATAGAGGACGGCGTGGCAACCGCCGCAAGAATCGGCTATCCCGTTCTCGTTCGCCCCTCCTTCGTCCTTGGCGGACGCGCAATGCAGATAGTTCACAACGAGGAGGAGCTTCGCCACTACCTCAAGACCGCCGTTGAAATCGATGAGGACAAGCCCGTTTTAGTTGATAAGTACATCATCGGTAAGGAGGTCGAGGTCGACGCTATCTGTGATGGTCAGGACGTCTTTATCCCCGGCATTATGGAGCTCGTTGAGAGAACGGGTATCCACTCGGGCGACTCTATCAGCGTATATCCCACCTTCTCCATCTCCGATAAGGTAAGAGGCACAATCCTTTCCTACGCAAAGAAGCTCGGAGTCGGCATAGGAATCGTCGGTCTTTACAACATTCAGTTCATAGTAGACAGAAACGATAACGTATATATCATCGAGGTTAACCCCCGTTCCTCGAGAACCGTGCCCTTCCTCTCAAAGTCTACAGGATATAGCCTTGCCGACATTGCAACCGAGGTTATTCTCGGCAAGAGCCTCAAGGAGCAGGGAATATTCACCCTCTATCCCGAGGAGAAGAAGAGATGGTACGTAAAGGTTCCCGTATTCTCCTTCAACAAGATTCGCGGACTTGACGCATATCTCTCTCCCGAAATGAAGTCCACCGGTGAGGCTATCGGCTACGACGATAAGCTCAACCGTGCGCTTTACAAGGCTCTTCAGGCATCGGGTATGCACCTTCAGAATTACGGAACGGTCTTCGTTACCATAGCAGACGAGGATAAGGAGGAGGCACTGCCTCTCATCCGCCGCTTCTATGATCTCGGCTTCAATATCGAGGCTACCGAGGGAACTGCAAACTACCTGAAGCAGAACGGCATCCGTACTCACATTCTTAAGAAGATAAGCGACGGAAGCGAGGAGATTCCCGACTCTATCCGTCAGGGTCACATCGCCTACGTTATAAACACAGGCAAATCCACGTCGGCTGACACGATGAGCGACGGATATAAGATTCGTAAGTACGCGACCGAAAGCAACGTAACTATGTTCACCTCGCTTGATACGGTAAAGGTTCTTCTCGACGTTCTTGACGAAACCACCCTCCGCATCTCGACTATCGACGCATGAGGTAAAGAATGAAACAGAGTATTTTTGAAATAAAGGAAAATATCGCCCTGACCGATACGGTCTATCGTATGACCCTCGCGGGCGACACGAGCGACATAACCGCTCCCGGTCAGTTCGTTAACATCAAGCTTGACGGCTTCTTCCTTCGCAGACCCATCTCGGTATGCGACAGCGTCGAGGGGCTTCTGACCATTATCTATAAGGTAGTGGGCGCAGGAACCGAAAAAATGAGCCGAATGGTGAGCGGTGAGCGGCTTGATATACTCACCGGCCTCGGCAATGGCTACGACACCTCGAAATCCGGCGAGCATCCGCTCCTTATCGGCGGCGGTGTCGGCGTTCCCCCTCTATATATGCTTGCTAAAAAGCTCATAGAGGAGGGCAAGCGCGTGAGCGTTATCCTCGGCTTCAATAAAAAGGACGAGATATTCGCAGAGGATGACTTCCGCGCCCTCGGTGCAGACGTCAGAGTAGCAACGGTTGACGGCTCGTACGGCACTCGCGGCTTCGTTACCGACGCTATGGCGGATATCGATTATACCTACTTTTACACCTGCGGTCCGGAGCCTATGCTCAAGGCAGTCTTTAGTGCAAGCAAGACTTCGGGTCAGATGAGCTTTGAGGAGAGAATGGGATGCGGCTTCGGCGCTTGTATGGGCTGCTCCTGCAAAACTCTTACGGGAAATAAGCGCATCTGCAAGGAAGGACCGGTGCTCGTAAAGGAGGAGATATTATGGGAGAAATGAAAGTAAAGCTTTGCGGTATAGAGCTTGATAACCCTATAATCCCCGCAAGCGGAACGTTTGGCTACGGCTATGAATTCGCCGAGCTTTACGATATCAATATGCTCGGCACGTTCTCCTTCAAGGGAACGACAAAAGAGCCTCGCTTCGGCAACCCCACACCACGTATCGCGGAGTGCACGGCGGGTATGATAAACGCCGTCGGACTTCAGAATCCCGGAGTTGAAAAGGTAATCTCGGAGGAGCTTCCGAGGATGCGCCGCGTATTCAATAAGAAGGTTATGGCAAACGTCAGCGGATTTTCGGTTGAGGATTACGCCTACACCTGCGAGCGGCTTGACAAGTGCGAGGAGGTTGGCTGGCTTGAGGTAAACGTCAGCTGCCCCAACGTTCACGGCGGCGGTATGAGCTTCGGTACATCGCCCGAGGCGGCGGCAGAGGTCACTCGCGCAGTTAAAGCGGTAACAACCAAACCCGTGCTTATAAAGCTCTCACCCAACGTAACCGACATCGTCAGCATAGCAAAGGCTTGCGAGGCGGCGGGCGCTGACGGAATAAGCCTTATAAACACCCTTCTCGGAATGAGAATAAATCCGAGAACGAGAAGGCCTGTAATAGCAAATAAGATGGGCGGCTTTTCGGGTAGCGCAATCTTCCCGGTCGCAGTGAGAATGGTCTATCAGGTAGCCTGTGCCGTAGACATCCCCGTCGTCGGAATGGGCGGCGTTACGACTGCCGAGGACGTTATTGAGCTTATGATGGCAGGCGCGTGTGCCGTTGAGGTCGGCGCGGCAAATCTTACCGACCCTTACGCGTGCAAAAATATCATAGAAGACCTACCCCGTGTAATGAAAAAGTACGGAATATCGTCGCTCTCCGAGATAATCGGTGCGGCAAAAAACTAAATTTGAAAGGACACTCGCTGTCGGCGAGTGAGGTTTTTGAAAATGGGAAAAGACGTTATAATCGCGTGCGACTTTGAGAGCGCAGAAAAAACATTCACCTTCCTTGATAAATTCACGGGAAGAAAGCCCTTCGTAAAAATAGGTATGGAGCTTTACTATGCGGAAGGCCCTTCGATAGTTAAGGAAATAAAGGCTCGCGGACACAAGATATTCCTCGACCTCAAGCTCCACGATATTCCCACCACCGTAAAGAAGGCAATGGCGGTTCTCTCAAGGCTCGACGTTGATATGTGCAATCTTCACGCGGCAGGAACTATTCCTATGATGCAGGGAGCACTTGAAGGACTTACCCGCGAGGACGGAAGCCGTCCGCTCCTCATCGCCGTAACTCAGCTCACCTCCACCGACCAACAGACTATGGAGCGCGACCTTCTCATAAACGCACCTATTGCCGACGTCGTTATGCACTATGCAAAGAATGCAAAGGCGGCAGGCCTTGACGGTGTCGTATGCTCGCCCCTTGAGGCAGAAACCGTGCACACCTCCTGCGGCAAGGAATTTATAACCGTAACCCCCGGCGTCCGCTTTGCAGACGGTGAGGTAGGAGATCAGAAGCGCGTTATGACCCCCGAGGCAGCAAAGAAGATAGGCTCGGACTACATCGTAGTCGGCAGACCCATCACCCAAGCTCCCGACCCCGTTGCCGCATACGAGAGATGCGTCAGAGAATTCGTTGATTAATAAAAGTAAGTGAGGATAAAGTTATGGAAAAGAAAATTGCAAAAGATCTGCTTAAAATCAAGGCGGTATTCTTCCGCCCCGAAGAGCCGTTCACCTGGGCGAGCGGCATCAAGAGCCCCGTTTATTGCGACAACCGCCTGACCCTCTCCGACCACGAGGTTAGACTCGACGTTGAATCGGGACTCGCAGAGCTCATCAAGAAGAACTATCCCGACGCAGAGGTGCTTATGGGCACGTCTACCGCAGGTATCGCACACGCGGCTATCACCGCACATCTGCTTGGTATGCCTATGGGCTACGTCCGTTCGGGCGCAAAGGACCACGGCAGACAGAATCAGATAGAGGGCAGACTTGAGGCAGGCCAGAAGGTCGTAGTAGTTGAGGACCTTATCTCGACCGGCGGAAGCGTTCTCGAGGTAGTAAACGTTCTTCGCGAGGCAGGTGCCGAGGTTCTCGGTATCGTCAGCATCTTCACCTACGGAATGAAGAAGGGCATTGAAAGACTTGCGGCAGCAGACGTTAAGAACGTATCTCTTACCAACTTTGACGTAGTTGCAGAAACTGCGGCAGAGGAGGGCTACATCAAGTCCGAGGACGTAAAGCGCCTCATCGCCTTCAGAAACAATCCCTCCGACGAGAGCTGGATAGGTGCGTGAGTTCCGATGAAAAGAAGTCTTATAGACATCGTCGACCTTTCGACCGACGAGCTTGACCGACTGATAGAGGTCGCCGAGGACATAATAAGCAATCCTGCAAAATATGCGGGCGCCTGCCGCGGCAAAAAGCTCGCAACCCTCTTCTTTGAGCCCTCGACGAGAACGAGGCTCAGCTTTGAGGCGGCAATGCTTGAGCTTGGCGGTAGCGTTATCGGATTTTCCGAGGCTAACTCATCCTCGGCGGCAAAGGGCGAGAGCATAGCCGACACGGCGAAGGTAATCAGCTGCTACGCCGACGTTATAGCAATGCGTCACCCGAAGGAGGGCGCGCCCTACGTAGCCGCAATAAACGCGGACGTTCCGGTTATAAACGCGGGCGACGGCGGTCACTGCCACCCGACGCAGACTCTTGCAGACCTTCTCACAATCCATCGCGAGAAGGGAAGGCTCTCAAACTTGACCGTGGGATTCTGCGGCGACCTTAAGTACGGCAGAACGGTTCACTCGCTCATAACCGCCCTTTCTCGCTACACGGGTATCAAGCTTTACCTCATCTCCCCGAAGGAGCTGAAGCTCCCCGACTATATTCTGACCGACGTTATCAAGAAAAACGGTATGGAATACGTTGAGGTAACCGAGCTTGAAGCCAATATCGATAAGCTCGATATCCTTTATATGACGAGAATTCAGGGCGAGCGTTTTCCCGACAAGGCGGATTATCTGCGCCTGCGCGACAGCTACGTTCTTACGAGAAAAAAGCTTGATACGGCGAAGAGTGACCTTTCAATCCTTCATCCGCTCCCCAGAGTCAACGAGATAAGCGTCGATGTGGATGACGACGAGCGCGCCTGCTACTTCAAGCAGGTTAAAAACGGCAAGTATATGCGTGCCGCTCTTATCCTTAAGCTCCTCGAAGAAGCCGAGCGCAAAAACCTCGAAAAGCCTACTTATTCGGGCGACGGCTTTATAAGAGGGGGCGTTTGCCACAACCCCGTCTGCATATCCGCAACCGAGCAGGAGCTCGCTCAAATATTCGAGTATACCGATAAAGCGAGCGGCGAATGTAAATGCGTATATTGCGAATCGAAAATGAAAATATAAGAGCAAAAGCGCTCGCTTGGAAATCAAGCGAGCGCTTTTGTTACGGTAAAGCCGTAAAATTCATATTATGTAGATGTATCGCAATCTCTTTTTACGATAAGCCTCTGTGAGTAGAATGCGACTGTCTGATAGGCAAAAAGGGCGGCGAAGTGGAAGAGGAATCGGCATACTATATAGATTATCTCACCCTGCCTGTATGAGCCCGCGTAATCGATAAGGTAGGTAACCGTGTCAATTATTTCGAGCGTCATATTGTAAATGAACACGCCAAGAGATATGAAAAATATCGAGAGTGTTGCCTCGTTTTCAAAATCGAACGGCGAGCCGAGCGCCGCGCTCGCTCGGATATCAAGCTCCGCTCCCCTCTTGTGCTTTACGAGCCTGTATACGATGGTTATCACGAGCGCGAGAATCAGTATAGCAGCCGCGTGGATAAGATACTGAAGCGGCGAGAGAATGGCGGTGAGCCCAAGCGACTCATAGGTGTCGTAGCCGTTGTATTCATAGTAAATGAAGTTGTAGGGAAGCGCGTAAAAAAGCTCCGAGAGGGATAAGAGGAGTCCTGTGAGGATAAAGTCCCGCTTATCTTTCATATTGAGAACGAGGAGCACGGCGGTAGCGCCGACGGATATCTCAAGCGAGAGGAGAAGGTCGGTCGTAAACTTGGCGATATATATCGCCGCGTCGCCTTCGGAATATAAAAACGTCAGGATAGTAATCAAAAAGCAGGCGAGGTTTGAAGCCGAAAGGATTAAAAGAAGCCTCGGCTTGAATTTTTTAAGTTGGGTTGTCATTTTTTGCCCGTCCGATATTTATTTTCTTCTAACATTATAACATATACTTCTCACTCTTTCAAGACGAAAGACGTATTTTTGAGAAAAACTCTTAAGGAGAACCAATGAGCAGCTATCCAAACGAATCACTTCTGCCGGACAAAGCCTTTCGCAAAGCCTTTGCATCCGCCTTTCTTGCCGATTTCCCGAGGGCGTATATCACCACGGTCGGGAGGAGCATCCTCGGCGACTCGATAGACCTTGTGTCAGTGGGCAGGGGCAAAAGGTGCGTCTTGTATACCGCCGCCCACCACGGAGCCGAAAGGCTCGGATCGAATATTCTCTACGCCTTCCTGCTCGCACTCGCCAAGGCCGAGAGAGACGGCGGGAAAATAGCGGGAATTGACGCCCGCTTTTTGCTCGAGCGCACGACCTTTCACGTAATCCCCCTCGTCAATCCCGACGGAGTTTATATAAATTCCGAGCTGAAGATTTCCAACCCACTTCGCGAGCGGCAGATAAGAATGAACGGAAGCCTTGATTTTTCGCGTTGGAGCGCCAACGCCCGCGGCGTCGACCTGAACCACAACTACGACTCCGGCTTTTCTGAATACAAGGAAATTGAGCGGCGCGAGGGGATATTTGCAGGTCGCGGCAGGTATTCGGGAGAGTATCCGGAAAGCGAGCCGGAGAGCCGTGCCGTAGCGAACGTGTTGCGCACTGTGAGCCCCTCGCTCGTCGTATCCTTGCACAGTCAGGGCGAGGAAATATACTATTATCCAAAGTGCGCACGCACCCGCGCGATTGCAAATGCGGCGGCGCGCCTGACGGGCTACTTGGTGGCGGAGGCGTCGGGAAGTGCCGCATACGGCGGGCTCTGCGACTTCAGCGGTGAGCTTGGTATACCGTCGCTCACTGTCGAGATGGGGCGCGGACAAAATCCGTTGCCCGTATCGGAGTATTACCGCAATAAAATGCGGCTGATTTCAATGCTTACGACGCTTCCAACCCTGCTTTAATGTGAATTTTTTGTTAATTTTAGTGAAATTTATAAAACCACTTGATTTTCCGCGTGCGTTATGTTATAATAATCGTCGCGCGACTATGCTTGCGCGAAAAACCATATCTCACACAGCGAGTGTGTACAGTGCCGGTGCTTACGAAGGTAAGTCGCATTGTTGTGTCGCTGTGGCGGAAAAACCAAGGAGGAACATAAAATGTTCGAAATCACAATCAAGCAGTTGCTTGAAGCGGGCGTGCACTTCGGTCACCCCACCAAGAAGTGGAATCCGAAGATGGCAGAGTACATCTTCACCCAGAGAAACGGAATCCACATCGTTGACCTTCAGAAGACCGTCAAGAAGTTTGAGGAGGCTTACAACTTCGTAGCAGACCTTGCGGCAGAGGGCGGCACAATTCTCTTCATCGGTACCAAGAAGCAGGCTACCGATACCATCAAGGAGGAGGCAATTCGCTGCGGTATGTACTACGTAAATATGCGTTGGCCCGGCGGTATGCTTACCAACTTCAACACCATCCGTAAGTCCATCAAGCGTCTTAACGACCTTGAAAAGATGCAGCTTGACGGAACCTTCAACCTTCTCCCCAAGAAGGAAGTTGCAAAGAAGCTCAAGGAGATTGACGACCTTGAGAAGTCCTACGGCGGTATCAAGAATATGGGCACTCTTCCTTCCGCAGTATTCGTAGTTGATACCCGCAAGGAAAGAAACGCAGTTCTCGAGGCAAAGAAGCTCGGTATTCCGGTAGTTGCTATCGTTGATACCAACTGCGATCCCGACGATGCTGACTACATCATCCCCGGTAACGACGACGCTATCCGCGCTATCAAGCTCATCAGCGGCGCGCTTGCAGACGCAGTTATTGCAGCTCACGGCGGCGTACAGGACGCTCCCGAGGCAGAGGCTGAGGCAGCAGAGGCAGAGGTGGCAGTAGAGGCTACCGAAGAGTAAGAGTTAAAAAGGAGAACGAAAAATGGCACAGTTTACAGCAAAAGACGTTGCAGAGCTCAGAAAGCAGACCGGCTGTGGAATGATGGACTGCAAGAACGCACTTAACGATGCAAACGGCGACTTCGAGGCGGCAGTAAAGATTCTTCGTGAGAAGGGTATGGCTGCAACCGCAAAGAAGGCAAGCAGAATTGCTGCAGAGGGTCTTGTAGACGTTCTTACTATTGACAACGTAACCGCAATCGTTGAGGTTAACTCCGAAACTGACTTCGTTGCCAAGAACGCTATCTTCCAGCAGTTTGTAAAGGATATTCTTAAGACTATCATAGCTAATAAGCCCGCTGACGTTGACGCTCTTATGGAGTGCAAGTTCGAGGGCGAGGAGGGCGGTCTTGTTAAGGACGCTCTCGCAGAGAAGACCTATAAGATAGGTGAGAAGCTTTCTCTCCGTCGCTTCAAGGTAGTTGAGGGCGTAGTTTCCACTTATATCCACGGTCTTGGTATGACCGGTATCGTAGTAAGCTTCGAAACCGACGTTGCAGACAAGGACGGCTTTGCAGAGTTTGCAAAGAACGTAGCTCTTCAGACCGCGGCAATGCCCGTTCAGTATCTTGACAGAGCATCCGTTCCCGCTTCTGTTCTTGAAGAGGAGAAGGCAATACTCATCAAGCAGATGCAGCAGGATCCCAAGATGGCTAACAAGCCCGCACAGGTTCTTGAAAAGATAGTTGAAGGTAAGCTCTCCAAGTTCTATGAGAACAACTGCCTTCTCGATCAGGCTTACGTTAAGGACGATTCTCTTACCGTTGCAAAGTACGTTGCAGCTACCGCTAAGGAGCTTGGCGGCAACATCAAGGTAACCGGATACGTTCGTTACGACAAGGGCGAGGGCATCGAGAAGAGAGAAGAGGACTTCGCAGCTGAAATCGAAAAGATGGTAAAGGGCTAATTCCCGAAAATCAAGAGGCAGAGATGACGCATCTCTGCCTCTTTTGTATAATGGCTATATTTTGTGCTCGATTTGCTCACCGATTTTCGGGAAAAACGTAGAAAAAGGCATCTCCTACTTGACCTTTTTAGGTTTATGTGATAAAATAGGACATCAACTAAATATTTCGAATGACGCATTCAGGAAATGGTGGCTTGCCACCGCCGAAGGAGTAACGCTCTCAGGTGTCCTTAATTGGATGAGGACTGAATGCTGACGAAGCTTTGGAGACGCCCGCGAACGCGGGGGCCGAAGGTGCAAGCGCAAATGCGTAAACTCTCAGGCAAAAGGACAAAGAACGGTTTATCAAACTATATTCTTTTTGTTTTTTGCTGACGAGTCGTGATTTGCGACCCGTCTTTTTTGTATTCTAATTTTGGAGGACAGATATATGCAAAAATTTCTTGAAATCGTAACGGCAGTGAACGACGCTATCAACAGTGCCGTTTGGGGTCTTCCCGGACTGATGCTTCTTATCGGTACGGGTATACTCTTGACCGTTGGAACAAAGGTGTTCCAGGTGAGCCACGTCGGACATTGGTGGAAAAGCACCATTGCCAGCATCTTTAAGAAGGATAGCAATACCACCAAGCGCACGGATAAGAAAACCATATCGCAGTTCCAATCTCTCTGTGCTGCGCTTGCCGCAACTATCGGAACGGGCAACATCGCCGGCGTTGCCGCCGCGATCGTAACAGGCGGACCGGGTGCTGTTTTCTGGATGTGGGTTGCCGCATTCTTCGGTATGATGACTAACTTCTCCGAGAACGTTCTCGGTATCTACTACCGCCGTCGCAACGAGGACGGTGAATGGTCGGGCGGCGCTATGTATTACCTTAAGGACGGTCTTGGCAAGCGCTACGGCATAAAATGGCTTACCCCCGTTGCAAACGTTCTTGCCGTTTTGTTTGCGTGCTTTGCCATCCTTGCATCCTTCGGTATCGGAAATATGGCGCAGATAAATAAGATAGTTCTTAATATGGACGCCGCCTTCTTCCAAAACGCGAGCCTCGGAACTATTCTCGGCACTGATATCAGCATAATTCACCTTATAATAGGTGCAGCTCTTCTTCTGATTGCCGCGCTTATAATTATCGGCGGTCTTAAGAGAATAGCCCGCTTTGCGGAGATTGTCGTACCCTTTATGGCAATCTTTTACGTTATCGGTGCTCTCGTAATATTCTGTATGAATATCACGCAGGTAGGCCGTATGTTCGCGGCGATATTCAAGTTCGCGTTCACGCCTGCGGCATTCCTTGGCGGCGGTATCGGCGTGCTTATCAAAAAAACAATGACGCAGGGCTTCAAGCGCGGAGTATTCTCGAACGAGGCGGGCCTCGGCTCATCGGTTATGGTGCACTCTTCCTCTAACGTAAAAGAACCTGTAAAGCAGGGTATGTGGGGCATCTTCGAGGTCTTCTTTGACACCTTCGTCGTCTGCACTATGACTGCCGTAGTCGTCCTCTCCACCGGCTTTATTAACCTCGAAACCGGAGCTCCCGTTGCAGGTGCAAACGGTGATACGCTCGTATCCGAGGCGTTCGGAAAATACTTTGGCGCACCGGGCACTTGGTTCGTCGCAATAGCTATGCTATTCTTCGCCTTTACAACCGTTCTCGGCTGGTCACAGTACGGCTCAAAGGCGGTAGAATATCTTTTCGGAAGCAAGGGTGTCGCAGTCTATAAGGTGATATTTGTTGCTATGATAGTTTGCGGCGCGGTAATGGAGGGCGGTCTTGCTTGGGATCTTTCGGATACCTTCAACGGCCTTATGATGATTCCTAACCTTATTGGTGTCGTGGCTCTCTTCCCGCTGGTTGTGAAGATTACGAAGAATTACGTCGACCGTAAAATCAAAAAGCTTGACGTAGCACCGATACTTTCCTACGATCCCGAAATCGAGGCGGAAACTGTGAAGACGCTCGATGAGGATTGAAAAAAACGAGAAACGGCGACTTCTCATAGGAATTCTAAGTTAAATCCAAGAGAAAAGACAGAGAGTGTCAAAAAATGTAACACGGACGAGTCTGTGTTGCATTTTTTTGTTATTTACTAAACATCACCGTAACGGTAGTGCCAATGCCGAAGTCGCTCTCAATGGAAAGCTCCGCACCGGAAATAGCACAGATGTGCTTAACGATGGCAAGACCGAGGCCTGTGCCTCCGATACGCTTGGAGTGGGATTTATCAACACGGTAGAAGCGCTCGCAAAGCCTCGGAATGTGTTCTTTTTCAATACCGATGCCCGTATCCTTGACTTGCAGACAAACACCTGCATCGGTGTCGGTAATTGAAAGCGTTACAGAACCGCCGTCCTTGTTATACTTTACAGCGTTGGATACGAGGTTTTCGACAAGCTCGTATATCATACCTTGGTCAGCGGTAATCTTGGCTGTACCTTCAACGCTTGTGCTGATATTTTTCTTCTTTATCTCCTCCGACAAATCACCCATGATCTCACTTGCAATGGTATCAAGAGATACCTCCGTAAGTGCTTTTTCGGGAGCTTCGCCGTTTTCAATCTTGGAGAGCATCAGCATATCCGAGATAAGAGAACCAAGTCGCAAGCTCTCCTTATGGATGCGCGCGATCTGCTTCTTTGAGCCTTCGTCAATGCCTTCCTTGGAGAGAAGAATCTCTGAGAAGCCCTGCAAAACGGTGATTGGCGTTTTCAACTCGTGAGAAGCGTTGGCGAAGAAATCACTCTTCTGCTTCTCAATTAGCTTTTCCTTCGTAATATCCGTGACAATAAGAATTGCGGAAATATCGTCGGAGATCGTAGTATCGGTTACTTTACTGATAACCACCGAGAGCTGCATTTCATTGTAAGCACAGGTAAAAGCATAATCTTCACTAAGATGCTCGTTGATCTTCTCATAAACAGGAAGATTCTCAATCAAGAATACAAGATCACGCCCGATATCGTGATTTGTTCCGTTAAAGGTGGTGAGAGCGCTCTTGTTTGCGAAAACGATTCTTTTACTTCGGTCAAGAGCAATAATGCTTTGCGACACGTTATCAAGCACAGTGTTCAGCTTAACTCTCTCTCCGTCTGCAATGCGAATATGACTATGAATGTTTGCATTTAGCTCATTGATCTGATTGAGAACAGCAAATAACTCAGGCTCGCTCATATCGGTTTTGATAGGAGTATATTCACCGTCATTAAGGCTCTTCAAACTCTCACCGATCTCGGTAATCTTTGCGGATACGCTCCTTGAAAGGATATTCGAGAGGATAAATGAGATGATTAGTGAAACGGCAAGAACCACGATGAGCAGCGGAACGAGAGCCGTTATGTAAGAGGTGACTTGACTGCTTTTGACCGCAAGACGAAGGATAACCTCGCTACCGTCAGATAGAGTCGTTTTCGTAGCATAATAGGTCATATCGCACTTGAAGGTGTCCGAATATCGGTGGGCAATTTCGGGCTTGCCCGATAGAGCGTTTTTTATTTCTTCACGGTCGGAGTGATTTTCAAGCTCTGCGGTGGTGTCGCTTTCATAAAGTGCGTTGCCGTCAAGGTCAAATATGGTGATACGGAAATCACGGTTGCCCTTGTATTTTTCAAATGATGCAAAGTCACTTTCCTCACTCAGTAGGGTTGCCGCAAGCTCGGTTTCCTCCTTCAGCCGTTCACTCACCACGTTCTTGGTGTTCAAATTAACGGCAATAATACCGAATGCGAACATCAGGATGACGGATATAAGCGTTACGGCGAAAAATCTTATAAATATCTTCTTTCTCATTGTCTTTCAAAGCGATAGCCGATACCGCGCACGGTAACGATAACGTCGCCGCCTTCGTTTGCCTTAATCTTATCTCTGAGCTGTGCGACGTGCATATCAAGTGTTCTTGTTTCACCCATAAATCCGTCCCCCCACACCTCGCGAAAAAGCTCCTCGCGCTCGACGGTAACACCGGCTTTGCTGATCAAAAGCTTCAGAAGCTTGAATTCCTTCAGGGTTAGTCCTAAATCCTTGCCCTCATAGAAAATCTTATATACATTGTTATCGACAACAAAGCCGTTTTGATTGGTAACGTAGAGATTGGCACGGCGAAGGTTGGTTTTGACTCGTGCAATTAGCTCAAGCACCGAGAAGGGCTTGGACATATAGTCGTCAGCACCCTTGTTTAGCCCCTTAACTGCGCTAATCTCATCGGATTTTGCGCTGACGATAATAACCGGCATTCTTTCGTCTATCTCACGGATCTTTGAGAGAATGGTGTATCCGTCCATATCGGGTAGCATTATATCGATAATAACAATACTCGGTCGCGCCTTTTCGAAGCTGTCGAAAAAGTCGTGTCCGTTCTCAAACATTTTCGTGACGAAAACACCCTCAAAAGCGCCGTCGTAGAGCTCTCTTATCCCCTCGTCGTCTTCAACTATATAGATAATTTCGTCCATTAAAACTTTTGATGTACCCCCGTTTCGTTATATTTCGTCCACTCGGCTACGTTTACGGCGTGGTCCCCGATTCGCTCGAGGTATTTTGCCACCATCATAAGCTCGATAGCCTGGTCGCCGTTTTTGCCGTCCTTTTTGATAAGCTCGATAAGGTCGTTCTTGACCGCAAGGAACTTATCGTCCATATTATCGTCAAGAGCAATAACCTTGTCCGCAAGAGCCTCGTCGTTGTTAATAAAGGAATTAACGCTTTCTCTCACCATCTTAACGGCAAGCTCGCCCATAGCGGTAATGTGAGTGAGCTTCTTGATGTAAGCATCACCAGGCATCGTGTAAACAAGATCGCCGATATCTGCGGCTTGGTCGCCGAAGCGCTCAATGTCGGTAATCATCTTGAGTGCTGTGGAAACCTCGCGGAAATCCTTTGCAACAGGCTGTTGCTTGAGTAGAATTCGCATGCACTTTTTCTCAATAGCCATCTCGTATTCGTCCACTCGACGATCCTGCTCACCGATGCTTTTGCCAAGCTCACGGTCACGGTTGACAAGGGCGGTAATGGCATCCGAGATCATCTGCTCGGTAAGGCGACACATCTCAACGAGCTGCTGTTTTAGGTCGGCAAGCTCTTCTTCAAATATTTTTCTGATAGACATTTTAAGTTCTCCAAAATTATATCATATTTTTTTAAGAAAATCAACCGAATCTTCCCGTAATATAACGCTCGGTGCGCTCATCGTGGGGAGAGGTGAAGATGTCGTCGGTGTTGCCGTACTCAACAAGCTCACCGAGAAGGAAGAAAGCCGTCTTGTCGGCAATTCTCGTTGCCTGCTGCATATTGTGCGTTACGATAACGATAGTAAGATCTTTTTTCAGTTCTTCCATCAGTTCCTCAATCTTGCCCGTGGATATAGGATCGAGTGCAGAGGTCGGCTCGTCCATCAAAAGCACCTTGGGACTTGCGGCAAGCGAACGTGCGATACACAGTCTTTGCTGCTGACCGCCACTCATTCCGAGTGCATTTTTGCGAAGTCTGTCCTTGACCTCATCCCAGATGCTTGCACGGCGAAGCGACTGCTCTACGATCTC
>JAFTSQ010000013.1 GCA_017467205.1 Clostridia bacterium | reverse complement strand
TGCAGTTTTCGAGGGTGGCGAGCCCATAGTTATCACTAACCCCGAGGGTGCGAGAACCACGCCCTCCGTAGTAGCGTTCACGAAGACCGGCGAGCGTCTTGTAGGTCAGGTAGCAAAGCGTCAGGCGGTTACCAACCCCGACAAGACGATAAGCTCCATCAAGCGCGATATGGGTACTGATACCAAGGTTACCATCGACGGAAAAAATTACACGCCCCAGGAGATCTCCGCAATGATTCTTCAGAAGCTGAAGGCGGATGCAGAGGCGTATCTCGGAACGACTGTTACCGAGGCGGTAATCACCGTTCCCGCATATTTCACCGACGCACAGCGTCAGGCAACCAAGGACGCGGGCAGAATTGCGGGCCTTGACGTTAAGAGAATTATCAACGAGCCTACCGCGGCGGCACTCGCTTACGGTATGGATAAGGAAGAGTCGCAGAAGATAATGGTCTTCGACCTCGGCGGCGGTACGTTCGACGTATCCTTGCTCGATATCTCCGACGGAGTATTCGAGGTTCTTGCAACCGCAGGTAACAACCACCTCGGCGGCGACGACTTCGACGACAGAATTATCAACTGGATGGCAGAAACCTTTGCAAGCGAGAACGGCGGAATTGATCTTCGCAAGGATAAGATGGCTCACCAGCGTCTTAAGGACGCGGCAGAGAAGGCGAAGATTGAGCTCTCCGGCGTTATGTCGAGCAATATTTCCTTGCCCTTCATCACCGCAGACGCAACCGGCCCGAAGCACTTTGAGGCAACCCTCACCAGAGCTAAATTCGACGAGCTCACCCACGACCTCGTTGACGCAACTATGACCCCCACGAGAAAGGTTCTTCAGGACTCGGGCGTCAGCGCATCCGAGATTTCCAAGGTGCTCCTCGTCGGCGGCTCGACGAGAATCCCCGCAGTTCAGGACGCGGTTAAGAAGTTCCTCGGCAAAGAGCCCTTCAAGGGAATCAACCCCGACGAGTGCGTTGCTATCGGCGCGGCTATTCAGGGCGGCGTTCTCGGCGGCGACGTTAAGGACGTTCTCCTTCTCGACGTAACTCCCCTCTCTCTCGGTATCGAAACGCTCGGCGGCGTATTCAACAAGATAATCGAGCGTAACACCACCATTCCCGTAAAGAAGAGCCAGGTATACTCCACCGCCGCTGACGGTCAGACCTCGGTTGAGATTCACGTCCTTCAGGGTGAGCGCGAGATGGCTGCAGGCAACACCACCCTCGGCAGATTCATTCTCGACGGTATCCCCTCCGCACCCCGCGGAGTTCCGCAGATTGAGGTAACCTTCGATATCGACGCAAACGGTATCGTTAACGTAACCGCAACCGATAAGGGCACGGGCAAGGAGCAGCACATCACCATCACCTCCTCGACCAATATGTCGAAGGAAGACATAGAAAAGGCAGTCCACGAGGCAGAGAAGTTTGCCGAGGAGGACAAAAAGCAGAAGGAAGCCGTTGAGGTTAAGAACCACGCGGAGAACGCTATCTTCCAGACCGAGAAGACTCTCGGCGAGCTTGGCGACAAGGTAAGCGATGCCGACAAGGCAAGCGTTAACGACGCTATTGCAAAGCTCAAGGAAACCGTCAAGGGCGGCAACACCGAGGCTATCAAGGCTGATACCGAGGCGCTTGAGAAGGCGTTCTATCCCATCGCAGAGAAGCTCTACAAGGAGCAGGCAGGCGCGCAGGGAGCGCAGGGCACTGACGCAGGTCAGGGTGCAGGTGACGGCAACTATTACAACGCAGACTTCGAGGATAAGACCTAATAAGGATGGCGCATTTGGGCGAAACCGAAAATGACAGGAATTGAATGAAAAAGCTCGAAAGCTGTAGAAGAGATAAGAGTATACCTTATGATTAAGGTGGAAATTCTGCGAATTTCTCCGTTTGATTAAAAGTCATTTTCTATTCGCGTTTTCCGACCTCGACGTACCCTCGTACGTAGCGAAGCGGCATTTCGGTAGTGAATGACAGTCTAAATGACTGTCAGAGCCGAAATGTGACCGAGCTCGCAAGCGAGAACTCACGGTCGGAAGAACCCGGATTTTCGCTCCAAATCTCCCTATCCCTGAAAAATTAATAAAGCTACCCCGAGGGCGCGATAATTTAACACGCCCTCGGGCAAAAAACTGTAAAGGGCAATGCTTGCCCGTGAAGAAAAGGTACGACAATGGCAGAAAACAAACGCGATTATTACGAGGTGCTCGGTGTCAGCAAGGGTGCGTCGGACGACGAGATAAAAAAGGCATACCGAGCTCTTGCTAAAAAATATCACCCCGACCTTCACCCCGGAGATGCTGAGGCTGAAAAGAGCTTCAAGGAAGTGAACGAGGCTTACGGCGTCCTTTCGGATAAGGAGAAGAGGGCAAAGTACGACCAGTACGGTCACGCGGCGTTCGACCCCTCGGCGGGCGGCTTTGGCGGTGGCGGATTCGGCGGCTTTGGCGCGGACTTCGACTTTGGTGACATATTCTCCTCCTTCTTTGGCGGAGGTGGCGGCGGCTCTTCGCGCTCTCGCGCAAATATGCCGATGGATGGCGACGACGTTATGACTCGCATAACCATCAGCTTTGAGGAGGCGGCGTTCGGCTGCAAGAAGGACATCTCCTTCGCAAGAGTTGAGGCGTGCTCCGACTGCGGTGCGACGGGTGCTGAAAAGGGCAGCAAGGCAGAAACCTGTCAGAACTGTCGCGGCACGGGTCGCGTTACCGTTCAGCAGCAGACGATGCTCGGCTATATGCAGACCCAGCGCTCCTGCCCCGAGTGTCGCGGTACGGGTAAGATAATAAAGAATCCTTGCAAGAACTGTAACGGCAAGGGCTATATAAAGGTCAACAAAAAGCTTGAGGTAACAATCCCCGCAGGCGTTGACAGTATGCAGAGAATAGTTCTGCGCTCGCAGGGCTCGGCGGGCAGAAACGGCGGAGTCAACGGCGACCTCGTTATCGAGGTAAGAGTTAAGCCGCACGATATGTTCGTGCGTGAGGGCAACAACCTCTACTGCGAGATACCCATCTCCTTTGCAGAGGCGGCGCTCGGCGCGGAAATCGAGATTCCTATTCTCGGCGGTCAGGTGGAAAAATATAAAATCCCCGAGGGAACGCAGACGGGAACGAAGTTCACCCTTCGCGGCAAGGGCGTGGCGGATATCAATACCAAGCGCCGCGGCGACCTTATCTTCACCGTAGTGGTGGAAACGCCGAAGAACCTCAATTCCGAGCAGAAAAAGCTGCTCGCGGCATTCGCCGAATCGGTCGGCGAAGGCAGCGGACAGAAGAGAAGAGAAAGCTTCTTCAAAAAGATATTTGGATAAATTAAGAACAGCACCCGTGTCAAATTTGACACGGGTGCTTGTTCTCCGTAGGGGAGGGATTATAGGCTCCCTTGTGTAAAGGGAGCTCCCGATGAAATCGGGTGAGGGATTGTTCCATTGCGGGTTGTAAAAGTTGGTTCCAACGAAAAAACAATTCCTCTGCTTCACGTTCATTCAGCGCCTCTCGTTGCGGCTCGTGTTTGCCGTTCGCCCTCGTTCTCATCTGTTACTTGACAAATAAATTTTTCACCTTCAACCCCTTGCGCATCGCATAACGGTAGGCAAGCCTCGTTCCGCTTGAGCCTTTGCGCATCTCGTCATAATAGACTATGCAATAGTCGGAGCGGTCTATCATTTCATAGTTTCTCTCAACGTAGGAAGCTTTGTGGGAATTAAGTATTTTTTGAGGATAATACGTGTCCTCGTAGCTTTCCAAAAGATAGCTTTTGTAGCTGTCGTTTATCACGGGGTATTCAGCCCTCACGTAAATGCGCTTTATGTGGGGAAATTCCTTTTTCAGCTCGGTGACGATTTTGTGGCAAAGGCTATTGAATTCGCTTTTGCTGCCAAAAGGAACGTATCCGTACCCTCGTTTTTAATTAAATTTCTGATTTCTTTCTTCAAGCTGCATACCAAGTCGGCAGTTTCGTGTATTTCTCTGTGCCCTATAAAGCAGCAGCTCGATTTTAATTTCTTGTCAGTCATATTGTCACTCCCATTTTGTAGATATACAGTATATCTATATTCAACATTATACCATATATAATTGATAAAATAAACACAAAATATGTTTGTTTTGGAGTGATTTTATGGCTATCAAGAGTGTTTCAATAAGAATTGAGCAGGAAATGCTCGATAAAATTGCGTACGTTGCGGAATATGAGGGTAGGAGCGTGAACAGTCACGTTCTCGTCTTGATAAGAGAAAATATTAAGGCATTTGAGTCGGCGCACGGGGATATTAGCGGCGAGATAGACCCCGGCGTGAACGTAAAGCCGACGCGAAAGTGAATTATGAGAAACAAAAACAACAAGCATCTTGGAATAGAGATTGACCCCGAGCTTCATTATAAGCTGCACTATATATCGAAGTATTACGGTCGCTCGGCAAACGGGGAAATACTTTATTTGATAAGACAGGAAATTAAAGCCTTTGAAAAAATCGAAGGAGAAATTGAAATTTCTGAAGCACCGAAGACTAATTGAAGAACAGCACCCGTGTCAAATTTGACACGGGTGTTAGCCTTTTTTGCTCATTTTTTCTCTCTCGCGGTATTCCTTTGGGGAAATTCCCACCTCGCTTTTGAAGAGCTTTGTGAAGTACTGAACGTCAACCACGCCGCAGAACAGCGCGACCGTTTGTATTTGAAGATTGGTGGTTTCGAGAAGGCTCTTTGCGTGCTTTACACGCTCGCCCTTGATATACTGTGTCACCGTTTTTCCAACCTCGCGGCTGAATGCGCTTGAAAGGTAGCCCGAGCTGACGCCGCACGCCTCTGCAAGCGTTTTCAAGGAAATATCCGAGGCAAAGCCCGCGCGTATCAGTATGACCGCGTGCTTGACTATCGGGGAATATTCCTTACCCGCGTGCTTGCGGACGAGGCGGCAGTACTCCGCGTACATATCCCTCATAAGCGAGAAAATATCGGCGGTGCTCGGCGCTTGCTCTATCCTTTGCGAGAAGCTTGCGGACAGCGCGTCAATATATATCGGGTGAACTCCGCCGCGCTCTGCCGCCTTGCGCATCAAAGTGTTCATAATAACGGCGTAATTCTTCGTGCTGCGCAGCTTGTCGGATATCCTGTGCTCAAAGGCGGTGTCGGTTACCGCTGCAAAAAGCGTTGCACCGCGCTTCAGGTCGCCGCTTGCGACCGCCGCCATAAGCTCGTTTTCGTACTCGTATCTCTGCTCCATCAGCTTAAGACCGAGAGCCTCGCCGCTCGGCGCGGTCTTGTCCCGCACCATAGATATTACAGAGTCAAAGGTCACCGCGTCGCTCATGTCTATTATCGAATAATCGGCTTTTTCAAAGGCGTGAGAGCAGAAAACGTCGAGCATAGAATAGAGCGGACTGTCGTTCGAGAGAATGGGCAGGGAGGAATAGTACATAGTGAGCAGGCGGTGATAGCCGGGGCCTATACCCTCCTTTTCGCAAATCTCAAGGATGCTCTCGCGGCTCATCTCTACGGAAAGATACGGCCCGATAAAGAAAAGCTCCTCGCCTCGCCTCGTGCGAGTCTTGAAATACATACAGCAGATGCCAAAGGCATCACATCGGCGATAGAGCGTCTTGTCCTCAAGCTTATCTATAATGCCGCCAACGAGCGCGCCACTGCCGCCGAAGCGTGAAAGAAGCCCGTCCGGAATATCCGAAAGCAGCTCTCCGAGCTTATCGCTTGCGTCGGCAGCCTTCACGGGAATATTCGATTTTGCAAATACCTCGGTAAGAAAGCGAAGCTCGTTTGCGTTATACATCAGCGGACTCCTTTTTGAGATTTTGTTAAATTTTACACTGCTTTATTTGTAATTATAGCACAAATTGTATCGAAATACAACAATTTGGAGTAAATAAACATAAAAAAATTACAAAAACATATAAAAATATTACTAACTGTTCGCGGGATAAATGCTTTATACTATATGAGGAATATTAAATTCTATTAACAAAAATAAAGAAAGAGGTAAAAACGCAATGGCAAAAAAACCCGTTCAGCTCGACGCAAACGGCAAGCGTAAGTTTGGCATTCGTGATAAGCTCGCGTATGCTGCCGGCGATGCAGGATGCAACTTAAGCTTTGGTCTTAAGACCACCGTGCAGACCTTCTGGCTTGTTTACATGATGTTGGAAACAGGTCTTTTCTCGATCCTTCTCCTGGTTGTTCAGGTGTGGGATGCAATCAACGACCCGCTTATCGGTACTCTTATCGACAGTGATAAGAGAAAGTATAAGCTCGGAAAGTACAAGACCTACATTCTTATCGGAGCGCTCGGCCTTCTCGTAGGCGGCGCGGCAGTCTTCCTTCCTTTCCCGAACGCTCACGTCGTTGTTAAGTCCATTCTCTTCGTTGTCGGATACATAATCTGGGATGCGGCTTACACTGTGGCTAACGTTCCTTACGGTACGATGCTTAACATCATCACCGAGGATGCAGGCGAGAGAGCACAGCTCTCGGTCTTCAGATCTATCGGTGGTGCAATCGGCGGTATGGTTCCCGGTATCATTCTTCCTATGCTTATTTGGCAGAAGGTTACCTTCGACCCCAACAACACCGATTGGTTCCTTAATAAGATCGAAATTCCCGAAGCCGCAAAGGATAAGCTTTCTCCCGATAAATTCCTTGTTAATCCCGAAACTGGTGTGCCCTACGAGGCAGGTGATGCGGTGCTCAGCCCCCTTACCGGAAATCAGCTTGAGGTTCTTCTCGGTGACAGAGTATTCTGGGCAGCTCTCATTATGGGTGTTCTCGCATTCGTATTCTTCCTCTTTATGATCAAGAACGTTACCATTCGCGGCAACGAGTACGCTATGCTCAACCAGGAGAGCGGTGAAAAGGTTAACCTCTTCAAGTCCTTCGGCACGTTTGTGAAGAACCGCCCCGCAGTCGGTTGTACCATCGCGGCTATGGGTATGTTCCTCGGTATGCAGTCGGCTACCACCGCCAACACCATTATGTTCGCAACTCATTTTGGTCAGGCTTCTCTTTCCGGCTTGGTTACGATGGTTGGCTTCCTTCCTATGTTCATATTTATGCCCTTTGCTACCAAGCTCGTTAAGAAGTACGGTAAAAAAGAGGTTGCAACGATAGGCTCTATCGCAGGTCTTGTCGGCGGTGCTGTCCTCTGCCTCTTCCCCCTTTGCCCCAAGGGTGCACAGCTTATCGTTTATATGATAGGTCTTGTATTCTTCGGACTCGGTATGGGCTTCTATAACTGCGTATCCTGGGCTATGATGGGTGACGCTATCGACTACTCCGAGTGGAAGACGGGCAAGAGAGAAGAGAGCGTTATTTACTCGCTTCACTCCTTCTTCAGAAAGCTCGCGCAGGGCGTTGGCCCCGTAGCAGTTATTGCGCTTATGGGTACTTCTCTTATCGGTTACGACGAGGGACTCGGAACTATCGGCCAGTCGGCACAAACCGCAGCAAACCTTTGCTGGCTTGTCGCAGCGCTTTATATGTTCTCGGCGATCTGCCAGTTCGTAGGTGTTGTTCTTGTCTACAACATTGACAAGAAGACCCTTGAGCAGATGAACAGAGACCTCGGTCACAACACCGAGAGCGTTGAGGTAGTTGAAACCGTTACCGCGGAGTAATTAAGACTTTTTGATTGATTCTTTTATGGGGCTGGCGCATTTGGGCGCAAGCGAAAATGACTAAAAAATGACAAAAAGCTCTAAAATCAGCAAATGAGCTTGATAATATGTGTTTTAAGGTTGAAATTCTGCGAATTTCTCCATTAAATTAGAAGCCATTTTTTAATCGCTCTCAAATCCCCCTATCCCCAAAGCATTCGAGGGTAGCTCAAGTTGCAAAAACTTGAGCTACCCTCACTGCCGAAAGGATTAAACGGCTGAAAATTTGCAAAAAATAAAAATATAACACACCCCTATACCTAACAGGAGTAAACTATGAGAAATATTTTGAAATTCAATAGCGGCTGGCAGTTCTGCAAGGACTGCTCCGACCCTGCCCTCAAGGGCGAGGCGATAAGCGTCGATCTTCCTCACTCTTGGAATGCGCTTGACGGTCAGGACGGCGGCGCGGACTACTTCCGCGGCTCCTGCCTTTACACCAAGAGCTTTAAGAAAAACGAGCTTCCCGAGGCAGATTGCCACTACGTTGAGGTGCGCGGAGCAAACTCCTCTGCCGACCTTTACCTCAACGGCAACCATCTCGCTCATCACGACGGCGGATATTCCACCTGGCGTGCAGAGCTTACGAGCTTCCTTGCGGAAGAAAACGAGCTTGCGATAGTAGTTGACAACTCGCCGAACGACCGCGTTTATCCCCAGATGGCAGACTTCACCTTCTACGGCGGTCTTTACCGTGACGTTAACATCATCTCGGTAAACAAGACTCACTTTGACCTTGAGTATTACGGCGGCACGGGCCTCGTTATCACCCCTGAAATAAGCGGTGATGACGCGACTGTAAAGCTTGACGCTTATGCTGTAAATCTTTCCGAGGGCGACAAGATTGTCTACACGATAACAGACGCCGAGGGAGCTGTCATTGCAAGCGAGGAGAGCTCCGAGGCGAGCGTATCGCTCAAAATCCCCGCAGTTCACAAGTGGCAGGGAAGACGCGACCCCTACCTCTATTCTGCAAAGGTAGAGATAGCTCGCGAGGGCGAGGTGCTTGACAGCGTTTCCTCCCGCTTCGGCTGCCGTTCGTTTGAGATAGACCCGAACCGCGGCTTTATCCTCAACGGCGTTGAGTACCCCCTTCGCGGCGTATCTCGCCATCAGGACAGACTCGGCATCGGTAACGCGCTTCTCCCCGAGCATCACGAGGAGGATATCGAGCTCATAATGGAGGTCGGAGCAACCACCATTCGTCTTGCACACTATCAGCACGACCAGTATTTCTACGACCTTTGCGACGAGCGCGGACTCGTTATCTGGGCTGAAATACCCTACATTTCAAAGCACCTCCCGAACGGCAACGCTAACACCGAAAGCCAGATGAGAGAGCTTATCACGCAGAACTACAACCACCCCTGTATCGTCGTTTGGGGACTTTCCAACGAGATAACTATGGGCGGCGCAACCGACCCCGACCTTATAGCAAACCACAAGAAGCTCAATGACCTCGTTCACTCGCTCGATAAGACCAGACTCACGACGGTTGCCTGCGTTTCTATGTGCAAGCCCGAGGAGGAGTACGTTCACATCTCCGACGTGGTTTCCTATAACCACTACTTCGGCTGGTACGGCGGTGACACCACTATGAACGGACCTTGGTTCGATAAGTTCCACGAGAAGTATCCGAACAAGCCTATCGGTATCAGCGAGTACGGCTGTGAGGCTCTCAATTGGCACACATCAAAGCCTGTTCAGGGCGACTACACCGAGGAGTATCAGGCGTACTATCACGAGGAGCTTATCAAGCAAATCTCGACACGCCCCTACCTTTGGGCGACTCACGTGTGGAATATGTTCGACTTCGGCGCAGACGCAAGAGCTGAGGGCGGCGAGAACGGACAAAACCATAAGGGTCTTATTACGATGGACAGAAAGTACAAGAAGGACGCCTTCTATGCGTACAAGGCTTGGCTTTCCGACGAGCCCTTCGTTCACCTTTGCGGTAAGAGATATATCGACAGAGTCGAGGACGTTACCAAGGTAACCGTTTACTCGAATCTTCCTGAGGTCGAGCTCTTCGTTAACGGCGAGAGCGTCGGCAAGCAGAAGGCAGACCGCTTCTTCTACTTTGAGGTGAAGAACGTGGGCGAGAGCACTATCGTTGCGGTTGCCGGCGAGCATCGCGACGAGGGCAAAATCCGCAAGGTCAGCGAGCCCAATCAGGACTACATTCTCAAGGAGGTCGGCGCAGTTCTTAACTGGTTCGACGTTACCGTTATTGAGGGCAGATACTCGCTCAACGATAAGATGAGCGACATTCTCAAGTCCTGGCGCGGCAAGCTTTGGTTCGCGAAGCTTGGTATGAAGATTAAGAAGAGCCTTTCCGGTGGCTCGGGCAGCGGCATGGCTGCAGGCTTTGAGATTAACGAGGAAATGATGCAGATGATGGGCGGCTTCACCGTTCTGCGTCTTACTAGCCTTATGGGCGCTGCAAATCTTCATTTCACGAAGGAAGACCTGCTTAAGATGAATAAGCAGCTCAACAAAATCCGCAAGCCCAAGGAGCTTCGCTGATTTTAATGGCAATATAGCAAATAATCGTTCAGCAGGGGCGCTCGTGTGCCCCTGCTTCTTTTTGCCTAATAGCCGCCAAAAATAAAAATGTTGACGGGCAGGGGAGTTGGTGATATAATGAAATTAAGAAGCACCGCGTCAGATGCGTGGCTTGCTAAAAAAACTGCACACAATGCGAAAACGAAAGGAGAACCTTATGAAAAAACTGTTTATGCTATTCATATGTTTAGTCGTCGCAATCTGCTGCTTCACCTCTTGCGGTGAGGGCGGGAGCTTTTCTGCGCTTCTGTCAGAGGATTTCGAGGACGAATATCCTGCACTTTCCAAGGTAACGGAGCTTGAGGATTTCAAAGGCTACACGTTGGTTGGTCATTCCGGCCCGCTCGTTTATCTTAAAAATTCCGAATCCGAGCATAAGATTTATAACCTTGAGCGCGACGAGGTTATCCTATCGTTCGGAGAAGAGCTTACAAGCGTCAGCTTTACTACTGCGTACGATTCGTATTTTGCGATAGTGATTACATACGAAGACAAAAAATCGCAGACCGTCGTTTACAGCGAGAGCGGCGTTGGCTCGGAAGTTGTCAAATATGCGCTTACCGAAAGCTCTATAAAAGCGTCGCATGACCTCATTCAGATTGATAAGACTGTATACCGCATAGACCTTGAGGGGGAGCTTTCCAAGGTCACCGAATATAGCTCGAAGGACTACTCTTACCCCGATTTCATTGCCGCCGTTGGCGACTATTATTACGAGGTGAACGAATCAAAGATACTTATTTACAACAAGAACCTCGGTCTTAAGTCCTCTTGGGTTTGCCCGTATTCCGACGGTCAAAATGCAATACCGCTTGAAAACGGCGATTTGCTCGTTCAGTATACTATTCCCGCTCCGACTGACGCAAAGGATTACGACATCTATTACGACGGAGAGAAGAGAGATCTCGTATCGCTGATAATCAGCGCAAAGGACGGCTCGGAAAAGGAGATAAAATCGGACTATCTCTTCGTCACCCCCCTCTATAACGCCTCCGAGTCTTCCGCAAGGCTCGACGGTAAGACGATAAAGTATAAGAACTGCTTGTATGCAATTGCAATTGAAGATAGGCGCTTAAGAGATGCAGAGCTTCTGATTCTCGCGGTTGATAACGGCGGTAAGGTCGTAGAAAGGCTAAACGCCGCCACCTTTGATTCCACTCAAGGCTTGCCCACGCAGATAGGTGAGGAGCATTACGCATATAAGTCAATAGACGGAAAATGGTGCGTTGCGAAGCGCGACGGCAAGGTGCTCGGAAGGATAGCCTCGCTCGACACGGTATACTCGAATTACATTATCGACCGCGGCAGAGTTTTCGACTTTAATTTTGAAAACACCTTTGAATACACAAAGGACGGTTACTCTCTCGTTCACGCTATGGAGCACGGCGCTATCTTTGAAAAGGATAACGACCAATGGCTCTGGACTGCCGAGGGCGGCTTGGTAGAGACTTATGAGGAAACAACCTCCTCAAGCCAGGTGACGATGGTTCGCGGAGCTTCCTACTACGTGGTAAGAAGCGGCAGACCTGCCAGCTATGAATATAGCATTTACAGCGACACGGGTGTGCTCATTCACACCTTTGACGATATGATTTCGAACGTTATGGAGCACGGCGACGCAATAGTCGTTTGCTCCGGCGGCGACTTTTATCGTATTACGGAATAAGGTCGGTTTAGAAAAAATATGAATTATTATGAACTGATAAATCGGCGCGAGTCCTGCCGCAGCTACGACCCCTCGCGCGAGGTTGAGGAGGAGAAGCTTCTCCGCATTCTTGAGGCGGCTCGCCTCTCGCCCTCTGCCTGCAACGGTCAGCCCTATCACCTCACGGTAACGAGAGGCGAGGTGGCAGACGCAGTTGAGCGCGCGTGCGGCGGTATGGGAATGAACAAGTTTGCCACCGAAGCGCCGATAGCGATAGTTATCTCCGAGGATGAGTACGTAAGGAGCGCCGCACTCGGTGCGAAGCTAAAGCATAACGACTACCGCTCCATAGATATCGGAATAGCTGTTGCACATCTCACTCTTGCGGCGGAGGCGGAGGGGCTTTCAAGCTGTATCCTCGGCTGGTTTGACGACGCGAAGATAAGAGAAGCTTGCTCGCTCACCTCGCCCGTGCGTCTTGTGGTAACGCTTGGATACAAAAAGGAAGAGGGAGAGCCTCGCCCGAAGAAGAGAAAGGCTCTTGACGAACTCTGCACCAAATAAGTGAAAAGCCTATGCCAAATCCTTGGCATAGGCTTTTCACTTATTTACTTATTCACTCTTCATTATTCATCATTCACTATTCATTACTCTCTCATACACCTCGTCTGCCGTGCGGGCAATGCGGGCAATCTCCTCGTCTGTGGCGCTCTTAAGGCGGCTCTTTTTAGGCAATCCCCATATCCCAAAAACTCGCGGGCCTATCCACTCGCGACCCTCGCAGGCTGAAAAGACGCCCTTGAGTATCGAGAGCGCGGCACGGCGCGGCTTCATAAATATCAGCTTCATCGGGTACTTGATAATGGCGAAGATAAGCTTCGGGTAGTGGGCGGTTATGTTTGTGAAGGTAATGCCGGGGTGAGTGACGGCAAGGCTTGCTTCGCTTTTTGAAAAGAGCTCAAGGAGCGAGAACATCAGATACCGCTTTGCATTGCCGTAAACGCGGGAAGCGGCATCCCGTGTCGAGAAATCGACGTCATTTGGGTCGGTTTTTGAGTAGTTGTGCGCAATACTTCCGACGGCAACGACTCTGCCGCCGCGCGCCTCAAGAGTTGGGAGCAGCTCGCGTATCAGATAGTAGGGAGATGCGAAATTTATCTGGAAGACGTTGTCGTAGCCCGTGGCGCACTTGTGGCGCGGTATGCTGTAAGCTCCCGCGTTATGTATGAAAATATCAATCTCCGCCCGCTTCAACTCGCAGGCGACTCTTTTGAGCGCCCCGATATCCTCAAGGTCGAGCGTGATGCATCTGACGCTCGCGCCAAAGGCGGCAATAAGCTCGTCGCGAAACGCCTCGGAGCGACGTGCATTTCTGTCAAGCAGGATAAGCGACGCGCCAAGCGCGGCAAGATAGCGGCAAAGCTCACGGCCGAGCCCTCCCGTCGTTCCCGTGACCGCAACCGTTTTGCCAGAAAGCGACGCGGTATTCTTTTCTAACCATCTTTCTATCTTCATAAAAACTCCATTTGAAGAAATTAACTTTATTATAGCAGAACCGCCGCTGTATTTCAAGGCGGCAGAGGCATCTTTCCTTTGATTTTTGGGTATTGCAATATTTTATAATTAATGGTATAATATATAAGATAGATGTCAAACCCAAAGGAAAAATAAAAAAGGACAAAATCTATATGTTTTTTGATATTCTCAAGGAGCTGATAGCGAATTACATCCTCACAACGCCGATTTTGGCGTGGCTTGTGTCGCAGCTTTTTAAGTTCACCATCCACTCGATAGTCGAACGCCGCCTCTGTTTAGAGCGCCTGTTTGGCGACGGCGGTCTGCCGAGCGGTCACTCGGCAACGGTAACCGCTCTTGCTTGTATGTGCGGCTGGGGCTGCGGCTTCGGAAGCGCAATGTTCGCGGTGGCAACGATGGTCGCCATCGTCGTTATGCACGACGCAATGGGCGTCAGACGCGAGACGGGGAAGCAGGCGGTTTCCATCAAGCTTATTGCAGACACTCTCAATCAGCTGTTCTTGGACGAGGACAGCCAGATAAGAACGGGCAAGCTTAAGGAGCTCGTCGGGCACACGCCTCTTCAGGTCGTGCTCGGATTTTTGGTTGGCGTGATAGTCGCCGTATCAACAATACTGATTACAGGCATCGAGTACGCATCGGTGCTTATATAAGACACAATTGAAAGGATAAAGAAATGAAGATTCTTGTTATCAACGCAGGTAGCTCCTCTGTCAAGTTCCAGCTGATAGATATGGAGAACGAAAAGGTAATTGCAAAGGGAATTTGCGAGGAGATAGGCGGCAAGTCCGGCTTCAAATACAAGGTTCCCGGCAGAGAGGACTATAAGGTAGCGGTCGACCTCCCGACGCATGCTGATGCACTCAAGCTCATCCTCGACACGCTCGTTGACGAAAAGCTCGGAGTTATTCTCTCGGTTGACGAGATAGGCGCGGTAGGACACAGAGTTCTTCACGGCGGTGAGAAATTCTCCGGCTCCGTCCTCGTGACCGACGAGGTTAAAAAGACGGTTGAGGAATGCTTCGACCTCGGCCCGCTACACAACCCCCCGAACCTTAAGGGAATAGTAGAGTGCGAGAAGATAATGAACGTTCCGCAGGTCGCAGTTTTTGACACGGGCTTCCACCAGACTATGCCCGACTACGCGTATATGTACGCGCTTCCTTACGAATATTATGAGAAGTACAAGATTCGCCGCTACGGCTTCCACGGCACGTCGCACCGCTTCGTCAGCGCGAGAGCCGCAGAGCTTCTCGGAAAGAGTGCCTCCGAGGTTAACGTCGTAACCTGCCACCTTGGCAACGGCGCGTCGGTTGCCGCAGTTATGGGCGGCAAGTGCTTTGACACCTCGATGGGCGTGACTCCTCTTGAGGGCATTATGATGGGAACGAGAAGCGGAAACATCGACCCCGCTATCATCCCCTATCTTATGCGCAAGGGCGAGCTCTCTGATGCAGACGCTATCGATAAAATGATGAATAAAAAGTCAGGTATGCTCGGCGTTAGCGGTATATCGAGCGATAATCAGGAAATCTGTCGCGCCGCAGCCGAGGGTAATGAGCGCGCCAAGCTCGTTAAAAATATGTACTGTCACCAGCTTACCAAGCTCGTCGGCGGTTATATTGCCGCTATGGGCGGCACCGACTGCGTGGTATTCACAGGCGGTATCGGCGAGAATACTCCGGAGTATAGAAGCTACGTTTGCGAGAAGCTCGCCTTCCTCGGCGTGAAGATCGACGAGGCGAAAAACGCGACACGGGGTGAGGAAATCGAGATTTCAACCCCCGATTCCAAGGTCAAGGTGTTCGTTATCCCGACCAACGAGGAGCTCGTTATCGCACGCGACACGCTCGAGATAGTTTCCGCCCTTTAATTCCCCGGTAGGTGAGAGAATGTACGACGAGCTTACAGAGGTTGATATAAAAAAGATGCAGGAGGAGATAGACTATCGCAGAGGTGTCCTCGCTCCGAAGCTCGGTGCAGAGCTTAAAAGAACGCGCGAGTTCGGTGACCTGTCCGAGAACGCAGAGTACAAGGAAGCCAAGCGCGAAAAGCGCAGAAACGACGCGCGAGTCCGTTACCTTGAAAGTATGATAAGAACCGCGCGTGTTATCGAGGTCAGGGCAAAGGACGGATGCGTCGGGCTCTTTGACAGAGTGACCGTTTATAACGAGAAAATGGGGGCGGAGAAGACCGTTCAGATAGTAACCACCCTTCGCCAGAACGCCCTTGAGGGCTTCGTCAGCAAGGAGTCGCCCCTCGGTCGCGCAGTAATGGGCAGGCGCGAGGGTGACAGAGTGCTCGTTGAGGTGAGCCCCACGGTCAGCTACTACGTGCAAATCCGCAAAATTGAGCGCGGCAAGGATAATGAGGAGATACCCATCAGCAGCTACTGAGTGTGGCAAACGGCATACTCCCGAATATACTAAAAAGAACACATTTTCGCTCGTTTTGTAAAGAAAGGTTTACAATATGGCAGAAATAAGCATCCAAGAACTTAATAGGCTCGCGACGAGCGAGCTTGAGAAAACTATAAGCGAGGTTGACGCCGCCTATCACGGAAAAATCGAGGAGATAGCCGATACCGTCAAAAAGAGCGGTAATATAAGGATTATCCTCTTGGCAGGGCCTTCCGGTTCGGGAAAGACGACGACGGCGAATTTCCTCTCCGACGCAATAAAGCGGCGGGGCATAAAGTCCTTCGTCATCTCGCTTGACGATTTTTACCGCAGCTCCACCGACCCGGCTTATCCGACCAACGAGCGCGGCGAGCGCGACTACGAATGCGTTGGGGCGCTTGATATCGACCTGATAATCAACACGCTTGAAAAGATAGCCGACGGCGAGGAGTTTTCTCTGCCGAAATATGACTTTAAGGTGGGGGCGTGCGTCAAAAATACGCCCTACGAGCCGCTTGGCGACGGTTGTGTCGTTATCGAGGGACTTCACGCAATGAACCCGAGAATTTACGACCCGCTGCCTCACGACAAGGTGCTCAAGATGTTTATCAGCGTGTCCACCAACGTGACCGATAACGGTGAGATTATTCTCTCGGGAAAGAAGCTGCGCTTCGTTCGCCGTCTTGTGCGTGACAGCATCTATCGCGGGGCAGACGCGTATCGCACCCTCGGGATGTGGCAAGGCGTGCTTGACGGCGAGATTAAGTATCTTTACCCCTTCCGCGACCTCGCCGACGTAACGATGAATACCTTCCACGCATACGAGCTTTCGCTTATGAAGCCGTTTGTCGCAAAGCTTTTGACCGACGAGGTCGCGAAGAGCAGCGAATACGCCGCGATAGTCAAGGCGACTTACGATAAGTCCGTGGCAATCGACCAATCCCACGTCAGCGATTACTCGCTCCTTCGTGAATTTATCCCCGGCGGAGTGTATGAGAGCCTTTATTGAACAAAACCGCGGCGACAAGCTCGGTTGCATATAAATACCGTAGGGACCGGCGTCCCCGACGGTCTGTTGCTTCTGTTTCATCGTTTTGGGACGGGCGGACCGTCGGGGACGCCGGTCCCTACAATTTCAAGACCCTCGCGCCGCTACGCTCCCCTACGGTACGTAATTTCCGTTTCGCGTTTTGGGACGGGCGGACCGTCGAGGTAGCGCAGCGGCATTTTGGAAATGAATGACAACCTAAATGGTTGTCAGAACCAAAATGTGACCGAACCGCAGTGAGAGCCGGTCCCTACAATGTATTTTCACTTTCAATTTTCAATTCTCATTCTCCTTTTGTACATTTTCCACATTCGAGGAAAAAAGTCAACCCCACCCCGTGTTGAGTTTTTGCGCATTTTTTCTCGCGCGCATTTGTTATTGTGTACAAACTTTTAGCGTACTATTGACAAAAAATCTTTAAAGGTGTATAATTAATCTACAGGAAATTCCGCGCTACGCGCGTATTACCTAATGCTTAGGGGTGGCGCCCCTAAAGAAAGGAGAACCGTATTTTAGCCAAAACCATCTCGTGTTATAAGCCCCGCGTGGCTGTGGTACGAGAAATTTTTTACTTTTGGGTTTTTAGCAAAAAAATACAATAAAGGAGAAAACTTATGAAAAAGTTTAGTAAAATCCTCGTTTTACTTCTCACGTTCTCGCTTCTCCTCGGCACACTTGCTATCTTTGCTTCGGCAGCAGAGGGCGATGATGCCGCAGTTGCAAGCGTAACGATCGGAGAAACGACGACGCCTTGCGCATCCTTTGATGAGGCTATGACGGCAGCTTTGGCGAGCACAGAGCTTGCAACCGTAACTCTTCTTGCTGATGCTTCGACGTCTCAGGGATGGTCCTTGACCAGCAACGTAATCGTTGATCTTAACGGCTATACGTTGACCGACCCCGCATCTGTAACCGCGCTTCTCTTCCACGCACAGACCGCAGACACCACCGTTGTTTTCAAGAACGGTATCATTGAGTATGCAGGTAACAACTGCTTCCAGGTAACCGGAAACAACGCTACTCTCGGTCTTTACAACCTCTACGTTAAGCATACCGTTGCTGACAATTCCCAGTATGTTGTAAACTACAACAATGTTAGCAACAATGTTACTAACCTTGTTGTTGATAACTGCCTGTTCGAAGCATCACGCATTATGAACTTCAGCGGTAATCACATCAACATAGACGCGACGAATTCTGTTTTCAAATCCACCAACAATAACAACATTATCCGTCTTTACGGAACCGCCCTTATTCACGGTGAAATTAACTTCACTAACTGCCATATGTACACTACCGGCAGCGGCAGACTTATCGAGCCGGCAGGAAACCCTCTTAGTCTTAGCCAATTTCACGCAAACACAAAGATTGGTGAAGAGGGAACGGCAGATGACCTCGACGTTGAATACGCTCTCGTTTCGGATGGTACTTACAAGGTTACCAAAGCCGACCTTGCAGTATTCAACTTCTATAACTGCACGCTTTACAGCGAAGGTGACTGCACCATAGGTCCCGCTTGCTTCGAGATGAACTTCTACGGCGGTTACTATCGGTCTCAGGACGCTATGAGAATGGCGCAGAACCCCGGTAAGTCTACCACCGAGCGTCAGGGACTTGGTCGTGTTTACTTCCACACCTATACCGACGCAGCAGGCGTAGTTCACTATCCTGCATTCAACGTTGATTTCTCGAATACCAACACCTTCAAGCACCAGGACTTCTGGGATACCGAGATAACCTTCACTATCAGCGGAACCACTTACGGCACCTTCTGCTCTCCTGTTGGAGTAGCAAAGGAAAATGCTGCTAAGCTTGTTGCTAATGCAAACGCTGACGCAGCAACCTACAAGTACGTCTTCGTTCCCGCAGGCGATACGAGCACACCTTCTGTAGCTGATCCTATAGCACTTTCTAACGCAGTTGCAATGGTTAACGGCAAGCTTTACACCGACTTCGGTCTTGCAGCAGCAGATGCCGGCGAGTCTATGGTTACCCTCCTTGCTAACGTAGCAGGCGGCACCGAGGTAACAGCTCCCGTTACCGTTAACACTAACGGCTTCGACCTCGCTCCCACTATGGACACTCTCGCTCTTATGACCCAGACCGTTAGCGGCAACCTTGTTGCTATCGTTGAGGTTTCCGACGATGCGTTAGTATACGAGCACTTCTACTGGGAAAGCGAAGAAGCAAGTCTTGCTGTTACAGAGGAGCAGTGGACTGCCTTCTATGAAAACGGCGTATATCCCGCAGGCCTTAAGGCTTATAAGGAGTTACCCGCTGAGTCCAGCGCAGACTTCACGTCCGTTGGATTTGCAGGAGAAGATCTCACTTACGTTGACGGCGATCAGAACCTTATGGTTCACACCGGCTGGGAAAAGATAGGCGGTAGTGCAGAAGAAGCATACTTCGACTACAAGCCCACCTTCCAGAACGTTGGTAAGGCTACCTTCATTATCATCGACGATGCAACCGGCGCTATCATCGGTTCCGGTATCACCGATGAGGACGATATGACCGATGACTCTGTTAACTACAGCGTAGCGTTCACCAACGCTATGAATACTGCAAGTGCAGGCACTACCATCAAGCTCGTTGCCGATATCGCTATCTGCAGCGATAACAACGACCTTGCTGACGCAGCGTTCACCCTTGACCTTAACGGTCACACTCTCACTCTCAGCGGCGGCGACTGCATTAGTAAGACCCTTGCTACCTCCTCTACCTGTGGTGGCGGCCATAAGGTCGGACACAACTCTACCTTCCGTGTAACCGGAACTCTTAAGCTTACCGTTAAGTCCTCCGTACCCGGCGGTATGATCCACAACCTTGGTATCAACGGCAACCAGCTCTTCTGGCTCAACGGTGTTACCGGCGGTTACCTCAACATTGAAGGTGAAAACCTCACCGTATACGGTAACTCTTTCGTTGCAGCTACGGTAGCTGCTGCAGCAACCGCTCCTTTCGAGGTTACCATCAACGGTGGTAAGTATTACACCCAGCCCAACAGCCAGCCCGCTCAAGCATTCCTTCAGATGTCCGGCGGTAAGTCTGTTAAGATGACTGTTAAGGACGCATTCATCGATTGCTCGGGCCACAACGTCATTTCCGTTGGCCTCAAGACCGATGTTGCAACGGCAGGTCATAAAGCAGAGGCAACCTTCGAGAATTGCGTAATCATAGTTGGTAAGCAGTTCTTCAAAGCTCACAACAACGAGTATCTTACGACTACTACCGTAAACCTTAAGAACACCGCAGTTCTTGGCAAGGCTATCAACCTCGTTGAAGGTACTAAGGACGCTGATAAGACGCCCGTTACCCTTAACGTTGGCGAGGGATGCTTCTTCACTCACGAGCCTGCGGCAGCGATCAACACCGTTGATTGCGAATTCAAGCCTCTCTCCGGCGGATATGCGGCAGCAGTAACCTCTACTTACGGCTTCGGTCAGACCGGTACTCCCTATGATCCTGTTAATACTCACACCGCAGCACGTCTTGAAGAGTATACCAAGACCACTAACTACACCTACGCATACGGTACTACCTACGCTACCGTTGAGCTTGCGTTCGGTGAAGAAACCATTACTAAGTACGTATACGTTCCCGTTGGCGGCACTACCGTAACTCTTACCGAGTCCGTTACCGAGAACTATATCAAGTCTACCTACTCCGCTTCCGTTGAGGTTGCAGAGGCAGGCAAGACCTACACCGGAACTCTTGCACTCACCCTCAAGGAAGTTGTTGTTTCGGGCGTTAAGTACAACCTTACTCTTGCTTCCGAGATTGCAGTAAACGTTGCAATTCCCGCAGACGTTCTTAACTACCTCACCGTAGTTGTTGGCGAGAATACCTTCACTAAGGAAAACGCAACTCTCATCACCATCGGCGAGGAGTCCTACTACGTAGTAAGCTACACCGGCATCACCGCTGTTGATACCGTTGATAACGTTGTATTCGCACTCTCCGCAGAGGGCGCTACCGCACAGAACGTTGAGGTTTCCGTTGCAGCATACGCTGAAACCCTTATGAACAAAGGCGCAACCGACGTTGAAAAGGAACTCGGTAGAGCACTCATCGTTTACACTCTCGAGGCTTATCGTGCACTCGACGCTGAGAGCACTGATGCAATCGAAGCTCTTACCGAAATCGGCGCAGAAGCAAAGGCTGACGCGACCTTCGCAGCACAGGATACCTCGATGCTCGCAAGAGTATTCAAGGGTGCATATCTCAGACTTGAGGGAACTCCCGGTATCGTATTTGAAGTATCCGACACGATGAGCCTTGTAACCGTAAGCTTCACTTACGTAGACGAGAATCTTGAGACGGTAACCGAAACCGTTACCCTCAACTCGACTAACCCGACCTACGAGCTTGAGATGAAGGTTTACAACCTTGATCAGAACATCACCGTTTCGATCGACGGTCAGGCGCTTGAGCTCAGCTACAACCTTGATACCTACCTTGCATCTCTTGCAACAGAGAACAACGCATTCGCACAGGCAATTTACCACTACGTAGCTGCTGCAAAGGCATACGTAGCACCCGTAGTAGCTGAGTAAGCTTTACGGC
>JAFTSQ010000012.1 GCA_017467205.1 Clostridia bacterium | reverse complement strand
TTCTCTCTGCCGTACCAAAGAGGAAATCCGTGCGCTCTGTGATAGAGGTCTGCTTTGTATTCACCGTCGCAGGTGTCGAGCATCAAGTGCCACGTGCCGTTATCAAAGCACTCTACCTTGTAGTGCTCGGTGCAGGTGACAAGCACGCTATTCTCACGCTTTTCGATCTGCAACGTGCCTTGGGGATTTCTGTAAAACTTATTCATTACTGTTCCGGGATATTTCGCAAGCTTATATACAGAATTGCGAAGCTGCTTGACAGAGCCCTTTCCCTTAGCATAGCAAAGATTGACAAGATCCATCTTTTCAAGAGCGAGTGAGAGAATAGAGCCACCGAGCGCATAAAGCTCACCGTCATCACCCTCCACGTTGAACTCCATCAACCAATCAAGAAATCCGCTTCTGACTTCTTCCTTTACACCGTTTCTTGCCTCATCTGAAAGTGTCACTTTGGGGTTTTCGATTTTCATAATACATACACCGTTCCTTGTTAATTTTGATGTATCCTATTATAGCTCTACTGTGTTTTTGAAAAATTGGTATTTTGTTTTTGTTTTGTTAAAATCTCGAATTTGCTCAGGGCGTTATCTTTCGTCTACTGCACATCAATTTTTGCGTTTTTAGAAACGTGTGTTTCATACCGTTATTACGAATGCGGTATATTACGTTAAGCTCGTCGTATTCGACCGAGAAGTAGCAAACTATTTTTTGAAAGTATGCTATACTAGCATCATAAGAAAAAACTCGACACGGGGTAAACCGTTTAGTCACCTGACGGTGCGAGTTGCGAGTATACTGCTTGGTTTTGCGGTTGGAGATTTCGGGTTGACCACACCTTTGACCATTCGGTTCTGTTTTCGGGGGTGAATTTCATTTTAACCGCATATTTGACCGCTCGAAAATTTGCTTTTGCAGGAAAATTCCATCCTCGGCATTGACAATCACCGGCGGGTGTAATATAATGTTATTTAACTGTGCTCTATACTTTAAGATATAGGAGGTGAGAGTGTGACGATACGGCTCTCGGACCATTTTACTTACGGCAAGCTCTTCCGCTTTACCCTGCCCTCGATAGCGATGATGATATTCACGTCGATATACGGCGTGGTCGACGGATTTTTCGTTTCGAACTTCGTTGGTGAAACGCCGTTTGCCGCGATAAACTTCATAATGCCCTTCATTATGATACTCGGCTCGTTCGGATTTATGTTCGGAACGGGCGGCAGCGCTCTCATTTCAAAGACGATGGGTGAGGGGAACAGAGAGCGGGCAAACCGCCTCTTCTCTATGCTCACGTACACCTCGCTCGGAGTCGGCGCTTTGGTTGCGGTGCTCGGCGTTATATTCGTCCGTCCGCTTGCCGCGGCACTCGGTGCGGAGGGCGCTATGCTTGACGACTGCGTCACCTACGCGCGAATTATTCTCGCCGCTACCCCTGCGTTTATGCTCCAGCAGGAATTTCAGAGCTTTTATATAACCGCCGAAAAGCCGCAGATGGGCTTGATAACCACTATTGCGGCAGGCGTTATGAATATGGTGCTCGACGCGCTCTTCATTGCCGGCTTCGGCTGGGGTGTGGCAGGCGCGGCACTTGCTACTGCACTGAGCCAGGTGGTCGGTGCGACTGTTCCGCTCGTCTATTTCGCGCTCCCGAATACGAGCCTTTTGCGGCTCGGTGCGCCATTCTTCGACGGCAGAGCGCTCTTGAAGGCTTGCACCAACGGCTCGTCCGAGCTTATGAGCAATGCGGCGATGTCCATCGTCGGAATGCTCTACAACGTTCAGCTTATGAAATACGCAGGTGAGCCGGGTGTTGCGGCGTACGGCGTTATGATGTACGTCGGTATGATATTCGTCGCGATATTCATCGGCTACTCTATCGGGACAGCACCCGTAATAGGCTATCACTATGGTGCAAAGAACGAAGGCGAGCTCAAGAGCCTTCTCAAAAAGAGCCTCGCCATCACCGGGGTAATCTCGGTATCAATGCTCGTCCTCAGCTTTTCGCTTGCAAGACCGCTTTCCTTGATATTTATGAGCCAAAGCCCCGAAACGCTTGAGATAACCGTTCACGGCTTTAAGATATTCTCCTTCCAATTCCTGTTCTGCGGCATAGCCATATTCGGCTCGTCCTTCTTCACCGCGCTGAACAACGGGCTTATCTCCGCGCTGATATCCTTCCTGCGCACGCTCGTCTTCCAGCTTGCCGCCATTATGCTCCTGCCTCTAATCTGGAAGCCTGCGGTTGACGGAATATGGCTCTCGGTAGTGGTCGCCGAGGTTTCTGCCGCCGCACTGACACTTGTCTTCCTCGCGGCTAACAAGAAAAGGTACGGTTACTGAAGCAAATGAAAAAAGCATCTTATTTTACAAAAGGAGAGCTTATTCTGTGGCTCACCTCCGTCACGGTTATACTCGCCTCGTTCGTACTCTTCGACCGCTCGAACTACCTCGCCCTCATAGCCTCGCTCACCGGCACGACCGCCCTTATCCTGAACGCAAAGGGCAACCCGCTCGGTCAGGTGCTGATTATAATATTCGGCGTGCTCTACGGCATAATTTCATATAGCTCCGCCTATTACGGAGAAATGATAACCTATCTCGGAATGAGCGTTCCGATGGCAGTCTTCTCGCTCATCTCGTGGCTGAAAAATCCCTATAACGGCAACAAGGCAGAGGTAAAGATAGCAAGGCTCAAAAGAGCGGACATTGCCGTTATGCTTATTCTGACGGTTATCGTCACGGTGGCGTTTTACTTCATTCTCAAGGCGTTCAATACGGCAAATCTCTTGCCGAGCACGGTGTCGGTAAGCACGAGCTTTATTGCGGTCTATCTTACCTATAAGCGCTCGCCGTACTTCGCCCTCGGCTACGTGGCAAACGACCTCGTCCTGATAGTTCTCTGGATAATAGCAGACAACACAGAGGCGTCCTACCTCTCGGTTATTATCTGCTTCGTAATCTTCTTAGCGAACGATATTTACACCTATGTCAATTGGCTGAAAATCAGAAAAAGACAAAGCAGCGAAGGCTGACCTTTACGGTCAGCCTTCGCTGTTTTTGCTGCACGGGGTGGGGCAAATTACTTCAAAAGCTCGTCCGACAGGCGAATTATCTCCTCCGCAACGCGCTCTCTTTCGCGCTTCAGGATAAATGCGTACATCGGGTAAGAAAGACCGGCGAGCACACCACCGACAACACCGAAGACAAGCCCGAGCGGCATTGCCGCACCCTCGGGAAGCACCATTTTCACGGCGAGGTCGGACATTATGAGGCTCATTCCGAAGCCGAGCACGAGCAAGCCTATAACGCCGAAGACGAGCGAAATCGCCTGCGCTTTGTTACCGACGCTTGCATCAAGGCGACGGAGGCGCTCCATCTTGTCCTCCTCCTTCGGCCGCTCGACGTATTTTTCGCGGATGCTTTTTATCTCCGCCTGCTCATTTGCCGAGTAGGTATACTGAAATCCTTTGTTGTCGTTATTGTCCATTTTCGGTTTCCTTTAGCTTTATTTGTTTGGTGCTCGTCACTATCATATAAAGCGCTATCGCCAGAACGAACGCGGATATCGCGCCGCCGGACGTGGCGAGCAATATTTTCTCTGAAAGGGGGCTCATCGTTCCGTCACCAAAGGTGGTGAGCATCGTTGATTCAAGCGTGAGCACCGATACGCTCGCGGCGACAAGTCCTATCGCACGCGCGGCGGAATATATCGGCGTGTTGCACTTGCGGTATCTCACTATTCCCACGATAGCCACCGTGAATGAGGTGAAGGTATACGCCGCCATAGCGATAGTCGTTATCTCGTGGTGATGGAAGGTCCTGTTCCAATAGACCATAAAGAAGATTATTACGGTGAGTGCAAGGTTCATCAAAAGGAGCAGCCAACCGCAAGCGCGGTACCTTAAAAGCTCCTCGCCAAGCCTCTCGCCTGCCTCGTGCCTTCTCGTATATCTGAGAAGAAAGAAGCGCATCAAGGCAAGGGAGATATAGTACACCGCGAAGGAATAAAACCAGAACGAGCCGTGATAAACGCCGAGCCAAAGCTGAAAGACAGCATACCCCGTGTTAAAAATCAACGAGCTGTAAAGTGATACGTTCATTCGAAGATGCTCGTCCTCAAACCAACGCACGACGTACTTATTCTCACGCTTGAAGGTCTTGAACGCTCGCACAAGATAAGGTGCTTTTGCGCACCACACGGTGAGCGTGTAAGTCGATAAAACGTACGAAATCATAGAGATGGGCGACTCCGTGCCGAGTACTACCATCGAATAAACGAGAAAGACTACGCTGACGGGCAAAAGAAGCACCAAAAGCCAAAGCGGCGGAAAGAGCAACGCCCTGCCGAGTCGCTTAAAGTCCATCGGCTATCCTCCTCACCTTTACCGTGAAGACGCTTCCGACACCGAGTGTGCTCTCAACGCTTATCTCGCCCTGCATAATATCCACGACGCGCTTGACGAGCGGAAGCCCGAGGCCGTTTCCCTGCGTTGCGCGCGAGGTGTCGCCCTGATAGAATTTCTCAAAGATATGCGCACCGACCTCGGCGCTCATTCCGCAGCCCGTATCCGCTACGCTTACGGTAGCGTAGCCCGCGTCAGCTGACAGCGAAAGCGTGACACGCCCCCCGTCCTCCGTGAACTTAAAGGCATTCGAGAAGAGGTTGTTCCAAACGAGCGAGAGCAGCTCCCTGTCAGCCGACACGAGAACGCCCTCGGCTATATCGGTGTCTATCTCAATCCCGCGCTTTTCCCAAACGCTCTCGAACTGCAAAAACGACTCGCAGAGCTGTTCGCCGAGGTCGTAGGTTTCGAGCTTCGGATAGATTTGCTGGTTTTCAAGGCGGTTTAGCTTCAAAATATTCGTCATCATATCCGAAAGCCTTAAAGATGCGTCGGTAATAGCCCTCGCGTACTCAATCCGTTTTTCCTCCGAGAGCCCCTCCTCCTCGAGCAGCCTGCCGTAGTTCTGCATTACGGAAAGCGGCGTCTTCATCTCGTGGGACACGTTGGCAATGAAATCGGTTCGCAAAGTTTCTACGCCCGAAAGCTCGGATGCCATCTTGTTGAAGCAATCAATAATTTCATTGAAGCTGTCATCGGTAGCAAACCTTGCGGTAGGATGTATGCGAACGCTGAAATCCCCCCCCATCATTTTGGATGTTGCGTCGGTTATTTGTTTTACCGGACGTTCTACGGTGAATTTGCGGCGAACATAGTCGATAATCGCCATGCCTATGCTCAAAAGTATCACGTTGAGCAGCGTAATTTTTGCCGCAACCGTAATTTCCTCCTGTGTGAACGCACGACCGATAGAGCCCTGCAATGCGTTGACAAATAACATAATACAGCAAGTCGTAACAAAGGCGGCAAGCAGAAAGAAGATGAAAAAATTGCTGACAGTGCTTAAAAGCCTCTTCATTTAATCACCGCCTTGTAGCCGAGGCCGTGCACCGTCTGTATCTCAAAGGAGTCGCACTCCGAAAGCTTCGCGCGAAGCTTGGTCATATAAACGTCGACCGTGCGCGTGCCCGTCCGGGTATCTACGTCCCAGAACTCGTCCATCAGCTGCGTTCTCGTGAAGGTCTTTTTCGGGTAGGATAGGAGCTTATAGAGCAGGTCGAACTCTCTTTGCGTCAAGGCAATTTCCTCGTCGCCTAGGGTTGCACTTCTCTCGTCGGCATCCATTACAAAATTCCCTACCTCAAGCCTGCGGCTCGAAGCTATCTTGGAGCGGCGCAGAAGCGCGCCTATGCGCAAAAACAGCTCGTCAAGGTCAATGGGCTTTGTCATATAGTCGTCGATTCCTATTCTGTATCCGCGCTGCTTCGATGCAAAATCGTCGCGCGCACTCATAAAGAGTATCGGAATGTCGGTGTTGAGCGAGCGCACGGTTTTCGCAAGCTCAAAGCCGTCAATCCCCGGCATCATAATGTCCGACACGATAAGGTCGAAGGTGTTTTTATACATCTCGTCGTAGGCACTCTCTGCATTAAGGCAGCCTATCGCCTCGTATCCCGAGCTATTCAAAAAGGAGCAAACGCTGCGATTAAGGTCGCGGTCGTCTTCAACTACTAAAATCTTGAACATATCCTTGTCCTCCCCGAAGAGTTTTTTACTTATTTACATACATTGTAACACACAAATGTTAAAATTTTGTTTGCGTTTTGCATTATTTCAAGAAAAATGCGGGGCAAATGCAAATTTTTGCACTCACCCCACAGGAAAATCCATTTATACAAGCCTTGTTTTCTTGAGCACGAGATTGCTCGCAGCACCAAGCCCCACCGCGAACAGCGCACCGCCCGCAAGGCATAAAAGCGCGTTTGTTGCCGTTGACGAAAGCGGCGTTATCATAGGAATCATCATAAATAGGAGCATACCGCCGCCGAAGGAAGCGCATATAGAAAGCCAAGCGCGCTCCTTTGCCGCCACGCTTATAAGCGTGAATATCGAAACGAAGACGAGCATAAGAAATATCTTTGCTATCATACACATAAGGATATTCCCGCCGTCAAGACCGTGAAGGTCGAAGGAGAGGCCTGCCATAGCACCGCCGAGAAGCGAGCCTATAAGATATAACACCAAAAGTGCCGCACCGCAAATGAAGCCGCAGACCGTTTTGGAGATTACGTAGTCGGTCTTATCCGCCCTGACGGTAAAGAGATTCTTTGCGTAACCGCTCCTGAAATCGTCTGAAATAAAGAGGCAGACAAATACGGCAGCAATCATAAATGTCATATTTATATTGCACATTCCGAATACGTCCATACCACCCATAGCCTCGCCACCGGGGAGCGTGCCGATATTCTGCCAGGCGTTCTCCGGCCCTTGCATAACGGTTTCGACGCCTGTTTGCTGGTCAACCGAAACGCTGCCGTCCATCATAGCCATCATAACAGTCATAAGTATGGGCATAACGAGCGCGCAGGCTACGAGGATATAGAAGAGGCGCGACTTGAACATTCTGCGAAAATCGACGCGGAGCATACTCGCCGTGCGCTCGGCAAGGCTCTTTTTTTCGAATTTTATTTCGCTCGCCATATCATCTATCCTCCTTCATAAGATCGATATAATATTCCTCAAGGCTAATCTTATCCGTGGAAATCTCGCTAACGCACACGCCGCCCCCGTAAAGATACCTGACGACCTCCTCGGGCGAGGTCGCGTCATAAACGCGGAGGTTTCCCTCCTCGTCCTCCTCGACGCGAGAATAACGCGAGGCGAGCAAAAGCTTCGTTTTGTTCATATCATTCGCCTTAAGCGAAACGAAGGTGCGACAGTCGGCATCGAGCTCGCCTGCGGTCATCTCACGAATCATTTTTCCGTGGCGGATTATTCCGTAATGAGTAGCGACCTTCTGAAGCTCGCCGAGCAGGTGCGAGGACACGAGGATTGAGCGCTCACCGTCCTTTACGATATCAAGGAAGACCTCGCGCATAATTCTCATTCCGTCGGCGTCAAGGCCGTTGAGCGGCTCGTCGAGAATAAGCAAAATCGGGTCGCCGAGCAGCGCCATAGCGATACCGACGCGCTGCTTCATACCGAGCGAGCAATTCTTGTATTTATTACCTGCCGCGCCCTCCATTCTGACGGTCTTCAAAACCCGCACAACCTCGCGCTCAGCGTCGGCAATGCCGAGATTTGCCGCTTGAAGCATCATATTGTCAAATACGGTAAGGTTGCCGAAGCATCCGGGGGACTCGATAAGCACGCCGACTCTCGCCCTTACTTGCGCGTCGGTATGCTCTCTGTCGTAAAGCTTGATGCTACCGTCGCCCTTGGGGATAAGACCGCATATCATTTTCTCGGTCGTGGACTTGCCCGAGCCGTTCTCTCCGATAAAGCCGTAGATAGCCCCCATCGGAACGGTCATATTAAGACCTGCAACCGCGACCTTTTCGCCAAAGCTTTTTGATAAATTTCTGATTTCTATTGCATTCATCCGAAAGCCCCCTTAATACACGTCACATCTTGAGAGAATAAGAGTTCCCGCAAGGTTGTAAATAAGCGCCCAGAAGAGCGATACGAGCGCGCAAATAACGAGCGCCGACGGACCTGCCGAGAGGCAGGCGTTGACCGACGAGCCGTAAAGGAACAGATTGAGGAAATACGACGGAATAGCGAGGCTTTCAACTATCGCCGCAATGCCGATAATAAGTATGCCTGTTCCGAAGAAGAAGGAGGACGCGACCGAGACGCCGAAATACCTTCTGAATATCACGTTAAGGAAGGTATAAAGGCTTGCCCAGCCAAGACTCATAACCATCTTTCCGAGAATAGCCACTATAAGAGAGCCTACGCTTACACTCGCATCGTATCCTGCAAGAAGTCCGCCGACCGTTCCGCCTATAAGGTAGCTTATGCACATACAAGCCATAGAGAAGGCGCACACGAGCGTTTTGGAAATCATATAGTCCTGCTTTTTAGCGTGCGTGGTGAAGAGCTGCTTAACGTAGCCGGATTTATAGTCGTGACCTATGAAGATTGACACCATAATTCCGCCGAAGATAAATACCATATTCATATTGGCGTAGTCGGCAATGCTCTCAATAACGTAGAGCGGCTCTTTCGCGGCAATTATCTGCCAAACGTTCGAATAAAGCGACACGCCCCCCGTCCCGTCGGGTGTCGGCATCACAGTCATTGCCGAAACCATTGCGGGAATAATTGCGGCGATGGCAAGGAAGATATAGAACATCGGAGTATGAAAAAGGCGGTAAAAATCAACGCCGAGCATACCCTTGATTCTCTCCTTAAAGCTCGGAGATTCAAACCTCAGCTCCCTCATCACTCGCCCTCCTTTTTCGACATAAGCTCAATATAGTATTCCTCAAGACCTATCTTGTTCTTCTTAATCTCGCTGACTGCGTGCCCGTTTTTCATCAACAGCTCAACTATTCTTGCGGTGTCGTCCTCGTCGTAAACTCGGATATACTCACCCTCGACTCGCACGTCGGAATATTCTCTTGAAAGCACGGCTGCCGCACCGCTAATATCAGCCGTCTTAAGCGAGGCGAAGACCTGCGCTCTCGAATCCATCTCCTCGGCGGAAATCTCCATTATCATTCTGCCGCGGCGGATTATGCCGTAGTGAGTGGCTATCTTCTCAAGCTCGCCGAGAATGTGCGAGGAAATAAGCACCGTGCACCCGTATTTCTTGGTGATATCAACGAGAATCTCGCGCATAATTCTCATACCGTCGGTATCAAGACCGTTTATAGGCTCGTCAAGTATGAGAAGGGCGGGGTCGCCGAGAAGCGCCATGGCGATTCCTATTCTCTGCTTCATACCGAGTGAGCAGCTCTTGAATTTTATGTTTGCGCTATCCTGCATACGTACTATCTCAAGCACGCGCCTTATTTCCTCGTCGGGATTCTTAAGTCCGAGATTTATCGTCTGCATTCGCAGATTCTGATAAACGCTCGAGTTCGGGAAGCAGCCCGCGTTTTCAATAAGTGCACCGACTCTTGCGCGAACGCCCGGGTCGGTATAATCTCTGCCGAATAGCTTTATCTCGCCCCCGTCGGCAACGAGGTGGCCGCATATCAGCTTCTCGGTCGTCGATTTGCCCGAACCGTTCTCGCCGATAAAGCCGTAAATAGCCCCCACGGGAACGGTCATATTAAGGTGGTCGACCGCGTACATCCCACGGAAGCTTTTAGAAAGACCTTTTATTTCAATAGCGTTCATTTTACCCTCTATCATTTTATGAGGGTAGCACAAGGCTACCCTCTATTCGATTCGCTTTGGGGATAGGTGGATTGGGAGCAAAAATTCGGGTTCTTCCGACCGTGACTTTTCTCAAACACCCTATCCCGTGTTAAATTTAGTTTTTCTTTGCTGCGTCGTAGCGCTCATTCGCCGCCGCAACTCTCGCGTTTGCCTCGGCAATTCTCTCCTTCTGCGCCTCGCGCTCCTTTGCAGTTCTCTCTGCAGGAGTCATATGCGCGTCATCCCAGCTCTGCTTGCCTATCTCCTTTGCCTTCTTAAAGGTGTTGTGACCGCGGTTCTCCTCGAAGTTTGCCTTCGATTCAGCCTTAACTGCCGCGAACTCTGCCTTGTCTACCTCGTGCTGAGCCTTTGCGCTCTCCTTCATATCACCGAATGCCTTTTTGAAAAATGCCTTGATTCCCATTGTAATATTCTCCTTTTTATAGTTGATATTTTTTGTTCGTTACGCTTATATTGTACTATGATATTGTTTTCGAGTTTTTTGTAAGATGTTTTCGTTTTGTTAATTCTGTTTCATATTTCATCGGAGAGCTTTAGGATTTCGGGTGCAAGCTCTTTCCTCGTCTTATTCGATATATATTTATACACGGGGTATGCCGGAAGCATAACTATCGCACCTATTATGCAGAACAGAAGCGTGAGCCAATCGGCTCCTGCAAGCGCGTCAAGTCCGAAGCACATTCCGACTCCGAAAAGAAGGCATCCGATAACACCGATAACGAGCCCCTCGAGCGTTCCCGCCATTTGAACGCGCTTATCAAGTCTGCGAACGGTTTCCAGCTTGCTTTCCTCTTTTACAATATACCTCTCTCTGATTTTTTCGACCTCGGCATTCCTTTCCGCCGAATACTGATATGTGAACAGCTTATTGTCCATTTTGATTTCCTCACACTTTCTTCATTCGATGGCACTATTTTACACCGCCGACTTTTTCGTTTTGTTCAAGAAATGTTTCGGAAATGTTATAAAAACGAATTTTTATTTCTTTTTCTCCCCGTCCCCGTCCTTTTTGCGCCGCTTTTCCTTGTATTTCGAATAAAGCTCGCGCAAAACGCCGAGGGTTTTCTCGTCGTTTGGGAATAAAAGACGCATAAGCCCCATAGCGATAAGGAGCGTCACTATCTTCTCCGGCGATATGGGGAGCCACAAAAACGCAAGGTACGCGCCCGACACCGCCACCATCCAGCCAATACCGAAATAGCTGCCGATGCCAAAGAGGATATACGACCAGCCGTTAGTTATCATCCAGCCTATACCAAAGCAAAGTAGCAGGCGAGGATTAATTATAAACTCTACTATCTTTTTGAATTTTCTTTTCATATACAAATTAAAGCATAGGCGCGAATATTCTGACGAGCGAACGCACAAATCGGTTCAAAAGTCCCGTTTTGAGCATATCGGGCGTGATTTCCACGGATTTATCAAGCACCTCTTCCAAGTCGGCGCGAAGTGCCTTTATCGAAGAGCACCTATACATCCAAACTCCGTTTTCAAAGTGGTGAACGAGGCTTCGGTAATCGAGATTAATAGTTCCTATCATTGCGTACTCGTCGTCGGCAATATAGCTTTTCGCGTGAATGAAGCCGGGCTCGTACTCGTATATCCTGACCCCCGCCTTCATAAGACGGTAATAAAAGCTCTTCGTCATCTGGAAGACGAGCTTTTTGTCGGGAATATGAGGCACTATAATCCGAACGTCAACTCCCCGAAGCGCCGCCGACTCAATGCTCGTGGAGAGGTCGTTATCTATTATAAGGTAGGGAGTCGTCATATACATATACCGCGTCGCACCGCCGAGCATATTCTGTATAACGCTCTTTCCTACCCTATGCTCGTATATCGGCTTCGGACCGTCGCCGAAGGGGACGATGTATCCACCCTCGCGTATGTCGCTTTGGGCGGGATAGAGCAGAAGGTCGTCCTTCGGCAAGTGCTTGACGTTAATGCCATAGTCCGAAAGGAACAGGCGCGTCAGCTCAAAGACCGCCTCGCCCTCAAGGCGCAGGGCGGTGTCCTTCCAATGACCGAAGCGCTCGACCTCGTTTATATACTCGTCTGCAATATTAACTCCGCCGGTATATCCGACCTTGCCGTCGATAACGAGAATTTTTCTGTGACTGCGGTTGTTGAATTCGCTGTCCGCATTGCCGCGCAGACGGGAGAAGGGGCACGCCTCAATGCCAAAGGAGCGCAAAGTCTTGAAATAGTCACCCGGAAGCGTGCTCATACAGCCGATATCGTCGTAGAGAACGCGCACGGTAACGCCCGCTTTTGCCTTTCTTTTCAAGACGTCGAGAATAGTATTCCAGAATTTTCCCTCCTCTATTATAAAGTATTCCATAAAAATGAAGCTTTCCGCCCGTTCAAGATCGGGAATCATCGCGCGAAACATATCCTCGCCGAGAGGAAAATAGGTCTGCTTCGTGTCGGTAAAGATATGCGAGCCGGAAATGCGGGCGAGCATTCTCGCCTCTGCCGCCGCCATCGGGCACTCGCCCTGAAGCGCCGCCTCTACCCCCTCGCTATCCCTCTCATAATCGTATCTTTTAAGCTCGGACAGGCGGCGAATGAATTTCTTTTCGAGCTTGCGCGAATAGAACATACAGTACAGCATAAATCCCGCAATGGGAACGACGAGCACGAAGAGCACCCACGGCACCTTATAATCGGGATTGTCATCCGAGGCTATTATCTTGATAATGCAGGCAAACGCCGTTACGTAGCAGAGAATATAAAAATAAGGCACGTAAAGGCAGATTAGCACCATAAGTCCGATAATCGCGGCTATCTCAAGCACCGTTATCATAACGGCAATGATATAGCGAACGGGAATGTAATTATATTCTCGCTCGATAATTTTGTCGCCAGCTCTGTATTGATACTTCCTTTTCATATCCGCCTCCTGCGCGCAACCTTAGCTTTATAAAATATTTTATCGCGTGCGTGTTGCGGGAAGGTTTATAAAATGTTTTCGTTTTGTTAAAAGGCACGCCTTTAATATAATTATCTCTCAAAACGAGTGTGTTTTACCGTCAAAACTGCCAAAATTGGAATATTGCAGAATTTTTTGTTGACACATCAACAATTTGGTGCTATAATATCCCTTGGTTTTTCTCTTTCGAGCAAAGCCGTATGATTAATTCTTAAGAAAACGAAGAGAAGCTTATGTTTATACTGAAGAAAATTGGATGCCGCATTTTTCAGACGGCGTTCCGCGCCGCACTGCCCATCCTTCCTTACAGAGAACCGAAAATAATCTCTGCCCTATCCGAGCTTGGCGATGTGCTGAAAAAAGAAAAATGCCGCTCGGTGCTTATCGTAACCGATGCGGGCGTTGAAAAATGCGGACTCACCCGTCCGCTCAAGGATGCGCTTCGCGAAAGCGGCATTTCATACCTGACTTACAGTGAAACCAGACCGAATCCGACGGTCGCCAACGTGGAGGCTGCCCTGACGCTTTACAGGTGCGCAGGATGCGACGGGCTGATAGCTATCGGCGGCGGCTCGGCAATGGACTGCGCAAAGGCGGTCGGCGCGAGGGTTGCCTACCCGAAAAAGCCGCTTTCCAAAATGGGAGGCATACTCCGCGTTATGCGAAGGCTGCCGCCCCTTATCGCCATTCCTACCACAGCAGGAACGGGAAGCGAAACGACCTTGGCGGCGGTGATTACCGACGAGGCTACCCGTCATAAGTATGCTCTTATGAGCTTCCCCTTGATACCGCATTACGCGCTGCTCGACCCGAGTTTTACGTACACGCTCCCCCCTCATCTCACCGCAACGACCGGTATGGATGCTCTGACGCACGCAGTTGAGGCGTACATCGGGCGCTCCACCACAAGACAAACGAGAAGGCTCGCCCTTGAGGCAACGAGGCTCGTTTTTGAGAACGTGGAGCGAGCATTCACAAACGGGCAGGACACTGAGGCAAGAGAGAATATGCTTCACGCCGCCTATCGCGCAGGCGTTGCCTTTTCAAAGTCCTACGTCGGATATATTCACGCAATAGCCCACTCGCTCGGCGGCAGATACGGCACACCGCACGGACTTGCAAACGCGGTTATTATGCCCTACGTTCTTGAGTCCTACGGCAAGTGCGTACACGAAAAGCTCTATCGCCTCGGCATTGCCGCCAACATTTGCTCCGAGGGAGATACCTACGAGGCGGGAGCGAGGAAATTTATCGAGGCTGTCAAGGCGCTGAATGCAAAAATGAATATTCCCGACAAAATTGAAGGTATCAAAGAAGAGGATATTCCCGAGATGGCAAGACACGCAGAGCGCGAGGCAAATCCGCTATATCCCGTGCCAAAGCTTTTGACGAAGGCCGAACTTGAAGAATTTTATTACACGGTTGGAGGAATTGAATGAGAAGGATAAAAATCGTTGCAGACTCATCCTGCGACCTGTTTGAATTAAAGAAAACCGACTTTGCCTGTGCGCCGCTCAAAATAATCACCGCCGAGGAGGAATTCGTCGACGACGAATCTCTTGATGTTGGAAGAATGGTCAGCTTTATGGATAAATACAAGGGCAAATCCAAGTCCTCCTGTCCGAACGTCAGCGATTGGCTTGAGGCGTTCGGTGATGCTGACGATATTTTCTGCGTCACTATTACGAGCGGCCTTTCGGGAAGCTACAATTCCGCCTCCTCCGCCAAGCAAATATACGAGGCGCAAAACGAAGGAAAGCGCGTTTTCGTAATTGATACTCTTTCCGCAGGCCCCGAAATATCGCTTATAATCGAAAAGCTTGAGGAGTTTATCGAAGACGGTGTTCCGTACGAGCAGATATGCGAAAAAATCACTGCATACCTTGAAAAAACCGGGCTCGTTTTTATGCTCAAATCCTTAAAGACCTTTGCCAACAACGGCAGAGTTTCTCCCATAGTTGCGCGAATCGTGGGAATTGCGGGAATTTGCATCGTAGGCAAGGCAAGCGATGCAGGAACGCTCGAGCCAATGCATAAGTGTCGAGGCGAGGCGCGTTCTCTCGAAACGCTCGTCACGTCCCTTGAAGCCGAAGGCTTTAATGGCGGAAAGGTCAGTATCGGTCACTGCCAAAACGAATCGGCGGCAAATAGGCTTAAGGATTTGATTATTTCAAAATACGAGAGCGCTTCGGTGGAAATACATAAATTCAGAGGTCTATGCAGCTTTTACGCCGAAAAGGGCGGCGTGCTCGTAGGATTTGAAAAAACTGATATTCGGAGGCATATATGACAAGTCAGGAAATACAGAGCTTACTTGAAGCTCAACGAAAATATTACAGGAGCGGGGCGACTATTCCCGTAAAATTCAGAATAGAGCAGCTCAAGCGGCTGTACGCCACCGTAAAGAAATACCGGACCGAGATAAACGCCGCCTTGACCGCAGACCTCGGAAAGAGCGGCTACGAGGGATTTATGTGCGAATCGGGACTCGTGCTTACCGAGATTTCCTATATGATAAAGCACACGAAGCGCTTTGCCAAGCACAAGACCGTCGCCACCCCACTCGCGCAGTTCCACTCTCATAGCTACAAGCAGCCGACCCCCTACGGCAACACCCTCATTATGAGCCCTTGGAACTATCCCTTCCTTCTGACGCTCGACCCGCTTGCAGACGCAATAGCCGCAGGCAACACGGCAATCGTCAAGCCGAGCGCCTACTCTCCTAATACGAGCAGGATTGTCGAAAAAATAATTAAGGAGTGCTTCCCGCCCGAGTATATTGCAACGGTAAGTGGGGGGCGTGCAGAGAATTCCGCCCTTTTAGACCAAAAATTCGACCTCATTTTCTTCACGGGAAGTCAAGGTGTCGGCAAGGAGGTTCTTCGCCGCGCGGCAGAGAATTTGACCCCTTGCGTCCTCGAGCTTGGCGGTAAAAGCCCCTGCATCGTCGACTCAAGCGCGAATATCAAGCTTGCGGCACGGCGAATAGTCTTCGGCAAGTATCTCAACTGCGGTCAGACCTGCGTTGCTCCCGACTACATCCTCTGCGAAAGCTCGGTCAAGGATAAGCTCGCCCGCGCAATATGCGACGAGATAGTTAAGCAATACGGTGAAAACCCACTCGAAAACGAAACTTACGGAAAGATAATCAACGAAAAGCACTTCACCCGCCTTTGCGGACTGATAGACGAAAAAAAGGTCATCCACGGCGGCAAATTCGATGCTATCGCCCACCGCATCTCCCCGACGGTTATGGATGGCGTGACGGATGCTGACGCAGTGATGGGCGAGGAAATTTTCGGCCCGATTTTGCCGATACTTACCTTTGAAAGCTTCGACGATGCAGTCGACGAGCTGAAAGGAAAGGATAAGCCGCTTGCGCTTTACCTCTTCTCGAGCAATAAAAAGCATATAAAGCGTGTCACACGCGAGCTTTCCTACGGCGGCGGTTGCATCAACGACGTGGTCATTCACCTTGCGACGAGCGAAATGGGCTTCGGCGGTGTCGGCGAGAGCGGTATGGGCTCGTATCACGGCAAGGACGGCTTTGACGCCTTCTCACATTACAAGTCCATAGTGGATAAGAAGACCTGGCTCGACCTGCCTATGCGCTATCAGCCGTACAAGAGCAAGTTCTACGAAAGGCTTCTTCATATCTTCTTGAGGTGAGCTATGAAAAGAAATAAAAAAATTGCTTTAGCGGCGAACGTAACAGTGATCGCAGCTATATTCATACTAAACTTTTTCTACCAGAAAAACGGTTTTGATTTTACCCTCAAATGCATATGCAGCGGTTTGTTTGCCCTGCTCGGCGCTCTGAACCTCGTTTGCGGATTCTCTGAAAGCCGCAAAAACCAAAAATTCTATATTGCAATGGCGGCAGGGCTTATGCTTGCCTTCCTTGGCGACGTTCTGATAGGCTTTGACTTTATCGTCGGTGCGGCAACCTTTGCACTCGGCCACGTTTGCTTCGTTATAGCCTATTGCTTTACCGAACGGCTGACGACTATCGACCTTACGATAAGCGGTGCTCTCTTCCTCGGCAGCGCGCTGTTTTTGACCCTCTCACCACTGCTTACATTTGACACCCCCGTCTTTCGCATAGTGTGCATCGTGTACGCGCTGATAATATCCCTCATGCTCGGCAAGGCAATAGGAAATCTCATCCGAAAAAGATGTCCCTTTACCATAACCGTTGCCGCGGCGAGCACCCTCTTCTTTTTCTCCGACCTGATGCTCGTTTTCGATTGGTTTATTGGAAAATGGAGCTGGACGGACAACGCCTGCATGGGAACTTATTATCCCGCGCTCTGCCTCTTGGCGTTTTCAATGATTTTATATAAAAAAGAAAAATAACGCAACACGCCTACGCACTAATGGTGCGTAGGCGTGTTGCGTTTTATGAGAGCTTTGTTCAGTCTTCCCATATAAGCTCGGCGGTCATATTTCGGTAGTTTTTCAAAAATTCATTTTCATCGCCGTGCATCGTCAGGGGCACGGTGATAATTCCGTCCGCCTTTTCGCTGATTTCGCCCTCTGCGTAATTCTGACGGAACGCGCGTCCGTCATTGCCGCCGTGAAGGACGAAATAGACCGTATCGCCGACCTCGGCGCTTTCGGTTTCGGCGGTTGTCGGCAAGGAGATAGTGTATCCGCCGTCACGCTTTTCGTAGGTAATATTCTCTGCGTACGCATTAATTGAGTACGCCTCACTGCTAAACCTTGCAGGATAGGATTCCATAATGCTTACGCCATCGTCGCTTTTCTCGTACCTAAACCAAATTTCAACGAGATCTCCCGCCTTCAGCTGATAGCTGTCGTCGTCCGCATCACCGTGCCCGTTAAAGCAGCCGCAAATATCATCACATTCGGGGATTTCAACGTCACCGTGCTCGGGGATATAAACGACGAGACGTTCGGCATACGGCGAAAATCTCACCACGCCGTAAAAGGCCTCGGAATTATAAGATTGCTGCGCCTCCCCACATCCGACAAGAGAGATTAAAGCTATGATTACAGCTATAACGAACGATAACGGTTTTCTCATTTACCCTACCCCCGTGTTGTTTTTAAGCGGTGATGTGCCTCGAAGCTCGAGCTGCCTCTTGCCTTCATTATAACAAAGCCTCGCCCCTATTTCAAGTATAATCTGTAAACAATAAAGAGGCTACCACAGATGAGGAAGCCCCTTTGATGCCAAGATTTAATTTTCGGTTGAATTCAAGACTTTGTAAAGCAGCCGATAAAGCTCCGCCGCCTCGCTTGCGTCAAGCCCGACGCAGTCTGCCATTTTGAGCGGTATCTTCACGGCAGAGTGCTTGAGCGCCTCGCCCTTTTCGCTAAGCTCGACCGTAACCGAGCGCTCGTCGCGCTCGCTTCTTTTCCGAACGACCAGCCCCTTCGCCTCAAGGCTCTTCAAAACCGGAGTCATAGTTCCCGAATCGAGAAACAAGCTCTCGCCGAGCTCCTTTACCGAAATCCGCCCCCGCTCCCACATAACCATCATAGTTATATACTGCGTATAAGTGAGGTCAAGCGCCTCAAGATGCGGGCGATATTTTTTTACCACCTCGCGAGCGGCGGCGTAAAGCGGGAAGCAAAGCTGATTTTCAAGCTTCAATGCGTCATATTTCGAGTTACTCATAACAGTTCTCCGTTCTGCCGCCATAGGCGCGCACTATTGTTTGTCATATTATAGCACAACTCCAACAGCTTATCAAGCACCGTGCCGAATATTTTGCTCTACGCCTCGTCAAAGGCACTTCTCTATCGCGCCGCGTAGGCTCTTCATATCGGTAGGCTCGAAGCGCGCCACTATCTCGCCGCTTCTGTCAATCAGAAATTTCGTAAAGTTCCATTTGACCTTGCCGTTGTTTTTGTAGTCCTTATCCGTCTTCTTAACGACGCCCGAAAGAATCAGCGCCATCGGCGATCTTCCAAAGCCGCCGAAGCTCGTGTTTTCCGTCAACCATTTATAAAGGGGTATAGCGTTTTCACCGTTGACCTCCGCCTTGGCAAACTGCGGGAAGGTGGTGTTATAGCGAAGGGTGCAGAAGGAATGTATCTCCTCGTCCGTACCCGGCGCTTGCTCGCCAAACTGATTGCACGGAAAATCTAGTATCACAAGCCCCCTATCCGAGAACTCCTCGTAAAGAGCCTCAAGCTCCTCGTATTGCGGCGTAAAACCGCAGCCGGTCGCGGTGTTAACTATAAGCAGCACCTTGCCCTCGTAATCCTTTAAGGACACCTCACTTCCATCCATAGCCTTAACAGAAAAATCGTATGCGTTCATATTATACCTCCGTTTTTTCGTTGACTCAATTCAATTGATCTCAATTAATTTTAACACATAAAGCAAGGCTTGTCAACAGTAATTTAATTCCAGCTTTCGACAAAAAAAGAGCAAACACGCAAGACGAAAAATCTTGCATGTATGCTCTTTTATGCTTGCGAAGCTATCGCTTAGCTTCGCTTATGAATAAGTCCCGCTGCCATCAAGCAAGGGTGGTAACGTCTATCTTTTTGACGCAAGGGCAGCCGATAGCCGCGCGGTAGGTGGGGGCAACGTAGCGCACTGCGTTCTTGATGATAGTCTGAACCGCGGGGAGCTTGAAGGTCGGGAAGGTTTCGTGACCGGGCTGGAAATAAAATATCCTTCCGTTTCCGCGCTGATAAAGCACGCCGGAGCGGAAGACCTCGCCGCCCGAATAGTTACCGATAAGAAGAGTCTTGTCGGGCTCGGGAATAACGAAGGGCTCGCCGTAGGTTTCCTCGCCCTCAAGATAGAAGGCTCTGTCAATACCGCGGGTTATGGGATGCGAGGGGTCTATAACCCAAACGAGCTCGGAGTCGCCCGACTCGCGCCAGGTGAGGTTACAGGACGTTCCCATCAAGAGCTTGAAGGGCTTGGAGTGGTGAGCGGAATGAAGGAAAATTGCGCCCATTCCATCTTGTACGGCATCGCGCACGAGCGCGGCAACCTCGTCGGGAACAAGGCTATGCCTCATATGTCCCCACCAGATAAGCACGTCGGTTTCGTCAAGCACTTCCTTGTTTATACCGCAGTTTTCGTCAAGGAGAGTTGCGGTCTTAACCTCTATATCCTCCTCTTTTCCGAGGAAGTCGGCAATCACCTTGTGAATTCCCTCGGGATATATCTCCATGCACTTTTCGTGAACTCTCTCGTGATGAAATTCGTTCCAAACCAAAACTCTTATCATAGACTTTTCCTCTTTTCCGAAGATAATTTTTCAGTATTTCAGTTTAATTATAGCATATAATCGCCTACACCACAAGGGCGAAAATTAACCGCTTTTTACACAATATTGACATTCAGGATTCGAGGAATGAAAAAATCCTCTGCCAAACGCTCTCGTCCTGCGCGGTCATCCTATCCCAGTCGTAAGAGGCGACGAACGCCTCGCGCGCCTCTTTGGTCGACAGCCCGTTTTTCTTAATAAGCCTCGTGCGCTCCGCCACGTAAGCGCCGAGGTACTTAACTGCGTCCTCTGTATAGTTCGGGTTGTGACCCTTGTTTTTCAGTAGAATAAGCTCGGTATTCTCCCTTCCCGAAAGCTCGGAGAGGAGGAGGTCGTAGTGCGGATTCTTTTTGCACATCCTGTCGTCCTCGGAGTATATAAGCTGTGCCTTTACGGGCGAGCTTTTCAGCGACTCTATACCCGAGAAATCAACGAAGCGCGGGTTTGCCTCGCGCTCAAGCGCCATAACGGCGCGGCGATAGCCCTTCATAATTCCCGAGAAATAGGAATTTATCAAAAGCTCGACCGAAACGAAGCCGGAGAGCACCACAACATGCGATATTTCGAGGTGAAGCGACGCGATGTTCATAGTTGAAAATCCGCCCCAGCTATGACCCACCACCGAAACGTCAAAGCCCGCAAGCCTCTCGTCGCACTTGATTTTCAAAAGCGCGTCGTTGAGGTCCGAGAGAGACTGCGCCATACCGTTCGGGCTCTCACCGCCCGAGCGCATACAGCCGGTGTGGTCGTAGGCAAAAACGAGATAGCCGCGGCGAGCGAGCAGCTCTATCTCCTTCATATAGGAGAGGTGACCGCCGCCGAAGCCGTGGTCAAACACAACGAGCCGCGAGGGATTTTTTTCGGGGTAAGAATAAAGGAATCCGCGAAGCAAATCGCCGCGCGACGAGGTGAAGTCGTATTCCTCGGCAAACAGTGTCGGAAAATCCTTTGCCGAGAAGTAATAGGCCACCCCCGTGTCGTCGCATCGCGTATACGCCATCGCGCGATAGGCAGCTAAAACCTGTTTTTCAAATATCATTTTTATCTCCTTATGGTTCGTAGTTTATCCGTCGCGAAAAGTCCGCGCCTCACTCGTCCTTCGGCAAGCGAGCGAAGAAGGATAGCGCCATCGGAATTGATATCATTGCAGTAACGAAATACGCTATCGGCTGTGCAAGCTCAATTCCGAGAACGCCGAGGAACATAGGCAGGACAATGCAGGTAGGTATAAAGATAAGTCCGCTTTGAAGTGCCGAGAGAATAAATGCCTGACGGCTCTTTCCGATGCTCTGGAAAAGCATAGTTGCAACTACCGATACGGGAAGAAAGAGGAGGAATACGCACTGTATCCTGAGCGCCTGACTTCCTATTGCAACGACCTCCGCTTCGGTGCGGAAGAGGGAGATTATCTCAGGAGCGAGAGCGAAGCAAGAGGCGGATATTGCGCCCATAAAGCACATACCAAAGGCGAGGGTGAAGTAGCTTGCCGCCTTGACGCGCGAGTATTTCTTTGCGCCGTAGTTGAAGCCGGATATAGGCTGAAAGCCCTGACCGATACCGAGTCCGACGCTGAAAATAAGGCTTGAGGTTCTGCCGACGTAGCCCATTGCGGCTATCGCCGCATCACCGAACGCCTTTGCCTGCGCGTTGAGCACCATGGTCGAAACGCTGTTAAGGCCTTGGCGCACGAGGCTCGGAAGTCCTGTCAGCACTATGTTCTTAACGACCGCCGACTCTGCCGTAACGAAGCGCGGGGAAATGACGCTCTCGGTCTTCTTAAGAAGAAATACCGATATGAGTATAAGGAAGGAAATATACTGCGAAAGCGCAGTTGCAATTCCTGCGCCCGCAATACCGAGATTAAGCCCAAAAATGAACACGGGGTCGAGGATAATGTTCAAAATACCACCCGTCGTGAGTCCTATCATAGCGAGCGTTGCCTTGCCCTCGTAGCGCAGAATATTATTGAGAACGCAGCTTGAGCACATCGCGGGGGCGGCTACGAGAATCCACAGCGCGTAGTCCTTGGCGTACGGCAAAATCGTGTCGGTACTGCCGAGCAGGCGCATAAGCGGCTCAAGGAATATAAGACCGAGGGTGAGTATCAGCACGCCGCAGGTGAGCGCGTAAAAGAATCCCGTGCTCGCGTATCTGCTCGCCTCCTGCCTCTGCCGTGCGCCGAGCATACGGCTGATATTGCTTCCCGCACCGTGACCGAACATAAAGCCGAACGCCTGAATAATAGACATTATTCCGAAAACGACGCTCGTCGCACCGCCTGCGGCAAGGGAAATTTGGCTGACGAAATAGGAGTCTGCCATATTATAGATATTGGTGATAAGCATACTGATAGTAGTCGGAATTCCGAGCATAATAACGAGACGCGGTATCGGGGTGTTAAGCATTTTTTCGTACTGCGCGCTCGACCTTGTGTCGTGATGCTTCTCTTCCATTTGGGCATCCTCCTCCCGTTTCTTTTCAAATAAAATTATTATATACCTTTTTTCTCGGTGTTTCAATGCTTTTTTGTAAATTCGGGTCAAAAAATGAGCTTTGCGAATTGACACGGAGAGGAAAATATGATATAAGTAATTTAATAAATTTTTGATACGGGAGATATTTTCGTGGCAAATATCATAAATATAACCGACCTATCTCTGCCCGAGCTCGACTGCTACATTCGCCTGACGGGCGCACAGCTCAAAAGCCGCCTCGACTCCGAGCGCGGAGTTATCATAGTCGAAAGCCCTGCGGTGATAGAGGTAGCGCTTGAGCGCGGCTACGAGCCGCTGTCGCTCCTTACCGACGAGCGACTGATAGGCGGCGCTGTAAAATCAATAATCGAGCGTTGCTCAAGTGTGCGCGAGGACTTCCCCGTCTACGTTGCCGAGCGCGCGATTCTTGAAGAATTAACCGGCTTTGCTTTGACACGGGGTGCACTCTGTGCTATGAAACGCCCCGAAACGCCATCGGTTGAGGAGGTCTTGCGCTCCTCGCGCAGAATAGCCGTTCTCGAGGCTATTGCGGACTCTACGAACGTCGGCGCGCTCTTTCGCTCTGCGGCGGCTCTCGGAGTTGACGCCGTCCTCGTTACCCCCACCTGCTGCGACCCCTACTGTCGCCGCGCCGTCAGAGTCAGTATGGGAACGGTCTTTCAAGTTCCGTGGGCAAGGCTTGGCGAGGACGGTCAGCCCGCCGATATAGAGGCGCTTCACCGCCTCGGCTTCAAATGCGCGGCAATGGCGCTCCTTGACGACTCGGTCAACATAGACGACAAGACGCTTCTCTCCGAAGAGCGCCTCGCCGTGATACTAGGCACGGAGGGCACGGGGCTCGACCGACGGACTATCGACGCGTGCGACTACACCGTTTGTATCCCTATGTCGAACGGTGTCGACTCGTTAAACGTCGCGGCGGCGGGGGCTATTGCCTTTTGGCAGATCACTCGCCCAAGCGATAAATAAAAATTACGCCAATCTATTGACACGGACGGAAAAATTGTTTATACTATTGTTAGATTTCAATTTTACATAAGGAGTAAAACCAAAATGGCAAAGAACAATTCTCTTGTTGCTCAGTTTGAAAACCTTCCCTGGCTTGTAAAGCTTATTCTTGCGCTTCCCGCGCTTGACATCGTTTGGGCTGTTTTCCGTATTATCAAGGGCGTTACGACCAATAACCTCCTCCTCGTAATCGTCGGCATCCTCTGGATCGCTCCCGGCGTTGCTTTCGGTTGGATTATCGACCTCGTAACTATTCTTCTTACCGGTCATCCCATCCTCGCATAATTCTAAAAATCGCGACCTTCGCCGCAGTCGGCAGGAAGGTCGCGATTTTCTTTTGTTTTTTAACTGAAATTTGCACAAAAAGCGGTGCTAGCGGTGCTGAAAAGCGGTAAAAAAAGCCAAATCGTTGCAAATTTTGCAAGAATTCTTGACAAACGGCTTGGCTTGCTTTAATATATATATGTAAAACATAATTCTAAAATTTAAGAGGTAAAAAGCTATGAACAAGACTCTCGTTTATACCGGAAAAACCAAAGACGTTTTCGCTCTTGAAAACGGAAACTATCTTCTCAAGTTCAAGGATGACTGCACCGGAAAAGACGGTGTGTTCGATCCCGGCGAAAACTCCGTCGGACTTACTATCGACGGTGTTGGCGACGTCAACCTTCGTATGTCTATTTATTTCTTTGAAAAGGTCAATGCCGCAGGCATCAAGACCCACTATATAAGCGCAGACCTTCAGAACACCACGATGGAGGTTCTTCCCGCAAAGGCGTTCGGCAAGGGACTTGAGGTTATCTGTCGCCACAAGGCAGTAGGTAGCTTCTACCGCCGTTACAGCGACTATATCGAGGAGGGGGCAGACCTTCCCGCATACGTTGAAACCACCTTTAAGAACGACGAAAAGGGCGATCCGCTCGTTACCAAGGACGGCCTCGTTGACCTCGGCGTTATGACCGCAGAGCAGTACGACGATATCAAGGTTATGACTCAGAAAATCACTCAGATTGTTGCAGACGACCTTAAGGAAAAGGGCCTCGTGCTCTACGATATCAAGTTCGAGTTCGGCTATGACAAGGACGGTAAGGTAATGCTTATCGACGAGATAGCAAGCGGAAATATGAGAGTTTATAAGGACGGCAAGTATATCGATCCGATGACTCTTTCCGAGCTCTTCTTTGCATAAAGTTAAAGAGGCGGTCGCATTTAGCCGCATAAATTAGCCGCATAAAAATGAGTGGAGACATTGTAAAAGGTGCCTCCACTTTTGCTTTGCGCTCATTTCATTGATTTTAATTTTGCCTTAATTTCTCTGTATTCTTAATGACTCAGCCGCTATTTATATATCAAAAGCCTCTTTACAAAACACAAAAAAGGTGCTATAATAATTACGCTAAACTAACTTAATATTCTGAAATAAGCACTCATGTCTTACCTATGGGGGTACTATGCCCTTTTGCTTCATACCTTATGAATTTGATAAAAATGCAAATTCCAACTTGGTGTGAAGCGGCAGTGATGCTTATTTTCAGTAAGGTTAGTTTAGCGACTCGGGGTTTGCGTTTTTTGTGCGTTGGCTTCGGTCAGCGCACTTTTTTATTGGAGGAGCATATGAGGCAGGTTGATAAGCTTGGAAGAATAGTTATTCCGCTTGTGTTGAGAGAAAAATACGGTCTGACAGCGGGTGCAACGATTGAATTTTTGGAGTCACACGACGGCGTTACCGTAAAAACGGCAGCCCATTTTTGCAAGCTATGCCGCTCCAAAATATCGGCTGATGCGAAATTTCCCCTATGCCAAGCCTGCATTGAACTGATAAAAGCATACGACGGAGAGAGGTAGCCTTTGTGCCCCTTGTCGTCAATTACAAAAAGCGGCGGCGACCTTTATCACAGGTCACCGCCGCTTTAACTTTTAATCTTTTATAAACCGCGCGCCTGAAATCACACGGTTCTGTCCTTTTTATATTGGAACGGGGTTATTCCGAATTTCTTTTTGAAGAGCACTATGAAATGCGAGCAATCCGAAAAGCCCGAGTTCATACACGCCTCGGTAACCGACGCGCCGCCCGAGAGCATCATTGCCGCGTTCGAAAGCCGCACCGACTCAAGATATTCGCGAGGGGTGGTGTGGATGTATTTTCGAAATCTGCGAGTCAGAGTTGCCGAGCTTATGAAATGAGTGTCGATAATATCGTTTACACTGCGTATTGTTGAAAAGTTCTCGTGAATATCGTCGAGTATTCTCTGGAAGCTTTCGGGAACTATCGGCTTTTCGGGTAAGGTGGCGTGCCCCTTCTCGAAAAGAAGGAGAATCCGCAAAAGGCATACCGTCTTTTCAAGCTCCGAGCCGCCGCTTTGACATAGCTCTGCAAGCGAGCGTGTGAGCGACTTGAGCTTCACACCCGCATCGCCGTCAAAGGAGAAAAGCGGGCAGAAGCCGTCGTTTTTCAAGAACGAGAAGGCAGGCAGGTCAAGGTCCGCATCAATCCACAGGCATACGTACTCCATCACGGCTTCCTTATGGAAGATGCACATATGAATATCGCCGGGGCGGGATACTACCGCGCTCATTTTTGACACGGGGTATAGGTTGTTGTTAACGAGGAAGGACGCGTCGGCTGAAATATTGAAAAAGATTTCAAGGCTTTTGTGGACGTGCAAGGGGTCAGCGTCAGGGTCAAGGGATGGATGATATTTATTAAAGTGGTCTATTCCAAAACGGATGTTTGAAAACGAGCCTAACTTTTCGTTCAGCTCGGGCAGATATTTCGGTTCGTACATAACGCCTCCCAAAAATGACGCTTTGCGCGCTATTTGAGTGATTTTTCATATAAATTGATTAAAACAGCATATTAATATAAATTTTGCCATTATATAATTATGTTAGCACCAAAAGGGATTTATGTCAATAGTGCGCATTAAATTATTCGCGCCCAAGAATTTTCAACTTTCGTCAGGCTCCATCCGGGAGGGAGCTGGCGCCGTAGGCGACTGAGGGAGAATGCGTATGTTTCAAGCTCTCTCACCCAATTTTCAACTTTCACACTTTGTGCGGTCGCCCGACGGCGACGGAAAGGATTTATTATGAACATTTCAAAGACAGAGCCGAGATTTTCATTTTTACTCGACGGTGTGCCTATGGGCAGCCTTGCTTACACCGTGACCGAGAAGACAGTAGGCGACGAAGCTATTACGGAATATCTCTTTGAGGGCGGCTTGAAGGTTAAAAGCGTTCTCAAGAAATACGAAAAGTTCGACGCTTACGAATGGGTCAACTATATCGAGAACACCTCGGACGAGCGAAGCGGCGTTATCACCGAGCTTTTCGACTGCGATATAACCTTGCCGCTCCCCAAGGAAGAGCCGCTGAAAAAGCAGTCCTATCTGCCCCTGCCCGAGAATGCTACGAAAATATATTCGCCGAGCGGCTCGACCTGGAACAGAAAGGAGTTCTACTGTGACGTAGACGAGCTTGCGCGCAACAGATTCGACCACCACATCTACCCCGGCGTAACGAAGAAATATTCTTGTGTCGGCGGAAGGTCTGCTGACGGAACCGCCCCCTTCTTCAATATTCACAAGACGGGAGTCGGCTACGTTATTGCTATCGGCTGGTCGGGTCAGTGGAACGCTTTCTTCACTCGCACCGAGGACTCGGTTAATTTCAAGTCGGGCATTGAGGGCACCGACTTCTACTTGAATCCCCACGAGAGCTTCCGCACCTCGTCGGTAGTTATTATGGCGTACGAGGGCGACTTCATCGCCTCGCAAAACAAATGGCGCAGGCTCGTTAAGGAGCATTTCTCGCTCGTCGGCAGCGCGGGTAGGGATAAATACGGCCCGCTCTGTGCAGTCACGTGGGGCGGTATGGAGAGCTCTGCCGTGATTGAGCGCATAAACAAGATAGTAGAGAAAAAGCTCCCGTTTGAATACATATGGATGGACGCCGGCTGGTACGGCGATGGTACTCTTCCCACCCCCGACGAGTTCGAGGGCGACTGGTACACCCGTGCGGGCGACTGGAGAGTCAGCCGACATATTCATCCGCAAGGGCTTCGCGACGTTTCGCGCGCGGTGCACGACGCAGGAATGAAATTCCTTTTGTGGTTTGAGCCGGAGCGCGCGATTTTAGGCACTCCCATTATCGACGAGCACCCCGAATATTTCATCAGACTCGGCGAGAATAAGAGCCTTCTTCTGAATTTGGGTCACGAGGGCGCGTGGCAGTACTGCTACGAAACGCTCGCCGGTATGATAGAGGAGATAGGAATTGACTGCTACCGCCAGGACTTCAACTTCTCCCCTCTCGCGTATTGGCGCGAAAACGACACCGAGCACAGGCGCGGCATAACCGAGATATACCATATAAACGGTCTTTATCGCCTTTGGGATGCGCTTCTTTCAAAATTCCCACACCTTCTGATAGACAACTGCGCATCCGGCGGCAGACGCATAGATATCGAGCTTCTTCGCCGCAGTATGCCGCTTTGGCGCAGCGACGCCCAGTGCCCTGCGAACTACGAGGTCATAGCCTCACAGCTTCATAACCTGACCTTCAACTCCTGGATGCCCTATTCGGGAAGCGGCTCGGGCAGACCTTACGACGAGTACCGAGTTCGCAGCTCCTACGGTGCGTCACTCAATATGTGTTACTCATTTTCGCAAAAGGACCTTTTCGCCGATACTCCCGAAAAGGTGGAATTCATACGCAAATACACTAACGAATACTTAAGAGTTCGCCCCTATTTCTCCGAGGATTTCTATCCCTTGACTGCCGTGAGCTCGTCGCCTGACACCTGGTGCGCCTCGCAGTTTGACCGCCCGTCGGAAAAAGACGGCGTGCTGATAGTTATAAGACGTCCCGCATCCCCCTTCGACGTGGCGCGCTTCCCGCTTTACGCTATCGACGAGAGTGCGACCTACGAGCTTGAGGACGTTGACGGCGGCACTCGCACCGTCAGCGGTAAGGAGCTTTCGGGCGGCTATGCCTTCACGCTTCCCAAGGGCAAGGCGAGCATATTCTTCTACAAGAAAAAGGATTGACAAATGCCGAAAAACACTACAATAACGTTAATCATATCATTAGCCGCGGCGCTCGGCTCGAGCATTGCGAAAAAATACTACACCAAAAAAGGCGAATCGGGAAGCTTCGGTAACTTTCTCTTCACCGCCGCGTGCAGTCTTATCTCGGCGTGTGTGCTCCTTATCTGGAGCGAGTTCGGCGAGGTATCAAGCTTCACGGTGCTGTTAGGTCTTGCCTTCGGCGCTATAACCACGATTCAGGGCATCGCTCATATTGCGGCTCTGCAAACAGGTCCGCTCTCCTACACCGCAGTTATCATTTCCTTTTCCACGCTGATTCCCGCGCTCTCGGGCGCCCTTTTCTTCGGCGAGGGGCTTTCCCTCTCGCAAATTATCGGCATAGTCCTTATGCTTATAAGCTTCTTGCTTGCAACCGGCAAAAAGACGAACGAAACGCGCGCGAATTTCAAGTGGCTCATCCTCTGCCTCATTGCCTTTGCGGCAACCGGCGGAATAGGCGTTATGCAAAAGATTCACCAAAGCTCCCCTCACCGCGCCGAGCTTGACGAATTTTTGGTTATTGCATTCTTCGCCTCATCGCTACTCTCCCTGCTTATCCTCGCCTTTATAAAAGGACGCGGCGAGCAGAAGCAGACGCGTAACGGACAATGGATTCTTTTCTTCCTCGGCATTACTGTTTTGAGCGGTGTGTGCGTAGCGGTAAACAACAAGCTTAATCTGTATCTTTCCGGAGTTATGGACAGTGCAGTCTTCTTCCCCATAGTGAACGGCGGCGGACTTGTGCTCACAACCCTCACCGCAGTTATTTTGTTCAGAGAAAGGCTTGAAAAAAAGCAATGGGTGGGCGTTATTATCGGAATACTCTCGGTAATCTTCCTTTGCGAACCCTTCCCCCTTTCTTGACAAAGCGCATATTCTGATTTATAATTATAGGCAAGAGCGGATTTGACGCTCTTGCCTATTTTCTTTTGATGGAGTAGCGTGAAATTATGAAAATTCTCATAGCCGACGACGAGTCGGAAATCCGCAAGGTCGTAAGACTCTTGCTTGAGGAGCACGGATACGAGGTAATAGAGGCGCAGGACGGCTCCTCTGCGGTTTCTGCCGCGACCGAGAGCACCGATATCGACCTCATAATTATGGATATAATGATGCCGGCGGTGAACGGTATAGAGGCAACACGCCTCATTCGCGACTTTTCCACCGTGCCGATACTCTTCCTTACCGCAAAATCGCTCGCACGCGACAAGACGGCGGCGTACGACGTCGGCGGTGACGACTATCTTATAAAGCCCTTCAGCCCCTCCGAGCTTTTGCTCAAGATACGGGCGCTGACAAGAAGATACACCGTTTACAGTAAGGCAGAGGAAAGACCGGAGCTCGTCAGTCTTGCCTCGGGCGTTATTCTCAACCCGAAGGAGCGCGAGGTGACGAAGAACGGCGATCGCGTTGAGGGTCTTCGCGAGCGAGAGATGGATATGCTGATCTACCTTGCCAAAAATCGCGGCAGGGCGATAAATCCGTCCGAGCTTTACGAGGCGGTTTGGGGTGAGCGCGCGCTCGCCTCGGCGAGCAACACCGTCACTGTGCATATGCTTAATTTGCGGCGCAAGCTTGAGGACACACCATCCTCGCCGAAGCTGATACGCACCGTTTGGGGAAAGGGATACCAGATTGATTAAACAACTCAAGGAATTTATGCGTCGGAAGATGTATTCGCTGAACACGAAGCTCTTTATAGTTATGAGCTACGGCGTTCTCGTTGCGGTGGGAATTTATCTTTTTACCAACGTCGTTTCCGGCTACGTTATAGACGCGACCTACAAAAGCGAGGAAAGCAAAAAGGCAAGATGCGAGCAATATATTGCCGACCTTCAAGACTTTATCGACAAAAACGAGCTCTCCGAGCAGGACTTAAACGACATATCGAATTGGGTGCGCTCCGAGCGGTACGTATACCTTATGATATACGACGAGGAGGAGCTGCTCCTCTCCTTCGACTACTTCGACCAGGTCGACGACCCGTTCAATATGAGCGGCGGACTTACCGTCGAGTTCCCCGATAAAAAGGAGCTCGCCGAGTACGCCGAGGCGAACGGAATCTATCCGATAGAGCTTTCTGACGCAACCCTTTACGCATCTGTCACCGACTTTACCGAATACCTGTACTACGATATCTGGAACATAACCGCACTTTTTCTTGCAATGACAGCCCTCGTCGCGATAATGATGCTCTTCTTCCGTGACGTTGCGGGCAGAATAACCCGTCTTGCAGAGGACGTTTCGGTGGTTTCTGCGGGAAACACCTCGCACTCGATAGCCTTTGAGGGTGAGGACGAGATATCCAAGCTCTCCGAGAACGTGGAGAATATGAGAACCTCTATGCTCGAAAATCTCGATAAGGAGAAGGAGGCAATAGAGGCAAACACCCAGCTTATAACCTCGCTCTCCCACGATATAAGAACGCCTCTAACCGTCCTGCTCGGCTACCTCGATATTATGAAGATGCACACAGAGGACGAGGCGATGGCAAGCTATCTTTCCGCCTCGCAGAAAACGGCTATGCGACTGAAGGAGCTATCCGACGACATCTTCGGCTATTTCCTCGTTTTCGGCGGCGAGCTTGACGCAAGCATACAGGAATACGAGGCGGCGGCTCTACTCGACCAGATGCTCTCCGAGCATATGCTTCTTATGAAGGAGCGCGGATATACTATCGAGTCGCAGCACGCAGGACTTGAGGGTATGACTATGATGACAGACGCGCCGAAGCTTATGCGAATATTCGACAATATATTCTCAAACCTCTCAAAATACTCCGACCCCGAAGAGCCGATTCACCTGACTGTCGAGGGTGAGGCGTGCGGTATACTAATCCGCTTCTCCAACAAGGCGCTCGAAAAGCCGAGTGCCGAGAGCACAGGAATAGGACTCAAGACCTGCCAAAAGATTGCAAAATCGCTCGGCATAACCTTTGAAAGCCAAAAATATGATGGCGAGTACGTTACGAGAATCATCGTTCCCGCAAAGAAGAATAATAACGAGAGTGCGGAGGTGACGGAGTGATATCGTTTAGTGTAATTGACAATAACAGTTTACAAAATATAGAGGATGCGGCAGCCGAAGAGATACTTGCCGATATTCTTTCAGCCTTCGATGAGGACACCGAGATTGCGACTACAATTTCACACGGGTGCTTACTTGTCAGAATTTTCGACTATGGCAGATACTCATTTCTCTACCCCTTCGAGCTCACAGATGATGCAGAGGTCGGGCAAGCTACTCAAGAGCTCGTCCATTACGCTGTAAAGGAAGAGCTACCGCTCGTTATAAGCGACGTACCCGCCGAGGCGCTCGGCGAGCTGCTCGTCGGCTTTACTCACGCGGATATTGACGCGGCCACCCCCGACTGCGAAAGCTATACAGTAAAGGTAAAGACCGAGTGTCAAATAGCCGAAAAAATACCAGAGTACACCGACGAGCCCGTATCGCTCACGCCTCTTACAGCGCAGGATACAGCACCCCTCGCGGCACTTTCTCGCGACGAGGAGATAAATCGCTATTGGGGATACGACTTTCGCAAGGATTTCGGCTCGGTCGACGACTCGCACTTCATAAACGAAGCCGAAAGCGAATTTCGGCGCGGCGTGGCAATGACCTTTGCCGTAAGGTGTGAGGGAGTCTTCGTTGGCGACGCGGTGCTCTACGCATTCGACGGTCGCGGCAGAGCGCATCTCGGCGTCAGAATAATGAAGGAGCACCAAAGGCGCGGATACGCATCTGCGGCAATCACGGCGCTTTTTGAGATAGCAAAATCTCTTGGGATGAACGCCCTCTATGCCGAGTGCCACGAGGAAAACCTGCCGAGTAAAAATATGCTCGGAAAGCTCTTTACCTTCATAGGACGCGATGAAGAAAAGCTCCTTTTCGAAAAGGAGCTTTGGTAAGTACATATATAAAACGAAGAGGAACAGAACGAAGGTGCGTCTGTTCCTCTTTTTATTTTGTCATTTTCGGTTACGCCCAAATGCGCCACCTTATCAAAGGTCGATTTCTCTGTTCTCAAGAGTTGCAAGTATAACGCGGAAGGCACGCGCCGCAGTAAGCCTTTCCTGCTCATCCTCGCTCTCGAGCATAGGCAGAAGGTGACGGAATGCCTCGCCCTTCACCGACATATCGCGCTTGAACGACTCCGTTCCGAAGAGTGGCAGAGTCTTATCCTTGAGGGCGAAGAAATAAAGCCCGAAGGACTCCGACTCAAGACTTTGCGGAACGATAAAGCGGGGGGATATGTAGCCGACAAGCTCTATGCGCAGTGCGGTTTCAACACCGTACTTTTTATCACTGATAAGCCTGCTTATTCTGTTGATTATCTCGTTATTCGAGTCGACGCCTGTGATATCAAGCTCTTCGGTAACGAAGCGGAGGTGACCGAAGGAGAGGCGCTTTACGTCAATTGAAAGCTCGCCGCTCTTGTAGTCTACGACGATAAGGTTAGCTCCGCCAAGACCGGGCTCTTCAAAGCCCGTGCACTCAAGAGCTCCGCAGTAGCAGCAGATAGAGTCGCCAAGCTTATCAAATCCGCTTGCCTCGTGGTGCGAGCCGAGCGCGTAGTAGTCCGCGCCGAACTTCTTTAGGTCGGCGGTGCTGACGGGACAGCTCGTTGAATCAAGCGCGCCGTCAAGGTCGGCGTAGCCACACACTATATTTATCCTCGATACGTCGTCAACCCTTCGTCCGACGAGGGGGTTAGAGTTCATATCCGGAGTCTTGAACGCCCAGCCGTAGACGGTTACGTTGAACTCCTCGAAATCAAATCTTTCAAGACCGTCGTTTTTGAAAACGTAGCAGTTCGAAGGAAGTCTGCCCGAGGTGTATATCGGGTTATTCTCGTAGCTGTCGTGCTTGCCGGGCGAAATTATAAAGATGGTTTCGGGGCAGTTGCGAAGCTCCCTTATAAGAATATCTGCGGTTGCATTCGTTGCGTGCTCGGTGTCAAAGAGGTCGCCGCTCATCAGAACGACGTTGACTCCCCTGTCGCGCACGAACTGCATCATATGCATAAACGAGGCGCGGTGCTCGCGGCGGCGCTCGTCGCATTTTTCCTCGGGAATTCCCGTGTACGCACAGTCAAGGTGAATGTCACTGCAGTGCAAGAAGCGCAGATGCGTCGTGTTTTTCGTTTCGCTCATCTTTTTCTCCGTTATGTAGTAATTTGTATTATTATTGATATAAGTATAACACTCTTATAGAAAATTTGCAATAATTTTGTTGAAAAATTTGAAAAACTATTGAAAGCTGGCAAAAAGTGTGCTACAATAGAGGTAAATAATTTGAGGCAGAATGAAAGGAGAGGCATATGCTTAATCTTGCTTGTCGCAACACGGCAAAGCTCGTGCGAGAAAAATCAAAGGCTGAAAATATAAGGCTTGGCAGACTGTTTACCAAGAAAGACACGGCGCGTCTTATGGCGAGTATGATAGAGCTTGACCCCTCGCGCCAGGTATACACGGTGCTTGACCCGGGTGCCGGCACGGGTATTCTCTCGGGCGCTGTGATTGACGCTATCTGCACCCGCGCGGCAGGATGCAAGAGAATATTCCTCACCTGCTATGAAAACGACCCCGTCTTTCTCCCTATGCTTGAGGACAACCTTGAGAGGATGAGGAAGAAGTGCAAGCACGACTTTGAGGTCAAGCTTTACTACACGATAAATCCCACGAACTACCTTACCGACTCGAAGAATCACTACACCGTAACTCTTCAGGGTCAGGAGGAGGATAAATTCGATATAATCATCTCAAACCCGCCCACCACCTTCATCGAGAAGGACTCGGAGGAGGCGAGAACGGTCGGAGGCGTGACGCAAACCAAGACCTCTGCATCGGTCCTCTTTGCATCTCTTGCATCCCGACATCTTGAAGAGGGCGGTCAGATGGTTATGATTCTTCCCACCACGGTGGCAAGCGCCGCCGCTCTTGCACCCTTCCGTCGCGAGATGGCTGAGAGGCTTGCGCTCCACCGAGTTCACCTCTTCGTCGGCCGTCAGAAGAACGAGAACCGCGCTGTTCCGCTCAAGAAGAATATCATTCTCGCTTATTCGAACTCCCCCGCTCCCGAAGAGCTTGAGATAACCACCTCGACGGATAACGGATCGGCGGCTAAATTGACACGCCTCCCCCCCGTTGCCTACAATTTCGTAGTGGATTCGGACGACGGTGCGCTCACTCTTCCGAAGAGTGTTGAGGACACGAAGATAGTAAAATACATATCCGATTTCCCCGAAACGCTCTCCTCGCTCGGACTTAAGATGCGCACGGGACTTATAATTGACTCGCGATGTGAGGGACTTCTCTTCACCGAGCCTGTGCAGGGTACAGTACCGCTCCTTCGCCCTGCGGCGATAAGCGGCGGCACGGTGGTCTTCCCCCGTCCTATCAAGAGGCAGTATATAGCTCCCGTTAACCCTAATCTTATTCAGAAGAATAAGAATATGATACTGATAAAACGCGTTCCCGCGAAGAGTGACGCGCGCTTTATCAACGCGTCGATATACCTTGCGTCCCAGCTCCCGAATTACAGATATATCAGTACGCACAATAAGATAAACTTTATCGACACGACGGACCGCAACTCCGAGATGTGCGCAAGGTTCGCGTTCGGGCTTTTCGCACTCCTCAATTCGACGATATACGATAGATACATTTCCATCGTTTCCAAGTCGAAGCAGATAAACTCCAAGGAGATGCGCTCGCTTCCCCTGCCGCCGAGAAATATTATCGAAAACCTCGGCGTTCGCCTGATGGCAATGCGGCAGACGAGCGTTAAGGCTTGCGACTCGATAGTCAATCCCACCCTTCACATTATAACCAAATAAAAAGAGGCTGTCGCATTTAAGCAGCACCGAACAAAAAACAGGCTTGGTACTCACTTTAGTACCAAGCCTGTTTTTATTTTTTTCGGCTCTTGCCTATCGCCTTAAAATCAATCTCCGCGAGGAGCACGGCACAGAGCACTATCGCGCATCCGATATACTCGCGAGGGGTCATTCTCTCGCCAAGCAGAAGAGCTGACATAAGCACGCCGAAAACCGACTCAAGAGATAAGAGAATCGAGGCGACGGCAGGGGGCGTGTCGCGTTGACCGAGGATTTGCAGGGTGTAGGCAATGCCGCTCGAGGCAATTCCGAGGTAGAGGAGCGAGAGGAAATTCTCGCCTATCACCGCAAAATCGAGCCTCGGCTCAAAGACGAGCGAGAGCGCGGCGCTCACCAGCGCGGCAAAGAGGAACTGAATGCAGGACATCCTTATCCCGTCGCACCTCGGTGAGAAATAGTCTATCGCAATTATATGCATCGCAAATACGGCGGCGCAAAGGAGAATAAGCAGGTCGGTCGGCGCAACCTTGAATTCCCCGTCGATACAGAGAAGATAAAAGCCGACGAGCGCCACCGCCACGGCAATCCAAGAGGATATCGGCGAGCGCTTTCTGAAAATAAGCGCAAACACGGGCACTATAACCACGTACAGCGCTGTGATAAACGCCGCCTTTCCCGCATCCGTTCCGCCGCTTATACCGAACTGCTGAAATATACTCGCACATGATATGAACACGCCCGACACCGCACCGCCGATAAGCTCCGATTTCGTAAAATCGAGTCCGCGTTTTGAGAAAAGCTGCCTACCCGTGCGGCGTAATTTATCAAAAATCGGTATTATAGCAAAAAGAAACACTGCGGCAAACGAGCTTCGCACCGTCATAAGCGCGAAGGTGGGAACCGCCGCGGCTGCCTTCTGCGCCGTGAATGCAATACCCCATATAAAAGCCGCCAGCAAAAGCAGGACGGGCGATAGCCACTTCCCTTTGTTTTTCATTCGTTTGCCCCTTTAGTCTTAACAATGCTGATATTTTACCACTAAAAATCTGCCTTGTCAAGCCTCGGTGGGCGGGGGTGGCGGCTCTCCCCCTCCCTCCCCCTCGGGTGTGGCGGGCGGCATACCGTTTGGCATATCGGAAGCGGGTGGCTCTATGCCGTCCTCCTTCGGCGGCGAGCTCTGTCCGCCCTGTGCCATATCGCCCTCGGGTATTATTGCAATTCCCTCGTAAACGCTCTCAAAGCAATCGTCTGCGGCAGGTGTCAGAAACCTGACCCCCTGTATTTTGATATAGCGCAGATAGTCGTAGTTATAGCTTGACAAGGGGCGCTCGAATGCGTCGTCCGTCTGGGCGGCGACGAGCGGGTCGTCCTCGGCAAATCCGACTATCAGAAGGGTGTGATAATATCCCTCACCCTCTCTTGCAAGCTGTATCACGTCGCCTATCTCGACCTCGTCTGCCATAGCCTCTCTGCCAAACGGACCGACACCGGTATTTGTAGTCATAAAATTATAAAAATAGCGAACTCCCGTCCAGGACGCCGTCCTCTCCTGCATTGATATATAGTACCAGCCGAGCACGGGCGTGTAGTTCATTCGGCAGCTTCCCGCGTAAACGCACTGCGACACGAAATTCGTGCAATTGCCGCCAATACCGCGGAAATTGCCGAACACAGGATTTTGACCAAAGGCGTAGCGGCGAGCGTAGGCAACCGCGTTTTCGCGGTTATACGGTTTGGTTACGAGCATAAAAACCTCACAATTCATTTTTTAGTTATTTTATGCGCTATGCGCGGCGAGAGTGCGCGCCCGTGCCGTTCAATATGCCAATATTGAAAAAATGGCAAAAAAGTAAATGAAAACTATTGAAAAAGCGCTTACTTTGTGCTATACTTTAATATCATTATTCTTACTGTATTTGGAGGAATTTTTTATGCAGAACAATGTGCGACCCGCATCTATGCAGCGTATCACAAACGAAGCGCTCGCTAACGCTTTTATCGAAAAAGAAATAGCGGCAATTCGCGCCGAGGTTGGTGACAAGAAGGTGCTTCTTGCCCTCTCCGGCGGAGTTGACTCCTCGGTAGTTGCGGCGCTTCTTATCAAGGCTATCGGCAAGCAGCTCGTTTGCGTGCACGTTAACCACGGTCTTATGCGTAAGGACGAGTCGGAAAACGTAATAAAGATTTTCAAGAACGAGCTTGACGCAAATCTTATCTACGTAGATGCAACCGACAGATTCTTGAATCTTCTCGCAGGCGTTTCCGACCCCGAAAGAAAGAGAAAGATAATAGGCGCAGAATTCATAAACGTCTTTGCGGACGAGGCGCGCGCACTTGAAGGCATATCCTACCTCGCTCAAGGAACAATTTACCCCGATATCCTCGAGAGTATCAAGCAGGCAGAGGGCAAAAAGGCAGTTAAGTCGCACCACAACGTCGGCGGACTTCCCGAGGACCTCAACTTCGAGCTCGTCGAGCCCATCAAGCTTCTTTACAAGGACGAGGTTCGCGTAGTCGGCGAGGCACTCGGTCTTCCTCACGCTATGGTTTACCGTCAGCCCTTCCCCGGCCCCGGACTCGGCGTTCGTTGCCTCGGTGCTATCACCCGTGACCGCCTTGAAGCGCTCCGCGAGGCTGACGCAATTCTTCGCGACGAATTTGATAAGTGCGGCCTTGCAGAAAAGGTTTGGCAGTACTTCGTCGTTATTCCCGACATCAAAAGCGTAGGCGTTAAGGACGAGAGTCGCTACGAGGGCTGGCCCGCTATAATCCGCGCCGTCAATACTACCGACGCAATGAGCGCCACTATTGAGGAAATTCCTTACGAAATTCTCCATAAAATAACCGCCCGCATTACCGCAGAGGTAGAGGGCATCAACCGCGTTCTTTACGACCTCACACCGAAGCCCGTTGGAACGATTGAGTGGGAATAATGCATTTGCCACAGGCAAATGCATTTGGATATTGGAAGTGCTTGTGAAATAAATTGATAAAATTTTTACGGTTTTCCCATAGAAAAGGATAATAATCTGTATGAATAGGAAATTATGGTATAATAGCTGGACAGAAAAATATATTGAAGGGCTTCCTATTGGTAACGGTAGATTGGCATCCATGGTGTTGGGACGCCCTGAAAAACTTCGTATTGCCCTCAACCACGAATGGTTGTGGCGTGGCGAAAACCGTTTTCGTGAGTTTCCGGACATGTCTGAGCATCTTCAGGAAATTCGAGAAGCACTTCTTGTCGGTGATTTTCTTAAGGGTACAACCTTAGCCAATGAATATTTAGGCGGATGCGGTGGCATAAGCAATGTAAAGTGTCGTGTTGATCCTTATCAGCCTGCCGGGGATGTTTGGATTGAGACGGATGCCGGCGATGCAGTCGATTACAGACGTTCTCTTGATCTGAATACCGGACTTGTCCAAACAAGCTTTACTGCCTCTTCGGGCAAAATAATCGAAAAGCTGTTCGTAAGCTGTACGGACGGATGTATTGTAGCGCAAGTCACATCTGAAAATCCCACCGATTTTACCGTCGTTCTTTCACGCATATGCGATCCAAACTGTACAATTATATATGAGACGTTAACACAAGGCTTGACAATGAAAGGCGCTTTCAAGAACGGAATCGCATTTGAAGCATGTGTCCGTATTGACACTGACGGCTCGTATTTCGTCGAGGAGAACGGTATACGCATTGTAGATGCAACTAACCTTGTCGTTTTTATTCAGGTCGGAACCGATGCTAAGGGCAATCTGCCCGCGGATGAAATGACGTGGCCTGAGGAAAAGAATTTTGATGTTCTTTTTGCTCGTCATGCAAAAAAATTTATTACCTTACGCGGAGAAGCGGAGGTGGAGCTTGATATACCGAATGCGGACGATATTCCCACGGATGAACGCATCAAGCAGTTCCGTGACGGTAAAGATACAGCCCTGCCGCTCCTTTACTTTGAATATGGCAGATATCTGATGGTCAGTGGCTCTTCCGGAGAGCTTCCGCTCAATTTGCAGGGCAAGTGGAATGAAGAACTTCAGCCGCCGTGGGAATCGGATTACCATCTTGATATCAATCTACAAATGTGCTATTGGTTCACTGAAGTTTTAGGTATGGAGCACGCATCTGCAACACTTTTCAATTTAATTGAAAGATATGTACCATACGGTCGGGTTATGGCAAAGCATCTTTATGGGTGCCGCGGCTTTACCTTCAGTATTCAAACCGATGTGTGGGGGCGTGTAACCCCCGAATCCCAAGGCTGGGCAGTATGGATCGGTGCTGCTCCGTGGCTCGGTCAGCATATGTTTATGCATTGGAGACACACCAAAAATATAGATTTCCTTCGAAACCGCTGTTATCCGTATCTGAAGGAATGTGCTGCTTTCTACGAGGATTACCTCGTCGAAAGAGACGGTCAGCTTTGGATTTTACCATCACAGTCTCCGGAAAATAGATTCGCGGGAACAGGTCGCTGGCCGGTTTCCATAGGTATCAATAGCGCTATGGATGTCGAGTTGGTCACAGAGTTGCTTCGGAGTGCGGTGGAATGTGCGCAAGTCCTCTGCGTGGATGAAGACAAGGTCGCACAGTGGAACGACATTCTTGCACGTCTGCCAAGGTTAACGGTTGATAGTATCGGTCGCTTGAACGAATGGGATAAAGAACGGGAAGAGGTTGAACCCGGTCACAGACATTTATCACACCTCTATGGATTATATCCGTCTCAGCTTTTCGAATCCGGCGGCTACGAATGGAATGCAGCCGAGCGTTCCCTTGATGAGCGTCTCAGCCATGGTGGCGGTCATACAGGATGGAGCCGTTCATGGGTTGCGTGTCTTATGGCTCGCTTGGGGCGTCCCGACGATGTATGGCATCATTTTATAAGCCTAATCAGTAGTTTTGCAACCGTATCTTTGCTTGATCTGCATCCTCCTAAGATATTCCAAATTGACGGCAATATGGGAGGTACCGCGTGCGTTTGTGAAATGCTAATGCAGAGCCGCCGTGGTGAACTTCGTCTATTGCCTGCTCTTCCTGCGGTATGGCCCAAAGGACGTGTGAAGAATTTTCGCGCTCAGGACGGTTTAAGCGTTAGCTTTTCATGGGAAAACGGCGATTTGAAAGATTGCACACTTTTGCCGTCGGAATCTCAGGAGCTTCGGGTTGTTTTCGGTAATCAAAGCAAAACCATACGGCTTGAAGCGAACGTCCCATACGTATTGACAGAATTTTGATTTTAATAAACAATTCTGCCGCGGAATGAGATGAATTTTGCTTTACTACCTGCGATACCATTTCATCCTAGTAGTGCGAGGATGAAGTCGCACAGGCGTGCGGTGGATTTAATTCAACCCAAAACGCAGTTTTAGACTTCATCCGCTTCAGGCGGACTTCATCACATCGTGACTTCATCGCGCCAATCCTCTTGGCGCGATTTTATTTCAAGGAGTCCTCCCCGAGATTAACTCGGGGGACTCCTTTTTTCACTTTTGCCACTACCATCGCGCGAAAAAATAAGAAGGGCGAGTCAACAGAGTTCAAGAATTCCATAGCGAGAAATCAATATATGTCTTGTTTGAGGAGCTGTAATATTATATAATGGAAATACAGAATACACAAAACAACCGAAAGGATTTTTTCTATGAGCAAGAATATCTTCTGCGGTCTTGGAAAGGACGTTCCATACGCCCACTTTATGAATCTTCTGGACACGAGCTTCGGCCACGAGAGCTTTGAGAAGGGCTTTATCAGCTTTCTCCCCAAGCTATACCGCGAGGAGCTTCGCCCACAAGATCAAAACTACGTGGTAACGGAGGACGGAGATTTAGCCGCCGCCGTCGGTGCTTACGACCACCAAATCCGCGTTTGCGGCAGAATGCTTAATTGCCGCGGTATAGGCAACGTAGCAGTTCATCCGAGCCATCGCTCAAAGGGATATATGAATCTTGCAATGGAAGCGGCTATGCGCGGTATGATTGAGGACGGTGTAGCCATCTCCACCCTCGGCGGTCGCCGCCAGCGCTACCTCTATTTCGGATACGACAAGGCGGGCCCCGTGTATCATTATTCCATATCTCGCGATAATATGCGCCACGCGCTCGGCGGTATGGAATCCCCCTTCACGCTAAGAGAAATAACCGACCCAAAGGACGAGGCAATTGATAAAATCATAGCCATAAACGACGCCCTTCCCTTTGCTCCCGTCCGTTCCCGCGAGCAGTTTCTTGATATCGCAAACTCCTGGAATGCGCGACTTCTTGCGGCATACGACGGCGAAAGATTTGCAGGCTACCTCGTTCTCAAGGATACCCGTGTCACCGAAATAGAGGTTGTCGACAAGGCGGACTTCCTTTCTCTCATTCGCTCAGTTTACGCCTTCCTCGGCGAAGGCTACACGGTATTTCTCCTTCCCCAGCAGTTAGATTACAGACTCGCGCTTACCCCCATTGCAGAGGGTATGACGCTTGCCACTGCGATGCATTTCAATATTCTCAACTACCGCGCGGTGACCGAGGCGTTTTTGGCACTTAAGCTTACCTATGAAAATCTCCCCGACGGCGAGATAACCCTTCTCATTCACGGCTATGCGCGCAACGAGTGCATAAAGATTGCCGTTGCCGGCGGCGAGGCGTCCGTCACGGCTGTCGACGAGAGCACGCCTGTTGATTATGAGCTCTCGCACGCCGAGGCGCTCTCCTTCCTCTTCTCGCCGATATCGCCCCTGCGCGAGTGCGCGTCGGATATAGCGAAGCTCTATTTTCCCCTGCCGCTTACTATGCGCCACGCAGACGAGGTTTAATATATCCGAGGCTGTCGCATTTAGGCACAACCGAAAACAAAATAGCGAAGTATAGATTTGCTCTGTCCTTCGCTATTTCTTTTTTGGTATTTGATAATGGATTAAGGTTGAAAACCTACGGTTTTCCTCTTTTTTTATTTTTGTTGAACTGTCGAGGATTATATGCTATAATAGTCTAAAAGAACCGAAAACGAGAAAAGCGAGGGTTAAGAATGGGGTTAAAGAATAAAATCGCTCAATACCGCGAATACAAAAACGGCGTCAGCCACTGCACCTTCAATCCGGAGGGGCCGGGGGTCGTGCGCATTCATTTAGTGCCGCCGAAATTCCGCCTCTTCGGCTCAAGCGCGTACATTGCCGTGCTTAACGGCTATTACCTTTTGCCTATCGGCTACTCCTGGGCGCTTATCCTCTCCTACTTTATGAGAGAGGTCAACAAGTTCGACGGCAAGCCGATAGGCGAGTCCGACGAGGAGGAGATAGTGAGTAACACCGTTTGCGGTGTTAAGCGGGTCTTCCCCTCGACTCCCGAGGAGGAAATACGCGAGGATATGGATATCCTGCTCGACACGCTCTTTGCAGTAGCGCGCGGCGATAATCCCGAGATTGAAATCGAAAAGCTCTCAATTCGCGCTTATGCGAAGAATATGACCGCGCCTCACCGAATGGATCTTTTGGTCAGCTCTATGACGGACGAGTGCGGCTCTTGGAAATGCAATCAAAAATGCATCTTCTGCTACGCGGCTGGTCAGAAAAAGGCAAACGCAAGGGAGCTGTCTACGGCAGAGTGGCGCGAGGTCATTGACCGCTTGGAGTCCGCAGGAGTACCTATGGTCACCTTTACGGGCGGCGAGCCGACTCAGCGCGGCGATATTGCCGAGCTCGTAGGCTATGCAAAGCGAATGGTCACAAGGCTTAATACCAACGGCGTTAATCTGACCGCAGAGCTCGTACGTGGCTTAAAGGCGGCGGGGCTTGACAGCCTGCAGGTGACCCTTTATTCTCACGACGAGAATATTCATAATTCGCTCGTCGGCTCATCTCACTTTGCCGACACAGTCCTGGGCATACAGCGCGCTGTGAGCGCGGGGCTTGACGTCAGCGTCAACACGCCTCTTTGCAAGAAGAACGCGGACTACGAAAGAACCCTCGCCTTTATCCACTCGCTCGGCGTAAGATTCGTCACCGTCAGCGGCTTGATTCTGACGGGTATGGCAGGCGTAAATCACGAGGAGTACGACCTGTCCGAAGACGAGCTTTTCGGGATAGTGAGGGCGGCAAGAGAGTTTTGCAACGCTCACGAGATGGAGATGGACTTCACGTCCCCCGGCTTGATTCCGAGGGAAAAGCTCACCTCGCTCGGTATGAACGTGCCGATGTGCGGCGCGGCTCTCAGCAATATGGCAGTAGCGCCCGACGGCACGGTCACCCCCTGCCAGAGCTGGCTCGGAGAGGACGGTGCACTCGGCAATATTCTATCCGTTCCATTTAAGAAAATCTGGAATCACAAGGCGGCGAAAAAGCTGCGCCGTATGAGCGAGGCAGAGGCAGAATCCTGCCCGTTCAGAGCAAGAGAGGGGGTGGGGCGTGTATGAAAAAAGGACGAGTCGGAGCTAAATACGACGAAAAATACATAAGAAAAAGACGTACCTTCCCTTTAGCTAAAGCCATTTTTTTCATAGTCATTCTGATAATTCAGACGGCGAGCATCACCGCCGCCTTCCTCTACACTCCCGCACCGCAGGACGTCATTCGCCAATACGACGTGACGGTAGAGCCACTCTCGGACGGAACGCTCGATATTTCCTACCATTTCGTATGGGAGGCGAAGGACGAAGCGGAGGAGCTTACCTGGATTGATATCGGCATCGCAAACGAGAACTATTTCGTCTATCCCGGCACAACCTCTGATACCATACGGCGCTACGAGCAATACAGCCGAGAGGGCGAGGTGTATCTGACCCTCTACCTTGACCGCGCCTATATCGGCGGCGAGGTGCTGGAGTTCTCCTTCAAAATCAACCAAAAGGATATGCTTTGCAAGGACGAGAACGCCTACTTCTACGAGTTCGTTCCCGGATGGTTTAATTACACGCCCGTCGAAAGCTACCGCTTCCGCTGGAAGAATAACGGACTTATAGAGTCCGCCTCCGGCACGCTCGACGAGGACGGCTATTACACCCTGACGGGTAGCTTTGATCCCGGCGGCTACGCGCTTATGCGCTCGCGCTACACTCCCGAAAGCTTCCCGGAATGCGACACTGTGACCTATTACCCCTTTGACGACAGCGGAGCTTACAATTCGCTCGATGAGGGCAGAATTTCCGCAATAGTTATGGCGTTCTTTTTATCCGGACTGTTAGTCATTCTCCAGGTGTGGCTTATCGATAGCGTGGTGTCCTATCACCGCGGCAGAGGCTTCCTTTCGGACCACGGCTACTACGTTCACGCATACGGCAGACCCAATCCCCACTACCGAAAGGCGGCGGAAAGGCATGCCGCACAACACGGCGGCGGAGTCGGCGGCAGGCATCACATCGGCGGCGGAAGCTGCGCTTGCGCGTGTGCCTGTGCCTGCGCTTGCGCGGGCGGCGGACGAGCGGGCTGCAGCCAAAAGGATACCTATAAAACAAGACACGATAAAACGATAGATCAGTTATAATAATAAATAATTCATTTATATCTTGGGCGGTCGCCTGAGGCGACAGAATGGAGATTAGTATGAAAGCGTATTCAACAAGACCTGCTATCACAAGGCTTTTGGCGGCAGTGCTTTTTATCGCGATTTTTTCCGGATGCCTTTTTGCCTTTGCGGCAATAGGCGTCGGCGCGGTGGGCGCTGTTAGCTCGCCGAGCGGTGAGATGACCGATATTGACAGCTGCTTTGCCGGATATGAGGTGCAAAGCACCAAAAGAATAGACGACGGCGGATACGTCGGAGAGGTGCAATACACCGTCTATTACGACGAGGCAACGCACGGCGGCGTTACCCCCGGCTATAAGACCGATAATCCCGTAATAATTTATGCCGTTAACACTTGTATGGAAAGAGTCGGCACGGATAGCAACACATCTATCATACAGTCGATGCTGGACCGCGGCTTCGTCGTGGTGGTGCTCGATTATCTCGGAAACGAAAAGGCGGTTTCCCCCGCTATCGACTATTCAACGCAGGCCTTCCGCACGAAGATAAGCGGCGGCTCGCTCTTTTCCGCGAGCTGCTTTACCGAGGGCGGCGAATATCCGGAGAATTTCCTCGTGCCGTCGGGCTGTGATATAGTTTATGCCGACGTCTTTTGGGAAATAGACAAGCACGCGGCTGACGGAACGCTTGAAAAAATAGTTGAAAACTGGAATACCGATTTCAAGGGTAAGAAGGGGAACTACCTCGTCAAGTGGGCAAACGGCAACACTATCGAATCGAGAAAGCCAACCGCAAGCTACAAGGGCACGGCGGTTACCTGGTACAACTCGTCGGGAGCTGTCGACTCGGACGGACTTTACACCAAGGTCAAGTGGACGGTTGCCTCAAGAATAGAGGACTGCGTCAACCCCGACGGCTCTCCCATCGACCTCAATATGTACATACACACGGTATATCCCACAAATCCTGCCGAGGCAGTGCCTATGATGGTGCTTGCAAATTCCTCAAATTACCCGACCTCTATGCAAACGGGCGCAGACCCGAGGGCGCACTTCAACGGCTTCCTCTTCCAAGGCTACGCTCACGCCGTGTTTGATTACCTTTGGCATCCGATGGCGCAAAGCGCGAGCTTCGGTTATTACGACGGCAACCTTTACGAGAGCACCAAGGAGCAGCTTCCGACCGTAACAACCGACCATATGAACTACTCTATACACCTGTATAACGACAAGCTTCTCAACACGGCGGCACTGCGCTACCTGAGATATCTGTCGCTTTCGGGTGGCAAAACCTATAATTTCGATATAAACAATTTCGGCGTCGTCGGCAACTCCAAGGGCGGCTGGTTCACCTTCCTCGGTGAAAAGGTGCTTCAAGACGAGCTCGTTGACCCAAGCCTTTACGGCACGACAGCGGAGCTTGAGGGGGCAATCGACGAAAAGCTTGCGTCCTTCGCGCCCAAGCGCTATTTCGACGACCACCACGGTGAAACTCGCTATCAGGCGGGCAAAACGGCAGACACGACGCAGAACGGCGCCGTTATTGACGGCGGAGAGCTTCAGCCCTACCTAACCTACGAAGGCAAGGAGATTCTTTCCGGCTGTCAGCTCGTGTACGCCTCCAACGGCTCGCAGGAGGAGGACTTCAGCGAGGGGCACGCACCCACCTTCGTCGCCCTTCACATCTTTGATACCTATAACGCCGCTTACGGAAGCGCAAATCTTTTTGCAAACCTTTGCAGGCGGCACGACGTGCCCTCTATGATATTCGAGGTGCCGCTCGGTCATATGCTCGCCTACGGCACGGATATGAATTACGGAGTTGACACCTATCTTGCGTTCTTCGATTTCGCACACTATCACTTGCGCGACGAGGCGGTAAAGGTGGTTTATATCACGCCTCTTGATAACGGCGGCGATATATCGTCAACCACCTCGGTTACCGTGAAATTCTCCGGCCCTGTCGATGAGGAAAACATCAAGAAGGTAAGAATTACCGACTCAAGCTCGAACGAGGTCGCGGGCGTGTGGTGTGCAGAGTTTGGAAAAACCGAATGGACCTTCACGCCCACCTCGGCGCTTTTGAAGGGAGAGGGCTACACCGTCACCGTGCCGACCACCCTTAAGGGTGACAACGGCAAGGCGCTCGCCCAAAAATACACCTCGCAGTTCACAACCGAGAGTACCGACACAATCCCGTCGGTAAGACTTGAGGGAAATCACGTATCATTCTGCGTTCCGACGCTCAACGGCGAGAGTAGCGGCTACGCGCTCCGCTTCTTCGTATCAAACGATGCGGCAAACGTCGCAAGCATTTACGCGGTTGACTCTATGAGCGATACGAGCGGCGAGGCTCTCGGCAAGGTCAATCTCAAGGGCGCGGGCTACTACGAGCTCGATATAAGCGACTATCTTGCCGACAAGTCGGGCAAGAAGGTATATTTCTACATCTGTGCTACCAACGAGGCAGGCGAAACGGTTCACTATAACGCTAAATTCAATGCAACGCTGAACGGCAACAAGGCAGGTCCGCACGCCACGGCGACCGTTGAGGACGGAGCGCTGAAGGTGTTCATCGAAAACAACGACGGGCGCTACGTTACAGGCAACGGCATAAGGGACACGTTCTATGAAAACAACACCCTGGCGCTCTCGAATACCGCCTTTATTCTGGATGGGCAAAAGATAACCGACGCCGATTACGGCAGGCGGTTTGTAATAAGCTTCAGAGTATACGACGAGGTCGCGCGCGTGCTCCAATTCAAGCTCAACTCCTGCTCGTCCTCCACGAACAAGACAATAGACTACGACCACTTCGTTCAAAACCTTTACACAAAAGCGGGCGAGTGGGTAGAATACGAGCTCGTCTACGAAATATACGAGTCCGACTACGGAGCGATAGGCTATAATTCAAAGACCTTGGCTATTCACGCATCCCCCACCGGCGATACGGAGATACCCTTCTATCTTGACGACCTTAAGGTGACAGAGATTGTCACCGACGTCGAGATAGGATATGTCGATATCACCGAAAAGGAGGGTATGTACCCCTATAAAGTTGACACGGGGTCGCCCTTCTGCGTAACCAACGGTGATGAAACCAAGAGCTTCTCTACCTTAAGGGCAGCCCTCGCGGCGCTCACGGACGGCGGCACGGTCACCCTTATGCAAAACTATACCGTGCAAAAAACCGACGACATAAATATCGGCACGGTAAGCGGGCTTTCGAGCTTCACGCTCGACCTTAACGGCTACACTCTCAACTCCGAGAGCACCTCGCTTTTCACCGCATATATCAACAGAAAATCAACGAACTCACTCTCCATTACCGTCAAGGACGGCAAAATAAGCCTGAAGGACGAAAGCCTTATAAGCTTCGCCGGCTCGATAATCCTTGAGGAGCAAGGAAGCATCAGCTACTCCCTGACGCTTTTGGGCGTTGAGCTTGAGCTTTCCGAAAATGCGCAAGTCACCGAGCTGATAGCCGACGTCAACGACTCAATTGCCGCAAAGCTCACCCTCGCCGTCAGCCTAAAGGATTGCGAGCTCATAGCTCGGGAGGAAAATTTCTCGGGCGGATATCTCACCCTCTTCCCCGTCAGACTTGACGACGAGGGGCTCGTTGAGAGCAATCCGAGCTTCAAGGTTCACTACACCGTTGAGGGTGGAAAAATAGCTCTTACCAAGGCAAAGCGAATAAGACTCACCACCGACCCTAGCGCCTTAATCTTTACCCCCACGGCATCGGGATATACGACCCTTACCCTGCCGTCGAGCATAAGATTTTCACAGCCCGAGGTCCCGAGCGGCTTCATCTATTACCCGCCGCTTGATGCAAGCTATAAAAAGAGCGACGGCACCGAAGAGGGATGCACCTTCGTTGCGTATAAGAGCGACGGCGGCGTCACAGAATACGCTCCGATACCCACCACTGCCGCTGAAAATCCGTCGAAATATCCCTTCGTAATATTCAGCGAAAGCGGCTTATATCTTGATGCTGCATCCACCCTTTATTTTGACACGGGTGCCGTCAATATTGCAAAAACCTATCTTGCGAGCAACCAATACGACGAGATAGCGGACTCTTACGTCGGCGAGGTGAAAAGTGCGTATATAACCATGCGTCGCGACTACACTCTTGCCGCGAACGAGGGATACCCGAACTTCGCACAAATAAAGAACACTCTCACCGTCGACCTCTGCGGCTACACGCTGTATACGGGCGAGGAAAGCTTAATATCCTACGAGGCTAAGATGTGGAGCGCATCGAGTGGCGCAAAGGTCTTCCCGACCGAGATGATATTCAAAAACGGCACCGTCAAGGCTGACGGAGAGGCTGTTATTTATCTTACCGCGTGGGAATACGACCAGGACTATTCCGTTACAGGCAAGCTCAGCACTCTTTCATACGAAAACATTGATTTCATCATCGGCAGTAAGGCAGACGGTCAGGTAAGCTTCGGCGAAAAAACGCCGACTGCCGCCACGGCGTTTAATATCACTTACGACGGATGCCGCTTCGACCTTCGCTCCGCAAAAGAGGGCTTTGCGCTCTTCGGCGCTGATCACGCCCTTTGGAGCGTTTGCTACACTGTAAGCAACTGCGAGATTTCAGCAAGTGACGGCGACAGCTTCGTTCTGACGGCTGTTGACTCCTCGACAAACGAGAAAAACGCAATTCTCTTCGGTGCTGACGCCTACGGCGGCGGACTCACCCTCGTTTGTGACGGCGAGTGGGGGTCGGATGCGGGCGTCGACTATCTTCTCACCACCGGTGAAAGCACGGGCTTTATCACAAATGCGCTCGGCGAGCACGTGCTCTGCTACCATATTTGCGAGAGCGACTGCAAGAATATATGTGCGCTCTGCGGCAGCACTGCAAAGCTTAAAGCCCCGACCGACCACACCTACTCACTTCACGGATGGGATGCGGCTTCGCACTGGATGGAATGCAAATGCGGCGAGGTCGACCCGAGCACTCTTGTTCATCACAGCGGCGGCGAGGCTACCTGCAGCGCAAAGGCGGTCTGCGAGGTGTGCGACGAGCCTTACGGCGAAACCCTGCCCCACACCTACGGTTATACCGTTGCCGACACCTCTCACACTCTCGTCTGCAGTATATGCGGCGCAAAAGAGGAGTCGGCGCACGAGTACAGATGGGAAAAGCTCGACTCGCCGACAGAGGACGGTATGACCCATATCGGCACTTGCGTGTGCGGTAAGGCGACGTACTCGAGAATAGAGGACGACGCAAGCGTCGGCTCGACAAACCGTCCCGACAACTTAATAATAATCGTAGCTTCGGTAGCAGCCGCCATCATACTGCTCGGAGCTTCTGTAACAGCAATTATTGTAGTACGAAAGAAAAAAACATAACAAAAAGGGCAGTTCAAATCTTGAACTGCCCTTTTTGTTCTTTAGGGTAGATATGTTTTGCAGCTTATCCTTCTATGTAAACCACCGCGCCTATATCAAAGCGATTCAAGAGCAAATATCGCCCACTCTTCAGCTTCAAGCGCCTCGGACACCTTGTCGGGCGAGGTGGAAAAATCGTCGTTGAAGATATTTGCCTCAATGCCCACGTTACCGGGAACACTGCTTCTCGGAGCGGTGACCTGAATATCGCCGACGCGGAAGCTTGCCTTCATAAAATCTATTGCACGTCGCACGTCCTTATCCGAGCGAATCTCAACGTAAATGCCGAAGCGGCTGTATTTTTTGTTTATTCTGTATTCGAGGAAATGAACGACCGTAATAGTTGCTATTGCAAGCACCGTGGTCACGATAGCCCCCTCGTAGAAGCCTGCGCCGAGGGCAAGACCTATCGCCGCCGAGGTCCAAAGACCTGCCGCGGTGGTAAGTCCGGTTATCTGGAATCTGCCCTTTATAAGAATAGTTCCGACGCCGAGGAAGCCTATTCCCGACACCACCTGCGCCGCTATGCGAAGCGGGTCACCGCCGCTTCCAAGCACAGAGGTCGAGAAAAATCCGATAAGCGACACGAGCGCCGAGCCGATACAAACGAGGATATGTGTGCGCATACCTGCCGCTCTGCCCTGCTTGCCGCGCTCAAGACCTATAATTCCGCCGACTATCATCGCAAGAACGAGCCTTACGGTTATGCTGACGAAATTGTAGTCGCGAAGATAATCTAAAATCTTTTCCATAAGTCACCTCACACAATTTTTGCCCGACTCGCGCTTACCCATTCTGCGCATAGGCGCACCGAGCACGTCGGGGTACGGGAGCGCATTTTTATATGCGTCAATTACCGTGTTAATTTCACACGCCCCCTCGGTAGTAAAGAGAAAATGGCTGATTTTCACGCCGGCGCGCGAAAGCTCGCCCCGCTTATCTGCCGTGTAGGTTATGGCGGAGTTGAAGATAATATTTCTGTGCTCCCACTCGCGCATTATGGGGAATGCAGCTCCGCGGCGGTCGGTGAGGCGCGCCGATTCACAGCGCTCGCACCCGAAGTTTTCCTTTATAAAGCATCGCTCGGTGAGCATAAGCGGTATTCTGCCGTAAACGATAGCGCCAACGCTGCAAGGGGCTTCCATAGAGATTTTCGATATTCCGCCCACAGTGAGCTCGGCAGAGAGAATCTGATGGGCAACGCCCATAGAAAAATACTCCTCGGATGCTCGTGCATTGGTTATATTAAGTCTGATGTCACCTATTGGAATAAGTCCTGCGTCCTTTGCCCAGCCGATATGCGCGATATTGCCGATGAGCGCGTGCGTTGCGCCCTCTGCCGCAGCCTCGCGAAGTGCCGAAAGGACTCGGTCGCGCTCGCTATCAAAGACGACGGGCGGTATGTAAACTCCGTTTGCTCGCCCACCTGCGCCCTTGTAGCTCATAAGCGGAAGGAAGCGGATATCAAAGTAGTCAAGCGCATCCCAGGATAGCTTATCAAAGGCGGCTCTTTTGAAGAAGAGAGCCGTTTTTATAACTGAATGGTGGGTAGGCGTGTTAAATTCTTCGTCAAAATTCACCAGGAGAACAGGTCGCGAGGTGTCCTCGATTTTCTCTGCCGCGGCGCGGCGGAGCTCGTTGATTTTCGCGGGAGAGAGGTTTATCCCCTCGTCAAGCGAAAGCTCGATATCCTCGGTCGAGAGCGACAAAAGCGTCGTGCCCATCTTTGAAAGCCTTGCCTTCACGTCCTCCGCCACGAGCGGTGCGCGAAGGGCGGGCACGGGGGTGTCGCCAAGGACGGTGACCTGCCTATCGCCGAGAATAAGCGTCATTTCCGAGGGCTCGCCGAGGCGTAACTTCGCCCGTGCGCGCACTTTGATTTTCTCCTCGTTATAGACTCCCTCGGCAAGAGCACGGCTGCGACTTTTATCCTCCTCGCGCCGCGTTCCGAGCATAGCCGAGTGGTTTTTTACAAAATATCCGTCGGTAAATCCGCCGCGCGAGAAGACGCGTGAGAGCTCGTCAAGCTCTTCTCTGTTCGCCTCACGGTACTCGTCAAGCAAGCGGCGGTATATGGCCGTTACGCGATAGACGTAGTCGGCGCTCTTCATTCGCCCCTCAATCTTAAGAGAGGCCACCCCCGTGTCGCAAAGCTCCTTTATATGAGAGGCAAGCGAGAGGTCGGAGAGTGAGAGCGGATAGCCGTTCTTATACGGCAGTCGGCAGGGTTGAGCGCATTCGCCGCGGTTGCCGCTTCTGCCGCCGACGAGCGAGGAAAAGAGGCACTGCCCCGAATGGCAAACGCAGAGCGCACCGTGAACGAACACCTCGCACTCGGCAAGAGATCTCTTTATAACGCTTGCCATATCCTCTCGCGAGAGCTCGCGCGCGAGCACTACCCTCTTTATTCCGAGCCTGTGCGCCTCGTCAGCACCGTCGGTATTATGCACCGACATCTGCGTTGACGCGTGAATCTCAAAATCGGGGAGTATCTGCCTTATAAGTCGCACGACACCGAGGTCGGCAACTATAAGCGCGTCCGTGCCTATTCTGTAAAGCTCGCGAAGGTAGGCTGTGAGCTCGTCAAGCTCGCTATCGAAAAGCAGGGTGTTTACGGTGACGTAGACCTTAACACCGTGCAGGTGGCAGTATCTGACGGCGCGCTCAAGCTCCGAGAGCTCAAAGTTTCCGGCAAACGCCCTTGCGCCAAAGCTCTTACCCGCAAGGTATACCGCATCCGCCCCTGCGGCAACCGCCGCAAGCATAGCCTTATATGTACCTGCCGGAGCGAGAAGCTCCGGCAGTCTGTCTTTCCTTACCATATATCTATACTCCAAAAAATCTCTTTGAGTATATTATACATTAAGTAGAGGCAAAAATCAATGGCTTTTTCGCGTCAGGTAAACAGCGGACGGAGCTGCCTATCCTTGAGTGCCGCCGCGAGCGCTTCGGGTATCTCGGAGAACTCGGCGACGAGCGAATGAGGCTTTGCGTCCGGGTCGTCCTGCTTCATAGGAACGAAGAAAACGCGCTTGCGCAGAAGAAGGGTTGCGATATTGGAGAGGTTTTGAGACAGAGAGTCGTTCGAGGCGAGGGAGATGAGGGTCGGTCTGTCACAACGCAGGTGCGCCTTTGCCGCCATAGTCACCGCAGTGTCGGTAATACCCGATGCGATTTTCGCAAGGGTGTTGCCCGTGCAGGGCGCAATAACGAGCGCCTCAAGCGGCGTTTTCGGTCCGAGAGGCTCTGCCTCGACCACCGTGTGAATTATTTTCCTGCCCGTCACGCGCTCTACCCTCTCGCGAAGCTCCTCGGCTTTGCCGAAGCGGGTGTCGGTCGTATAGACGCTCTCGCTCATTATCGGCAGAACCTCGTATCCCGCCGAGATAAGCCGCAGCATTTCCGCGTAGGAGCGCGAGATGGTGCAGAACGAGCCGCAAAATGCGTATCCTATCATCCCTTGCCACCCCCAAGTGCGCGAAGGGCGCATTCGTAATAAAGCCTCGCCGAGCTTTTCGGGTACACCCGCGCGGGCACGGACATCAGCCGCTCGACCTCGGCGCATTTCGGGATATTCTCGCCCGAGGCAAGCTCGATTATCCGCGAGCTCTTCGCCGCCTTGCAGCTTTCTTCGGTAAGAAGCGGTGCGGGCGCTGTGTTGATAAAAATATCAAGTCCCGAGATATCCGCACCCTCGCCGTAGCGCGCAAGAGTGCTCTCAACTCCCATAGCTGCAAGCGAGCGTCTGACACTCTCTCGCGAGGTGTAAACGCGCACACTCGCGCCAAAGAACAAAAGATAGCGCAAAAGCTCGCGTCCTATACGCCCGTATCCCGCAACGCCTATCCTCTGGTCGGGCGGCGCTTTTTTTGAGGTGGAGAGTATATAGCCGACGCATCCGATGGCGGTAAGGCGCGCGTTCTCCTCCAAAAACGCCTCGTCGTGTGCCAGGTCAACGAACCGTTCGGCGCACCCCGTGCGCAAAATTTCGGGGATATTATAGCCGATAACGGTAGTGTCGGCGCTCATCTCACGCAAGGGCTCTGTGAGCGGTATATCGCATCCTGCTATATGCTCTCCGTCGCGGCTCGTCGGCACGGGAAGGAGCATCACCCGCCCCTCGCGCTCAAGCGAGCCGAGCATTGCCGCGCACAGCTCAACCCTCTCGTCTTTTCCATATGTTAAAATATTCATTGTCAATAGCTCCGATTGTTACTTTAGATGAGGGTAGCTCAAGTTAAAAAACTCGAACTGCCCTCAAATACGTTAGGGGATAGGGGGATTTGGAGCGAAAATTTTCGTTCTTTCGCTTGCGTCCAAATGCGCCATCCCCAAGAACAGATATTCTGCCCCCTTTTTCAGTTTATGCCGAAGGGGGCACTTTGGTCTTTTATTTCGCCTCTTCGTCAGACGGCTTATGCTTGCACATATTCTTTACGCATCTTGTCATTTTGGAGCAGCCGTTCTTAATGGCGCTCTTGCCTGCCGAAATCGCGCTGACCGCGCCGAGTGCTGCAAACGCGCCGACTATCGTTTTGACGATAGGATGTCGCTTTTTCTTTTCATTTTTTGCAAAAAGCATCATATTTCTCCTTTAGTTTACTTATTATTAGCATTTACCCCTCGCGCGCAAATTATTTATCTTATTGACAAAAGTTTTTCTGTGTTGTAAAATTATAATACGAAAAGGAAGGTATATGGAATGATAGTTTGCGAAAAGTGCGGATACGAAGGAGAATATACAGGCAAGGCTTGCCCGGAGTGCAAGTCGGAGTTCTCTTTTGAAGAGCGAGAGCTCGCCGCAGTCAGAGAACGGCTTATTGAGGCGGAGATGAACGAGAATTTCCGCGAGGTGCTTGAATATCGGCACATTCTTGCCGACTCGGGCGATACGGCGGCAGAGCGCGAATATGCACAAATGCTTGAGCGCGGCGGCACGGTCAAGTGCGACCTTGACGGCGCTATGCGCTATTTCTTCCGTGCGGCGCAGAAGAACGATCCTTACTCGGCTTACAGATATTCCCGCCTTGTTTCAAGGAGCAGTGACCGCTCGGGCAACTTCTGGCTGCTCTATGCGGCAATTCTCGGTGCGGAGGATGCGTACGTCGGCGCGGCAGAGCTGCTTGACCGCGATGACGAGTGCGACACGGCGAACTATTACTATACCCTCGCGGCGCTCGCCGGTAATACCGACGCCGCCGTGACTATGGCAAAAAGATACTATAACGGCATCGGCGCAGAAAAGTGCGAGGAATACGCAAAGTGGTATCTTGAGCTTATGACCATACCCCCGATATACGCAATTCCCTTGGCGTACAGGCTCAGGAGCGTGCGCCCCGTCGAGCCGCCGACGCAGGTGTTCCCGAACTACGACGCGTATCTTAAAAAGCTTGCGCGAAGCGCAAAGGGCTACGAGCTCTATACCGCATACTATCACCTGAACGAGATTCTCTTTGAGCGCGGCGACCTTGAAGCAAAGGCTACGCTCGGCATTCTCTTGGCAGAGGGGCTCGGATGCGGCGAGGACCTGCGCCTTGCTGTAAAGTATCTCATCTCGGCATCAAGCGAGGGCTCTGCCATAGCGCAGGAATACCTCGGCAATCTTTACCTTGAGGGGCGCGGCGTTGAGGCGGACGCCCTGCGCGCTATCGAGCACTACAAAATGGCGGCTGACGGCGGACTTATAGATAACTACGAGCGCATCGGTGATATATATTCGGGCGGAAAGTACATAGAACGGGATATTGCCAAGGCAGTTGTGCTTTACGACACTGCCGCCGCCTGCGGAAGCGAGAGCGCGGCAAAAAAGGCGGAAAAATACAAGACCCTGCGCGAAAGATATTTCAAGGAAGCAAAGGCGGCAGGCGACGACGCAGTCGCGTTCCGCTCCTTTGCAATATCGGTTGCTATGGGATATTTCCCCGCCGAGCTCGAGCTTGCAAAGTGCTATGAGCACGGTCGCGGTACGAAGGTTGACAGAGCTCGCGCTTTTCATTGGTACAAGTCGGCTTACGAGCACGGCGTGAGAGCGGCGGCGCTCGAGCTCGGACTGTCCTACGCTCGCGGCAAGGGTGTGGCGTTCAATTTCAAGGAAGCCGTGCGCTATCTTTCGGTTGCCGAGCGGTTCGGCTATCGCGTAGCCGAGGCGGAAAAGCGCCGCCTTTATGAAAATAAGCGCAAAAAAATGACCCGCTCGCTCTATTCTGCGGGAATTTCTCTCCTTTATATGAAGAAATTTGACGAGGCGGCAAGAGTTATAGCAGGAGTCGCAGAGCTCGGCTACGCGAAGGCGATATACACCCTCGGATGCTTCCTTGAGTTCGGCATCGGCGTGAGCGTCGATAAGGAGCGCGCCTTCGAGCTTTACGAGTGCGCATACTCGCTCCGCTTCCGCGACCCGCGCCAGACCTATAAACTGCAAATTCTTCGTATGATAAGATAAGGCTGCGTATTTAGGCATAACCGAAAACAAAATAAAAACAGCGAGGTGCAGATTTGCTCTGCACCTCGCTATTCCTTTTGAGTGTTTGATAAGGAGTTTGATTGCGCCGAAAGTCGCGCTCCCCGCGCTTATTTATCGTGGCCTCTGCCGCTCGTCACCTTAACGGTAGCGCGCGAAAGCAGCTCTTCCACCACTCGCTCGTAATAGACAACCTCGTCGAAATACTCCATACCGTAATAGCTAATGAGGTTTTCGCGAAGCTCTGCTATTGCCGCCTCGTACTCCTCGTCGGAGTCGAATTTCTCGCGGTCGTAGGTTGCGTCGGATTCTACGTAATAATCCACGTACTCGTCAATATATCTGTCGCGCTCGGCGGTGAGCTCCTCGGCATTCGGCAAAAGGCCCTCTGCGCGCGCGATATAGAAGAAGGTAAGCTTTTCCTTAACGACAGCACGTGCCTGCTCCTTCATATAGCCCTCGTAGTCCTTGTCCTCAAGCCCGAAATAAGCAACCGCGAACTCCTCGATAGTGGAGTAATAGGAGCTATACGACGCGTACTGCGCCGCAAGGTCGTCGTAATATTCTCTATACTGCTCGTTAACCGCAGAGGTGGGATACTCGGTAACGGTCACACCCTTGTTGAGAATTTCCCAAATCTTTTCCTCAACTGCGGCGTCGTAGTCCGCCTCGTAGTCCTCTGTAAGCTTCGCTCTTACCGACTCTCTGTACTTTTCGACAAGAGTGTCGCCCTCGAACTCGGCAAGGTCGTCTGCGGTTATCTTGAGCGTTTCGGTAATAAACTCGTCCGTAAGGTCGGGTGCTTCGTAAAGCACGACGCTCTCAACGTAAACGTCGAAGAATACCTCCTTGCACCTGAGGGTTTCGGAGGATGAGTAATCATAGGGGAAATAAGCCGAAACGGTAAGCGGATTTTTCTCGCACTCGGTGACGAAATTAATCTTAACGTCGTAATAGATTACCGAGTCGTCGCCACGCTCGAAGGTCTTGGGGTCTTCGATAGTCGAGCCTACCTCGCGACCCTTGAGATAGTCGGCAAAGCCCTCGCCCCAGATAGCGTCAACGTCGGAGTTCAAATCAACTCTTCCCGTCTTCTCGGAAATCGCGCTCTGGTTGGCGGATATTGCCGAATAGGTGATGTAAACGACCTGACCGTCAAGCACGGTGCCGTCGGTTATCTTCTCGAATTTTTCGTAGTCCTTCGGATTCTTACCGATAAGTCCGAGCTCAAAGCCGGAAACGAAGCTATTGCTTCCTATCTCAAGCTCGCTCGTGGTAGCGTCGGAAATATTTGTGCCGCCGTCAAAGTCTATCTCGTTACCGAACTCGTCGACGGTGTAGCCGCGGTAGTAGATGTTCACCACGTCGCCGACGCTAATCGGCTGATTGGTCGTTCCCGCGCCGTTATAAAGCGGCTTCGACTCCTTGTTATCGCAAAGGATGCCGTTGATATAGTTATCAACGTCGTCCTCGGTAACACCGTCTATCGAGATGGAAATGTCGAATTTTTCATAGAGGCTCGGGCTTATGTTGATATAGCGAGAGAGGTTTTCCCTTGTATAATCAAATTTCTGCGAGCCGCTTATCATTGAAACGATGCCGACGACCGCCACGGCAATAACCGCGATGGCAACGACCGCCGCAACGATAGCTATTATCAGCTTCTTTTTGTTTTTGATGTTCTGCATTACTAAAAAAGTTCCTCTCTTGAAAGTTAAGCCTCGTGTGCAAACGAGTCGGCAAAGGCGGTTGCAAGAGCGTCGCACCGCTCGTTGTAGTCGTGACCGTTATGACCCTTGACCCAAACGAACTTTACCTCGTGCTTTTCTGTAAGCGCGTAGAGCTCTTGCCAAAGGTCAGGGTTCTTGAGCTCATCACGGCCGCGCCGCCAGCCGCAAGCGCGCCAGGATTCCACCCAACCCTCCAAAAAGGCGTCAACGAGGTATTTGGAATCCGAATAAAGCGTTACCGCACAGGGCTCTTTCAGCGCCGAAAGCCCCGAAATAGCCGCAAGCAGCTCCATTCTGTTATTGGTAGTGACTGCCTCGCCGCCGGAAAGCTCGCGCTCGTACTTGCCGTAAACGAGTATCGCGCCCCATCCGCCCCGTCCGGGATTGCCGCGGCAGGCACCGTCGGTGTATATCTGTACCTCTTTCATATCTTTCGCCTTCCGAAGTTTTACAATAAGGGCTGCCACTTATTGCGACAGCCCTCATCAAATTGACTTTAGTTTTAATTATTCGCCGTCCTCGGCATCCTCTTCGTCTGCACCCAAGGTGTACTTAAGGTGCTTGTAGGTAACCTTACCGTCCTTGGTTTCGGACTCAAGAATATAGTCGAGAAGCTTGTCGAGCTGAGCCGCATAGCGAATCGAGTTCTCGCCAAGATAGCTCTCGTAGTAGGAGTAGTAAACGTTGCCGTCAAGGAACTCGTCGTACTCCTCGTCGGTGAGAAGAAGATCATCGTAAGCTCTTACAACAGCATACATCTTGATAACGGGAGTAACGTTCTCCTCTGCTTCCTTGCGAACTGCCGCATAAGCTTCATCCTTGGTCTTAGTTCCGGTCTGACCCATAAGATACTTGTCGAAGGACTGATCGTACGCCTTGTAGTTGGAAATCTCCTCCTCAGTGCTGGAAGAGCTCGAGCTGCCCTCGGGCGAGTAGGTTCCGTTGTAGAAGGTGTACTGATGGTTCTCGATAAGTCTGTCGTAAACCTTGTTTACCATATCAGCGGGAAGAGAGTTAACCTTAACGCTCTCCTCAACAAGCTTCCAAGCCTCAGCGGCAAGGAGCTTTTCAATAGCCTCGTTATATTCTGCCTCAAGGGTTTCGTATACGTACTTCTCGTAATCTTCAACGAGTATATCGTTGATGCCCTCAATCTTGAGAATCTGAACGAGCTTTGCTTCCTTTTCCTTTTCGGCTTCTTCAAGGTCTGCCTTAAGCTCGTCGAGCTTGTTCTTCGCGTCGCTCTCGGTCGTGCCGCCCTTGTCAGCCTTTACTGCCTCGTCGTACTCATCCTGAGCATCGTCAACGTCGGTCTGAATCGACTCAACGTCGCCAATGTAGGTAACGAGCTCCTCGATAAGAGAAGGCATAGTGTGGTCAACGCCAACGGTATCCTTGTAGATAAGCTCCTCATTCTCGAAGCAGTCGAGAAGAGTTGCGGTGAGCTTGTCGTCAAGAATCTCGAATACCTTGCGTCCGTCAAGAGTGGGAACGTCAAGGGAATATACGGGATATACGTGATAGGTAAGCTCGATATTCTTAAGGTCGTAGGACGAACCGTCGGTTGCAGTAACCTTTTTGGTTTCAGTGTAGGTCGTGTCCTTAACGGTGAGCTCCTCGCCGCTCTCAACTACCCAAGCAACCTTTGCGCCGGTGTACTTAACCTCTTCAAGCGCCTCGTCAGCGTCGCGCTGCTCGTTGATAGTGAAATCTGCAATAGATGCACCTATCTTGTTGCCGACTATCTTGTCGCTGAAGCTTACGACAGCCTCGTCGCCGTCGTCCACGAGGGTTATCTTCTCGTAGCTTACGCTGCCCTTGCCCGTAAGGTCAACTCCGTCCTTCTCGTAGGAGTAGTTGTAGGAGTAGCTGATATAAACCTCGTCGCCGTACTTGAGCACGTAATCGGTGCTCGTTTCGGTGGAGTAGATATAGTCGGTGATATCGATAGTTGCAATTGCGCCCTCAATAGCCTTCTGAAGATCGGTAGCATCCGAAAGACCGAGCTGGAGCTTCGTAGCCTTGGACTCCTCCATATTAGACGCAAATACGACGATGTTCTTCTCCTCGCCGCCCTCTTCCTCTGCGGGAATGGTAGCGGTGCAGTAGTAGCAGTAGTAGAGAAGGTCATTCGCACCGATAACGCCGGTAAGCACCTTTGCCTCGTCGTCAACAAGCTCTGCAAGAGCCTTGTTAATGTCGTCGCGAACCTTCTGGTCGCGAACATCCTCGTCGGTTGTGAAATCGGCATCCTCAATAACGAGCTTCTCAAGCGCGCTTACGAAAGCCGCCTTGTCAAACTCGGTATAAGCCGAAAGATCGCTCGTTTCGTAGTTAAAGCCGCAGCTCGCAAGGGTAAGCACGAGCGTTGCTACTACAAGGAGCATAGCAAGTATTCTTTTCTTCATACTTTCTTCCTCTATGTTGATAAATATTATTTTTGGCTTTAGCACAATGGGTCGAAAAAACGCCCGAAAAGGAATTTTTCAGCCGGTGAAAAAGCAAAATCCGCCCATTAGGCGATACTTTGGGACTATTATACCACAACTTTTCGGAAAATGCAAATACTTTTTTTAATATTTTCATATAATTCATAATATTTTTTATAAAAGCGCGCCTTTATCACCGAAAAAGCAGACTTTTACTAAAAGTCGTGCCTGCCGCCGAGGTCAATTCCCATATTCTCCAAAAGGCATACTATTTCCTCTATCCTCTCAAAGCAGTCCTTATCCTCGATTTCATCATCGCTGATAATTTCTTTTATCCCCTTGAGCGCCTTATAGCACTCGTTTTCAATTACACGCTCAACATCCAAGCCTTCTAAAGATTCAATTTTGAAATCCTCACTTCTCAAGTAGCTAAAGAATAGTTCACGCAACAAATCCATAAAACAATCTCCTTTTTTGACTATGGGGATTATATCCCCTTAATAAATAGGATTATAACCCCCATAATATTAAATGTCAATACGGAGGTTAAAAAAATGATTGTTTTTTACAAGCTTTGGGATACCTTGGAGAAAAAAGGCTTCAGCACCTATAAGCTCCGCGAGGAGTGCGGAATCGACAGCAAAACAATACGCAGACTGAAAGCAAACGACAATATCGAAAGCAAGACTCTTAACAAGCTTTGCGCGGCACTCGACTGCAAAATAGAGGATATTGCAGAGTATATACCCGATTAAGGAAGCTTAGCGAAGCGCGCCGAGCCCCTCATACACCGTTATCAAAGCCACATTTATACAAACCGCCCCTTGCGACACAGCGTCGCAAGGGGCGGTGGTTTTTATATAAGCTCTTACTTTACATCGGTGTAGACGTCGTTTTCGTCTATCTCGATACCGTTGAGGACTCCGAGATAGCCGTTTACTATCTTCTTGAACGAGGTGGTGGAAAGGCAGAAGTCGGAAACCGAGCTACCCTTCATCTTACCTGCGTCGTCCTCCTGATAGATGCGCACCATCACGCGACGGTCGCTTATGCGGTAGAACTCGTAGACGTAGTAGTAGTCGGAGTATTGATTGCTCTTTCCGCCCTCAAACGCCGAAAGCTTGAATCTCATTCTCATAAGATACTCGCCGCTGAGCGCTGCTTCCTGCTCCTCCTCGGTCGCGTACGCCTCGTAGGTAGACATAAACATTATGGATATCTGCGTCTTGAAGTACGCCGCTCCCGCCGTGTCGTTACCGACCTTCGCCTCGCCGCCGTTGCCGACGGTGTGGTTATAAAGCTCGGTGAGGCTGACGGAGTCGTAGCCCTTCGTTTCCATATACCTCGAAAGCTCGGTTTCGATGCAGTCGCCAGACTCGGAAACGTTAACGGTTATCCTGTCAAACGTGCCCTGCACAACCGCGCCCTCGGGAACGCTGTCCTTGTTAGTGTAGGCTTTTCCGTTAGATGCGATATAGAGAAGCTTGTGCTCAAGGTCGAAGTCGTACGAGCCGTAAACGTCGGTCATATTGAACTCAAGGTCAAGCGAGGTAACGTCCGAAACTTCGAACATCATCAAAGCCTTTCTTGCCCAAAGCTCCGTAAAGCTGAAGTCAAGGAACTCAAAGCTCGCGCCGTCCACCTTCGCAACGATATCGTACATATCCGAGCCGACGAAGCGAGTTCCGTCCGGCTGCTCCTCACTGACGTAGAGGGTGAAGCCCATAGTTGAGTACCAGGTATAGTCCGAAATATCGTCCTCGTCGTAGTCGTCGCCGATAACCTCTATAATTCCGCGAGGCATCTCAAAGTATACGGTGTAGGCATAAAGGCCGTACTGCTTCATAACCTGCGGGGTGAGTCCGACCGCAAGCGTTTCAAGTCCTATAAGACCGTTTGCAACCGTGGTGGTATCGCCGATACCGCCGAGCACCTTGGATACCGACTGGCAGGTGGATGCGTTGATAGCATAGATACGGTACTTATTCTCGAGAGTGTTCTCGTATATCGACTCGCCGTAGAAGGGGTCGCGCTCGGAGGAGTTGACGAAGCGGTAGGACGCTATCAGCTCCTTGGTGAAGAAATAAGAAATTTTCGAAATATCGTAGGTCGAGAAGTCGGAGAACGCCTCGCTGTACGATTCGCTCGTGTAGACCGAAAGCTTGAGGTCCTTCGCCGCCGACTTGCCAAGCAACACCGCCTTTATCTTCTGTCCGGTTTCGCTCGTGTCCTTCGAAAGATCGACTGCCGTGCTGTAAATAACGCCGTTTTCCTTACCGTCTATTTTGTAGGTGTAGCGGTAGCTGACTATCGAGTTTTCGTCAACGATAGCCTTCTCGGTATACTCGGTAGCGTCGTAGACCGCAACTATCTCGGTGATTATTACCTCAACCGTGCGCTTTACTGCGGTTTCGGTCGAGTATACTATCTCAACTTCAACGCGGTCAGCCTCATCAAGAGTGCCTATCGAAAGCTTGGAGATATCCTCCCGCACTCCGTCAAAGTGCGTGCTTGAAAGGTCTATAACCGCGTGGCAAGCAAGGCCGTTTGCCGCCTCGCCGTCTATCTTGTAGTTATATGTGACCTTGATAAGATTGCTTTTGAGATTGCCCTCGCCGTCAACGATAGGCGTGCCCTCGGCTATTATATCCTCACCGTCGGTAAGGATAGCCTCAATGGCGGTTATTTCGTAGGAATAGGTGAAGGAGTCCTTGTCCTCAAACTCAATCCAGCGGGAATCCGAAACAAGCGTGAGGATTATATGGTCCTCAATGCTCAGCGCCTCATCCTCGGCAACCTTCTTGCCGATAAGCGAGCTGACGAGGCGGGCGTATGCGGGATTTTTCTTGAGGTCCGCAAGGTCGAAGGTAATCTCGCCCTTGCCGAGCGAGCTATATCCGTCATCCCTCTCGCCCTCACCGACGGTATGTCCCGGCTTTGTGTAAAGCGGCAAAAGAGTGTCGGCGTAGACTATGACGGTGGAGTCCTCCTTGACCTCCTCACCCTCCTTGTCGTACATCGTGTTGACCCACTCCTTAAAGTCGGTCGTGAGGTAGGGGGCGAAGGCGTTATCCTCTTCAAGTCCCTCAATAACGAGGCGCGGATTTATGAATGCCGCGAAGCCGCAAAGCGCGTAGTCAAGGTAGTTTACGTTAGTGCTGTAAACGTAGGGTCTGTCGTCTACCATATAGTAGTAGCCCCCACCCGTGACGAGATTTGAGCCTATTCTTACCGAGTGAACGACCTCTTTTCCGTCCTCGGTAAGATACATAAAGCTTATGGTGTTCGCAACGTCGCTCGTCAAGCCGTACTCCTCGAACTGAAGCGCTCTTTCCTCGGCGCTGTCGGCGAGCGGAATGCGCTCGTCGAAATAGAGATACTGAATAGCAATGCAGAGGTAGGAGAGCTTCGAGATAGTGCCGAAGCCGTCATCTCCCTCTATCGAGTAAAGGCTATCGTACTTGAACTGACTGTCGTACGCCGCAATGTCGGGATAGTAAACCTTGGTGTTGCCATAGGAGTCAACGTAGGCGATAAGAAGCTCGTTTTTCTCGTTACGGTACACCGTGTAGTCGCCGTTTTTGTTGGAAACGTTGATTATGTCAATAGCGTCCGCCTCAAAGGAGGGGTAGGCTATCGCCATATTTCCGTAAAGCGATTCGCCAAGCTCCTCGTTTATATCGGGCTTGACGAGCTCGTCCTTGCCGTCGTCCTCTTCCTTGGAAAGCGCATTGATAATAAGGACTGCCGCCAGAATGACGATAAACGCCGCGAGCAAGGAGAGGAGAACGATTTGTTTCTTTTTGCTTTTCTTAACGTGTATCACGCGTCCATCTCCTTATCACTTGAATTTTCTCTTAAGGTACACGCAAGTACCCACTATTGCTATTGCCACGGGTACAGCCGCGATTACAACCGCGTATACCACGCGAACGACAAGCGATATACCGTATCTGGTTGCGACCTCTTCTCCGCCCGGCAAAATAATGTCGGTATCGGTGTCGCTCATCGAGGTATCAACGAGCTGCTTTCCGCCGTATGAGGATGAATTGAGAGATTCGCCGCCAAGCTCGCCAGAGGCGTAGCTACTCGTCCTCGACATATTCTTGGCAAGAGCCGAAACTATATCGTAGTTTGCGTAGCTCGCCTCGGATATGAGTTTGTTTGAGAAGAAATCCGCGCTGCCTGCCGCGAAAACATAGGAATAGCTGTAATTCGAGGTCACACTGTCAATGACCATTCTTGCGCTCGTTGCGCAGAGCGCCCTCTGCTGCGCGTAGCCCTGAAGCTCCACGTACTCGCCCGAAAGCTCGCTCTTTGCGTAGGACTTTGCTTCGGCCGAGGAAAGTATGAAGGGGGCGTAATTTCTCGATATGTTATAAGAGCCTGATTCGCTCTTCGCATCACCGTCACCAAAGGCGCAATAGATATATCCCGTGTCGGAAATAATCATTCTCGGCGAGCTCGAAAGGTCGGCGAAATCGCCGTATATTGCATAGCCGTATCCGGTTTCGTCGGTGTCGTAAACTCCGACGAGCTTGGTATTGGTGTCACCCTCGTCACGAAGAGAATATTCCTCGTCCTTGACGAGCGTATCCGAAAATCCTATTCCCCACTCGGCAAGATACTCCTCAAGCACGGGAAGGCTGACGCGGTAGTCCTTTGCAACCATAAGTGCGCCCTGCTCGCAGAGAAGATAGCGGTCGATAAGCTCAAGCTCACTTATATAGTTGAAGCTGTCGTATTTCGACGGGTCGGTGATATAGTCGGTTTTCGGGTTGTTGATTATAAGAAGCTTACAATCGTCGGGAATCTGCTTGCCCTCCGCTACAAGCGTGGAGAGGTTGAGCGTTCCGACGCCGAGTCCGATATCCGCGAGCGCGCTGACGAAGCCGGTCAAGTCGCATTTGGGATCGTTTTTATCGTAAACCGTTTCTCCGTGACCGTCAATGAAGTAAGCCATAGGCTTATCCTTCGCGGTGACCGAGAGAAGAAGCGAGGCAAGCCTGTACTCGCCGTTGTAGGCGCAGTACTCCTTGGTCGTGGAATCCGTTGCCCAGAAGCTCTCCGCCGAGGCAACTCGGTAGGTATTGCCGTAGGACACTATAACGTCGGTGCTGTTTATTACGGAAAGCGATGTGGTTCTGTACGCGTCGACCGACGAGGGATTGAGCGCCACGTTAACCGTTTCTACCTCAAGGTAGGGGTAAGCGTTATGAAGCTCTATCGCCATAAAATAGGTCGTTTTGAGAACTGTCGACTCCATAAGCACGTCGGGGTCGGAGCAGAAGGTTATCTTCAAGGGCTTTGCCCCTTCAACCTTCGAAAGATCGTCAATAAACTCACATTCCTCCTTCATCCTCTCGGTGACCGTGTAAAGCCCCTCGGGCGTCAGGTCAATGAATACCGTCTTGTATATGCCGAGGTGAGTCATAAGAAGATTGAGAAGGAAAAAGACGACGATGACGGCCACGGTGATAGCGGCAAAGACACCCTCGCGAGAGCGCTTGCCGAAAAGAAGCTTTAATTTCATTCCTTTTGCGTGTTCCTTTCTTTTTTCTGACCGTCAACGGTTCTTTCTCTTTATGATAACGACAGCGCCGACCACCGCAATAGCCGCGGGGATTGCCATAATGAGCGCGGTATAAAGCCTTGCCGTTCCCATAGAGAGATTTTCAAGTGTTTGAGTATCGTATACAACTGTATTGCAGTTGTAAGGAATATTCTTCGTAGCTGCTATCTCCTCAAAGACCGAATAAACGAAGTCCTTGTTGGAGTAGCCGTTGGCAATAAGAGCGTCTGCCGCCGTAAGATATATGCTGGGCACGACGAAGAGCTTGCCGTCCTTGCCGTCCGCATTGCTCTCGGAAGGCTCGTTCTCGACGGTAGAGGTCGCCGCAATGCAGTAGCCGCCGTCGGAGTTGACGGTTTTGCCGCCCGACTGGAGCACCGAGCCACCGGAGGACTTGAGTATGGGCTGGGCATTACTGCCCGCATCAAGCGTGAGCGCGGCAACCGACTTGATAATAACGCGTCCGCCAAAGTCGGATATTCTGCCGTATATGCTCTCTGCCGCGTCACTCTGTGCGTATTCGGCAACGAGAGTAAAGCCGTCGGCGGTTATTGCAGAGCCGGATTCTCTTACAAGCGCGGGAAGCACCTTGCCCTCGGTATCCTCCGTGGTGGCAACGGTTATTCCCTGCTCCTTAAGGAAGTTCGTAAGCACGGGGAGCTTGCTGACGGAATAGGGGTCAATAGCCGCGAAAACGACTCCGCCGCGCGCCATATATTCCTCAAGGCGCTCTATCTCGGTAACGATTCCGCTACCCTCCGCTGCGCGCTCAAAGTCCTTTACGGGCGCGGAGATGTAGACCATTGCCGCATTCTTCGGTATATCGGTGGAGCGAAGGTCTATCATTTCGGTGGTGTAGCCCGCACAGGTAAGAATCGTGTAAAGCGCGGGGTCGGCGCTCTCACCGTGATACTGCGTGAAGTATACCACCTCGTGCTCCGCCGCAGGCGTAAGAGCGTAGCATACCATAGCGGCAATGACCTCCTCGCCGTTATACGAGGTCGCCGTAAAGCCGGAGGAGCTCGGAACGAGGGTGAAGAAGGGGGCGTAGCCGTCGGAGGTATAGTCGTCGTTGAGCACTATGTGACTGCCGCCCTCGGATGCGAATATCACCGAGGTCGAATAGATGGGGGTTTCGTTGCCGTTTATATCGGTGGTGTATTTATTAAGGTCAACGCGGTTGCCCTTGGAATCTCTTTTGGTTATTATGTTGATGAATTCAAGACTGATAAGGTCGGGATATCTTTCGGCATACTGCTCTGCGGTACTGAGAACGTACGCGCCGTTGCCGTTTGCCAAAACCTCATCACGCGACTGGCAGAACAGGATAGATACTCGCCTCTCGTCCTCGATAGCCGAGGCAAAAAGCGCGTCGGTCGAGCCGGATATGGTGAGGTCGACCTGCTCAATCGTATAGAAATAGAGCCCGAGTGTCGTAGTGAGAAGGTATATAAGCAGGTTCAGCACCACGGCAAGCGCGATTATCAGCGCCGTCATAGCCGTCCGAAAAGCACCTTCGGTCGCAAAGAGGCCCTTCAGCTTATTTGAAAAACCGTTCATTCCGCCACCTCGTCAGTTATATCTGCGGCGGTCATAAACTCTGACCGTGAGGTAAATGAATATCGCACTTACCGAAAGATAGTAGATAAGCGAGGAAAGGTCGAATACTCCGCTGGTGAAGCTTTGGAATCTTGTGAACAGCGAGAGGCAATTGAAGACGTATCTGAGCCAATATGCCGAGGGCAGAAGGCTGTTTACGAGGCTGATGCCGAGGAAGGCAAGGATTATTGCAATCGTGCCTATCGCGGCGGTAAGCTGGTTTTCGGTCAGGCTCGAAACGAAAAGTCCTATCGAGATAAAGGTCACGCCGACAAGAAGAAGGGCGACCATATTGCCGAAGAGGAGCGCCACCTTAAGCGATGCGTAGGGCGCAAGAAGGAAGAAATAGAAGGAGCTGAAGACAGCCGCGCCGAAGAAGACCGTAACTGCGGCAAGGAATTTTCCGAGCACCATAGCCGTGATGGATACGGGTGCTGTGAGTATCAGCTGCTCGGTTCTCGCCTTTCTCTCCTCGCTGAAGGACTTCATAGTCAGAAGCGGGAGGGCGACAGCGCAGAAGATAAGCATAAAGGTGAAGTAGCTCGTCACCTCGCTCGACATCGAATAAAGGGTCGTGAAGCAGAAGACGACTCCCGCAACCGCAAGGAAGAGCACGAGGAAGACGTAACCTATAACGCTCGTGAAATAGGAGCGCATTTCTCTTTTGTAAATAGCAAGCATTTGTTTTCTCCTTATCTGTCGCCGTTATCTTGAGCGGCCCGTCTTGGCTTTTGAGCTTACGCCGTCGGAATTCTCGACGAGCTTGATGAATATGGATTCAAGGTCTGTTCCCGAGGGAGCAAGACCGAGAATCGGCCAGTTGTTCTGGGCGCAGAGGGCGAAGAGCGGCTTCCTTATATCAACACCGCGCTCGCTCTCGATAAGATAAGCGTACGAGTCGAGCTCGCGCTCGCCCGTCGCGTCCGCGAATTTAACGCCGCGTATCTTGCGGATTGCCGCAAGCACATCTCTTTGAGGGCCGACCACCTTGACGCGATAGGCAAAGCCCTCGTTTATCGTCTTGGTAATATCCTCGGTTCTCTCGTTTGCGATTATCTTACCGCGGTTGATGATTATAACGCGCTCGCAGACCGCCTGTACCTCGGCAAGAATATGGGTGGACAAAATCACCGTGTGCTCCCTGCCAAGCGAGCGGATAAGGTTTCTCACCTCGAGTATCTGCTTGGGGTCAAGGCCGACTGTCGGCTCGTCGAAGATAATGACCTTCGGGTCGCCGATAAGAGCCTGCGCTATGCCGACTCTCTGCTTGTAACCCTTGGAAAGATTCTTTATAAGTCTGTCCGAAACCTCGCTTATGCGGACGGTATTCATTATCTTGGAGATGTGCGAGTCGCGATCCATCCCGCACGCCTTGAGGTCGTAGACGAAATTCAGGTACTCGATAACCGTCATATCCGGATATACCGGCGGCTGCTCGGGCAAAAATCCTATGAATTTCTTTGCCTCGATTGGATCTTCAAGAATGTTAACTCCGTTTATGTACGCCGCGCCGGAGGTGGAGGAGAGGTACCCTGTGAGAATGTTCATAGTGGTGCTCTTTCCCGCGCCGTTAGGGCCGAGAAGACCAACTATTTCGCCCGCGCCAATCTCAAAGCTGACGTCGTTCAGAGCATAGTTTGAGCCGTATCGCTTAACAAGATTTTCTACTCTTATCATCGTTCGTTTTGTCGGCTGATGCCGATTTCCTTTCGGTTTTATATCACATTTTTACTAACGCTTCATCCGCGCTATTTAATTAACGCGGTAAGATTGAGTATAGCACATAATTGTAAATAAAGTATTAACAAACGCGAAAATAATATATATTCACACAAAATTCACCCTTCATCGACAAAAAACTAATCTTTCGGTCACACTTGACAAACGGGGGCGAGGGGGTGTATAATCAATTCGATAAATTCACACGCCGCACGGCGTTTTTCAACTTTTATGGAATTTTGATGGAAAGTCAGGTATAAAAAATGCAAGACAAGAAAGTGGTGTTCTCGGGCGTTCAGCCCTCGGGAAACCTCACGATAGGAAATTATCTTGGTGCAATCAAGAACTTCTCTCGCTTCTCTGAGGAGTATAAGACCTTCTACTGTGTCGTCGACCTGCACGCAATAACCGTTCGCCAAGTCCCCGCAGAGCTCAGAAGAAGAACCTACGAAACGCTCGCGCTCTATATGGCTTGCGGGCTCGACGAGGAGAAGAATACCCTCTTCGTTCAGTCCCACGTCCCCGCTCACGCAGAGCTCGGCTGGATTCTCGATTGCTACACTATGTTCGGCGAGCTTTCGAGAATGACGCAATTTAAGGATAAAAGTGCGAAAAACGCGCAGAATATAAACGCAGGGTTATTCACCTACCCCGCTCTTATGGCGGCGGACATTCTTCTTTATCAGACAAGCGTCGTTCCCGTCGGCGTTGACCAGAAGCAACACCTTGAGCTTGCGCGAAACGTTGCAGAGCGCTTCAACCAGGCGTACGGTGATACGTTCGTCGTTCCCAAACCCTACATTGCTACCGACACGATGAAGATAATGTCGCTCGGCGACCCGACGGCGAAGATGTCAAAGTCCGACCCCGACCAGAACGCAGTCGTCTACATTCTTGACTCGAAGGACGATATTCTCCGCAAGTTCAAAAGAGCGGTGACCGACTCCGAGGCGGCAGTCAAATACGCGCCCGAAAAGCCGGGTATATCCAATCTTATGACCATCTACCGCGCATTCAGCGGCAAGAGCTACGAGGAGATAGAGCGCGAGTTTGACGGTCGCGGCTACGGAGATTTCAAGCTCGCAGTTGCCGAGGCGTGCGCCGACGGGCTCGCTCCCGTAAGAGAGAATTTTGCCCGCCTTATTGCCGACAAGGCGTATCTTGAAGAGGTTATGAAGCGCGGCGCTGCCGACGCAGCCTACCACGCCCGCCGCACGATGTCCAAGGTAAGACGCAAGATAGGATTTGTGAATTAAGTAAATAATTGTTTACAAACATATATGGAGAAAAAGAGCAAAAGGTGACACGCCCCAAGGGGTGCGACTTTTGCTCTTTTTATTTTTATGAAGTCTGTTATTCTTGTACTTTCGCCAATTCTGACCTACCTTGCCGTGCCGGCAACCGAGCGCCTTGCGCGCTTTACGGGCGCTGTGGACCGAGCGGGTGACAGAAGAAAAATTCACCTAAAGGATACTCCGCGCCTTGGCGGGCTATCCTTCTTTTCGGTTTTCTTTCTTGCCACATCCCTTCTCTTTTCTCCCGACGGAATCGCCGCCGCGCTTCTTGCGGGCGGCGCTGTCGTCGTTGCCGCGGGAGTTGCCGACGATACCTACACACTCCCCGCTCACCTGAAGCTCGCGCTCCAATTTGCCGCGGCGGCGGTGGCTCTTTCCTTTATCGAGCCGCCGAGCACCCTTGAGCTCTTTTCCTTGATTTCAATACCGCTCGCGCCGAGGCTTGCCTATCTTTTCTCGCTCGTCAGGATAGTTTTTCTCATCAATGCCGTCAACTTTTCCGACGGACTCGACGGGCTTGCCGCAGGTCTTGCCACCATAGCGCTCTTTGCGCTTTCGGTATTCGGCTTTTACGAGGGCAAGGGCGGTGCGGCGCTTATCGCGCTCATCCTCGCGCTCACGCTTACGGGATTTTTGCCGCACAACCGCTATCACGCAAAAACCTTTATGGGTGACTGCGGCTCGCAGTTCCTCGGATTTGCGATAGCCACCCTCGGCATCCATATGTCCGAGAGCGCGCTCGCCGGTGAAACCGCGCTTTTCATATTCATTCCCATCCTTGACGTGTGGTTTTCCACCCTGCGCAGAATACTCAGAAAAACCAGCCCGTTCCGCGCTGACAAGGGGCATGTTCACCACCTTTTAATTTCGCACGGGGTGTCACATCCCACCGCCGTCCGCCTGCTTCTCTTCGCCGCCGTGCTCTTCGCTCTGGCAGGGCTCGTCATTACGGTTTTGACCTAATCGGCTCTTGCGGATATCTTCATTACCATAACGCTCATATCGTCGCGCCGACTGTTGCGGCTTGCCGCCTCCGCGAGAATATAGTCGGCGTACTCGGCAAGATTGCGCTTCGGCTCTTTTGCAAGGAGCTCAAGCAGCCAAGGAGCGTCCTCGGGCGTTTGGCTTATTCCGTCCGAGAACATTATGACGTAGTCCTCTGCCCTGACCTCGACCCGTATTTTCTCTGCGTCGACCGTCTTTATAAGTCCGAGAGGTGCGGTCTGCGAGCGGACTCTGAATATAGAGTCGTGGCGCTTGATATAGGACGGTGCTGCGCCGCTCTTTACGAACACCGCCTCGTTTCCCACGAGGTCCATCTCAAAGAGGTCGACCGTCGCCGAGCACTCCGAGGTTCTGCGCCTTATTATATGATTGAGCATATACATCGCAGTGTTGTGCGATATACCCGTATTCAAAACACGCTCAAGGAAGTCAGCAACGAAGGTCGAGGTTTCCTTTGCAAGCTCGCCCGAGCCCATTCCGTCGGATATCAGCGCATAGTGCCGTCCGTCCTTTGTTTCAAACGAGCGCGCCGTATCGCCCGACACCTCGCCGTCCGAGCGCGAAAGCCCCGCAAACGCGCAGTCCACCTTATACGCCGGCGCGGCAGAGCACTCGAAGAGCACCATACTTCCCTTTCTGAAATACTCCGGTGTACCGAGCTTTACGCCCGCGCATCTCTCTATCTCGCGCTTCAATTCGGGCGCGGTTATTTTTTTGCCGTCCTTATCCTCGCCCGCCGCTATAAAATACTTACGCCGCTCGCCAAAGGCACGAATAACTCCGTCGGGGAAGCCGCCCTCACAGAAGACCTCCGAGAGCCGCTCACTAAGCTCCTCGTCGAGCGCGCGCTCCTTGCGGTCGTATACGCGAGCCTCGTTTATCATTTTGGCTATCAGCTCAAAATCCTCTGCGGCAAAATTCAGCTTTCTCGCCTTGAATTTCTCCTCCTCGAGAAGCGCAGCCGCGTGATTTACACCGTCCGCCACGTGCTCAAGGTCGCGGCAGAGGTGGTGGGGCGTGCCGAGTTCTTCGGGCTTTATGCGCTCTCCACGCCAAAGCTTCTCGGCTATCTCGTCAGCTCGCTCGAGGTATCTTGCGCCGCCGCTCGTCACGCATCCGCGATAGCCCTCGCAGGTCTTGCAGAACTTGTCCGTGCAATCTATAAACAGGTCGCGATACTCCTCCCTCGTCGGTCTTGCGTCCGCCTCTCCGAGCCGCCTGACGAGCGGAGAGATTGCGGATATCGACTCCTCAAGAGAGTCGAGCGACTCGTTTTGACGGTTGCGGTAGGCAAGAGTCATAGTTCCGACCATATCCGCCGCAAGCCGCTCGTTTTCTACTATCTCCTCCTCGCCCGATTCGGAAAAGAGACGACTGTAAAAAGGCAGACCGACCACTGCGGCTATTATGTATTCGGGCAGGGTTTCAAGTAAGCCGACGAGCCCACCCGTGTAAGCGCACCACGCGCTTATGAGCGCGGCAGCACCGACGAGCGCAAACCAGACTCCGAGTGAGAAAAGCGCACCTGCGGCAAGTCCTGCAAGCGCAAAGGCGACCGAATAAAGCCCCGAGAGCCCGAAGGTTGCCGCAAAGCCTACCGCCATTGCGCGCAGAGGACCGAAGCGCTTGGCGGCAAAGAGGGTTGCAAAGGAGGCGAAAAGGTACGCCGCCGATATCCCGAACAACGAATACTCGGCAAGCGAGAGCGAGAGGAAGAAGCAAAAAAGAAGAGCCGAGCACTGAAAGAAGATTATATTGTATCTCTCACGCGAGCGTTTCCCCGAAAGCGCGAAGATATTTCGCCTTCCGCTGAAGAAATCCTCAAGGCGTATTCCCGAATCGAAAAGACCACAGAAGGTGAAGACGAGCATAGGCGGAAGCACCACGCACGCCACGCCGAAGAGCACGCTTTTCAGCTGGAAGCCCGAAAGGAGTACCTCGTAGACCGCCGCTATGAAGCCGCCGAGGACCGTCGAGGACATTCGAAGAAGAATATTCTCCGAGAAAATCTGCCGCCGCGAGCCGTCCTTATGCCTGTCCGTTCCGGATATTATCACTCGCAAAAGAACGACTATCACCGCAGTGACGGCGTATATCACACCGCGACTGCCTAGGGTGAGCGAGCCTATCACCGCACCGACAAGCGCCGCCCAAACGCGTACGGGGAGCACAGCAACGAACGCAGCGCCCAAGGGGTACGCCCCGAAAAGAATATGCGTTCTTGCAAAGACGAGCGCTACGAGAAATGTGAGAAGGTCGGCGAGGAGCGCCGACCTGTCAGACGTGCGCTTTGCAAGCTCTCTTGCAAAAAATCCGGCTTCCCCTCGTCTGTTCTTTTTTTGACGGATTCCAAGCTTTTCAGTATCCATTTCAACCTCCGAATGCCGCAAAAGTCGAGCCCGTGCGGCGTTTTTGCTTTATTCTACCGCAAAAGCGTCACGAAAGGTGTCGGCTCTTGTCTGTCGGAAAAACGGTCTTTTCGTAAGAAGAAAAGGATACGGCGGCGCGAGCCTCAAACGAGGTCGCACCGCCGTATTTTCTATCGGTTATTGCGATATTTTATTGCATAATTTGCCGTCAGTTTCGAAGCGAATGTATAGGCGCGGGTATTCTGCCGCCTCGGCTGATAAACTCCTCACAAGAGCCGCCGCGAAGCTTCATTATCGGCGCATAGCCGAGAAGCCCGCCGAACTCAACGAACTCGCCCTCGCCCTTACCGACAACGGGTATAACTCTGACCGCCGTGGTCTTGTTGTTAATAACACCTATCGAAATCTCGTCGGCTATAATTCCCGAAAGGGTTGCCGCCGTAGTGTCACCGGGAACGGCTATCATATCAAGACCGACCGAGCAGACCGCAGTCATTGCCTCAAGCTTTTCGATAGAGAGCATTCCGCATTCGGCTGCGGCAATCATTCCTCTGTCCTCGGATACGGGGATAAACGCGCCCGAAAGACCGCCAACGTGACCCGAAGCCATAACGCCACCCTTCTTTACTGCGTCGTTGAGGAGCGCGAGCGCCGCCGTCGTGCCGTGCATACCCGTCATCGAAAGTCCCATATTCTCAAGTATCTCGGCAACCGAGTCACCCGCCGCAGGTGTGGGAGCTAAGGAGAGGTCGACTATTCCGTAAGGAACGCCAAGCCGCCTCGACGCCTCCGAAGCTATCAGCTGACCTACGCGCGTTATCTTAAAGGCAATCTTCTTAACCGTTTCGGCAAGGAGCGAAAAGTCACACGCCCCCACCTCTTTAATAGCCGCAGCAACAACACCGGGTCCGCTGACGCCGACGTTTATTACCGTGTCAGCCTCGCCAATGCCGTGCGCAGCACCCGCCATAAAGGGATTGTCCTCCGGCATATTCGCGAACACCACGAGCTTTGCGCAGCCGATAGAGCCGCGGTTTGCGGTAAGCTCCGCCGCGCTCTTGATTATCCGACCCATCTTTGCCACCGCGTCCATATTGATGCCCGCCTTGGTCGAGGCGACGTTTACGGACGAGCAGACGCGCTCGGTCGATGCAAGAGCCTCGGGAATAGACTCAATAAGGCTCGCAGCGCCCTTCGTTTCTCCCTTCTGAACGAGCGCGGAATAGCCGCCTATGAAGTTTACGCCGAGCGTGCTTGCCGCACGGTCGAGCACCTTCGCCAAGCGGACGAAGCCCTCGGGCGAGAGCCCCGAGCCGACGAGGGATATCGGGGTTACGGATATTCTCTTATTTACTATCGGAATACCGTAGGTCTTCTCAAGCTCCTCGGCCACCGACACGAGTCTTTTAGCGGAGGTGGTTATCTTATCGTATATCTTCTCTTCAAGCCTTGCCGGGTCGTCCGATATGCAGTCGAAGAGGGATATACCCATAGTTACGGTTCTGATATCGAGGTTTTCCTCGCGTATCATTTTTATAGTTTCAAGAATGTCGTTCGTATTAAGCATCTGTTTATCCTTCCCCGAAGCCTTATATGCGGTGCATCGTGTTGAAGATATCCTCGTGCATAACGCTTATCTCAACGCCCGCCTCGCGACCCGCCTTGCCGAGCGCGTCCGCAAAATCCGAGAAGCTTACGCTTATACCGTCTATCTCCACCAGCATTATCATTGCAAAATATTCCTTCATAACCGTCTGGCTGATGTCGATAATATTAGCACCGTACTTCGAGCACTCCGCGCTCGCCATCGCTATAATTCCGACCTTGTCCTTGCCGACTACCGTTATAACAGCTTTCATAATTTTTCTCCTTAAAGCTTTATTTTTATATATTTTACTTTATCTTTTCCCGTTTGGCAAGAGTTTTTATTGAAATTGGAAGGATTTTGTGCTAAAATAAAAGAAATACCATTTCAGTGAGGTTTTCGCCTATGAAAAGCGGCGTTATAGTAATAAATAAGGAAGCGGGAATCACCTCGCAGGGCGTTGTCAGCCGCGTCAAGCGCCTGCTCGGCGAAAAAAAGGCGGGGCATACGGGAACTCTCGACCCGCTCGCCACCGGCGTTCTGCCCGTGCTCGTCGGCAGAGGAGTTAAGGCGAGCGAATATATGCTCTCGGCGGACAAGCACTACAAGGCTCGCCTAACCCTCGGCGTTACGACCGATACCGAGGACTCGACGGGCACGGTGCTCACGCGGTGCGACAGAGTTCCGACCGAGGATGAGGTGCTCGCCGCCGTTCGCGGCTTCGTTGGCGAGATAGAGCAAACGCCGCCGATGTACTCGGCGCTCAAGGTCGGCGGAAAAAAGCTCTGCGACCTCGCCCGCCAGGGCAAGGAGGTTGAGCGCGAGGCGAGGCGAATAACCGTCTTTTCTCTCGAGGCAGAGAGGGGCGGCGAGCGAGAGTACACTCTCACCGTCCACTGCTCGAAGGGAACTTACATCAGAACGCTTTGCGCGGACATTGGGGCGGCGCTCGGCGTTGGCGGAATAATGAGCGCGCTTGAGCGCACGAGCGCGTCGGTCTTCTCGCTTTCCGACGGGGTGACCCTCGGCGAGCTTGAGGCTATGAGCGAGGAGGAGAGAGAGGAAAGAATTATTCCCACCGAAACGCTCTTCGAGCGCCTCGGCTACTCGCGCACAGATATTTCGGGCTACCCCGCAAGGCTTATTCGCAACGGTCAGACGGTTGCGGCAAAAAAGCTTGGAATTTCAAAGGACGTGGGGGAGCGTGTCGCGATTTACGACGAGGGCGGCTTCTTCGCAATAGGCGAGATGATAGAAAGCGACGGCACACTTTACCTCAAGCCAACCAAGCAATTTGAAGTGCAATAGAAGTGCCCGGGCATTTAGGCGACAGAACGGAGATTAATATGGGCGAAAAACGCTGGACAGAGATGCAACGCGCGGCGATAGACACGCGCGACAAAACCCTGCTCGTTTCAGCGGCGGCAGGCTCGGGAAAGACCGCCACGCTGACCGAAAGAATAATAAGCTCGATTCTCGACGAGAGCTCACCCGAATCCATACAGGATATGCTGATAGTGACCTTCACGAATGCGGCAGCGGGCGAGCTTCGCGAGAGGATAAGCGGCGCTATCAAGGCGGCTCTCAAGGAGCGGCCGGGCGACGCACGGCTTGAAAAGCAGCTGTTGATGCTCCCGGGAGCAAAGATAAGCACCATAGACTCCTTCTGCAACGAGATTCTCCGCGAGAGTGCCGAGGAGGTCGGCATTGAGCCGAACTACCGCATAGCTGACGACGCAGAGGCGCACCTTTGCGCGACGAATATTATGGACTCGCTTATCGAGGCGGCGTACAGAGGGCTTCTTCCCGAGATATGCTCTCCCGAGGAGTTTGACTCGCTCTCCGACTGCCTTACAGACCCTCGCGCAGAAAAGAGTCTTGGCGAGGTGCTCTTATACCTTTATGAAAAATGCACCTCGAGCGAGGGTGGCACATCATCTCTTTTGCCGCTCGCCGAGGAATACGCAAGCTTTACCTCACCGGAAAGCACTCGCTTTGGCTCTTACGCAATAGCTCTTGCAAAAAGCGCCGCCGACTACTACTCTGCAGCGCTCGGGAAAATAGCCGCGACTCTCGCCGCAACCGACCCGCTTTACAGCGAATATTTCGGAGAAATCGGTGCACGGGTAGGACTTATCGCGAAAATGAGCGCATACGAGGATATCTCGCGCGCTCTCTCGGAATTCGAATGCAAGCCGAAGCCGCGCCGCGCCGCAGAGAACGCGGAGGCGGCAGAGCTCGGAATAGCCCTGCGTGACAGACTCAAGGGCGAGATTGCATCTATCAGAACGAAATTCTTCCTATACACGACGGACGAATGGTGCAAGCTTTACCGCGAGCTCCACGAAAAAACAACGACACTTTGCCGCTTTCTTATTTTCTTTGAAGAGCAGTTTTCAAGTGAGAAGCGTCGGCTTGGAATTTGCGAATACTCGGATATCGAAAGGTATGCTTACGAATGCCTGTACAAAAACGGCGAGCCAACCGACTACGCAAGAGCGCTCGCGTCGCGCTTTTCCTCGGTTTATATCGACGAGTATCAGGACGTCAACCCCCTTCAGCACAAGATTTTCGAAGCGGTGTCGAGGTCTGACAATCGCTTTATGGTCGGCGATATAAAGCAGAGCATTTATTCCTTCCGCTCCGCCGCACCCGATATTTTTGCCGAGATGAAAAAGAGCTTTCCCGTCCTTTCCGAAAAGGACGGTAGCTCGGCATCTGTATTTATGTCCAACAACTTCAGGTGCGACGAGGAGGTTATCGACTTCGTCAACGAGGTCTTCGACCGAATGTTCTCGGTGCTCGGCAAGAGGATAGGCTACACACCGCAAGACAGGCTCGTTTTCTCAAAGGTCGAGGAAAGAGTTAACAAAACACCCCACCCCGTGTCAGCTTTTCTCATAGAAGAGCTGAAGCGCGAGGGCGACGGCGGCTCGGACGACGAAGAGGCAGAAAGTAAGAGGGCGCGCCAGGCAAGAGAGGTTGCCACCCTTATAGAAAGACTCGTCCGCGAGGAAAAAAAGAACGACGGCTCACCTATCACTCCATCCGATATAGCAGTGATTTTAAGAAACGCAAAGGGCCGCGCCGACATCTATGCCGACGCTATCAAATCTCGCGGCGTGACGGCGAGGGTTCGCGCATCGCGCGATTTCTTCCTCAACCCCGAGATACTTCTCACTCTTTCGCTTCTCAATACGATAGACAATCCCCTGCGCGATATTTATCTGACAGCGCTTTTGCGCTCGCCGCTCTTTGATTTTTCGGCGGACGAGCTCGTTAAGATACGCAAGTCAGCCGACCGTGACGCGCCGATGTTCGAATGCCTCAAGGAGTACGCAAAGGGCGGTTCGGAAAAGGCAAGAGCGTTCCTCGAAAAGCTCGGTAAGTACCGAGATATCGCCGAGGGAATCGGCGTTGACGAGCTTATAATGCGCCTTTACCACGAAACAGGTCTTTTGGCTCTTGCGTCGAGGACTGGCGGAAAGAATAATCTCATCCTTCTTTATAACTACGCGCGCACCTACGAAAAGGGCTCTTACAAGGGTCTTTACAGCTTCATAAGCTACGTTAACAGCATTATAGCAGAGGGCACGGAATTCGACTCCGAGAACCCGAACGCAGAAGAGGACGACTCGGTCGCCATTATCACGGCTCACGCCTCAAAGGGTCTTGAGTTCCCCGTCACAATTCTCGTCGAAGCCGACTCGCAGATAAGAAACAAGGACGCGCGCCAGCGCCTCGCCTTCTCCGAGGGCTTCGGGCTTGCCCTTCCCTTGCGCTCGGCGGACTTTGGCGCGATAGTTGAAAACCCCGCAAGATGCGCAATAAATCACAAGAAGCTGCGCGACATATTTGAGGAGGAGCTGCGAATACTCTACGTCATACTCACGAGAGCAAGAGAGCGGCTTTATATCTATGGCAGCGTTGGCGAGAGCGCCGAGCGCTTCCTTTCGGATATGCGCTTTGAGGAGAGGTGCTTAACCGAGTATTCGGCGGCATCCCTATCCTCCTACCTTGAGGTTATATTCGCATCGGGCGCGCACCCAAGCGTTACGGTCATTTCGGGCGAGAACTCGCAAAACGCACCAGAATGTGAAGAATTGTTTACAAATTCCGAAAAAAATGCGCCCGAAGAGGTGGCTACCGTTGACGAGCGCGTATGCGCAGAGCTTATTGAAAGGTTCGGATACACATACCCGAAAGAGCACCTGACCACCCTGCCTGAAAAGCTCTCGGTTTCCACTCTTTCGCCCTCGCTTCTTGACGAATCGGGGGGGGGCGTGTTAAATTTAGAGCCGACAGACGAGCGAATAAGCCTGCCCTCGTTCATAACGGGTCATCGCGCGGACGAGAGCGCGCTTCGCGGCATTGCAACGCATAATTTCTTGCAGTTCTGCTCGCTTGAGGCGCTAAAGTCAGGCTCGGTTGAAGACGAGCTTCAAAGGCTCACCGATGGCGGATTTATCTCAAAGGAGAATGCTGCGAGAGTGCGCCTTAACGAAATTGAGCTCTTCCGCCACTCAACGCTATTCGAAAAGATGCTTGCGGCAAAGGAGCTTTACCGTGAGCTGCGCTTCAACTGCACCCTGCCCGCCGCCGACTTTACCGAGGACGCGGATAAGAAGGCTCTTCTTGAAAATGAAACGGTACTCGTTCAGGGAGTTATCGACTGCGTTATCCTCACCGAAGACGGCTCGCTTGAGGTCGTCGACTACAAGACCGACCGACTGACGCGCGAGGAGCTTGCCGACCCGTCGCTTGCCAAGGCGACCCTCGTCAAAAAGCACGCGCTTCAGCTGAACTACTATCGCCACGCGGTAAAGGAGATATTCGGCAAATCGCCAAGCCGCGTTTGCATCTATTCTTTGCCTCTGGCAATGGAGCTTACGGTTGACTAACAAAAAAGCGGCGCGCCAAATGAAATTTCAGGAAAGAACGAAAGCACCAAAGGCACACTTTTAGCAAAAAGGAGAGTTCCTATATGAATACAGCACAAGAAAAAAGCAGAATAAAGCAACGTATTATTGAGGACACGCTTCGAGCCAAGAAGCGAAACGAAGAGGCTATCAGCTCTCTTAAGGATTCTGTTTGCCTTTCCGAATACCGCGACCTTGCGCGAGTTGGTCAGCACGGTTTGATCTGGACTGACGCGCTGCAGGCGGCCTTAAATGAGCACGAGATAGTTATTATCCCCGAGTCCGAGGAAATATATTGGTTGGACAACACCGTGTCAATTCCGTCGAACAGACGCATAGAAGCCACTGGGGCAACTATTCGTATGTCTGCCGAGTACCCTTACGTTATGCTTCGCAACCAACACGTACACGATGGCACCTATGCTCCTATCGATACAAACGACAGGGATACCAATATTTCCATTCACGGCGGATGTTGGGATGAGGGCGCGATCAAGCGAGGTGTACGGCGGTATCACGGCGAGAGCGGATCCTTTGCGGGCGTTCAGACCTGTATGCTGTTCAACAATCTCGATCATCTAACGATCACTGATATAACCTTCTCTCACGTTACTTCCTTTTGTGTACAAGTAGGAGATCTTGTTGACGGAATATTTGAAAATTTCTTCTTTATCTCCTGTTATGCCGACGGTCTGCATATTAACGGTAACAGCGAGAATTTGTATATTCGTAATTTCAGCGGACACGTAGGCGATGATTTAGTGGCGCTTAATATGTACGACTGGCTTGGGTCTTCTATCAATTACGGTCCTGCGCGAAACGTATTTTGCGAGAATATACATTCTGCACCCGACAGCAGAGCAAAGGCAATGCGGCTTCAGCCCGGAATTTTCGCTTACCGCGACGGCACGCTGATCGACTGCTCTCTTTGTGATATGTATTTCAGAAATCTCAGCGGTATATTCGAATACAAGCTGTATTACCAGACACCCCCATACCGTCTGGGAACAAAACCCGAGGGTGCAGGCGCGGGCTCGGCTGATAATTTGTTCTTCGAAAACGTGGAGATCATATACGAGCGCCCCGGCTGTCCATACGAGCTTTCGAAGGTGGGATATTTCGGTATGTTTTTCCTTAATTCAAATATTGGGTATATATCATTGGATAACATACGGTACAAGACAACGGAGGATGCGAGCCCTTATATCTATCTTGTGGCAATAGGGCCGATGAGCTGGAGAAGAGCCGGGAAAGAGGATATCGAGGTGTTCGACCCCTACGTCAGCACAACCGTAGATACGCTTGATATGAAGAACATTTTCATCAACGGAAAGCAGATCGACAACGCGGAAAAGATACTTAAGATAATCGAATTTGATGATGTAAATCAAGACGGATTTTCCTCGGGAAAAGGCAAGGTCAATCATATTTATATCGACGGAAAGTCGGTTTTATAGATTGCGAAAAATACCGCACGAAATGCTTGACACCCTTAATTACAGTTTTTAATTTCAACAGAATAGTTGCCTACCGACAGGCAGGGCAGAGAGTTTTCGCATTCTCTGCCCTTTGCTTGTCACGCGAAAGGCAAACGAAATACTGCATCTGTGGTCACAAATGCAAAAATACGGCATACCTCTTTCGAGATATGCCGTATTCCCTAATACTGTCCTTTAGAGCACAAATCTAAAGGACAGTCGTTTTTTATTTGGATTCGCCTCGATAACCTTTACGCCTCGCTGAACTCATCCTTGCCAACTCCGCAGAGGGGGCAAACGAAATCTTCGGGAAGGTCCTCGAACTTGGTGCCGGGAGCGATGCCGTTATCGGCGTCGCCAAGCTCCTCGTCGTATTCCCAACCGCAAACGTCACATACGTACTTTTTCATAATCTTTTCTCCTTAATTCGATTTGTAGCCTCAATTTTTAACGAGCTCGTCGGCGAGGGCGGATATTTCCCTCTCGTTCTCCTCAGAGGGCGAGGATATTATTCTCACAGTCGTGTCGGTAAAGGTAAGGTTTTTGCCCTTTGCGAGCATTTCCTTGATTATCTTCGCCGCCATAGGCACCCAAGTTCCGTTCTCGATAATGCCGACCTTGCGGTTCGAGAAATTGCGCTCGTTAAGCCTCTCAACAAAGTCCTTCATAAACGGGAAGATATCGGCGTTATAGGTCGTGGTGGCAAGGACGAGCGTGCCATAGCGGAATGCATCTGCCACCGCGGCGGTCATATCGCACCTTGCAAGGTCGTAAACTGCGACGGGGAGCGAACTTCTCTTTCGAAGCTCGTCGCAAAGCTTCATTACGGCGCGCTTTGTGTTGCCGTATACCGAGGTGTAGGCAACGGTTATGCCCTCCGCCTCCGCGCGATAGCTTGACCACGCGTCGTAAAGCCCGATATAATAGCCGAGATTTTCCTTGAGCACAGGGCCGTGGAGCGGGCAGATAATCTCGATATCCAAGCCTCCCGCCTTCTTCAGAAGGTTCTGCACCTGTACGCCGTATTTGCCGACGATGCCGATGTAATAGCGCCTTGCCTCGTCAGCCCACGGCTCGTCGGTATCGGTCGTGCCGAACTTACCAAAGCCGTCCGCCGAGAAGAGCACCTTGTCGGTCGTGTCATAGGTGACTATAACCTCGGGCCAGTGCACCATAGGCGCGCTGACAAAGGAGAGGTTATGCGCTCCGAGCGAGAGCGTGTCCCCCTCGCTGACGACTATTCGCCTCTGTGCAAAATCCGTGCCGAAAAAGAATTTCATCATCGAGAAAGCCTTTGCCGAGGAAACTACGATTGCCTCGGGATACTCTCTCATAAAGTTAGCGATATTTGCCGAATGGTCGGGCTCCATATGCTGAACTATCAGATAGTCGGGCGAGCGGTCGCCTATCACGCCTTTAATATTTGCAATCCATTCGTCAAAGAAATCGGCGTCCACCGAGTCCATAACCGCGATTCTTTCATCAAGAATCAGATACGAGTTGTAGGACACGCCGTTCGGCACGGGATACTGCCCCTCGAATAAATCTATTTTACGGTCGTTAACACCGACAAAGCGGATATCGTTTGTAATATACATTTAGTTTTCCTCACACTTCAAATATTATCATTGACATCATATCATAAAATAATGAGCTTTGCAAGAGATTTTCTCGATTTTTATCAAAGTATATATTGGAAGCGCAGTTAAAGCAAAAGACGGCAGAGCATTTTACTTGCTCTGCCGTTTTTTGACACGGGTATAGCCTTTCAGGTCAAAATCAGCCGATAACGACCTCGTGACCGGTACGTGCCGACTCGTAAACAGCGTCAAGAATCTTCATCATCTCAACGCCGTCCTCCGCAGGACTTCTGCACTCGGTCTTACCGAGCAAGCAGTCAACGAAGTGGTTTATCTCCTTGTCGAACAAGCCGTTGAAGCTGAGCGCGGTTTCAGCCTTAAGCGAAACGTCTGCCATATATCCGTTAAGCTCGGTATACATCTCAAGCTCGGGGTTTATGCAAGCGCCGCCCTTCGTGCCGAAGAACTCAATCTTGCCGACGTTGTCCTTGATATTGAGGCTGAACGCCGCCTCAACCGAAAGAACTGCGCCGTTATCGAATCTTATCATTGCGGAAGCAAGGTCCTCTACGTTGCAAATGCGCTCGTTATGCGCGTCACTCGACACGTATTCCTTCTTCGTCTTGAGGTTTCTTCTGTCACCAAGCTTCTCGAAGGTAGCACCGTAAACCGACACGGGCTTGGGGTTGCCGAGTGCGAAGCGAACGAAATCTATTACGTGAACGCCAAGGTCGATAAGAGGTCCGCCGCCCGAGCGAGCCTTGTCTGCAAACCAGCCGCCGGGGTTACCGTTTCTTCTGAGATACTGTGCCTTTGCATAGTAGAAATCACCGAAATAGTCGGTAGAAATGAAGTCGCGAAGGATATCGCAGTCGTTGCCGTAGCGGCGAACGAAGCCTATCATAAGAAGCTTGCCGGTTTCCTTTGCCACCTCCATCATCTCAACTGCCTCCTCTGCGTTCATAGCCATAGGCTTCTCGCAGAGAACGTTCTTGCCTGCCTTGAGCGCGGCAATGGTGCAGGGTGCGTGAGCTACGTTCCAGGTGCAAACGCTTACTGCGTCAAGCTCCTCGAGTGCGAGCATATCCTCACACTTGGTGTAAAGCTTCGTGATACCGTGCTTTTCACCCTTCTTCTGAAGGCGCTCCTCGTTGATATCGCAGAATGCGTAAAGCTCAACGTTCGGGTTCTTCTTATATGCCTGAATGTGCGACTCGGAAATGTTACCGACGCCTATAATACCAATTTTAATCTTGCTCATTTTCACTGTCCTCCAAAAAATCTTACTTTATAAGGTTATTAAGGAAATCAACCGCCGTCCGAATATCAGCCGCGGGGTCTGCACCTACCTCGCGCTCAATGGTGAGGAAGCCGTTATAGCCTATATCCTCGAGAGCCTTGAGGTATGCCGGGAAATCAACCGAGCCCGTGCCGAGCGGTACTTCCTCGAAATACTTAACGCCCATAGCCTCTTCGGGAACGGGATGAACAGCCTTATATATATACTCGGGATTGCCGCGAGTTATCATAACGCCGTCCTTTGCGTGAGTGTGAACTATGTAGTCGCGAAGGTTGTAAACCGCTCCGACGGGGTCGTCGCCGGTTACCATAACGAGATTCGCAGGGTCGAGGTTTACCGCAACGCCTCTTGAGCCGAGCCCGTCAAGGAAGCCCTTGAGAACCGCGGAGGTTTCAGGACCGGTTTCGATAGCGAAATGCGCACCGAGCGAATGAGCATACTGGCTGAGCTCGTAGCACACCTCGTGCATTATTTTGTAGCGGTCGTGGTTCGGGTCGGAGGGCACGACGCCGATATGCGTTGTTACTATATTGGTTTCAAGGTCGAGCGCCAAGTCCATTATCCTCTTGGACTTCTCGATAAGCTCGGGATTAAGCTCGGGGTTGCCGAAGCCGCGACCGAGGTCGCCGCAAAGAGCGGAGAAGCGAATGCCGTTCGATTTTACGAGGTCGAGAAGCTCGCGGCGACCCTGCGCCGAAAGGTTCTCGGGCGCGTTTTCGCCCTTCGTTGCATAGAGCTGAACGCCGTCAACGCCTAGGCTTGCCGCGCGCTCAATGCCGCCGCGAGTGCCAAGACGGAAGGACTCAACAATTGCACCAATCTGGAATTTTTTCATTGTGTCTACCTTTCCTTTTGCTTTATTTTGGGTTTTGCTAATTTTATTTTAGTTGTAAACGGTGAGCATTACAATGTCATTACTTTAGAACTTATTGTCAAAAATTACGATATTAGATTTTCCCGTCCGTACCTTTTGAGGGCACGGTAATAGGTGTTCTGGCTCTCAAAGCCCGCCTCAAGCACCAGCCTGTAAAGCGGCGTGTCGGGGTTTAGCTTTTCCTGCACGAGAACCTCGGCAAGACGCCTGCGGTTGAGATACTCGCGCAGATTCATACCTGCGAAGCGGTTGAAAAGGAAAGAAAAGTGGTTTTCCGTATAACCGAACTCGCGGGCGAGCGCGCGAAGGGTGAGCGGCTCTTTGAAATGCTCGTTGACAAAGCGGAGTATATGTCTTGCATTCTCTGCCGCGCGGTTTTTCGGGCGCTCAACCGTTGGATAAAGGCTGATAAGCGCCCCGAGAAAGAGCTCAACGAAGCCGCGCTTTACCGTCTCGTTCTTCCCCTTGTCAAACAATAACTGTGCCGACTCAAGCACCGAGAAAAGACCTTCCGTTCCGTCGGTTTTTGAAAGGAATGGGGGGAGCGTGCGTTCCTTTAGCTGAGTAACGCCCGCAAAATACTTTGAGCTTATAGTAACGGCAAAGTGCGTCGCGTCGCCCTCCGAGCGGGTTGAATGGGTCGCAAATGAATCAATGAAGGCTATCTCGCCGGAAGAAAGTCTTCGCTCCTCGCCGCCAACCCTCACCGTATAGCTGCCGCTTGCCACCGCGATTATCTCTATACTGTCGTGAAAGTGCGGCATAACACTATGCCGATTTAATAGCGTTGTGGTTATGCACTGAAAGTTCAAGTGCCCGTCAATATCCGCCGCCTTTTCATAAAAAGGGCTTTCGTTATACACCGCGATACCTCCTATAGCTTTTTAAAACTATTATACAAATAAATAAAAATAATGTCAATACTTATGAAAAAAACAAAACGACATCGACAAGCTTAGTTGGGCGACCTGCTTTATCGCGAGTCGCTCATTTATGTGGTATTCTTTTGAAAATACTCGAAATAAAAACAAGTTTACCATATTTACTCGTGTGAGATTTTGTGGTACAATCAAGAAGGATATGAAACCAATCGGCGCTGTGCGCTAAATTTTTGTGAGGTTATAACTATGAAAGAAAAAGCAAAAAAGCTCCTTGAGCACAAGGAAAGAACTCTCCCCATCCTCTCCTTCCCCGTCACGAGCCTTCTCGGAATAACAGTAGAGGAGCTCATCTCGTCCGCGAAAACGCAGGCACTCGGTATGAAAACGATGTCCGAGCATTGCCATATGGGCGCGGTGCTCAATATGATGGACCTCTCGGTCGAATCCGAGTGCTTCGGTGCGAAGATTCGCTTTGAAGAAAACGACGTGCCCACCGTTGCCGAAGGTATTATCGACTCTATCGAGGACGCAGAAAGCATAGTCGTTCCGAGCGTTAACACCGCTCGTGCTCCCATATACGTCGAGGGTGTAAGACTCGCAAAGGAGCAAATCAAGGACCTCCCCGTCTTCTGCGGCGCGCTCGGTCCGTACTCTCTTGCAGGCAGACTCTTTGATATGAGCGAGCTTATGATGGAGTGCTACGATTCGCCCGACGAGGTAAAGATTCTTCTTTCGAAGGCTACCGAGTTCATCAAGGCATACATTCTTGAATACAAGGCGGCGGGTGCTGACGGCGTTATACTCGCAGAGCCTGCGGCAGGCCTTCTCTCCCCCTCGCTTGCCGCTGAATTCTCCGCGCCCTTCGTTAAGGAAATTATCGACGCGGTGAGCGACGACGACTTCATCTTCTGCTACCACAACTGCGGCGGCGCGGTCGTTGATATGGCTGACAGTATTGCCGCCCTCGGTGCAGATATCTATCATTTCGGAAACGCGATAAATCTTGCAGATATCATAGACAAGATGCCGAAGGACAGCATAGTTATGGGTAACCTCAATCCGCTTATGTTCCGTGACGCAACGCCCGACGAGATAAGAGCTGAGCTCGACCGCATCTATAACGAATGCTCAGGTCACGACAACTTTATGATATCCTCCGGCTGCGACGTTCCGCACACGGCAAAGTGGGAGAATATCGACGCATACTTCAATAAGGTAAAAGAGCTTTATGCATAAGGTGACTATTGGCGAAAAGGAATTTTTCGCGAAGGACGGGCAGTTGCTCTCACAGCTTCTCGGCGAGCAGGAAATTTTCGTTGACCACCCCTGCGGAGGCAGGGGCGTGTGCAAAAAATGCACGGTTTTGGTTAACGGCAAGGAGGAGCTCGCCTGCCGCTACGAGATACGCTCGGATATTACCGTCACGCCGCCCGAGGCGGCGGATATCCTCTCGGAGCACGGCGCTCGCATAGACGGCGAGGGACAGGATGGCGTCAGCCTCGCACTCGACATAGGAACGACCTCACTCGCCCTCGCGCTTATCTCAAAGGACGGCGAGATAATTAAGGTTCTTACCCGCAAGAATCCGCAAACGGCGTTCGGCGCGGACGTAATGTCGCGCATAAGCTACGCAAAGGAAAACTCGGTCGCGCCTATGCAGGCGGTGCTTATCAAGACGGTAAACGCTATGATAAGCGAGATTACCTCGAAAAAAATCGAGCGGATGTTCGTATCCGGCAACGCGACTATGCTGCATATATTCCTCGGCGTTGACTGCACCTCAATGGGCGCAGCGCCCTACACCCCCGCGTTTCTTGACGAGCGCGAGGCTTCGGCAGAGGAGCTTGGGCTTTTGGGCATTCAGCGCGTGATAACTCTGCCGTCGGTTTCGGCGTTCGTCGGAGCTGACCTTGTGGCAGGCATGAATTTCGTCAAGATGCCAAGGGGCGAGCGGCATTCCCTTCTCGTCGACCTCGGCACTAACGCCGAGATAATCCTTTATTCAAAGGACGGCGCGATATGCACCGCAGCGGCGGCAGGCCCTTGCTTTGAGGGCGCGAATATTTCACACGGTATGCCGGCTATGCCGGGTGCGGTGTCCGCCTTCTGCTTTGACGAGAGCGGCAAAGCGGTAATTTCCACCATTGGAAATGCAGAGCCCTGCGGCATCTGCGGAACCGGACTTATTGACATAATTTCCGAGCTCGTTCGGTGCGAGAGTATTGACGAAACAGGGTTTATGGAGGACGACTTTGAGGTTGCAGACGGAGTTATCCTCACCCCCTCGGACGTTCGCCAATACCAGCTTGCAAAGTCGGCGGTATGCTCGGCTATCCTCTCGCTTATGTACACAAGGGGCGTCGGCTTTGACGATATCGACACCGTCTACATCACAGGCGGATTTTCCACGAAGCTCAACGCCGAGTCGGCAGTCAGCACAGGTCTTTTGCCGCGCGAGCTTAAGAGCAAATTCCTCCCTCTCGGTAACAGTAGCCTGCTCGGCACTGTGAAATACGCGAGCGAGGGCGGCGACCTTTCGCGCTTAACCGCCACTTGCGAGTATATAGACCTTTCGGCAAGCGAGTATTTTTCAAGGCTCTTTATGGAGAATATGTATTTCTCGGAATAAAATATGAAACGGAGATACGCATATGCTTAAGCTATCAAGGGAAACCGAGCAGCTTCTCTAGGATATCGAGCGCAGGATAGACCCCGAGGTAGAGGACGATTTCGCGGGGTAGTGGTAGGATTTTCTCTTCGACCGCTTTGTGGTGACGTCTTTTATCCTATGAGAAAAAGACGCACGCCCCGCCGTTTCCACAAAAAGCGTTAATATCAACGACACGGTCGGCGACCTTGACCTTATGCTCCACAAGAAGATGCTCGGCGTGTCGCGCGCACTTGAGTTGGGTTGCTACAACGCCGCTATCCGCGCAAACTACGGCACGTGTATTCTTACGTCCTTCTTCGGTGCACAAATATATATGATGCCCTATGAAACACCCCCTACCCGCCAACAAGCCCTCAATGAGCTCCGATTGGATGCAAGCTATGGTAGACAAGGGCGCACCGAGCCTCATCGTCGGCTACGGTACTCGGGTGTTTGAGTTTGGCGAGATATGCCTTGAGGTATTCGAAAAATACCCGAAGATTAAAAAGCACGTCACCGTCTACCGCCCCGGCTCGCAGGGGTAGCGACCTCTTCTACACGAAGAGCCCGAGCTCCTTCGCACATCCCTTTCGCTTATCAGCGACACCTATGTCGAATTTATGAATAAGTGGTACGAGCTTTACCCCATAAACAAGAGGATGAATCCCCACTGGTCAAACTTCTATCACAAGGGCGCGATAGTGCTCCGCAGTGACAGCGCAATGAACCTCTCGCCCGACCAATACCGCGAGTTTGCGCTTCCCTACGACGCCCGTCTGTTGAAATACTACGGCGGTGGAGCAGTCCACTTCTGCGGCAGGGGCGACCACTACATAGAAGCGATCTGCGCGCTCCACGAGGTGACGGGCATAAACCTTTCCCAGCCGCACTATAACGATATGGAAAAGATATTCAAAAACACCACTGACAAGGGTATAAAAATCCTTGGTCTGCGCTCGGATGCCGCCGAGGCGGGCAAGAGCCGCGCAGGCGGACTTCACGGCAGCGTATCGTCTTGCTGATAATTCTACTCAAAAACCCCAAGCAAAAAGCACTTATGGAAATTACCTGCCATAAGTGCTTTTGCGTTATTTTTAAGAATATGTCTATTTGAGCTTTAACCCGAATATCCTCGCGAGCCAAGGCGAGAGGAACTTCGGCGAATGTATAACGACTATTTTCATAAAATCTCCATTCCGTCGCCGCGCGGCGACCAGAGGCGACTCTACTCCGAGTTAGCCTCATTTTCATTATATGAGGCGTCAGGATTTTTTGCTCATACCTTCAAGATCCGAGAGTCGCTCGGTCGAGGTGTGCTCTATCTGCCGCCACTCGACTCGGCTGAAAATAGCGGTTATTGCTATCGGAATATAGGTGAACATAAATATCGGGAAGGTGAAAAGATAAAGTATCTTTTTGTATGCTCGCGCCTTGATATGACGCCACTCGGAAACCGTCGTAATAACTCCGAAGAGGAATACCAGTGCGTAGCAGCCGACGAAAAGTCCGCCCGCCATCATAAGCGCGCTCATAACGTCGCCCATAATGAGCGAAACTAAAATTCCAACCACGTTGACGACCACAGCCGCAATGCTGAGGAAAAATGCGGGAGCAATGCTCATTGCAAGGTCGTAACAGGTGGCGAACTTTTTGGAGAAGATTCCGCCGAACAGTGCACCCCCGTGTCGCTTAAATACCTGCATACCGCCCTTCGCCCACCTGAGCCTTTGCCACCAGGACTGCGAGAACTTGGTGGGCTGCTCGTCGTAGACGTGCGCGTCGTTTGCGTAGCCGAATATCTCGCCGCTCGTTGCCGACGCGGCGGTAAACTGCGTGTCCTCCGTCAAGAAATGGAAGGGCCAGCCGCCGTTCTTTTCCTTGATTTTTCTCGAGAACAAAAATCCCGTTCCGCACACGACGGCGCAAGTACCGAGTATCTGGCGCGCCTGATTGAGAAGGCGGGTGTCGCGCAAGAACCAAAGCCCGTAGCCTGCGCTTATCCAGTTCGCACCGTAGTTTTTCGTGTTACGGTAGCTCGTAACGACCTCGTAGCCGTCCGAATAGGTCTTGTTTATCTCGGTGATAAAGTTCTTATCGACAAGGTTATCCGCGTCAAAGACGATATACGCGTCAAACGCATCCTTGCCGTAGTCCTCGTCAAGCTTCGAGAGCAGGTAATTCAGAGCGTAGCCCTTTCCGACCTCGGTGCTATCCTTGCGCTCATAAACCTCGACACCGAGCGTGCGGGCAACCTCTGCCGTACCGTCGGTGCAGTTGTCGGCAAGAACGAATATGCGAGTAAGCTCCGCGGGATAGTCCTGCTGACGCAGGCTCTCGATAAGATTGCCGATAACCGCCTCCTCGTTTCTTGCGCAGACAAGCACGGCAAAATTGTGAAGCACTGCCGGCTTATGCGGCTTCGGCTTAAAGACCAAGGCAATAAATGCGTAAACGTACTGATATGCATAACAAAGCACGAAAAGGACGCTGATTATTATATTAAGGATTGTCAGAACGAGTCTGATTATCTCAATTGGCGTCATTTTAATCCCCATTCTGTCGCCTATGGCGACCGCACATAAATCACGGGCGTGAACACACAAATTCAGATTTGATGAATGTTATTTCACGCTATCCTTCGGTTCTGTCGCCCATGGCGACTGCGCAAAGTATAATTGAATTTTCGGTACGCTAACGCGACGGTTTGGATTAAGGTTCCAAATCGCGAAAATTCCTGGCGTGAATAACTAAAGTTGGTTTTTGTAAAGGTTATTTCACGCTAATCTCATCATTTTATTTGAGTATGCCAAAGAATAAAAGTTGCAACTTTGGCATTATAATATTACACTTAAAAAAAGAAAAAATAAAGTAGCAAAGCGAAACTTTAATAATATTTAATTTTTGCTCTTTTTCGCGCGGCGCTTGATTTTTACTGTGGCTTTGAAGGCTTAAAAAGTTAAATTTTCCTTAAATTTCAAAAAATGTCCGCTTTGCTATTGAAATGTGGGGCAGAATGTAGTAAAATATTAAAAAGGCTTTGGAAAGGAGTTGAGTGCGTTGGGTAAGAGAAGAAACGAAAAGTTCCTTAATCTCTACGTGGAGCTGGACAGGCTCTTGTGCGAGAAATTCGGCGTTCCGTCAAGCGGAGTCACCGAGTATATCAACCGATTGAATAACGCGCGCTTTGCTCCCGACAGAGATGAGGTGCTCCCCAAGCTCGTGTCGTACAGAAACATCAAGTACCGCTTTTTCAGCGAGCCTGCAACGGTCAGAAAGAGCGACGAGATTGATAAGCGCGACATCCTCTGGATGAAGAAGTTCATACGATACGTCAAAAAGAGAAAAGATCCCATCTCGGTCTATCTTCGCCGTGCGCGCAGATATCTGCGTATGCGTCGGCTTCGCCGCTTCATTCTCATATTCGCGGGCGCACTCGGCGCTCTTATCCTGATACTCGTGCTCGTCCTGATGCTGCTGAAGTAGCAAAAAATGAGCTTCGCCACCATAAAACCTCGGCTGTCTTTCAAAAGACAGCCTTTTGAATAGAAATAACAGGAATAGGAAAATGAAAATTACAAAAATTATTCTCGCGCTGATTTTATGCTTTGCTACACTCGTCGCGGCATTCGGATGCGCGAGGGTTGACCCCGAGCCAAAATCCAAAACTTATTATGTTTATTTTGACACGGTCATATCCCTTGCGGACTATTCCGGCAAAACCGACGCCGAATTTTCTGCGCTTTGCGCTCGCGTTGAGGGTGAGCTTGATAAATACCACAAGCTCTTTGATATCTATAACGAATACGACGGCATTGTCAATATTGCGACCGTCAATAAGATGGCGGGCGAGAGGCCCGTCGAGGTAAGCCGCGAGCTCTTTGACCTTTTGAGCTTCGGCGCATCTGCCTACCGCATAACAGGCGGCGAGGTCAATATTGCAATGGGAGCTGTGCTCTCGCTTTGGCACGACCGTCGCACCGAGGCGCTTGAGGGCGGCTCTGCCGCCCTGCCGAGCGAGCAGCTGCTCGCCGAGCGACAGGAGCACTGTAATATCGACGACCTCGTCCTTAACGAAGAGAATCTCACAGTCGAGCTTCGCGACGGCGAGATGTCGCTTGACGTGGGCGCTGTGGCAAAGGGCTATGCGGTCGAGCGCATAGCAGAGATGCTCGAGGAGAGCGGCGTGGAGAGCTTCGTTATAAACGCGGGCGGCAACGTCCGTATGATAGGCGAAAAGCCGTCCGGCAACGGCTGGGTCGTCGGCGTTGAAAATCCCGTGGGCGACGGCTATTCCTTCAAGCTCACGAAAAAGGATATCTCGGTAGTCACCTCGGGCGCGTATCAGCGCTACTACACCGTCGACGGCAAAAATTACGGTCATATAATCGATAAGGACACCCTCTACCCCGCAGAGCATCACCTCTCGGTCACCGTAGTCGTCGACGACAGCGGTCTTGCCGACGCTCTCTCAACAGCACTCTTCTCTATGAGCTATGAGGAAGGGCTCGCCCTGATACGCCTGGTGGGCGGCGAGGCTTATTGGATTACTAAAGACGGAAAGTTGCTTGACAGCAACCAATAATTTAACACGGATAGCACCATATCTTATAAAAACGCAAAAAAAGGCAACTCGGCTTTTGAAGCCGAGTTGCCTTTTTTATATGAATATCATAAGTATGTTGTGCCGAAAGTTACTTTTCAATCAGTAACCCGACGTCAACGCCGAGCGCCTCCGCTATTGCGCAAAGCTCAATATCGGTAACAGTTCTGGAATAGTCTTCTATTCGGGAAACAGAGCCTCGGCATACGTAAACACCTTGAAGCTCAAGCTTTGCAGACAAAGCCTCTTGGCTCATGTTCATCTTCGTGCGCAGCCTTTTCAAATTAGAACCGATAAGATTCTTTTTTGCACCGTCAATTATTCGTGCCATAAAATCACTCCCATTTTTGTCTTGACATAGGACATAAATTATGATATACTATCTCCGTCGAATTCTTGTCCTGTCATAAGACAAATGCAGATATTTTTGAGGGATTTTATGAAATTCATTGGAATAATAAAGGAAATTGACAAGCTTGGGCGAATCGTTATCCCAAAAGAGCTTCGAGAGCGTTACGGCTTGACGGAAAACGTGGAAATTATAGCAACAACGAGCGGATTGGTGTTGAGAAACCCGAAATACGAGCTTGTTGAGGTCGAACACAAGGGGACGGATAAGGCGTAAATGCGGATACGCGATTTCATTCCTCAAAACGGCATTCACTACGCGCTTCGTGTAGTAATATGAAAAAAGAGCAAGAACGCACTCGTTCTTGCTCTTTTTATAGAATAAAATCTTATTTAGAAAGAATATCGCGAAGGATTTTTTCGCTGTTTTGGTACTGCGCGTCGTTTCCCTTGAAGAGTGCTACCTCCGAACGAACGCGGAAGCAGACCACCGTATCACTCGGCAGGTCACAGAAGACGGGCTCTGTTGCAAGCTTGGTGGAATTGAGATACACCGCGTCGTCAGCCGCGTAGGATAGGCTATCCGAGCTTGCATAATTTGCAAGCGGCGTGAAGAGCGGGAGCTCCGATGCGGCAGAAAACTCAAGATAAAGGTCGGTCGACAGAATAAAAATGAAATAGTCGCCATACGAGAGCATCTGCGTAAGCTCGTTATGGTTGTTTTGAATGTAGGTTCGGTCGATATCGTAGTCGCCCTCGTCCTCAATAGCCTTTATCTCTTCCTCGTTCAGTATGTAGAGCGAGTTGAAGGCAACGTAGACCTCGCCGTCGCCGTTGTAATCCTCGGCGTGCTTTTTGAGCGAGGCTGTCGCCGTTTGGAAGGGGGAGATTCCGCCCTCACCGTTGGTTTTCGAGATAACGGTGTTGCCGGCATACATTATATAAGCGTCGGGGTTGTCCTTGGTGCACATCTGCACAGAGCAGACTGTTATCGTAAAAACGAGGAAGATTGCAACGATGGAGTGCCACTTATAGTGATACCAGAAGTTGTCAAACCAATGAAGAAATCCTGTTTTCTTTTCAGTATTTTCAATCATAATTCAAAAATGCGGCGGACAGGTTTTCTGTCCGCCGTCTTTATCCTTTTTATTCTTTTGACTGCGGTAAACCTCTTGGCGAGCTCTTCGAGTGCCATCGCGAGTGCGGATTTCACCTGCAAAGCTTCTGCCATCCCTCGCAGAGCAGAAATTTTGCAAAACAAGGCAAAGCAAGCGCGAAGCCCGACGGCGTAGTTACCTACGGCGAGGGCGACAAGTCGATGCTTTAACGCAGTATTGCGGAATTTATGCCTGCGACCTCGCACAGCAGAAATTTTGCAAGACGAGGCGCTACCGAGTAAGCACGCCGACGGTGTATACAAATACTCCGAGGTGTGCGAGCGAGGGGCAACAAAGTATTGCGGAATTTATGCCTGCGAGGATTCGGGTTTCATAGTGGGTAGCAAGCTAAAAACCTTCTAAACGACGGTTTTTAGCGCAGCGAAACCGCCCAAAGCAACGAGCGTGCCGAGCCGAGTGTACCGAGGCGACAGAGCGCGACTATGCGACGGTGGAGGGGCTCGGTCGGTGGGTGAACCAAAGCTTTAAGCCTCCGGTTTCATCGTGGGAAATAATAAAACATCCCTAATCGACGCAGAATCCGTAAGAAGCATAACAAGCCTGTCAACGCCGAAGCCAAGACCGCCTGTGGGGGGCATACCGTACTCAAGGGCGGTTACGTAGTCGTAATCGACCTCTGCGTGACACTCCGGCTCTTCGCGAAGCTTTGCCTCAACCTGACGCTCGAATCTTTCCTTCTGGTCTATCGGGTCGTTGAGCTCGGAGAATGCGTTTCCGTACTCGGTGCAATTGATGAAATACTCAAATCTCTCGGTGAAGAGGGGGTCGTTAGGCTTGCGCTTTGCAAGCGGGCTGTTTTCAACGGGATAGTCGTAAATGAATGTGGGCTGAATGAGCTTGTCCTCAACGAAAGCGTCGAACAATTCAACCAAAACCGTACCCCGTGTCGCGTTTTCGGGCACTTCGACGTGAAGGCGCTTTGCGTCCGCTCTTGCGTCGGCATCGCTCTGCCAGGTGTGGTAATCAACACCGGAATATTTCTTGACCGCCTCAATCATCGTAAGGCGCTCCCACTTGCTCATATCTATCTCGATGCCCTGATAGGTAATAGTGGTCGAGCCGCAGATTTCCTTTGCGAGCATCTTGTAGAGCTCTTCAACGAGGTCCATCATTCCGAGATAATCGGTGAATGCCTGATAGAGCTCGATAGTGGTGAATTCAGGGTTATGCTTGGGGTCCATACCCTCGTTTCTGAAGATACGGCCAACCTCGTAGACTTTATGCATACCGCCAACGATGAGGCGCTTTAAGTAAAGCTCGGTTTCAATACGCAGATACATATCCATATCAAGCGTGTTGTGGTGAGTAACAAAGGGGCGCGCGCTTGCGCCTATCTCGAGGGGAACGAGTATCGGAGTGTCAACCTCAAGGAAGCCCTTCGAATCAAGGAAGTCGCGAATGAGCTTGAGTATTTTCGAGCGCTTCACGAAGGTGTCCTTTACGTCGGGGTTAGCGATAAGGTCAACGTATCTTTGCCTATATCTCTGCTCAATATTGGTAAGACCGTGGAACTTCTCGGGAAGAGGAAGGAGCGACTTGGAGAGCAAAATTGCGCTCTTCGCGTGTACCGAAACCTCACCGGTTCTCGTGCGGAAGAGAGTTCCCTCAACTCCGATAATGTCACCAACGTCCCACTTCTTGAATGCGGCGTAACTTTCCTCGCCTATCTCGTCGCGCGCAACGTAGAGCTGAATCTTTCCCTCACCGTCAAGCAGGTGAGCGAAGGACGCCTTACCCATAATTCTGCGGCTTACCATACGGCCCGCAACGCGAACGGTGATAGCCTCGCCTCCCTCGGCAAGCTCCGCCTCGCGCGAGGTGAAGGATGCAATAGCCGAAATGCTGGTTGCCGTAACGTCATACTTGGTTATCTCATAGGGGTCGCATCCCGCCTCTTGAAGAGCGGCAAGCTTATCTCTGCGAACCTTAAGCTCGCTTGTGTCGTTAAGTACGTTATTTTCGTTTGCCATAAGTAGCCTTCCTTTCGGTTTATTCCTTTGCTCTCGAAACACTCTTTACAGTGAGGCGCTGCTCGCGAACTCCGTCCGCCGCGACGACAACCTCGTCGCCCTCTTTTGCTCCGAGAAGAGCCATACCGACGGGCGATGCGTCGGAAATCTTGCCGTTAACGGGGTCTGCCTCGTTAAATCCTACTATATGGTAGGTGAACTCTCTGTTTCTCGTCGTATTAAAAACAACAACTACCGAGCCGATGCTGACGCGGCTTTCGTCTATCTGCGTTTCGTCTACTATCTTTGCGTGGGCGATAAGCTCGCGGAGCTCCTCGATTCTCGTGTGAATCTTACCCTGCTCCGCCTTTGCCTCGTCGTACTCGCTGTTCTCGGAAAGGTCGCCGAAGCTTCTCGCGGTCGATATCTCCTTCTTGTTCTCCTCAACGCGAACGTTAACGAGGTAATCGAGCTCCTCCTGAAGTGCCTTGAAGCCCGCTTTGGTATAGGTCTTTTCTGCCATTTTCGGTATTCTCCTAATATATGTTAGTTAATTTTTATTCGTGTTTAACCGATAAGCTTTGCTATCTCGGTGTACGCCGCCTCAAGCTGACCGTCGTGCTCCGGCGAGTATTCCGCTTCAACGTCGGGGGTAAGACCCACTCCGTCGTGGTTTTTGCCGAGGGGCGAGTTGTAGTAAGCTACCGTGAGGGTAAGCGCGGATTTATCGGTAAAGGTGAGGGTCGACTGCATAACGCCCTTGCCGTAGGTGGTTTTACCGACGGTGGTGCATTCGATAAGCCCCATCTTTTCGTAATCGAGCAGTGCCGCGGTGAAAAGCTCGGATGCCGACGCGGTGTACTCGTTAGTCAGAATAACGCAGGGGAGCGAGAGCGTGTGAGAGCCCTCTGCTACGAGGTCGGGTGCGTAATCGTTACTGAACGAGGCAATGACCGTTCCCTCGGGAACGAGGTAGCCGACCATCTTGCCAACTGCCGAAAGGTAGCCACCCGTGTTAGTTCTTAGGTCAAAAATGAGCCCCTTCGCACCGTTTTTCTCCATATAGTCCACAGCGGCTATAAACTGCTCTGCCGTGTTGTCCTTGAAGCTGGTGATAAGGATGTAGCCGACGCCGTCATTGAGCTCGTACTCAACCGTCGGCTCAACTACGGGTCTTCTCGTCGCAACGACGGTGACCGCCTCGCCGTCACGGTCAAGGGTAAGCGTAACCGCCGTTCCCTCCTCGCCGCGAATGCTGTTAATAGACGCGTCGTATCCCGCCTCGCGAACCGAAACTCCGTCAACCGCGAGGACTATATCTCCGACCTGAATGCCTGCCTCCTCGGCGGGCGAGTCGTCAATTATTTTGATTATAACTATCTCTTCTTCTATATACTGAACGGTAATTCCTATGCCGACGAACGAGCCGCTCATATCGGTAACGTAATCACTGTATTCACTCGCCGTACGATATGCCGCGTATCTATCCTCGGTAGCGGCAACGAAGCAGCTTATCAGCGCGTCGGTCACAGCGGTACTGTCAGCGGGGTCTGTGCTCTCAAGGCAATTATCAAGATAAAGCATTGCAACGCTTTTTGCAAATTCCTTGGGTGCGGGAAGGTCCTTGTAGTAATAGTTTTTGTACGCAAGCTCGACGCCCGACATTTTCATGCTGCTGAAGCCGCGAATACCCCAATCGTCAAGGTATTCGTGAACCGAGCTGAAGCCGCCGTCGCGCTCCTCCATATTTGCAAGGATTTCCTCCCTCGTCAGCGACTCGGAGGGGAGCTTGACGCAGGAAAAGAGCGATGTGACGGATATGAGTATCAGTGAGATTGCAAGTAATAAGGAGAGCGAGCGCGAGGCTTGGCTCCTTTTTAAGTAATTTTTCATTCGGGATGCCTTTTCTTCTGTTTTGGAAAGAGCCGCCCGCACCTCGAAAGAGCGTGGCGCGGGAGTGCTATAAGCAACGATTTGCCGCACAGGTGGCTACCCGTGCGACAAAATAAGCGTTTATTGTCTATCTCTAAAGGCTATCAGAACTTGGTGGGCTTGCTGGTAAGATACTTCTTAACCATAAGCGCAACCTTGAAGGTTACAGCGTGGTCGAACTCGCGAAGGTCAAGACCCGTCAGCTTTCTGATCTTCTCAAGACGGTAAACGAGGGTGTTTCTGTGAACGAAGAGCTTTCTTGAGGTTTCCGAAACGTTAAGGTTGTTCTCAAAGAAGCACTGAACGGTCATAAGAGTTTCCCTGTCAAGCGACTCGAGCGAGCCCTTCTTGAAAACTTCCTGGAGGAATATCTCGCAAAGGGTGGTGGGAAGCTGATAGATAAGTCTGCCGATACCGAGATTCTCATACGACATAACGTTCTTTTCGATATCAAACACCTTGCCGACCTCAAGCGAGATACGAGCCTCCTTATAGGCTCTTGCAAGACCCTTCAGGTCGTCGACTATCGAGGAGATACCGACGAGTATCTTCGCCGAATACTCCTTAGCTACCGTGCGGAACATCTCGTTTGCAAACGCCTCAACGTCCTCGTTGGTCGTATGCTCCTCAAGCTCCTTAACAATAACTATGTCCTGTTCGCTGATATTTATGACGTAATCCTTACTTGCATCGGCGAAAATGCTCTGCATCTTCTCGTAGGGCGAGCCGGATACGGGCGTCTGGAACTTAACGACCATAACGACGCGGCGCTCCTCGCCGGAGAAATGAAGCTCGTTGGATTTTATGTATATATCACTCGGGAGTATGTTGTCAAGTATTATATTCTTAATAAATGAAGTTTTATCGTATTTCTCGTCGTAAAGATTTTTTATGTTCGAGAGCGTTATTGCGAGCATCTGTGCCGTTTTGCTCGCCGAGGAATCGTCACCCTCAACGAAAACTATTGAATCACTGCCGTTATTGGTGTTGATTGCGCGGTAGGTATACCCGTCGTATACTATCGTGCCGGAGCTGAATGCGAGCTCATCCTTTATTCTCTGCTTCGACTCGCCTATCTTGCCGAGCTCACTCGAGGCAATTACGATTCCGTTCTCGTCTATTGCTCCGATAACGCGGCCGACGACGTCCTTCATCTGATTTATGACCGTTTGAAACAAGCGGTTTGACATATATAAAGTCCCCTTTCAATTTGAGCGACAAACTGATTTTGTTTATACTGTACTATATTCTAACCTATTTTTTGTATTTTTTCAATACTTTTTTCAAAAAAATTTACAAATTTCTTTTTAATTCTTCGTTATATTGAATATTATTGTTAACATTAGCCGAAAGAGAGTCGAACTAACAAGCCTTGCGGCTATGCAATTTATCATAGCTCAAAGAAGCAGGAAAGAGCCGAAAGAGCAAAGAGCGGTGCGGTTTCACAGCGCAGTATCCGCCGCCCGAGCGTTGCAAAGGAAAGCCCCGCCTCACGAGCGAGCGCCGCCTCCTCGGGCGAGAAGCCCCCCTCAGATCCAACTATTACGCTGACGGTTTTCGCACCCGACGCGCCCTCAATGAGCTGCCTTATTGACTCGCCGCCGCCCTCGTAGCAAAAGAGTGCAAGGTCGGACTTCGCCGCCGCTGATATCGCCGCGCCGAAGGAGTGCGTCCTCTCAACTCTCGGAAGCCTTGAGCGGCCGCATTGCTTTGCCGCCTCGGTTGCTATGCGCTGAAGGCGTGCGCACCTCTTCTCCTCCCTGTCCTCCTTAGGCCGCTTGATGCAGCGTGAGGATTCGAAGGGAACGATAGCCGTCGCACCGAGCTCAACCGCCTTTTGAACGACCGTCTCAAGCTTGTCTGATTTCGGGTACGCCATATAGAGCGTAATATCGATTGGCGGCTCGGCATCGCTATGGCTTGCCGAGAGGGTGCGGCAGATGGCGTATTCGTCGCGAATTTCAACGAGCTCACACTCGTAGTCCACCCCCGTGTTGTCGGAAACGGTTATTTTATCGCCTACCGCCATACGAAGCGATCGGGCGATGTGATGCGCGTCGGGCGGGAGTATGGTTATTGTATCAGAAGATATTGCCTGACTTTCAACGAAGAATTTAGGCATAACTACACCTTCCTTTTTACGAGCAGTCCGACCCAGTCGTTCTCGGTCAGCCTGCGCACGACCTCGAAGCCGCACTCTCTGACAGAGCACACGACCTCCTCTTCCCTATCTGCAATTATTCCCGAAAGAACGAGGCTTGCGTCGGGGGTGAGATATTCGGAGATGTCGGGCATCATTCTGACTATTATATCGGCAACTATATTCGCCACGGCAAAATCGTACTTACCGCGGCTCTTGTCAACGCTTGAGAGAAGGTCGGACACGTCAACGCTGACGTTGTCGACGCCGCCGTCGCGCACGTTCTCTCTCGCCACCTTGACGGCAACGGGGTCTATATCGTACGCACAGCAGTAACGCGCGCCGAGCTTTGAAGCGCAAATCGAGAGAATTCCCGAGCCCGTTCCAACGTCAAGCACGAGCTCGCCGCCGCGGAGCTCCTCCTCAATAAAGCGGAGAACCAGCCTCGTCGTTTCGTGCGTTCCCGTACCGAACGCCATACCGGGATCCATTCTGACAACGACCTCACCTTCGGCGGCGTCGTACTTCTCCCAGGCGGGAACTATGGTCACCCTTCCTATTTTGACGGGCTTGTAATATTTTTTCCAATTTTCCGCCCAGTCCTCCTCATTCACGCCCTCGAACTCTATTTCGGGCGAGATTCCGAGGTAGTTAAATCTCTCGGCAAGAAAGGCGCGGTATTCCGCAAGGCTCTTTTCCTCTGGCACGAATATCGAAACGCTCGCCACCTCGCGATTTGCCGAAAGTATCTTTTCGTCAACGAGCTCACCGTACATTCCGTTGAGCGAGAAATCACTGAAATCCTCTATCATCAGCCCGTTATCGAGCATACTCATAACCGCGCTGACACATTCGAGCTCTTCTGTTTTGCACCTTACGGTGAGCTTTGTCCACTTTCCGTTCATATCAGTTATCATCCTTTGCGTTCAACGCCTTCATTTTGTCAATATTTATTTGCATCTTCAATTCTTCCTCGCTTGCGAATTCCATCTCATCACGCAGGAACTCGAGGAAGGATATTTTAACACGCTCACCATACAACACACCCGAAAAGCCGAGAATATGCGTTTCGGCGTGCAGGGCGCGTGCGCCAACCGTCGGGCAGACGCCGATATTAGTCACAGCATTGTATTTTTCACCGCGAATCTCGGCGCGAGTCCTGTAAACGCCGCGCGGCAGAGCTATTCTTTTTTCATCAATCGGGGTATTCGCCGTGGGCGTTCCGAGCTTACCGCCAAGGCTGATTCCGCCCTCAACGACGGCACTTATAAAGTACGGCTCGCCGAGCGCGCGGCTCGCCTCCTTCAGCCGACGCTCGCCTATGAGCGAGCGGATAAGCGAGGCAGATAGAGTTTTACCCTCAAAGCTATACTCCTCGGAGATTATCGTGCGGCGACCGTGCTCCGCAAGCAGCCGCGAGAGCTCGTGCGCATCGGCTGCCGAGCGGTAGCCGAATCTGAAATTAAAGCCGCAAACGGCAACGCAAGCGTCGAGGCTTCCCACAAGGCAGGAGCTGACGAACTCCTCGGGACTCATATGCGACAGCTCGGAGAAATCGGCAACAACCGTCTCGTCAACTCCGAGCGAGGCTATGAGCGAAAGCTTATCCTCGGTCGGATAAAGCCTGCCTACCCCGCGCTTGAGCTCCGCCGACTCCGAGCGGAAGGTAAATACGAGCGCGTCAGTGCCCAACGCTCTCGCCTCTGCAACCGCCTTACCGATGAGGGCGCGGTGCGCAAGATGAACGCCGTCAAAAAGCCCGAGAGCCACGACGCACGGGCGCGAGCGCATTCTCGTGTAAGCGGAATATTCGGTTATCTTCAAGGACGTCACCTCACCTTTCATAAGGGGTATCTTTAATCAGTAATAGTTATTATATATCTTTTCCGCGCGAATGTCAAGCACGCACCCGACAGTGCGTCTCGCGGGTAGTATTTTTTGCGCTGTGGGCGGCAAAAGCCGCCGTCGCGGTTGACTTTTTGGGGTTTTGGTGTTATACTGTTCTCGTAAAAATATGCAGCGGCTTTTTCTCGCCGTTCAAAAAATTCCCACTATCCGAAAATTACGTCGGAGGACGAGTCGTGACGAAGGAAACCTATCAAAAATACGTGCAAATACTAAAAGAGGAGCTAATACCGGCAATGGGCTGCACAGAGCCCGTCGCTATCGCCTACGCCGCCGCACTTGCAAGGCGGGCGCTCGGAAAAGCACCCGAGCAAGTCGATATCGAGGTCAGCGGAAACATCCTCAAAAACGTAAAGAGCGTTATAGTGCCGAACACGGGCGGTCTTCGCGGAATTGCCTCTGCGGTCGCGGCGGGCTGCGTTGCGGGCAACGCCGACGGCGAGCTTGAGGTGCTCTCCGCTATCACGAAGGAGGACTACCCTCAAATAGCCGCATTCGCCGAGAGCTGTCCTATAAGGATATCTCAAGCGCCCGGCGGATGTATATTCGATATCCGCATCACAGCGCAGGCAGAGAGCGAGCGCTCATTCGTCAGAATTGAGGGCTATCACACCAACGTGGTACGCATTGAGAAAAACGGCGAGCCGCTCCTCACTCGCGAGGCGGGCGGAGTCGAAAACGTCTGTCAGACCGACAGGTCTATACTCTCGGTTGAGGGTGTCGTCGAGTTTGCGGACTGCGTGGCAATAGAGGACGTGCGCGAGATAATCGAGCGACAGATAAATTACAACACCGCAATAGCTAAAGAGGGGCTTTCGGGCGCTTGGGGCGCATCGGTCGGTAAGACCATTCTCGCCGCCTTTGGCGACAGCGTTCAGAATCTTGCAAAGGCAACCGCCGCCGCAGGCTCGGATGCCAGAATGAACGGCTGTGAATTGCCCGTCGTTATCGTTTCGGGAAGCGGAAATCAGGGTATGACCGCCTCGCTCCCCGTTATAGTTTACGCGCATCATCACGGCTTCTCGCACGAGCGGCTGATACGTTCGCTCGTCGTTTCCAATCTTCTGACGGTACATATGAAGACCGGCATCGGCAGGCTCTCGGCATACTGCGGCGCGGTAAGCGCAGGCGCAGGTGCGGGATGCGGAATATCCTATCTGCTCGGCGGTCGGCTCAAGGAAATATCCCACACCCTCGTCAACGCCCTCGCAATAGATTCTGGTATGATATGCGACGGCGCGAAATCCAGCTGCGCGGCAAAGATTGCAAGCGCGGTTGACGCAGGAATTTTAGGTATGGAAATGTACCGCAGAGGTCACTCCTTCAAGGGCGGTGACGGTATAGTCGAGCGAGGTGTTGAAAACACTATCAGCAACGTCGGCGAGATAGCTCGCATAGGTATGAGAGAAACCGACGAGGAGATTATAAAGCTGATGATAAAAACGCTTTGAAGCGCACTCCTCTCACGGCAAAAAGTCTTAAATTTAATCAAACTTTTTACTCAATTTTTCCACAAACAAAACAGCAAGCGCGAGGCTTAAATCTCGCGTTTTTGCTCGAAATTGTAAATATTAGTTGTCATAAATCGGTTTTTTAGGGAGGTGTAACAACTGAAAAAATATTCGATAAAGGGTATGAGCTGCGCCGCTTGCGCCGCGAGGGTTGAGCGGGCGGTTTCCTCGCTTTCGGGGGTTGCGGCTTGCTCGGTGAATCTATTAACGAACACCCTCGCCGTTGAGGGCGAGGTGACAGACGAGCTCATTCGCGCCGCCGTTGAGGGCGCGGGCTACGGTGTTGGCGGCAACACCGAAACAGGTGGCACTGTGGAAAGGAAAATGCTCATAAGCCTTATCACCTCGCTCTCGCTCGTGACTATCTTGATGTATTTCAGTATGGGCGCTATGATGTGGGGCTTTCCCCTGCCCTCATTCCTAAAAACAAACGCGATAGCGCTCGGCGCTATACAGCTTACCCTATCGGCGCTCGTAATTTTCATAAACAGAAGATTTTTCATAAACGGCACTCGGGCAGTGCTCCACCTGAGCGCGAATATGGATACGCTCGTGTCGCTCGGCTCGGGAGTTTCTTTCCTTTGGAGTATATACGTGTACGCAGGCGCTGTACAGCTGCAGATTTCGGGTGACGCCGCGGCGGCGCTTCACGCCCTGCACGGTCTTTACTTTGAGTCTGCCGCAATGATACTTGCGCTCATCTCGCTCGGCAAGCTCCTTGAGAGCCGTGCAAAGGGCAAAACGACGAACGCTCTGCGCGCGCTTATGGACCTCTCTCCAAAGCTGGCAACCGTCATTCGTGATGGCGAAGAGGTAACCGTTCCCGCGGCGGCGCTTGCCGTTGGGGATATCTTCATAGTCCGCCCGGGCGAGAGCATCCCTGCGGACGCGGTGGTAATTCTCGGCGAGAGCGCGGTTGACGAATCCTCGCTCACGGGCGAGAGCCTACCGGCAGAAAAGACGTTGGGCTCTAAGGTATATGCCGGAACAGTCAACCAATCGGGAGCTTTGAGATGCAGAGCGACCGAGGTCGGAGCGCAAACCGCGCTTTCCGAAATAATAAAAACCGTCAGCGACGCGACCTCAACGAAAGCTCCGATAGCCAAGGTGGCAGATAGAGTTTCGGCAATATTCGTGCCGACGGTAATAGGAATAGCGATAGTCACCCTGATAGGCTGGCTTATCGCGGACGGCGAGCTCGGCCACGCGCTTGAGCGCGCAATTTCCGTCCTCGTTATCAGCTGCCCCTGCGCGCTCGGACTCGCAACTCCGGTCGCCATAATGGTGGGAAGCGGTGTCGGCGCAAAGGACGGCATACTCTTCAAGAGCGCGGCGGCGCTTGAGATGACGGGCAGAATCAGCATAGTGGCACTTGACAAAACCGGCACGGTCACCGTCGGACGTCCTGCGGTCACCGATATAGCCTCGGATGACGAGGAGCACCTACTAAGGATAGCCGCCTCGCTTGAGGCAAAGAGCGAGCATCCGCTTGCAAGGGCGGTGGTTGAGTACGCGAAGGAGCGCGGCACGCCAATATCGGAGGTCGAGGAGTTTTCCTCAATTACGGGCTCGGGCGTTGTCGGCAGGCTCGACGGCAAGACGGTTGCGGGCGGCAAGCGCGCCTTTATAGAAGAGCACGCAAAAATCGATGAAAACACGAAAAATATTGCGGAAAGTCTGACCCGTGCGGCGAAAACTCCGCTTTTCTTCGCCGAGGACGGCAGAGTCGTCGGAGTTATTGCCGTGGCTGACACGCCTCGTCCCGAGGCGGCTATGGCCACCGACAGACTGCGCGCGATGGGTCTTAGAGTTGTGATGCTCACGGGCGACGCCCGCGCGGTAGCGAAAAAAATTGCCGAGGCGGCAGGCATTGGCGAGGTGAGAGCCGAGCTTCTGCCGAACGACAAAGAGGCGATAATTGCCGAGCTTTCAAAAGACGGCAGAGTTATGATGGTCGGCGACGGAATCAACGACGCTCCCGCCCTGACTCGCGCCGACGTGGGATGCGCTATCGGCAGAGGAACGGATATAGCGATAGACTCGGCAGACGTCGTCCTGATGAGGAGCAACGCCGCCGACATTCCCGCGGCGATAACGCTCGGACGCGCGGTGCTCCGTAATATACGCGAAAATCTCTTCTGGGCGTTTATCTACAACGCAGTGGGAATTCCGCTTGCGGCAGGCGTATTCACCGCCTTTACCGGCTGGGAGCTGACGCCGATGTTCGGCGCGGCAGCTATGAGCCTTTCGAGCTTCTCGGTCGTGATGAACGCACTGCGACTTAACCTTGTAAGAATTTATCCAAAACCGAAAAAGGAGAAAGCTAAAATGACAAAAGTGATGAAAATAGAGGGTATGATGTGCCCGCACTGCGAGGGCAGAGTCAAAAAGGTGCTTGAGGCACTTCCCGAGGTGAAGGAGGCTATCGTCAGCCACGAAAGCGGCACGGCAAGCCTTACTCTTTCCTCGCCCGTGCCGGACGAGGCGCTCACCCGAGCCGTCGTAGCGGCAGGTTACGAAGTAACAGGCATCGAATAAGCACGAGAGGCTGTCGCATTTAGGCATAAGCGAATAAAAATGGCGGAAACGTTGCAAACTCAGCGTTTCCGCTTTCGTTTTACAAAGTTTTTTGCCTATCGTTTTAACCGTCTGCGGATAAAAAATTCCTTTCGGGAAATAATAGCCGCATATGATGTGTGGCAAATTTTATTCCGAATGGAGAAACAAAAAATGAAGAGAGCACTATCTCTGCTCGTCACCCTCTCGCTCCTTGTCGCTTTTTCGGCAACTCTCACCTCCTGCACAGGCTCTTTCGAGCCTGCGGCGAGCTTCAGCGACCCCGAGGTATATAATAAGGTATTCTTCGGCGGGTCAATCACCACGAGCTCGTCAGAGGGCGAGGGCGAGGGTGCGGTGAGCCGCCTTGCATACGCGGGCAACACAAATAAGGATTACACCGACGAGAAGACTTATACCTACAACGACTATCTCGGCGCAACCACCGGTCTTAACTGGAATCCGCATTCCTGGGAAACGAACGACGACAGCTACACCCTCGGCTATCAGTCGATGGGCTTTTACGATTTTGTGCTCAACTCCGACCTTACAGGCTACGCGGTGGTCTGCGAGATGGCGGCGGAGCTGCCCGTTGACGTCACCTCTGACTATATCGGCAGGTTCGGCATCACGGAGGGCGAGCGCGCAAGGGCGTGGAAAATAGCTCTCAATCCGAGCGCCAAGTGGCACGACGGCACGCCCATCAAGGCTGACGACTATATCAAGTCGATGCAGTATCAGCTCGACCCGCTTCTCCTTAACCGCCGCGCCGACTCCTACTACGCAGGTGACCTTCAGCTTGTCGGCGCAAAGGCTTATCTTTACAGCGGCAGAACGGTTGGGTCGGATAACTTTGACGGCAAGAGCTACACCTTCAACGACCTCGGCGACCTTACAAAAGGCGCGGGCGGCGTTTACACCCTTGGCGGCGAGAGAGTCTATATCGCGCTCACCGACCCGCTCAACCACCTCGGCGGCTATTCCCTTGCCGACTACACCGCAGCATACGGGGAAAGCTACTTTGATATGACCGCCTACGCCTCGCTCGAGGCGCTTGCGGGCGAGGGGGGCAGAGTCGTGCTCACCGACGAGAGCTTAGCGCTTATCAAGCGCGTTATCACCGGCGTCAAGGAATGGGGCGAGGATGATGCGGATTGGATAAATTATGCCTACGTCGATTACACCTATCCCGAGGCAGATTGGTCCTCGGTAGGTCTATTAAAGACGGGCGAGTACGAGATTGTTATAGTTTACACCGCACCCGTTTCCCAACCGGGCTTCTATCTTCCCTATAACCTTTCTTCGACCTGGCTTGTAAAGTGCGACCTTTACGAGAGCCTTCTTAAATACTACGATAAAAACGGCAACCTCACCACCGACAAATCGGCGGCAGTCAAGGCGACGAGCACCTACGGCACGAGCCTTGCAACCAACGCAAGCTATGGCCCTTACGTTCTAACCAAGTTCCAAGCCGATACCGAGCTCGTGTTTGAGAGAAACGAAAATTGGTACGGATATAAGGACGGTCGCCACAGAGGTCAGTTCCAGACCGACAAGATCTCCGTCAGAGTTATCAAGGAGCACGCAACCGCCCTTCAGTCCTTCCTCGGCGGTGATATCACCGAGATAGCTCTCGACTCCTCCGACATGGAAATCTACTCCTCAAGCGACCGAATTCGTTACACGCCCCAGGACTATACCACGAAAATCACCTTTAATACGGCGTACGACAAGCTGAGGCTTCTCGGCGGTGGCGCACAGATTCTTGCCGTCAAGGAATTCAGACAAGCTTTCGCCCTCTCGCTTGACCGCGAGCACTTTGCAAGCGCGTTTACCGCCGCAGGCACTGCGGGCTTCGGCCTTCTTAACTACCAATACTGCTACGACCCCTTCACCGGCGCTATCTACCGCGACAGCGACGCGGCAAAGCGAGCGATAGTCGACCTCTACGGTATAAGCTACGGCGAGGGCGGCGACTTTGCGAGCCTTGACGCCGCCTACGAGGCGGTCACCGGCTACGATATGGCGGCGGCAAAGAGGCTTATGCAAAAGGCGTACGACAAGGCGCTTGAGGCGGGAATATACGACGGCAAGTCGGATATCACCCTTGACTTCCGCGTATACAGCACCGACGAGGTATACGTCAAGATGTTCACCTACTGCGAGGAGCAGATCAAGAAGGCGTGTGTTGGCACGGGATTCGAGGGCAAAATCTCTCTGACTATGACCGCCGACGAGGACTATTACGAAACCCTCGCCGCAGGCAACACCGCAATTATTTTCTCCACCTGGGGCGGCTCGGCTATGTCGCCGTTCACTATAATCAGCCAGGTTTACACCGACGCCTCCGACGGCTCGGGCAACCAGATGGAGATAGGCTACAAAACCGAGAAGATTCAGGTAAAATTCACCGTTGACGGCAAGGACTATCAGGCGTCGCTCAAGGATTGGGCTGACTGGATAGGCTCGCTCAAGGTCGACTCCCTCGCGTCGCTCGGCGAGTTTACAAGCTACAGCTACGAAACCAGATGCGAATTCTTCGCGGCAATCGAAAGAATCTATCTTGAAGGCTTTGCCAACACGCCGCTTTATTACAGAAACACAGCCTCCCTCCTTTCAAAGAAGGTCGACGCACCCACCGAGAACTATATTCAGCTAGTGGGCACGGGCGGCATCCGCTATCTTTACTATAACTTTGATGATGCGAGTTGGGGAGCTGTGAAGGCAAATATCAAATACTGAAAAAGGCAGACCGTGACCGACCTCTCGGTCGCGGTCTGCCTTTTATGAAACGCCCCGTCACAAGACGGGAAGGAGAAAACGATGGGAAAGTACGTACTGAAAAGAATTCTCTTGATGATTTTTACGCTATTCGTTATTATGACGATATGCTTTATACTCATCAAGCTTCTGCCTCTTCCCGCCCTCAAGGAGATGGGGCGCGACGTTGAGCTCATAAAGCTGAAGCGCGAGCAGCTCGGCTACGGAAAGCCCATTCTCGTTCAGTACTTCTTGTTCTTGAGGTCAATTCTTTCGGCTTGGGACTGGGGTCTTGGCGAGCAGATGTACGCGGCGCAGGGCGTGTGGGACGTGTTGCTCACCAAGCTTCCATACACTGTTCTCGTCAACCTTTATTCCATCCTTTTTGCAATACCTATCGGCATCGCCCTCGGCATTCTTGCCGCCCTTAAGAAGAACAGGTGGCAGGACCACCTGATTTCAACCTCGGTTATGCTTTTCATCTCCGTACCGAGCTACGTTTACGCCTTTCTCGTTCAGTATTTTCTGTGCTTCAAGCTCGGCTGGTTCGACCTGCTCGTCAACACCGAGAGCCAATCGCCGCTTTTCAGCTTCAGTATGTTTTACTCAATGATTCCCGCCATAATCTCGCTCGGATTTGGCGTGGTTGCGGGGCTGACGAGGTATACCCGTGCAGAATTATCCGAGGTTTTGACGGGTGATTATATGCTCCTCGCGCGCACCAAGGGTCTATCTCGGGCGCAGGCTATCTCGCGCCACGCAATGAGGGGCGCGATGGTCGTTATCCTGCCTATGATAATAGGCGAGTTCATCGGCATACTCGGCGGCTCGCTTATCATTGAAAACATCTTCGGCATCCCCGGCGTCGGCGCGCTTTATATTCAATCCATAACCCTGCGCGACTATAACTTCTTTATGGCTCTGACCTTCTTCTATACTCTGATAGGTCTATTATCGGGTATAGTTATCGATATAAGCTACGGATTAATTGATCCGAGAATAAGGATGGGGTCGAAAAAATGATGAACGATAGCTTTAGTGTGATCCCCAAGGAGAAATTCGAATTCGCAAGCCGCGGCGAAAAAATTTACGATAAAAAGCTCGAGAGCGAGCCTATCGGCTATTTCAAGGACGCGTGGATAAGATTCAGAAAAAATAAGAGCTCGGTCGTCGCCTTCGGAATAATAGTTATCCTCTCCCTCTTTGCAATATTCGCCCCGCTCCTCTCGCCGTACGAGCTCGGTGACAGGGACGGATATTTTGCCGCAGCCCTGCCGAAAAGCACGTTGCTCTCGAAAATAGGAATTCTTGACGGCACAAGGTGGAAGCGCGAGGGGCAGGCGGGCTACGACTACTACAACTCCATCGGCAAGGAAAGCGGTATGAGCGCCATTTGCTCCGACGTTAAAAAAACCGTGGACGAGGACGGCACCGTCTACTATACCTTCAAGGTGGACAGCTACTACCAGGTGGGCTACGCCTTCCAAAACCTCTCAAACGAGGAATACAGAGCCCTACTCTCTTATCAAGCGGAGAGTGGCAAGCAGCTCTTCTATCCAATACCGGCAAGCTACAAGGTCGACTTCAAGATAGGAAATCAAGGCGCAAACTTCTGGTATAAGCTCGCGAGCGGCTCGGCTACCAGCACGGGTGCGGCAGTCTACGATAAGGAGGGAAATTATATCCCGAACTATCTGACGACTGATAGCCTCACAAGCCAGACGGCTGCCAAGTACGACGGCTCTCGCATAGCGGGCGACGACGGCAGCTATATCTACGCGCTTCGCGTTCAGGGCGGCGTTAAGGTTCGGGTTAACTACTACGAGTATTACACCTACAAAAACGGGCACGAGCCCGCCTTCCTGCTCGGCACGAATAACTACGGTCAGGATATTCTGACAAGCCTCGCCCTCGGTGCTCGCCTCTCCTTCTTACTCGCTATATTCGTTTCGCTGATAAATTTGACCATAGGCGCAATATACGGTGCGATAGAGGGCTACTACGGCGGGACGACAGACCTCGTCCTCGAGCGGATTTCGGACATCTTGGCATCAGTTCCCTTCATAGTCGTTGCCACCCTTTTTCAGCTCCATCTCGCCGAAAAACTCGGCACGCTCCCCTCTCTCCTCTTCGCTTTCGTTATGACGGGGTGGGTCGGAATGGCGTCACGAGTGCGTATGCAGTTCTACCGATACAAGAGGCGTGAGTACGTTCTCGCGGCAAAAACTCTCGGCGCAAAGGACCGCCGAATTATGTTAAAGCATATCTTCCCGAACTCGATAGGAACGATAATCACCTCTGCCGTTCTCACCATTCCCGGCGTTATCTTCACCGAGTCGATGCTCTCCTACCTCAACATCATCAATCTGGAAGCATCCTCGTCATTCACTAGCATAGGTACTATGCTCTCGCAGGGTCAGGGCTCGCTCAGCACACACCCGCATATCATACTGTTTCCGGCGCTCTTTATCTCGCTTCTTGAGATATCCTTCAACCTGTTCGGCAACGGTCTGCGCGACGCGTTCAACCCATCCCTTCGCGGCGTGGAAGATTAGAAAGGTGGTATGATTTATGGCAACTAAATTACGGGTAAGAGATCTTAAGATATCCTTCAGGACTGTTTCGGGTAAGTTGCAGGCGGTGCGCGGCATTGATTTCGAGCTATCCGAGGGCGAAACACTTGCGATAGTCGGCGAGTCGGGCTCGGGCAAGTCGGTCACCTCAAAGGCTATTCTCGGAATTCTCGCAGGCAACGCAGAGGTCGAGGGCGGCGAGATAATCTATGAGGGGCGCGACCTTTTGAAGCTTTCGGAGGAGGAGTTTTACAAGCTCCGAGGCGACAAGCTCGCTATGATTTTCCAAGACCCCCTCTCCAGTCTCAACCCCATTATGAAAATAGGAAATCAGCTGACCGAGGCAATGCTACTGAAGAGCAAGGCAAGGGCGCGCGAGTGCCGAAAAAGCTTCAATTCAACCCTTCGCCGCCTCGAGCGGCTTATGATAGAGGCGGTCGCAGAAAATAACGAAGAGGCGGCGCGCATCAGTGCCGCCTGCCGAAGCTTTTATAGCTTCGCATTCAAGCGTGCAGAGCTCGACGACGGCTTTATGATTGATTTCAAAAAGAACGCCGCCGCGGCTCTTGAGCTCTCGGCGAATAGGTCGTACGAAGGAGGGCGCGAGGCGCTCAAGCTCTGCGAGTCAGCATACAAGGCGGTAATGGACAAAGGTGTCGGCTACGGCGAATTTATAAAAATAGCCAAGCCGCTCGTAAGGTGCGTCAGGGCATCTGCCGACCCGATGGAAAAGGAAATGGACGGGGCGCCTGCATCCTTTGAGTCGGCTCTGCGCGCATCCCTGGCAAGCCGCACACTCGAAAGAGGAAAAATCGCGAGGATTATAGCAGAGCTTAAAGAGCACTATGAGGTGAAAATCTCGACACGCCCCACCCGCAACTACGCGCTTGAAGCGGAAAGACTCATAGATTATCTTGGGGAGTGCGCCGCGGGCGTCCTCGGCCGCATCACTCGCAGTACGGCGAAAATGCGCGCTCTTAAGCTTATGGAGGAGGTCGGAATTCCCGAGCCGAGCGTACGGTACGGGCAATACCCCTTTGAGTTCTCGGGCGGTATGCGCCAGCGCATAGTTATAGCCATCGCGCTCGCGGCAAATCCCGACGTCCTCATCTGCGACGAGCCGACCACCGCCCTCGACGTTACAATTCAAGCGCAGATACTTGAGCTTATCGGCAGACTGAAGCGTGAGAGGAATCTCTCTATCATATTCATAACGCACGACCTCGGCGTCGTTGCCAATGTGGCGGACAGAATTGCGGTTATGTACGCAGGAAAGATAGTCGAGTACGGGACGGCAAGCGATATATTCTACTCCCCCGCGCATCCGTATACCTGGGCGCTCCTTTCCTCAATGCCCGACCTTGACACCAAGGAGAAGCTTGAGGCTATCCCCGGCACTCCCCCGAATATGATTTATCCCCCCGTGGGTGATGCGTTTGCCGAGCGCAACAGATACGCAATGAAGATAGACTTTGAAGAAAGTCCGCCGATGTTCAAAATAAGCGACACTCACTTTGCGGCGACCTGGCTTTTGCACCCCGACGCTCCGAAAATCAAGCCGCCGAGGGTCGTCACAGAGCGCATCGAAAGAATGAAAAAATTGAGAGGTGAAGCCGAAAATGACTGATTTATCAAAAAATGCACCCGATATTTCGGCAGGCGACGAGCTGCTTCGCATTGAAAACCTCTCAATGCATTTCGGCGGGCTGCGAGCAGTCGATAATATTTCCTTCTCCATAAAGCGCGGCGAGGTCTTCGGCCTCGTTGGCGAATCGGGCTGTGGGAAAACCACGACCGGCCGCGCCGTTATCAAGCTTTATAACATAACGGGCGGTAATATATATTTCAAGGGCAAGAGGATAAGCGCGGGAACTCTCGCCTACAAAGAGAAAATAGCCGAGGCGAAGGAGAAATTCCGAGCAGAGCTATCAGAGCTTAAAAAGTGCGGCGAAAAGGAGAAAATAGCCGAAAGACGAAGGGCGCTCGCCTCCCTTATTGCCGAGCAAAAGCGCCTTATGAGCGAGGCAAGGTATGACAGCACCCACGTCGACACTAATCTTATAACCCAAATTCAAATGATATTCCAAGACCCGATAGCATCCCTCGACCCCAGAATGACGGTCAAGGAGATAGTGTCCGAGGGGCTTGTTATCAAAGGCATCAAGGACAAGGGTGTCATCGACAGCGAGGTCTATCGCACGCTCGAGCTCGTCGGTCTTGAGAGAGAGCACGCGGGCAGGTATCCGCACGAGTTCTCGGGCGGACAGCGCCAGCGCATCGGCGTTGCGCGCTCGGTTATTATGAAGCCCGAGCTGATAATAGCCGACGAGCCGGTTTCGGCTCTTGACGTGTCTATTCAAGCGCAGGTAATCAACCTTCTCCAAGAGCTGAAAAACGAGCTCTCGCTGACGGTTCTTTTTATAGCGCACGACCTCTCGGTAGTCAAGTATTTTTCCGACAGGATAGGCGTTATGTACCTTGGCAAATTAGTGGAGCTCGCGGACGCGGACAAGCTCTTCGAGCATCCTCTGCACCCGTACACGCGCTCGCTCCTCTCGGCAATTCCACTGCCCGACCCCGAATACGAAAAAAGAAGGAAGAGAATAACCTATAACCCACAGCGCGATCACGATTACTCGCAGGGCGAGCCAAGCTTTCGCGAGATTGAGGGCGGCCACTTCGTTCTCTGTAACGACGCGGAGGAGGCAAAATACAAGGCTCATCTTTCGGGTGGTGAAGGATGAAAGGCAGGCTGATAAAGTATTCTCTTACGGCGGCAGTCGGGCTGCTCGTCGCATTTCTGGTTGCGGCGGGGCAAGGCTTATTCTCGGCAAGCTCGCCGCCTATCCTCTATTCTATATTGTCCGATGCATTTTTCATCCCCGGTATACTAATCCTTTCGGCAGGCGCGCTTGTATGGATAGCCTCGACGGGCTTTTTTGACTCGCTCGCCTATGCGCTCTCCGCGGCGGCGCACTCGCTCCTGCCGTTCCCTAAAGCCGAGAAAAAAAGCTATTACGACTACAAGTGCGAGCGAAGCAAAAAAAGGAGCGCCGCACCTCGCGCATTTCTCTACACGGGGGTCGCCTTCGTTGCACTTTCACTTCTCTTTTTAGCGCTCTACTCGTCGGTAGCGTAAGGTTGATTTTCAGCAAAAAAGGCATAGCCGAAAGCTTAATTAAAAGCTTTCGGCTATGCCTTTTTGTTTCCCGAGTTTATCTTTTCTCGGCTTTGCTCTCTCGCCTAACGATCTTGTATTTCGGACTTCTTAACATAATACCTTGCTCGGTGGCTATAATTTCCACGTTATCGGTTAAACCGTACCGCGCTCTTAATTCTTTAGGAATAACTATTCTCCCGAGCTTATCTATTTCTTTTTCTATGCCAACAATTGTCTTCATCTTGCCTCTGCATTGTAGGTGCCGGTACCCACGACGCTCCTTGTTTGCGTGATTTGACATTTGGTGAATGTCATATTCTACATTCTAACACAATATAATAGATTTGTCAATCACTGAATGTCAAAAAGAGGTGTAAAATGTTCAAGAACAAATGTGGCGGCAGTAACAATCTGTGCGGCGATAATATTCGCAAATTCAGGCTGGCTTATCCCACAAAGCTTTCGCAAAGGGCTCTTGCAGATAAAATGCAGCTTATCGGTATAGATTTGGATAAAAACGCGATTCAAAGAATAGAGAGCGGAAAAAGATTCGTTACCGATATCGAGCTGAAGGCTTTTGCCGAAATATTCGGCGTCAGCCTCGACGAGCTTGTTTGAATATTATAATCTATGCGAGGCAAAAAAAGAGCAAGAGTAAAAGGGTAAGCTTCCTTCTATTCTTGCTCTGTTTTTATTATTCCAAACAGCCCTGGGTAAGTCCGCGCTCTTCAAGAATTGAATTTATCCTGTCGAGCGTTCCGTTTTTGTCGGCGTTCCATTCGGGTGCGACTAACAAATCGCGCGGGCAGTCGCCCGTCAGGCGATGGAAGATAACGCTCCTCGGCGTGTGTGCTATCGCGTACACGACCGCCTCTGCATACTCCTCTTGGGTCGGTGGCGTGTAAAGATTTTCGCGGTACATTTTCTCCATATTCGTGCCGCGCATTACGTAAAGTGAATGAATTTTTATGCCAAAAGGCAAAGTTTTGTTTACAAAATCAAGGCTTTTCTTGAAATCCTCAAGGCTCTCGCCGGGAAGGCCTGCCATAAGATGAACGATAAAAGGAATGCCGTGTTTTTTCAGGATTTCGGTTGCGCGAAGAAAGACCTCGCTTTTGTATCCGCGGCGGATAAGCCTTGCAACCTCGTCGTTCGAGGTCTGAAGCCCAAGCTCAACCCAAACCTCGCACCGCTCCTTATATTCCGCAAGGAGCGCGGCGACCTCCTCACTAATGCAGTCGGGGCGCGTGCCGACGGCGAGCACCTTGACCTTTTTCTCGGCTACCGCCTCGTCGTATCTTTCGCGCAGAACCTCGACCGGTGCGTAGGTATTCGTGAAATTCTGAAAATAGGCAACGAATTTGTCCTGCTTCCTGTCGCGCTCGACGACCGCCCTCACCTGCTCGCTGATAGCGCCCGGCTGAATATGCTCGCCAGCGCCTCGCTCGCCGCAGAAGATACAGCCGCCCTCGCCGCAACGCCCGTCGCGGTTAGGGCAGGTAAAGCCTGCGTCAATGCAAATCTTACCGAGCCTGCCGCCGAAGCGGCCTCTCAAGTATTCGCTTAAGTTATTGTATCTCATCCCTTTTCCGTCACCGTTTCAAGAAACTCGCCTATTCTCTTGAGCGCCTCGCGGATGTGCGCTACCGAGTAGCAGTAGGAGGCGCGGACAAAGCCCTCGCCGCTCTTGCCGAACGCCGTGCCGGGAACGAGGGCGACGCGCTTTTCAAGAAGAAGCCTCTCGCAGAATTCCTCGCTCGAAAGTCCCGTGCTTTTAATGCAGGGGAAGGCGTAGAACGCGCCGAGCGGCTCACGGCATTCGAGCCCGAGCTTTCCGAAGCCGTCGACTATGAGATGGCGGCGGTTATCGTACTCCTCCTTCATCTCGGCGACTCGCTCGTCACAGTTGCGAAGCGCCTCAATAGCCGCGTACTGCGACGCGGTGGGGGCGCACATTATTGCGTACTGATGTATCTTCGTCATTTCCTTGATAAGCTCGCGCGGTCCGCAGGCATAGCCAAGACGCCAGCCTGTCATAGAAAAGGTCTTCGAAAAGCCGTTTACCACAACGGTGCGCTCGCGCATACCCTCGACCGCCGCCGCACTCACATGCGCGTTTTCGGTAAAGGTAAGCTCTGCGTATATCTCGTCGGAAACAACGGCGATATTGGTGTCGGCAAGCACCTCGGAGAGTGCCTCGATATCCGCCCTTTCCATAACCGCGCCCGTGGGGTTTGAGGGGTAAGGAAGGATAAGAAGCTTCGTTTTTTCGGTTATGGCGGCGCGCAGCTCCTCGGCGGTGAGCTTAAAGCCGTTTTCCGCCTTCGTGTCCACTATCACGGGTGTACCGCCCGCAAGAATTACCATAGGCTCGTAGCAGACGTAGCTCGGCTGGGGGATAATAACCTCGTCGCCCACCCCTACTATTGCGCGGATGAGCATATCTATTGCCTCGCTACCGCCGACGGTAACGAGAATTTCTGACACGGGGTCGTACTTAACCTCGTATTTTCTCAAAAAATAGCTTGAAATTTCGCGGCGCAGGGCGATAAGTCCTGAGTTTGCCGTGTAGTGCGTGCTGCCGCGCTCAAGCGACCGTATACCCGCGCTCCTTATCTGCCACGGGGTTGCAAAATCGGGCTCGCCGACGCCGAGGGATATAACGTCCTCAACGGTTGCCGCAATGTCGAAGAACTTTCGTATCCCCGACGGCTTTATCGACTTGACCGACTCGTTCAGCATCTTGGAATAATCTATCATAGGGAGAACATTCCTCTCTCATCCTCTTCGGTGGAAATAAGCTCAATTCCCGCCTCCTTATATCTGCGCATAACGAACTGCGTGGCGGTGGAGGTTACCGAATCTATAACCGCGAGCTCCTTTGCCACGAAGGTGGATACCTCGTGGAAGGTCTTGCCCCTGACGACGACCTTGAGGTCGTACGAGCCGCTCATAAGATAAACAGACTCAACCTCGGGGTATTTTGCGACACGGTCTGCCACCTCTTCAAATCCAAGACCTGCCTTAGGCGTTACCTTGAGCTCGATAATGGCGCTGACCTGCGAGGTGTCTACCTTCTCCCAGTCGATAACGCTCTTGTAGGCACGGATGATGCCATCCCTCTCCATCTCGGCAATCTCGCATTCGACCTCGGCGGCAGCCATTCCGGTTATGGCTGAGATTTCCGCGGCGCTCATTCGCGCGTCCTTTTCGAGAAGCTTGAGTATCTTGATATTCATAGGTTGACCCATCCTTTCTTTTCGGCAAATAGGGCGTCTTACCGCTCCTTTGCCTTTTGGTTTTATACCATTATAACCGTCCACCGCACCGTTGTCAAGTTTTTTCTTTGGCACAAATCCCCTATCGCGCGCTCACGATTTTACTTCTTTTTGTACTTATTTATATCTTGACATTATATAAGAGGGCGTGGTATAATATTACCGTTAAAAATCACGCTGCAAAGTCTTTTGCGAGCAGCCGCTTTCTTGACCGACGGTTCAGTGGAGCTTACCACAGGGATAGATAAGCGTTGCGGGCAGTGCCCGTTTTGCCGACCGTCTGGGCACATTTACTTTTTTCACCGAGGAGTAAGTGCGCCCTTTTTGATTGTTAATTTACAGCCGGTACAGCCCGGCGGATAGGAGATAAAAATGAAAAAAGTCGGAATCGTGATGGGAAGCGACAGCGACCTTCCCATAATCAGAAAGGCGACGGACACGCTCGCCGCACTTGAAATTCCCTTTGAGGTGCATATCTATTCGGCGCACAGAACGCCGGACGAGGCGCGCGACTTTGCCCGCACGGCAAGAGAGTGCGGCTTCGGCGTTATCATAGCAGCGGCGGGAATGGCGGCGCACCTTGCGGGTGCTATCGCGGCTAACACGACGTTGCCCGTCATCGGAATTCCCTGCAAGTCGACAAATCTCGACGGGCTTGACGCTCTTCTTTCCACAGTTCAGATGCCCTCAGGCATTCCGGTTGCAACCGTCGCAATAAACGGAGGCGCAAACGCGGCTCTTCTTGCCGCCGAGATGCTTGCCATAACCGACGAAGCTCTCCAAAAGAAGCTCGACGCAAAGCGCAAGGCAGACTCGCTCGCGGTTCTCAAGAAGGACGCAGCACTCGCGTCAGAACTCGGGCAGGCTTAACGCACGGAGGTTTTAGCATGGGTGGATTCTTTGGCGCGGTAGCAAAGCGCGACATTATCTCCGACGTGTTCTTCGGAACGGACTACCATTCGCACCTCGGAACTCGAAGGGGCGGTATGGCAGCGCTCAACGCCGAGCGCGGTCTTCTTCGTGAGATACATAATATTGAAAACTCGCCGTTCAGAACGAAGTTTGACGATATCTTCGAAATAATGAGCGGCAATTCGGCGATAGGCTGTATAAGCGACACCGACCCCCAGCCGCTTCTCATTCGCTCGCGGCTCGGAAGGTACGCTATTACGATAGTCGGCAAGATAAACAACGCCGACGAGCTTATAGAAAAATACTTCATAGACCACAACGGCCACTTCTCCGCAATGAACGGTGGAAGGATAAATTCCGTCGAGCTCGTTGCATCACTCATCAACCAAAAGGAGTCCTTCCTTGAGGGAATCAAGTTCGCCCAGTCGGAAATAGACGGAACGGCGTCTATACTCGTTCTGAAGGAGGACGGACGGCTTATAGCCGCAAGGGATAAGCTCGGAAGGCTTCCTATTACGATAGGTCGCGCAGAGGACGGATACTGCGTATCCTTCGAGTCCTTTGCCTATACCAAGCTCGGTTACGAAACCGAGCGCGAGCTCGGACCTGGCGAGATAGTCGAGCTTTCGGCTGACGGTATTACGACCCTTGCCGAGCCGGGCGAGAAAATGAGAATCTGCGCGTTTCTCTGGTCGTATTACGGCTACTCCAACTCGACCTACGAGGGCGAGAACGTAGAGATAATGCGTTACCGCAACGGCGCTATTATGGCGGAGCACGATATGGAGGCGGGGCTTATTGACAGCGTCGACTACGTCTGCGGCGTGCCCGACTCCGGAACTCCGCACGCCATCGGCTACTCGAACAAGAGCGGCAAAACCTTTGCCCGCCCGTTCATAAAATACACGCCCACCTGGCCGAGAAGCTTTATGCCCTCAAGCCAGAGAGAGCGGCACAGAGTTGCGAAGATGAAGCAGATACCCGTCACAGAGCTGATAAAGGACAAGAGCTTACTCTTCGTTGACGACTCGATAGTCAGAGGAACGCAGCTTCAGGAAACGGTTGAATTCCTCTACGACAACGGCGCAAAGGAAGTGCATATGCGCTCTGCCTGCCCGCCGATTATGTACCCCTGCAAGTACCTCAATTTCTCAAGCGCGAAGAACGCCTTGGAGCTCATTACGAGAAAGACGATAATCGACCTTGAGGGCGAGGAGGGACTTGAGCACCTCGACGAATACAGCGACGCGAGCACCGAGCGCGGAAGGCGTATGCGCGAGGCGATATGCCGGCAGTTCAAGTTCGACTCTCTTGAATTTCAGACGCTTGAGGGTCTTGTCAAGGCGATAGGCGTTGATCCCTGCAAGCTCTGCACGTACTGCTGGAGCGGAAAAGAATAAATAAAAAATTAAATATATCTCCAAAAAGAGAAGCCAATGAAAGAAAGGAAAACAAAATGAACACCAAATCAAAATCCGACAGCTATGCTGCCGCCGGCGTTGACATTACCGCAGGCTACAAGGCAGTAGATCTTATGAAGGCTCATATCGCGAGGACGATGACGAGCGGAGTTTGCTCCGACGTCGGCGGCTTCGGCGGTCTTTTCGAGCTTGACGTTACCGGTATGAGCCGCCCCGTTCTCGTAAGCGGCACGGACGGTGTTGGAACGAAGCTTAAGCTCGCCTTCCTTATGGACAAGCACGATACCGTTGGTATTGACTGCGTTGCGATGTGCGTAAACGACGTTATCTGCACGGGTGCAAAGCCCCTCTTCTTCCTTGACTACATCGCTTGCGGAAAGAACATTCCCGAAAGAATTGCCGACATCGTTAAGGGTGTTGCGGAGGGCTGCGTTCAGTCCGGCGCGGCGCTCATCGGCGGTGAAACCGCAGAGATGCCCGGCTTTTATCCTGTTGACGAGTACGACCTTGCGGGCTACTGCACCGGCGTCGTCGACAAGGCAAAGATTATAGACAACAAGAAAATGAGGGAGGGCGACGTGGTTATCGCTCTTGCATCGAGCGGCGTTCACTCCAACGGCTTCTCGCTTGTAAGAAAGGTATTCGACGTTGAAAACGCGGATATCAAGTCCCCCGTCGCAGAGCTCGGAGGCAAGAGCATCGGCGAAACCCTCCTTACCCCCACCAAGATTTACGTAAAGTCGGTTCTCGCCCTTCTTGAAAAGGTAGAGGTTCACGGCATCTCGCACATTACGGGCGGCGGCTTCTACGAGAACATCCCGCGCTCCATTCCCGACGGTCTTGGCGCGAAGATAGACAAATCGGCAGTTAAGATTCTCCCGATATTCAAGCTCCTTGCAGAGCGCGGCGGAATTTCCGAGCGCGATATGTTCAACACCTTCAATATGGGTGTCGGAATGAGCATAGTAGTTCCTAAGGAGTCGGTTGACGAAGCTCTTTCCATTCTCACGGCAAACGGCGAGGACGCTTACGTTATCGGCGAGATAGTCAAGAGTGAGGACAAGATAATTTTATGAGCGGCGTTGCTAAAATAGCCGTTCTCGTCTCGGGCGGCGGCACTAACCTCGGTGCGCTCATCGCCGCACAGCGCGACGGTATCATAAAAAGCGGTAAAATAGAGTTAGTTATCTCCAATAAGGCGGACGCCTACGCGCTCGTCAGAGCGTCAGAGGCGGGCATTCCCACCGCCGTCGTTCTTCGGCGCGAGTGTGCCGATGCCGAGGAGTTCGAGGGAAGAATAAAGGCACTTCTCTCGGAGCACAAAATAGACCTCATAGTCCTTGCGGGCTTTATGTCAATTCTCGGCGAGGGCTTTACCTCGGCTTACCCCGAAAGAATAATCAACGTCCACCCCTCCCTCATCCCCTCCTTCTCGGGCAAGGGCTTTTACGGTCTGCGCGTGCACGAGGCGGCGCTCTCGTACGGAGTTAAGGTCACGGGAGCTACCGTTCATTTCGTCAACGAGATACCCGACGGCGGCAGAATAATAATGCAGCGCGCGGTTGAAATCAAGGACGGCGATACCCCCGAATCTCTGCAAAGAAGAGTTATGGAGGAGGCGGAGTGGAAGATACTCCCTCTCGCCTGCGAAAAGGTGTGTGCCGAGATAGTCGGCGCTGAATAAACAAAATAAGGAGAACTTCAGAATGAACGTTTATGAAACCGAGCTCATAGGCGAGCTTCTCAAAAACAACGCCTATCCCGGCCGCGGTATAATTATCGGCAAGACTGCCGACGCAAAGTGCGCCGCGTTCGCATACTTCATTATGGGCAGAAGCGAGAACTCTCGCAACCGCGTTTTCGTCGAAAAGGACGGCGCGATATACACCGAGCCCTACGATTTTTCCAAGGTTTCCGACCCCTCTCTTATCATTTATTCAGCAGTTAAGAGAGCCGGCGACAAGATAGTGGTTACCAACGGCGACCAGACCGACACGGTATACGACGCGCTCCTGCGTGGCGAAGATATGAGAGCGGCTCTTCGCACCCGCGAGTTTGAGCCCGACGCTCCGAACCTCACCCCCCGTATCAGCGGACTTCTCGACCTCTCGGACGGCGGATTTAAGTACGAAATGAGCATTCTCAAGAGCTCCGACCCCGAGGGCTTGGGCTGCAACCGCTATTTCTACGAGTACACCGCGACCGCAGGTCTTGGCCACTTTATTCACACCTATATGACCGACGGCAATCCCCTCCCCACCTTCACCGGTGAGCCCGAGAGAGTTAAGATTCCCTCGGATATTGACGCACTTACGAATTGCATCTGGCAGAACCTCAACGAAGAAAACAAGATATCCCTCTACGTTTGTTTCGTCGACCTCGAGAGTGGAAAGAGTGAAACAAGACTTATAAACAAAAACAAGTGAAGAAAGGGAACGCTATGAAAGAATTTGAACTTAAATACGGTTGTAACCCCAACCAAAAGCCCTCCCGCATCTATATGCAGGACGGCTCGGAGCTCCCCATTGAAATTCTCTCGGGCAGACCCGGATACATAAATTTCCTTGACGCATTCAACGCCTGGCAGCTCGTTAAGGAATTGAAGGAAGCGACGGGACTCCCCTCGGCGACCTCCTTCAAGCACGTCAGTCCCACCTCGGCGGCAGTTGGAATCAAGCTTCCCGACGACCTTAAGCGCGCCTGCTTCGTCGACGACATCAAGGAGCTTGACTCATCCCCCCTCGCCTGCGCCTACGCAAGAGCGCGCGGCACTGACAGAATGAGCTCCTTTGGCGACTGGATAGCACTCTCCGACGAGTGCGACGTGGTTACCGCAACGCTCATCAAGCGCGAGATTTCCGACGGTATTATAGCTCCCGGCTACACCCCCGAGGCGCTTGAGATACTCAAGACCAAGAAAAAGGGCAACTACAATATCGTAAAGATTGACCCCACCTACACCCCCGCTCCCATCGAAACCAAGCAGGTCTACGGTATCAGCTTCGAGCAGGGCAGAAACGATTATAAGATAGACGCATCGCTCTTCGATAACATCGTTACCGAAAATAAGGCGCTCACCGAAGAGGCTGCAAGAGACCTCGTTATCGCGCTTATCACCCTTAAGTACACCCAGTCAAACTCGGTCTGCTACGCGACCGACGGACAGGCTATCGGCGTTGGCGCAGGTCAGCAGTCGAGAATTCACTGCACCCGCCTTGCAGGCACGAAGGCTGACACCTGGTTCTTGCGCAGACACCCGAAGGTGCTCGCCCTTCCCTTCAAGGACGGAATTGCAAGACCCGACCGCGATAACGTTATCGACGGCTATATAAACAAGAATGAAGAGGACGTTTGCGCCGAGGGCAATTGGCAGAAGTATTTCACCACCCGCCCCGAGCCGCTTACCGCCGAGGATGCGCGCGAGTATCTTTCGAAGATTGACGGCGTTGCCCTCGCATCCGATGCATTCTTCCCCTTCGACGCCAATATTGAGCGCGCGAAGAGAAGCGGCGTTAAGTACATAGCAGAGCCCGGCGGCTCGGTGCGCGACGATATAGTTATCAAGTGCGCAGACAAGTACGGAATGGTAATGGCGTTCACAGGAATGCGCCTGTTCCACCACTAATGAAAGGAGCATCCCGAAATGAGAGTGCTCGTTGTAGGCGGTGGCGGCAGAGAGCACGCCATCATCAAAAAGCTAAAGGAAAACAAGAGTATTAAGGAAATATTTGCCCTGCCCGGCAACGGCGGTATGGCAAAGGACGCGACCGTCGTAGGCGGTGACGCAAAGGACATTCCCAAGCTCGTTGAATTTGCAAAGCGCGAAAAAATTGACTTTGCGGTAGTCGCTCCCGACGACCCGCTCGTGCTCGGCGCGGTCAATGCGCTTGAAGCGGCGGGAATCCCCTGCTTTGGCCCGACGGCTGAGGCGGCGATAATCGAGGGAAGCAAGGTCTTCTCCAAGAACCTTATGAAGAAATATTCGATACCCACCGCGGCGTACGAGGTATTCAGTGACGAGGAGGCGGCGCTTAAGTATCTCGAAGGTGCGCCCATTCCCACCGTTATCAAGGCGGACGGTCTTGCACTCGGCAAGGGCGTTATAATCGCCTTGACGCGCGAGGAAGCAAAGGCTGCTGTCGTTTCGATGATGAGAGATAAGGTCTTCGGCAAGAGCGGCGACAGCATAGTTATCGAGGAGTTCCTTGAGGGCCCCGAGGTTTCGGTTCTCGCCTTTACCGACGGCAAAACGCTCGTGCCTATGGTTTCCTCAATGGACCACAAGCGCGCGCACGACGGCGACACCGGTCTTAACACCGGCGGTATGGGAACGGTTGCCCCCAACCCCTACTACACCAAAGAGATTGCAGAGGAGTGTATGAGGACTATCTTCCTCCCCACCGTTAACGCAATGAAGGCGGAAGGCAGAACCTTCAAGGGCTGCCTCTACTTCGGACTTATGCTCACGAAAGCCGGCCCGAAGGTTATCGAGTACAACTGCCGCTTCGGCGACCCCGAAACGCAGGTGGTGCTCCCTCTTCTTGAGTCCGACCTCTTCGACATAATGCGCGCTGTAAGAGATGAAAAGCTCGACACGGTACCCGTCAAATTCGCGGATAAGCACGCCTGCTGCGTCGTTATGGCGTCGGACGGCTACCCCCAGAGCTACAAAAAGGGCTTCCCTCTCACAATCCCTGAGGAAATTGAGGAGAGCGTGTACGTTGCAGGCGCGAAGCTTGACGGTGACACCCTCGTTACCGCCGGCGGAAGAGTTCTCGGCGCTACCGCGACGGCAAAAAGCCTTAAGGACGCTATTGCGTCTGCTTACTCGCTCGTCGAAAAAATCAAGTTTGAAAACGCATATTACCGCCACGACATCGGCGGACGCGCGCTTTTGGCGCTTACGGCGGAGGATAAATAATGGTATACAGAATTTTTGTTGAGAAGAAAAAGGAGCTTGCAAACGAAGCAAAGGCTCTTCTTTCGGACGCTCGCTCGCTTCTCGGAATAAGCGCTCTCGAAGACGTTCGCGTTATAAATCGCTACGATGCCGAGAACATCAGCGAGGAGCTGTTTGAATACGCAGAAAAGACGGTGTTCTCCGAGCCCCAGCTCGACCTCACCTCAAAGACCCTCGAATGCGAGGGTGCGGCGGCGGTCTTCGCCGTTGAATTCCTGCCCGGTCAGTTTGACCAGCGGGCAGACAGCGCGGCACAGTGCATTCAGATAATCTCCAAGGGCGACAGACCCACCGTTAGGACCGCAAAGGTCTACGTTCTCTACGGTGCGCTCACGGAGGCTGATATCGCCGCTATCAAAAAGCACGTTATCAACCCCGTCGAAGCAAGAGAGGCGGCACTTGAGCTGCCCGAAACTCTCGCGCTCGACTACACCGTACCCACCGAGGTAAAGGTGCTTGACGGATTTATCGGTCTTGACAGAGCAGGTCTTGAACAGTTCGTTTCGGACTACGGTCTTGCAATGGATGCTGACGATATTGCCTTTTGCCAGGCGTACTTCCGCACCGAAGAGCGCGACCCCACCATCACCGAAATCAGAATGATAGACACCTACTGGTCCGACCACTGCCGTCACACCACCTTCCAGACCGAGATTGACTCGGTCAAGTTCGCCGACCCGCTTCTTGAGGCGGCGTATAACGACTACCTCGAAACCCGCCACGATATAGAGAGAACCAAGCCTATCTGCCTTATGGACGTTGCGACGGTTGCGGTAAAATACCTTAAAGCGCACGGCAAGCTCGACAGACTCGACGAGTCCGAGGAGATAAACGCCTGCACCGTCAAAATCGACGTTGAGGTAGACGGCGTCAGCGAGCCCTGGCTTCTCCTTTTCAAGAACGAAACGCATAACCACCCGACCGAGATTGAGCCCTTCGGCGGCGCGGCTACCTGCATTGGCGGAGCTATCCGTGACCCGCTTTCGGGTCGCTCCTACGTATACGGCGCAATGCGCGTTACGGGTGCGGCTGACCCCTTGAAGCCGGTCAGCGAAACCATACCCGGCAAGCTTCCCCAGAGAAAGATAGTCACCACCGCGGCGGCAGGATATTCCTCCTACGGTAACCAGATAGGTCTTGCGACAGGTATCGTAGACGAGCTCTATCACGACGGATACGCGGCAAAGCGAATGGAGATAGGCGCGGTTATCGCGGCTGCTCCCGAAAGAAACGTCCGCCGCGAGCGCCCCGTAGCCGGCGACGTGGTAATCCTTCTCGGCGGCGCTACCGGCCGTGACGGCTGCGGCGGTGCTACCGGCTCATCAAAGTCGCACACCGTAAAGTCGCTTGAAAGCTGCGGCGCAGAGGTGCAAAAGGGCAACGCCCCCGAGGAAAGAAAGCTCCAAAGGCTCTTCCGCAACCCCGAGGCGAGCAGAATGATAAAGAGATGCAACGACTTCGGTGCAGGCGGCGTTTCGGTCGCTATCGGCGAGCTTGCGGACGGTCTTACGATAGACCTCAACGCAGTGCCCAAGAAGTACGAGGGCCTTGACGGAACGGAGCTTGCGATAAGCGAGTCGCAGGAGAGAATGGCAGTTGTTATCGAGCGCGAGAACGTCGACGCATTCCTCGCCCTTGCATACAAGGAAAACCTCCGTGCCACCGCCGTTGCAGAGGTGACCGAAGAGGCGCGCCTCGTTATGAATTGGAACGGCAAGAAAATCGTCGACATCAGCCGCGAATTCTTGAACTCCAACGGCGCACCCAAGCATATTGATATAGAAATCGAAGCTCCGAAGCCCTATAACAAGACTATTTCGGGCAGCTTCAGCGAAAACTATAAGAAGACGGCAAGCGACCTTAACGTCTGCTCAAAGCGCGGACTTTCCGAGAGATTCGACTCCACCATAGGCGCGGGCACTGTTATAATGCCCTTCGGCGGAAAGCACCAGCTCACACCTGCTCAGGCTATGGTACAGAAGATATCGGTCGAGAAAAAGCACACCGACGATTGCTCGCTTATGGCATGGGGCTACAACCCCTTCATAGCCGAAAAGAGCCCCTACCACAGCGCATATCTTGCCGTGCTCGAATCGGTCTGCAAGCTGATAGCGAGCGGTGCGTCCTTTGACGAAACCTACCTCACCTTCCAGGAATACTTCCCCCGCCTCGGCAAGAATGCAAAGAGATGGGGTCTTCCCCTTGCGGCGCTTCTCGGTGCGCACCGCGCGCAAAAGCAGCTCGGCATAGGCTCTATCGGCGGCAAGGACTCTATGAGTGGAAGCTTTGAGGACCTCGACGTTCCGCCCACCCTCGTTTCCTTCGCGGTTACCACCGCAAAGACGAAGGATATCGTTTCAGGCGAGATAAAGGGCGAAAATAACCTCTACCTTCTCAAGTCGGAGCACGGTGAGGACGGTCTTCCCACCGCGGAGTCGGCTGTGGCTCTGTTTGCTCGCGTACACGAGCTTCTCTCTACTAAAAAGGCCGTTTCCTGCTACACGCCCGGCATCGGCGGCATAGCAGAGGCGGTTATGAAGATGTGCTTCGGTAACGGCTTCGGCTTCACCTTCTCGGACTCTCTTTCGCTTGAGGATATCTTCGGTTATAGCTATGCATCCTTCATCGTTGAGGCAAAGGAAGCTCCCGAGGGCGCTATATACCTCGGTCGCGCGACCGCCCGTGAGGTTATCTCCTATCGCGGCGAGGAGCTCTCGCTTTCCGAGCTGCTTTCGGACTACGAGGGAAAGCTTGAGAGCGTTTACAGCTGCAACATCAAGCAGGGCGACGGAAGAATGGAAACCTTCTCCTACAAGGCGAGCGAGCGCAAAGCTCCCGCTATCAAGGTTGCAAAGCCCAGAATTCTCATTCCCGCATTCCCCGGTACTAACTGCGAGTACGACAGCGCAAAGGCGGTTGCCGATGCGGGTGCAGACCCCGAGATAATAGTTATCAACAACCTTTCCGCTAAGGGCATTTCCGAGAGCGTTGACTACTTTGCAAAGCGCCTTAAGGAAGCTCAGATGGTATTCATTCCCGGCGGCTTCTCCGGCGGCGACGAGCCCGACGGAAGCGGTAAGTTCATCACCGCCTTCTTCCGCAACGCTGCGGTAAAGGACGGCGTCAGCGAGCTTCTTGAGATGCGCGACGGACTTATGTGCGGTATATGCAACGGCTTCCAGGCTCTTATCAAGCTCGGCCTCGTTCCCTACGGTAAAATTATAGATACCGACGAGAGCTGCCCCACCCTCACCTTCAACACGATAGCGCGCCACCAATCGAGAATAGTGCGTACCCGTGTCGCATCTAACAAGTCCCCGTGGCTTGCTCTTACCGAGGTTGGCGACGTTTACAACGTTCCTATTTCTCACGGCGAGGGCCGCTTCCTCGCATCCGAGGAGCTTATAAGACAGCTCGCGGCAAACGGTCAGATTGCAACGCAGTACGTCGACCTTGACGGCAACGCAACCGCGGATATCCACCACAACCCCAACGACTCGATGTACGCAATTGAGGGCATTACCTCGCCCGACGGTCGCGTCTTTGGTAAGATGGGTCACAGCGAGCGTATTGGCGACGGTCTTTACAAGAACGTCGAGGGTAACTATAACATAAGAATGTTTGAGGCGGCAGTCCGCTACTTCAAGTAAAAAAGGGCCGGTGCATTTGGGCGTAACCGAAAATGACAAGAAAGAGGCTCAAAAAATTATAAATGAGCTAAAATTCACAATAAAGGTTGAAATTCTGCGAATTTCTCCATTGAATTAAAAGTCATTTTCTAATCGCTCACAAATCCACCTATCCCTAGGTAAAATATAAGGGCAGCTCGAGCTTTTCAACTTGAGCCGCCCTCACAGGAAAGGAAAACAGGAAAATGGGATACAAATCGGATATAGAAATTGCGCAAAGCTGTAATATGAAGCCGATAGGCGAGATTGCCAAGACAGCTCACGTTGACGATGCGTTCGTCGAGCAGTACGGCAAATACAAAGCGAAGATAGACCTTTCACTCCTTTCAGAAACGAAGAGAGAGGACGGAAAGCTCGTTCTCGTCACGGCAATAACCCCCACTCCCGCAGGAGAGGGCAAGACCACGACTACTATCGGTCTTGCCGACGGTCTTAGGCGGATAGGCAAGGACACCGTCGTAGCCCTCCGCGAGCCCTCGCTCGGCCCGGTCTTCGGAGTTAAGGGCGGTGCGGCAGGCGGCGGATATGCGCAGGTCGTGCCGATGGAGGACATTAACCTTCATTTCACAGGTGACTTCCACGCAATAGGCGCGGCAAACAACCTGCTCGCCGCAATGCTCGACAACCATATCCAGCAGGGCAACTCCCTCGGTATAGACGTTCGTAAGATAACCTGGAAAAGATGCGTTGATATGAACGACCGTCAGCTCCGCTTCGTCGTTGACGGACTTGGCGGCAAGGCAAACGGTGTTCCGCGCGAGGACGGCTTTGACATCACCGTCGCAAGCGAGGTTATGGCTATTCTCTGCCTCGCAAATTCGATAGCCGACCTCAAGGAAAGACTCTCGAACATCATAGTCGGCTACACCTACGACGACCGCCCCGTAACCGCAGGCGATCTCAAGGCGGCAGGCGCTATGACCGCGCTTCTTAAGGACGCGCTGAAGCCCAACCTCGTTCAGACTCTTGAGGGCACGCCCGCCTTCGTTCACGGCGGACCGTTCGCGAATATCACTCACGGCTGCAACTCTGTAATTGCAACCAAGCTCGCGCTCAAGATGGGTGACTACACCATAACCGAGGCAGGCTTCGGCGCTGACCTCGGTGCTGAAAAGTTCCTTGATATCAAGTGCCGCATGGCAGGTCTTACCCCCTCGGCAGTTGTTGTGGTTGCAACTATCCGCGCGCTAAAGATGCACGGCGGCGTTCCCAAAACCGCGCTCGGTGAGGAAAACCTCGAGGCGCTCGGCAAGGGTATTCCCAACCTTCTTCGCCACGTTTCCAATATTAAAAACACCTTCGGTCTTCCCTGCGTCGTTGCGGTCAACAGATTCCCCACGGATACCGACGCCGAGGTTGACAGTATTATCGGCGAGTGCAAAAAGCTCGGCGTTAACGTCGTCCTCTCTGATGTATGGGCAAAGGGCGGTGCCGGCGGTATTGAGCTCGCGCGCGAGGTCGTCCGTCTTTGCGAGGAGGATAAGCCGCACTTCACCTTCTCCTACGAGCTCGACGCAACCGTTGAAGACAAGATAAAGAGCATCACCGAAAGGGTCTACGGCGGCAGTGGCGTTATTATTACCCCTGCGGCAAAGAAGCAGATAGACACGATAGTCGCCCTCGGCTACGGAAATCTTCCTATCTGTATGGCGAAAACGCAGTACAGCTTCTCCGACGACCCTACCAAGCTCGGCGCACCAAGCGGCTTCTCGATAACCGTAAGAAACGTTAAGCTCGCGGCAGGAGCCGGCTTTATAGTGGTGCAGACGGGCGACATACTCACAATGCCCGGTCTTCCCAAATCCCCCGCCGCCGAGCGTATCGACGTCGACGAGTCGGGAAAGATCATCGGTCTCTTCTAATCTATAAACCAAACAGCACAGGCTTTCGCCAAAGCTTTAGGGCAGAGAATTTTTGAAAATTCTCTGCCCTATTTGTTTTTGTATGGTTGGCAAAGCTACCCCCGTGTCAAAAAACGGGGGGTATTTTGCCTTGCGAATATACCGAGCTACCGAGCCTTGCGGCTGCTCTTTACCTTTTCGAGATCCTCCGCATCTATCCATTCCTCCGTAAAGCCGCAGCTGCAGCAAACGTAACGGTTGACGTTCACCGCGGAGAAGATAGTCGAGCCGACCATAAGGTTATTGCCTGCGCCGTACGGGCCTGCGTAGCCGTCAAAGCGCACTATATCGCCACTTTTACATTTCGGGCAAGTATTTGAATTTTTCATTTTAATCACCTTCCTATTTTGTCAGTTCACGGCGAAGATGCTCGCCTATTTCCTTCAAAAAGCGAAGCGCCGCACCAAACAGGTCGGTCGGTATCCGCTCGAAAATAACACTCGGCTCGAAGGTGATATCACCCGCGTAGCCAACCTCGCGGAGCGCTTCGATAATGAGCGGGAAATTCATTTTGCCGAAGTACGGGAAGGTATGTAAGTCCTCTAAAAAGTCGTTGTCGTGGATATGGAGCGCGCCGAGGCGCTCCCCAAGCGTGCGTATCATTGCGTCCGCGCGCTCTCCGACGAGGCCTGCGTGACCGAGGTCGAGGCAGGCGGTGACGTAGGGCGAATCGAGCGAGTCGATATAGTCGCACATCTCCTCCGCCGTTGAGCAAACGTTCGGAACTATCATATCGGCTCTGTCGCGATGCCTGCCCCACATATTCTCAACAGCCACCGTGATACCAACGCTTGAGGCGCGCTCAAGTACGTCTGCATAGAAATCAAGGTTGAATTCCTTTTGCTCCGCGCGCGTTTTCTCGGGCATAGCTATCGGGTGAACGATTATATTCTTCGCGCCGAGCTCCGCCGCTATCTCGACAGAGTCGAGCACGCACCTTTTGCGGTTAAGGTTTTCCGCCTCGTCGACGCCGTAGCGCCAGCTTGGGTTTAAGGAATGCGCCTGATTGAAGGGTATGCCGTATGAGTCGGCAGTCTCCTTCAGCTCGCGGACTATTTTATCGCGCTCGGCTGTGAAGACCGGGTGGGTCGGGCTTAACATCGTGTAGTCAATTGCCTCAAAGCCCGCCTCTGCAATAAGCTTTATTGCCTCCACATGACCGACGCGCATCTCTATCGGGTGGGTAAGCGTTGAAATTCTCATATTTTTAACCATTCCTTTTTTAGTGCGGTCGTTTGTCTTCGGTTTCCGCAAGGAAATTCGTTCCATCCCTTACGGAACGAAAGACACAAACGACGAGTTTGAAAATTTATTTTCAAACCTTCCCTACTCTCTTTCTTCTTGTTGTTCCGCGCTCGCCTGCGAGCTCAAGGTACATCAGCACCACCGATTCGAGCGTCTTGCGCAATGCGGCGCGTTGCGCCTCGGGGAGCGTACGCGAGCGGCGGTAGAGGTGAACGAGGTGCTTTTCCTCCTCGGAGAGCTCGGAGGTGTCCGAGCCTATCGGCACGTTGAGAAGGTCGGATACCGTAACGCGAAAGCGCGCGGCTATTTCGGGGAGCATCCTCATAAACGAGGAGGAGCGACCGCGGCGCCAGTTATTGACCGTCTTGTCGGGTATGCCCATAGCGCGCTCAAAGGCGACGTCGCTTTCAAATTCCGCCTCAATAAGTGAGAGAATCCTGTTTTTTGTGTATTCGTTTCTTTCTTCTTTCATATTCCAGAGAGCGTCTTACGCGTCCGCCTTGCCTGCCTTTCCGCCGCCACTCTTCTTCGGGGGCGCTTTTCTTTTCTTGGTGGCACTGAAGCCGAATTTACCGAGGCTTTCGCCAAGGGCGAAATACTCGCCGTGCGCATACGCCATAAGCCCTGCGCGATGAAGGCAGATTTTGCCGTCCTTATCCATAATTTTTTCGTCGCAGGAAACGCTCACGATATCCGCAATAAAAACATCGTGCGTTCCCATCGGTATAACCTCGCAAACGCGGCATTCGAGTGAGAGCGGGCACTCGGCAATAGTCGGTGCGCTGACGCATTTACTCTCTACCTTCGTGAGTCCGAGCTTTGCAAACTTATCCACCTTTGCGCCGGTGTAAATGCCCGTAAAGTCGGTAGCCTTTGCAAGCTTTTTGGTTGTCAGATTTATAACGAACTCGCCGCGCTCCTTGAGAATTCCGTAGGAATGGCGGCTCGGGCGCACCGAAATGTAGGCGCGCGCCGGGTGGGTGGAGAGTATACCCGTCCAAGCAACCGTGATTATATTCGAGTTTTCCATATCGCCAACGCTCACCATAACGGCAGGGATAGGCGCGATAAGCGTCCCCGGCGAAAGATTTGTTCTTGCCATAAAAATCTCCTTTATAGAACTTAATATCATTTTAGCACATTTTACGAAAGTTGTAAACTCTTTTACGAAAAAAAGAGCAGACAGGCAAGATTTTCGTCTTGCATGCTTGCTCTTTTTCGCTCAAAGTATAATTTTTACATATTACAGTATTTTGCCATTCTGTACTCGCGGGGAGTGGAGCTGCAATATTTTCTGAAGACGCGGTTGAAATAGGAAACCGAGGAGAATCCGACTGCCTCGGATATCTCGATAACGCTCTTGTCGGTCTTCGAGAGCAGCTTTTCCGCCTTACATATTCTGACGAAGTTTAGGTACTCGGTGAAGGTCGCGCCGATAGCGCGCCTGAAGATGCGGCAGAAATAGCTCTTATCAAAATTAAGAAGCGCGCTCGCCTCGTCGAGAGTCAGACCCTCGGCGTAGTTTTCGTTGAGATAAGTCAACACGGGTAGCACCTTCTGCACCTCGCTGTTGAGATATATCTCCTTTTCGTCGGCAAGGCAGCCGTCACGAATGAGCGTGCCGAGTATCTTATAAATATGCGCCTTTGCGAACGCCTCGCAGGCGTGCCTCTTTGACCGCAGCTCGTCGATAGCGCCGGTTACCGCGAGGAAAAACTCCTTGTCCGCAACCACCTTGACAGGCGAGAATGCTCTGCCCATAAGGCGCACCGAATAGCGAATGGTGCGCGGCTCGTCGCCGCCGATAAAGGGGCTGTGAAGTATCTGCAAAAGCCCTATCCTCGTGCCCGGTGTGTCGCAGGCGGTCGAGTGCGGAATCCTCGAGTTTATGAAAATTACCTCGCCTGCTTTGGCGCGGTATTCAACGCCCTCCGCAGTGCAAAGGAACTCGCCCGAATGTATGGCGAGCAATTCTATTTCGTCGTGATAATGAAGCTCGGCGACAAGACCTAACTTTTGCGTTCCCTGCTGTGATGCATACGCGGGAACGTCGGGCAGAAGTCTGCGCACGTTTTCGTTTCTCATATCAATTCCTCTAAAGTGGCGGTTTTCCGGGGGTAGGGGGATTTGAGAGCGAATAGAAAATGACTTTATTTTTTTGGAGAAATTCGCAGAAATTCAACCTTATAACGCATATTCTCTGCGCTTTGTTGATTTTGGAGCTTTTCCGTCCTTTTTAGTCATTTTCGCTTGCGCCCAAATGCGCCCGCCCCGTGCTGATTTTTATACCTTTTCTACCGAGAGGACGACCTTCTCGCCGTTGATGTTCCATTCCTTCTCGAACTTGAATCTTTCGCCGACTGCGATAGTATCCGCAAGCGTGTCCGCCATAATTTCAGCCTCGTTGCGCTTTGCAATCTCCGCAATGGTATCGTTACCAAGGAAGGCTACCCTGATTCTGTCCATTACCTCGAAGCCGGAGTCCTTTCTCATCGTCTGAATCTTCGAGATTATCTCGCGCACGTTACCCTCTTCAATAAGAGCGGGGGTAAGACGTTTGTCGAGAACGACGGTAGTGTTACCCGAGGAGAGCGACTCAAAGCCCTCGGTCTTGCTCATTTCTATAAGAAGGTCCTCTTTGGTAAGAGTGGCGGTGATATCCGAAATGGGCAGGTTGAGCGTGCCCGTCGACTCAAGCTCATCCATAGCGGCGTTGCCGTCTATTGCAGAGAGCTTCTCTCTTATCTGACCGAGATACTTACCGTATTTCGGGCCGAGCGTGCGAAGCTGGGGCTTGAAGCTATACGTAGTGAAGGCGCGAACACTGTCGGTAAACTCGACCTCCTTGACGTTCAGCTCCTCGGCTATAACCGTAATGAAGCTGTCGCTCGGGCGACCGTCCGCCTTGACGTACATCTTCGCGATAGGCTGGCGGTTCTTGATGCTTGCGGCGTTACGGCAGGCTCTGCCGAGAACGACGACGTCGATAACCTCGTCCATATCAGCCTCAAGAGCCGAGTCAATTCTTCCCTCCTCGGCTACGGGATAATCGCAAAGGTGAACCGATTCGGGCGCACCCGTGTCAACAGAACGAACGAGATTCTGATAAATCTCCTCCGCCATAAACGGAATGAAGGGTGCTGTGATTTTCGCAAGAGTTACGAGCGCGGTGTAGAGGGTCATATACGCGTTCACCTTATCGGTGGGCATATCCTTGACCCAGAATCTTTCGCGGCTGCGGCGGACGTACCAGTTGGAAAGCTGGTCAACGAGCTCCTCAAGCACGCGAGTCGCCTCGGTTATCTTGTAATTTGCAAGATAGTCGTCAACACTCTTTACAGCGGTGTTGAGCTTGGAGAGAATCCACTTATCCATTACCGAGAGGCTTTCCTCGTCAAAGGCGTGCTTGGTCGGGTCAAAGCCGTCGATATTCGCGTAGAGAACGTAGAATGCGTAGGTATTCCAAAGCGTTCCCATAAACTTGCGCTGACCCTCGACAACCGCTTCCTTATAGAATCTGTTGGGAAGCCAGGGGGCAGAGTTGGAATAGAAATACCAGCGGATAGCGTCCGCGCCGAACTCCTCGAGCGCCTCGAAGGGATCAACCGCGTTGCCCTTGGATTTGGACATCTTCTGACCGTCCTTATCAAGCACGTGGCCAAGAACGAGGACGTTCTTGTAGGGTGCTTTATCAAAGATAAGGGTGGATATAGCCATAAGAGAATAGAACCATCCGCGCGTCTGGTCGACGCCCTCGCTGATGAAATCTGCGGGGAACTGCGAATCGAACATTTCCTTATTTTCAAAGGGATAATGCCACTGCGCAAACGGCATTGAGCCGGAGTCAAACCAGCAGTCGATAACCTCGCTGACGCGCTTCATCTCGCCGCCGCACTCGGAGCACTTAATCGTGACCGCGTCAATGAAGGGGCGGTGAAGCTCGATATTCTCGGGGCAGTTGTCCGACATTGAGCGAAGCTCCTCGATAGAGCCGACGGAATGGCGGTGACCGCAGGAGCACTCCCAGATATTAAGGGGCGTTCCCCAATAGCGATTTCTCGAAAGTCCCCAGTCCTGAACGTTCGAGAGCCAATCGCCGAAGCGACCCTTACCAACGCTCTCGGGAATCCAATTTACCGTGTTGTTGTTCCTTATGAGGTTGTCGCGCACGGCGGTCATCTTAATGAACCAGGTGTCGCGAGCGTAGTAGATAAGGGGGGTATTGCATCTCCAGCAGTGCGGATAATCGTGCTCGAACTTGGGTGCGGCAAAGAGCTTGCCGTCGCGGTCGAGGTCGGAGAGGATAAGCGGGTCAGCCTTTTTGACGAAAACGCCCGCGTAATCGGTGTCCTCGGTCATCTCGCCCTTCGCGTTAACGAACTGAACGAAGGGAAGCTCGTACTTCTTTCCTACCCTGTTATCGTCCTCACCGAAGGCGGGCGCGATATGAACGATACCCGTACCGTCGGACATCGTGACGTATCCGTCGCAGGTGATGAAATGAGCCGCCTTCTTCTGCTTTTCGGCACTCTTACCTGCGCAGGCAAAGAGAGGCTCGTACCTTTTATATTCAAGCTCCGCGCCGCGCATCTCGGAAAGTATCTCGTATGCGGGTGCGTCCTCGGTCGCAAGGGGGGCGAGAACCTTGTCAAGAAGCGCCTTCGCCATATAGTAAACGAAGCCGTCAGCCGCCTTGACCTTGCAGTAAATCTCATCGGGGTTGACGCAGAGGGCAACGTTCGAGGGGAGCGTCCAGGGCGTCGTCGTCCAGGCGAGGAAATATGCGTCCTCATCTATGCACTTAAAGCGAACTACGGCGGACTTTTCCTTGACCGTCTTATAGCCCTGCGCTACCTCGTGCGATGAGAGGGGGGTGCCGCAGCGGGGGCAGTACGGAACTATCTTGAAGCCCTTGTAAATGAGCCCCTTGTCCCAAATCTGCTTAAGAGCCCACCACTCCGACTCAATAAAGTTATTATCGTAGGTGACGTAAGGATTGTCGGTATCCACCCAGAAGCCTACCGTGCCGGAGAAGTCCTCCCACATTCCCTTATAGTTCCACACCGACTCCTTGCAATGTGCAATAAAGGGCTCAAGGCCGTAGCTTTCTATCTGATCCTTACCGTCTATTCCGAGCTTCTTTTCGACCTCAAGCTCGACCGGCAGACCGTGAGTATCCCAGCCCGCCTTACGAAGCACGCGCTGACCCTTCATCGTGCGGTATCTCGGTATCATATCCTTTATAACTCGGGTAAGAACGTGGCCGATGTGCGGCTTTCCGTTAGCCGTCGGCGGTCCTTCGTAGAAGGTAAAGCTATTGCTCTTCGGACGGGAGAGCATACTCTTTTCAAAGATGGAGTTATCCTCCCAGAATTTTCTTACAAGCTTCTCACGCTCAACGAAGCCAAGGCTCGTTGACACCTTTTTGTAGATCTCGCTCACTCTTTTATCTCCTTAAAAAGTTAAATTACAAATAAAAAATCCCGTCCGCCAAGGGACAGAAAACAGCCGCCCGTAATATCGGGCACTATATAACCAATAGAATTATAATATATTTTTTTATTAAAGTCAAGTTCCGACGGCAAAATAAAAACGCATAAAAAACAATAAACAAAAGCGCGGCTCAAATTTTGTTATGATTGTATATTGAAAAGGGCGGCTTTCGGGTGGTATAATTAATTTGAGAAACTATCGGCGTTATGCGCCGGAAAGGCTGGACAAATTACTATGAAAAGAAAATACGGAGCTTTGCGCACGCTCTTTGCCGTGCTCCTTTGCACGCTCCTTTCGGCTGTCCTCTTCGCGACGGCTTCCATAACCTCGCTTGCCGCGACCGACGCGGAGCGAGCAGCGGCGTTCGTTGAGGCGGTTGAGGCGATATCCGACGCGGCAACCCTTGCCGATAAGAAGGCGGCGGCAGACTACGCAAACAGCGCGGCAGTCAAGTTTACCGACACGTCGTACACAGGCGTTGCCGACGCGCTCGCGGAGCTTGACGAGCAGATAAGCACCATCAATAAAGCCATTGAAGACTCCGAAAGCTTCGTTGAGCAGGTTTCGGTGGCTATTTCGGAATACTACGCAGGCGGCAGCTACCTCGTAGTCCGCGCGGCGCTCGACGCGGCGCAGGACAGCTATTATTCCTCCGACCCCACCTGGCAGGGCGTTCTCTCCGCAAGAGAGTCATATACTACCATTAACGCCGAGCTCTTAACCGGCGAAACCGCATCGCGCTCCTACATTCAGTATGCAAACGAGTGTCAGGCGGCGCTTGACGAGGGCGGAGATATCTATTCGGAGATTTCCACGTCCTACAAAAACGCGAAGAACTTTGATAAGACCTTGATAGCCGAGTATCCCGGTGTCAGCGAGGCGACAGAAATCCTTTTGGATGCCGAGGAATATATGCAGTCGGCAGAGGCGACGGCTAACGAATTCATTGCGGCGGTTTCCACCGTCGGAGTCGGTAATCCCTACGAGAAGATACCTGCGGCGTACGCGGTTCTTGAAAGAACCGACAAGAGCGTCAAGGGCGTTTCCTCGGCAATCCGCTCGCTTGAGGGCAGAGTTGCGGCAATCAACGCAATAGCCGAGAGAGCTAACGCGGCGCAAAAGGAGCTCGTCGGAGTTGCGGCGCTCGGCGCGTCGGGAAAAATCGACACGGCAGCGGTTGCATTCCTTCCTCTGAAAAAAGAAATTTGATTAAGTAAAAATTTGCCCCAAGGCACATCGAGCCTTGGGGCGTTTTTGTTTTACAGAGCAAAATGTCTCATTATATGCATTCGTGCCGCTTCGCTATCCTATAGGATAAATTTGCAACCGTGATACATCCCGTAAGGACCGGCGTCCTCGACGGTCCGTTATTTTTTGTTTCGGTGTTTTGGAACTACGGACCGTCGAGGACGCCGGTCCCTACAATAAATTCCCATATCCGCCCGAAAGGACGGGAATGCTTAAATACAAATAACCTCGTCGAAGCGTTCCTCGTCTATCTTGTCCCTTCCGCCGACGACGACAACCGAGCCTAGCTCTCCCACCTTGTCGAGCATATCGGCAACCGCGAGGAGCTCTTCCCTTCCGGTTTCGATAAGCTGGGTGCGGCGGCGGCAGGTATCGGCGTGGCTCACGCCGCGCAGATAAAGCGAAAATGCAAGAGTTCCCGCCGTGCGAGGCGAGCGAAGCGGCTCGGCATCGCCGACAGCACCGATTATGAACTTCGTGAAATCATCGTTCTCCTTTGCGAACTCGCGAAGGTAGCTGCCCACGCCGCAGTACGCATCAAGGGTTGCCATAGGAGATGGGTCGCGGTAGGAATAAAAGCCGAGATTGCCGTTCTGGCGAACGACCATTCCCGAGCCGTAAGCACCGCCCTGAACGCGAACGGTGTTCCAAAGATAGCTGTAAGAAACTATATTTCTCGCCACGTTTTGCGCGCCCGAGCTTTCATACCCCAAATCGCGAATATTCGAGGTCATTGCGGCATAGCCGACCTGGGCGGGTATAACTATCGCCTCGCGGCGCGCGCCGAGCGGCTTAATCGCCGTTGCGGCAGGCTTTTTATTTGACACGGGTAGCATCTTAACGAACCCTTCGGCAAGGGCGGGGTTCTCCTCGCCTATGAGCGCGACGCTGACTCCGCCACGGGTGAATATGCGCCGGGACAGCGCCTTGAGGCGCTCTGCCAAGGTGATCGTGTCAAAGGAATCGTCAAGGGTGCGAACGGCTCTTAAGAAGTCAAGACCCTCGGAAAGATCCTCAATTCTCGACTCGGTGCTGAACGCCGCCATAGAGCGAGTGAGAGCTGCTGCGTGTCCCCCTTCAACGAACGCCATCTCGGTTGCAAGCTTACACTGCTTGAGAATGTCGCGAAGGAGCTTTTTATCCGAGAAATCGGTGGTGAGTATAACCTCGCGGCAAAGCTCAACCATTCTTTCCGCATCCGCCTCGAGCGCGCTTGAGTTGACTACCATATAGGGCACGGTATTGCCCGCCTTATCGGTAAAGGTCGAGAGCGACACCTTGAGCGAGCCGAGGCTCTTTTTTATCTCGTCCTGCAGCTCTATTACTCCAAAGCTTTCGGTCGGCAGATTGCCGAGGGTGGTGGCGAGGAAGGATGCGAGAGGAATTTCCTCTTCGGTAAGGTCGGTCAAGGGGAAGAAGAGGTCGGCGTATACTATGCCGCCCGTCGCCGCTCTGTAAAGCAGGGTGCGCTCGCCGAGCGCCTCACCAACCTCGACGGTGAAGTCCTCGGGCACTCTTGAAATATCGTCAAGAGTCAAGGTCGGCAAAGAGGCACGTGCTTCCTCCGAATCCTCGGATTTCTGCCACTCGGCAAGAGATTTATTAAGCTCTATCACTTGCGCGAGCTCCTCCGCACTCCACGACGCCTTTGCAGAGCGCAGACGCGCCCTCTCTTTTTCGAGGCGCTCCTCGGCTAATTTCTTCGAGGGGGTGAGGACGAGCTTTGCGGAATTTTCGCTCTCAAGGAGCACCGAAACGAGCTCTTCGAAGTACCCCGTGTCAACTTTTTCATACAAATCGGAGTAAAATTTCGCTTTGTCAATAGAGACTGTGGGGTCGCCGCCGTAAAGCTCGGTTTCGAGCGCTCGCATAGCGTAGATAAGACCTGCGGGGGCTGCACCGAAGTCGGCTTCTCTTTCCTGGAACTCGGCAAAGTGAAGCGATGCGCGAAGCCTGTCGCGGTCAAGCGTGCGACTTGCCGCCGTCAGTGTGTCGGTAATAATTTTCTCGATTTTTTCTATGTTCTCGACCTTTGCGTTCTTTGCCTCGATTATCATAGCATTCTCCTGAATGCCGTCGTAGAGCCCCATACTCACGTCCTCGCAAAGCCCCTCGTCAAGAAGCGCCTTTTTGAGAGGCGATTCGTTAGAGCCTGCAAGAATATCCGAGATAACGGCGTACGCCGCGCATTTTTCGGGCTCGTCGAAGCGGGCAACAATTTTGCCGAGAGCAAGGCGCGCCTTTGCGCTCTCGTCCTCTCCCTCTCCGACCTCGTATTCGAAGGTTTTTGTGACACGGGGTGCGGTCGGCTGATAAGGAATCCCAGCGTCAACCGCCCGTCTCTCGTAGCGCGAAAGGTAGGAGGCGATAAGCGGAAGAACTTTATCAAGGTTCACCTCACCGTCAAGGAAAATATAGGAGTTTGAGGGATGATAGTAGCGCGCGTGCGCCGCCACGAACTGCTCGTAGGTAAGGCTCGGGATAGCCTCCGGCTCGCCGCCGGAGCTCTTTGAATAGCAGGTGTCGGGATAGAGGAGCTTCGGCATATATCTGAAGACGAGCTGATCCGCCGCAGAGTACGCTCCCTTCATTTCGTTGAAAACGACGCCCTTGTAGGTCGGCTCGCCCACCTCGTCGGTAAGCTCGTAATGCCAGCCCTCCTGATAGAAGATTTCGGGCTTGGTGAGAATCTTCGGGCAGAAGACGGCGTCAAGATAGACCTCGACCAAGTTGAGAAAGTCCTTTTCGTTCTTGCTCGCGACGGGGTACATCGTCTTATCGTCAAAGGTCATTGCGTTGAGGAAGGTGTTGAGCGAGCTTTTAAGCAGGTCGACGAAGGGCTCTTTGACCGGGAATTTTTCAGAGCCGCAGAGCACCGAGTGCTCAATAATGTGGAAAACGCCGGTATCGTCCTCGGGTATGGTCTTGAAGGCTATCGAGAAGGTCATATTTTTGTCGTCGCGCTCAAAATAGGAAAGGCGCGCGCCGTTCTTTTCGTATACCATCTCGTAGAGCTTTCCAAGCTTCCCTACCTCGCTTACGCGGGTAACTGCAAATCCGTAAAGAGTGTCGTTTTTCTTCATAGCTTTAATCCTTTAGTATTTTTTCTTCAAATGCCACGAGCGCCGCCTCGTAGCTTCCCCTGTCCACAACGAAGGACATTCCGTGGTCCGCGCCCTGAACGGTCAGAAACTCGGTGTTCTCGGGTCGGGACTCGTAAATTTCGCGGCTCATTTCGTAGGGAACGAAGGTGTCCGCGTCACCGTGCACTAAAAGGAGCGGCAGGCGGCACCGCTTGATAGCCTTCGCGGGCGTGTCGGCGAGGAGGTTAAATCTGCCGTATATGAGCGCACCGAGATACACAAACGGGAAAAGCAGCGTAGCAGGCAGCTTCATATCCGAGCGGGTAACCTTCATTATTATCCTCGCGGCAGAGGAGTACGGGCAGTCGGCAATAATGCCGACGACCTCACTCGGAAGCGGAAGACCGCCCGCCATAAGCACGGTAGCCGAGCCCATCGACATTCCCGAAAGTATTATCTTCCCCGCCCGCTTTTCGCGAATGAGAAAGTCTATCCAGTCACAAAGGTCGAACCTCTCCTTAAGACCGAAGCAAATAGTGTGCCCCTCGCTCTTCCAGTGCGAGCGCTGGTCGATAAGCAGAAGGTTAAATCCGCGCTCGTCAATGGCGCGCAGGCTTCCTATCGAGAAATCGCGGAAGGAAAAGCTGCGGTAGCCGTGGCACTGAATGACCGTCGGCGCGTCGGCTGAATTGAAATAGTAAAGCGCGTGCAGGCGAAGGCCGTCGCGCGAGGTTATATAGCAGTCCTCAAACTGCTTTTCCTTAAGAGCCTCAATGCCCCGTCTGGTAGGTGCTTTCCAGGGCTCGTCGTCCTCTCCGAGCCAGGCGAGCACGTCAAGGTCTTCGTGGCGCTTGGTATAAAAGGCTATACGGTAGGCAACGTACGAGCCTATTAAAATTATCGCCAGGACGGCGACGAGAACTATCGGTATTATTACGTAAGGTTCCACCTCTATCTCCTATATATTTATAAAAACTTTTTACCAATACGATTATAACACCCCACCCCCTCGTTGTCAAGGGCGACAAGATTTGCTCTTGCATTTTCCACGAGTTGTTGCTATAATAGTGCAGTAAGGTATTTTTGCGTAAGGGAGGCGAGATAATGAAGAAAAGAGTCGTGTACTATAGCAGCGAAAGCGACGACGTTTTTGCCGCCGAGGGCGTCGAGGCAAAAAAGATAGACGGAAGCTACCGCTATCACAGGACGAATCCGTTTTGGCTTACCTTCTCCTTCTTTCTTCATAGAATTATAGCACCACCGCTCGCCTTTCTATACACGAAAATCAAGTTTTCCGAGCGCTTCGTCGGCAAGCGCGCGCTTCGCGCCCATCGCCGCGACGGCTATATGATTTTTATGAACCATACCCTTCTCGGTATGGACGCTCTGACACCCAATCTCGCCGCCTTCCCGAAGAAGACATTTATCATAGTTCACCCAGATAACGTGTCGCTCCCCGTGATAGGCGCGCTTACTCCCTTCCTCGGCGCGCTCCCCCTGCCCTCCGACCTGAAATCCACGCGTAACTTCACCGAAGAGGTGGGGCGTGTATTAAAAAGCGGCGGCGTCGTTGCCGTTTACCCCGAGGCTCGCACCTGGCCGTACTACACCAAAATCCGCGATTTTCCCTCGACCTCGTTCACCTTTGCGGTGAAGTTCGACTCGCCCGTCTATGCCCTGACGCGCACCTTCTCGCGCGGACTCTTCGGCAGGGCAAAATCCACCGTCTACGTCGACGGCCCGTTCTATCCCGATAAGGATTTGCATCCACGTGACGCCAAGGAAAAGCTCTGCGAAGAGGTAAAGGCGGCAATGAGGGAGCGTGCCAAGCTTTCAAGCTACGTGGTGGTTGAGTATAAATGCAGAATGCGAAATGCAAAATGCAAAATTGAGGACGAAGAAGGAAGGTAATGCGAAATCAAGAGAAGCCGTAAAGAATTTATAGCACTTAGCGGCGGATTTTTGCCCCTCCTTCAAGAAACAAAAAACATTTTTCGAAAAACTATTGACAAACGAAAAAAAGTTTGATATAATAGTTCGCGTCCGAAACATCGGGCACAATGCTGCTATGGCTCAGCTGGTAGAGCACATCCTTGGTAAGGATGAGGTCCCCGGTCCGAATCCGGGTAGCAGCTCCAGACAACCCCAGAGGTAACACTCTGGGGCTTTGGTTTTTTATAGAGCTTTATACGCTCCTTACAGCTTCGTTCATTGCAGACGGGGTTGTTAGCCGCAAGAGAGTCAAACTCATAAGGTTTTGAAATATAGATTTTCCCCTAATACTTCGCCGAATTTATCTTAAATATCATATATTTCTCGAGAAATTCAGCTCGTCTATGAAAAAATCTATTGTTTCAAAACTGCATAGCACCTTACGGCGAATAAAATTTTGATGGATTTTGCCGTGACGAGTCGCAGTTAAGTACCACTTTACAAGGCTTGGCGCGACGAAAGACACTAAATTTTATCGTCGTAAGGCTTGTTAGTTTGGCTCTCTTGCGGCTATGCTGCTACTCTCGCTTCGGCGCGTGCTCCGCACGCCGAAGCGTAGCGGAATCCGGTTCGCATTCGCCGCTCGTAAATCGACAAGCTCGCTTGTCAGGCGGAGAGCGTGCGAATCTTCGCCATAGGCGAATACCCGGAGAGCGAGCAGGCTCGCAGTGAAATAAATCCCTTGCGGAATTTTTGAAATGACCTATCGGTCTTGAAATGATCGCTCCGCAAGCTTGAAATGCGCGGCGGCGCATTGGAGTTTAGCTTATAACATCCATATTGTAGGGACCGGCGTCCTCGACGGTCCGCCGTCCCAAAACACTTGCGGAGCTTTTTGTTTTTCAACGATTTTTCGCAATTCTCTTGAAAAATTGGAAAATAAATGTTATAATGGTAGCGGCACACAATAGAATAAAGAACAAACATCCTACAAGGGCGTATTATGCCTATTTTCAGGGCGCACTATATCTTTTGGTAGATATACTGTATCGCACGCTCCTGAATAGGTAGCCCTATAATAAGGATGTTGTTCTGTTAGTGTGCCAACTACTATGCGAGAGGTATTCTACGGTGTCATCTCGCAAGAGGTGGCACCTTATTTTTTATTATGGAAGATATGATTTGCTCGTTTTTTGGACACAGAGAAATTGAACTGACGGACGAACTTTATGCGACGGTAACCGCCGAAATTATGAAGGCGGTTTTGGACTGTCGCGTTTTTTATTTTGGAGGCTTTGGCGAGTTTGACGCTCTATGCTATAAAATCGTCACAAAAATCAAGGAAGAGCGCCCCGAGCTCAATATAAAGCGGGTGTTCTGCGTACCGCAGGAGAGATATTTAAGGAAGCCGCCGCGCTATTTAAGGCGCGAGGACTACGAGGAGCTAACTTACCTTATGCCAGCGCACGACGGATGGTACAAGAGCATTTATTTTCGCAATCTTTCAATGATTGACGAAAGCTCGCGCGTGATATTCTATGCCGAGGAGCTA
>JAFTSQ010000011.1 GCA_017467205.1 Clostridia bacterium | reverse complement strand
ATCTTGATAGCGCCCTCTGCTGCTGCAAAGGACTCGTGTCCTGCGAGGAAGCAGAAGCACTCGGTGGACTCGGAAAGAAGCATAGAGCCGAGGTTTCCGTGACCAAGACCAACCTTGCGGTTTTCAGCAACCGAGCCGGGAATGCAGAATGCCTGCAGACCAATTCCGATTGCGGCAGCGGCGTCAGCCGCCTTGGTGCAGCCACGCTTGATTGCGATAGCTGCGCCAACGGTGTATGCCCACTTTGCATTCTCAAATGCAATAGGCTGAGTTTCTTCAACGATCTTATAGGGGTCAATGCCCTTAGCATCGCAGATCGCCTTGCACTCGTCAATAGAGGAAATACCGTACTCCTTCAAAGCGGCGAGGATCTTAGCCTCGCGTCTTTCATAACCTTCAAAACGTGCCATTACTATTCCCTCCTTAATTACTCTTTGCGAGGGTCGATGTACTTAACAGCTTCAGCGAATCTGCCGTATGTACCCTTCGACTTCTCGTATGCTTCGTTAGGCTCTAAGCCCTTCTTGATGAAATCGGTCATCTTGCCAAGAGAAACGAACTCGTAGCCGATTACCTGATCATTCTCATCGAGAGCCATTCTCGTGCAATATCCCTCGGTCATCTCGAGGTAGCGAACGCCCTTTGCCTTTGTTCCGTACATAGTACCGACCATCGAACGCTCACCCTTACCGAGATCCTCCATACCTGCTCCGATAACAAGACCGCCCTCGGAGAATGCGGACTGAGAACGTCCGTAAACTATCTGAAGGAAGAGCTCGCGCATTGCGGTATTGATAGCGTCACAAACAAGGTCGGTGTTAAGAGCCTCAAGAAGAGTCTTACCGGGGAGGATTTCTGCTGCCATAGCCGCAGAATGCGTCATACCCGAGCAACCGATGGTTTCAACGAGAGCCTCTTCGATAATACCGTCCTTTACGTTCAACGAGAGCTTGCAAGCGCCCTGCTGAGGTGCGCACCAGCCCACACCGTGCGTGTACGCCGAAATGTCGGCAATTTCCTTTGCCTTAACCCACTTGCCCTCTTCGGGAATGGGAGCGGGACCGTGGTTGGGGCCCTTGGCAACTACGCACATATGCTGTACTTCCTGTGAATATACAAGATCTGCCATTTCTTTTTCTCCTTAAAATTGAATTTTATATAATTATCGTGCCTATTACCTCGCCGAAAGCGCAGGCTGCATTCGACTCGTCGGTATCAATATGCATAGCGGGAGCGAACTTCTCGCTAACGCGGATAACGACGTCGCAATATACGGTTGCACGATCATTGGTCGAGAGCTTTACAGATACTATCTGCTTATCCTTAACCTTGATCTCTTCAGCAACCTCGGGGGTGAGGTGAATGTGACGCTTTGCGGCAATTACACCCTCGATGAGCTCAAGCTCTGCGCCGGTTTCGGGATTGACGAGCTTGCAAGCGCCGCTTCCTGCGATATCGCCGCTCTCACGGATGGGAGCAGTAACGCCGATAGCGCGCGCGTCGGTAAGCGAAAGCTCTACCTGGTTTGCAGGACGGGTCGGGCCGAGGATGGATGCCTTGAGAGTTCCCTTCGGGCCTACGACGTTGAGCTTTTCAGCGCAAGCATACTGACCGGGCTGGCTGAGGTCCTTTTTCTTGGTGAGCTCATAGCCTGCACCGAAAAGATGCTCTACAGCCTCTTTGGTAAGATGAATGTGTCTTGCAGATGTTTCGACCAAAATTTCTTTCATAACAAATTTCCTTTCTGAATTTCGGGGCGAGGACGCCTCGCTTGCCGAATTGCTTTTTAACCTTTTATATTATAACATAGTACCCATCGAAAATCAATGTATAAATTAAAATATTATCGAAAAAAATAATAAAAAATTTGCGGGGAAAGTTTATTTATGGAAAATAACGAGGAGCTTTGCACTCCCGACACCATTAGCTCTATTGAAAAAAGCGGTAGCGTGGAGCTTTCAGGGCACGGCGAGAGCTTTTACTGCATCTCGATAATCGGGCAGATTGAGGGGCATTACGTGCTTGAGGGCAACCAAAAGAGCACGAAATACGACCACCTTTTGCCCCTGCTCGTAGCACTTGAGGAAAGCGAGAAGGTTGACGGGGTGCTGATTCTGATAAACACGCTCGGCGGCGACGTTGAGGCGGGGCTTGCGATAGCCGAGCTTATTGCGAGCATGAAAAAGCCTACGGCGTCGATAGTTCTCGGCGGCGGACATTCGATAGGCGTACCTCTTGCGGTAAGTGCCGACCGCTCGTTCATAGTGCCGAGCGCGACTATGACCATTCATCCCGTGAGGACGAGCGGCGTTGTGCTCGGAGTTTCACAGGCATTCGATTACCTTGAAAAAATGCAGGACAGGATAATCGGATTTATTACCGCGCACTCAAAGGTCAGCGAGGAATATTTCAGAGAGCTGCTCCTGCGCACCGACGTGCTCGTCAACGATATCGGAAGCATATTATCCGGCGTTGATGCCCAGGCGTGCGGACTTATTGACGAGATTGGCGGAATTAAAGAGGCTCTTGAGTATCTGCGAGAGAGGTGCGCCGAGGAGCGAAACAATCAAAATTAAAGCGAAAAAGCACTTGCCGTGGCAAGTGCTTTTTCGCTAACCGAGAATTACTCGGCACTCTTTTTCTTATCAATCATTCTGTGGAATATCTTGAAGATTTCAACTACCGGGATAATGAGAATTGCAAGTCCCATAGCTATACCGTATTCCATAAGGTTGAGGTGCGCAAGCTCGAAAGCCCGGCAAAGCACGTCTACCTCAACGACTACGGTCGTCAAGAGAAGTGAAAGTGCGCCGGCACCCCAGAGCCAGAGGTTCTGCGCCTTCATTGTGAAGATAGAGCCGTGAAGCGAGCGCATATTGAAGGCGTGGAAGATCTCACACATCGAGAGCGTGAGGAACGCCATACTCGAGCCGAGCATTTCAGCAGAGTAAAGACCCTGCTTTATAGCGTCTGCGTGGTACTCTACTGCCAGCCAATAGCGACCTATAAGATAGGAGGCGATGGTTATTGCGGTTACGATAGCGCCCTGATATGCTACCGCAAAGCCAAGTCCGCCCGCAAAGATTCCCTCTTTGGAATCGCGGGGCTTGCGTGCCATTACGTTGGCCTCGGGCTTCTCCATACCGAGTGCGAGTGCGGGGAAACAGTCGGTTATCAAGTTGATCCAAAGCAGGTGCACCGGCTGGAAGATGGTGAAGCCGCATATGGTTGCGATGAAGATGGAAAGAACCTCGGAAAGATTGGACGCCAAGAGGAACTGAATAGCCTTACGGATATTATCGTAGATGCGGCGGCCCTCGCCAACTGCGGAAACGATGGTTGCAAAGTTATCGTCGGCAAGAATCATATCTGCGACGTTCTTCGTTACGTCAGTGCCCGTAATACCCATACCGACACCGATATCGGCGTTCTTTATAGAGGGTGCGTCGTTAACGCCGTCACCTGTCATTGCGGTGACTCTGCCCTTCTTTCTCCAGGCGTTGACTATTCTCGTTTTATGCTCGGGCTGAACGCGGGCGTAAACCGAATACTTTTCTACTGCGACCTCGAACTCCTCGTCGGAGATATCGTCAAGCTCAGCACCCGTGATTGCCTGATCGGCGCTCTCGATAATTCCGAGCTGCATTGCGATAGCGACTGCGGTATCCTTGTGGTCGCCGGTTATCATTATGGGGCGAATACCTGCGGAGCGACACTGGTCGATAGCAGGCTTAACCTCGGGACGAACGGGGTCTATCATACCGACAAGACCAACGAAGCAGAGATCGCACTCAACCGTTTCGGGCTCGTATGCTGCGGGCTCGGAATCGAGCTCACGCTTCGCAGCGGCAAGAACGCGCAGTGCCTTATCAGCCATAGCCTTGTTAGCCGCGAGGATATCAGAGCGTATCGCGTCTGTCATCTCGAAGACCTCGCCGCCAACGAGCGCCTTCGTGCATCTCTTGAGAAGCTCGTCGGGCGCGCCCTTGGTGAACTGAATAAGCTCGCCGCTATCAGTCTTGTGAACTGTCGACATCATTTTTCTGCCGGAATCAAACGGAACCTCGCCGACTCTGACGTACTGCGTCTTGGTTGTATTCTTCGAGAAGCCAAGCACCTCGGCATAGTTTACAAGAGCACATTCAGTGGGTTCTCCGACTGCCGTACCCACCCCCGTGTCAAATTCTGCGTCGGAACAGAGGGACATAGAGATAGCTAAAAGCTGCTCGTTTTCGCCGTAGTGATCAACTACGGTCATCTTGTTTTGCGTCAGAGTTCCGGTCTTATCGGAGCAGATAATCTGGGTACATCCAAGGGTTTCCACGGCGGTGAGCTTACGAATAATAGCGTTGCGCTTGGACATATTGGTAACGCCGATGGAAAGCACTATCGTTACAACGGTTGCAAGTCCCTCGGGAATTGCCGCAACCGCAAGCGAGATGGCTATCATAAAGGATTCCAGAATAGGCTCAAAGCCGATTCCCTCACGGATAAGCTGAACGCCGAAGATAATAACGCATATACCTATAACGAGATAGGTGAGTATCTTCGAGAGACCTGCAAGCTTGATCTGCAAGGGGGTCTTGCCCTCCTCAGCCTGTGCAAGCGCGTCGGCAATCTTACCCATTTCGGTATCCATACCGGTAGCAACTACGACCGCCTTACCTCGTCCGTAAACAACGGTGGAGCCCATAAATACCATATTTTTTCTGTCGCCGAGCGCTACGTCGCCGTTAGCGTCAGGGGTCAGAGCATCTACCTTCTTATCAACGGGAACAGACTCTCCGGTAAGTGCCGCCTCTTCGATTTTCATAGAAGCACATTCAAGGATACGGGCATCAGCAGGAACTGCGTCGCCGGCTTCCAAGACAATGATATCTCCGACTACGAGATCCTCGCTCGGAATGAATATCTGCTTACCGTCGCGAATAACCTTACTTTGAGCCTTTGACATTTCCTGTAGAGCTTCAATTGCCTTTTCGGCTTTACTCTCCTGGAAAACGCCGAGAACCGCGTTGATGATTACTACCGCGAGGATAATAACCACGTCTGCGGGGAACTCAAAGCCGTGCTGCAAGCCGTTGTAGATCTCAACGCCTGCGGAGATGAATGCCGCGACCAAAAGAATTATAGTCATCGGCTCGGCAAGCTGCTTTAAGAAGCGATGAAGGAGCGACTCCTTCTTGCCCTCGACTAATTTGTTTTTTCCGTTCTTTTCAAGTCTTGCCTCGGCTTCGCTTGCGGCAAGACCGTCCGCAGTGCTTTGAACCTCGTTTAAAACCTCGGACGAATCGCTGAGATAAAATTTCATTTTTTTCTCCTTTTTTAGAGCAAAAGACGCAAAAAAAGCTTTTGCAATCAAATGATTGCAAAAGTCTTGCTAACTGAGATAATCAGCACGGTCAACCGGGCAAAAAAGCCGAAATGACGATTGCCGCAGACGCACTTGCGCCAAGCTACTCCCTTTTACCTAATCATTTTACACCATATTATATGCTTTGTCAAGATAAATTTATCTTTTTTGAATGATTGAATTTTATACTGCAAGTATAAGGCTCGAAAAACTATTCATTATAGCGGGCTGGAAAGCTTGCCGAAAAGAGCAACAAAAAAAGCGGATAACAATCCGCCCGAACAAAAAGGAAATATATGAAAGAGCATCCGTTAGGATGTAATCTTTTGCAAATATTCACAGAAAACCGAATAAGGTATGGAAACGAAGCTTTAGCAAGAAATGAAGCGAAGCTGAACCTGCAAAAGCAGTTCAAGCCCTCGGTCTATTAGTATCACTCAACTGAACACATTACTGTGCTTACATCCGTGACCTATCAAACTCGTAGTCTACAAGTGACCTTACTCATTCAAGATGATGGGATATCTAATCTTGAGGTGT
>JAFTSQ010000010.1 GCA_017467205.1 Clostridia bacterium | reverse complement strand
GGTCAAGTGCTACGGCTCTGACAGTGTTCCGGAGGGTGTTGCGATCATGAGAATGGAGAACGTCGGCGTTTCTATCACCGGTAACTCCACCAACCCCACCAGATTCCAGCACCCCGTTGCAGGAACCTACAAGAAGTGGTGTAACGAGAACGGCAAGCAGTATTTCTCTGTTGCTTCGGGCGGCGGAACGGGCAGAACCCTCCACCCCGACAATATGGCGGCAGGTCCTGCTTCCTACGGTATGACCGACACTATGGGTAGAATGCACGGTGACGCGCAGTTCGCAGGTTCTTCCTCCGTTCCCGCGCACGTAGAGATGATGGGCTTGATCGGCGCCGGAAATAACCCCATGGTTGGTATGACTGTTGCTGTTGCGGTTGCCATAGAGGAAGCTTCTAAGTAAGTTTTTATTAAGAGGTCAAGTTCGCTTGACCTCTTTTTGATGGGCTTATGCTCCTACTCGCCCCATCTGCGCTGTGCTTGATGTTGGTGCTACGCACCTTGTTGTGCTGCACACAACGCTAGTGGAGCGATCGTCCTCGGCTCGCTTACAAGCAAGCTTGCAGACTCGCTCTGCGTCGATTATCTGGAGCAGGTAACAACCCTATGGTCGGAATGACAGTAGCGGTTGCGGTTGCTATCGAAGAGGCGAGCAAGTAATTTTTGAATGAACTCTTTTGGCAATATGTGCCGTTTTCCAACAAGCTCGCAATTGGGAACTATTGCTTCGGTCGGAACGCCCCATCTTATCCAAAATCTTCCTATTCAAAAAACAGTTCAAATAATATACGCAAAAAGACGGATTCCGTGAGGCACCTTCCATAAAGCTTAACATCCTTGCAAGATCCGAACGGCTTTGCCGTTCGCCCATAGGGTTTCGACTGCGTCCGTCCGTGTCATTCTGAGCGAAGCGTAGCGAAGTCGAACTGCGAAGCAGCACCGAGCAAAGCGAAGGTGGAATCTCGGACGGACTCCGCTCAAGATGACACGCAGGGGCAAACCATACGAAAATCAAAAGGAGTACGGACATTTGTTCGTACTCCTTTTCGTGCGCCTTGCCCGCAAGGTATAGTGTTATGCCTTACGATGTACTGTCGGGCGGTAATGAAAATTAATCAGTGATATTGCTCCCGTCGGTCGCAGTGATATTCTATTCGCCTCGTAACTTCCAGCGCGCGAAGCGCATATCACTTGCGAAGCAAATATCACGCACTTGTGCATAACACTCGCCAAAGGCGAATATAGTTGGCACACCTGCGATAAAGCAGGCGCACCAATTATCCCGCCACGCCGTTATAATAGCGCTTGAAGCATTTTTGCAAGTCCTCGTCCTCGCAGTCGAGGCGGAGCGGCATGTTTGAGAGCTCCTGCACTTTTTCTATCAGCGCCTTGAGCGTTGCGGGCGTAACACCCTCTGGCACAAGGCTTACAACGTCAGCGCCGTCATCTACCAAATCAAGCACCTCGTAGGCTAAATCCTCGGCATCGTCCTCGGTCACAGAGCCGTCTAAAACGAGAGATTCAAATTTAGTGTCAGCTGTTATTTCCACGTATTTCGAATAGGAAATAGCGGCGGCAAGCCTTGGATTCTTTAAGGGCAACACGTCCATATCCTTGAATTTCGCAATTGCTGAAATAAAGCTCGGGGAAGTGCCGCAGCAGCCGCCAAGGACGCTAACGCCCATTTTTGCAAATTCATAGGCACACGCTGAAAAATCCTCTACCGAGAGGTCGTAGACCGACACGCCGTCAACAAGGCGTGGCAGACCTCTGTTAGGCTGAACGATTACGGGTGTGTGAGCGGCTTTTATAATGCGTGACACAACGCCCGAGAGCTCCTTCGGGCCGAGCGAGCAGTTGACGCCGAGCGCATCAACGCCGACCTCTTCAAGAAAAGCGACCATAATCTCGGGCGTCGTTCCCGTAAGAGTGCGCCCGCTCTTGTCAAAGGTCATAGTTGCAAACACCGGCTTATCCGAATTTTCCTTTATGGCAAGGAGTGCCGCCTTGAGCTCGTATAGGTCGGAAAAGGTTTCCACGATGTATCCGTCGGTTGCCTCTCTTGATGCGAGAACGACCTCGCGGAACGCCTCGTACGCATCGTCAAAGTCGAGTGTGCCGAACGGCTTTAAGAGCAGCCCCGTAGGCCCAATATCAAAGAACACCCTTTTGCCTGCCGCGCGAGCGTTTTCTATCGCCTTTTGCGCAACGAGCGGAATAGCATAGTCGCCCTTGTACTTGAATTTGTTAAGACCAAAGGTGTTAGTCGTTATGAAATCGGCATCGGCGTAGCTTTTATGGATTTCCTTGATAACGTCGGGGTGCGTTATGTTCAAATCCTCGGGGATTCTGTGTGGTATACCCGTCTTTACCAGCTCGCTACCCATACCGCCGTCAAAAATCATTATTTTCTTTCCGAGTGAAAGCATAATTCCCACGCTCCTCCGCGCATTTTCTCGCTTCAATTATATCAACAAAAGTCGCTTGTGTCAATATTTGAAAAATCATAAAAGAGCAGCGAGCTGCATTTTGCAACTCGCTGCTCTTTTATCACGCCGATATTTCGGTCTACGGCTATGATTATTGCTGACCGGGAGCGTCAATCGCGCTCTCGAAATCCGAAGACTTTACCTTCATTTTTTTGAAAATCAAGGGCACTGAAATTAAAATGCCGAGGTTATATAACGCAATAAGCGTTGCTCCGAGTTCTAAATTGAATACGCTGATTATAACAAAGATTACAAATAAGCCGAAAGCGACGACCGAAAAAACGAGAGATGCCATCTCACTTGTTTCAATGACAAACTCATTTTCTTTCGCAAACTCCGCATTGGAAATGTACGGTTGCCATCTTGTTCCGCCGAGAGTTGCTATAAATAGATTTATTTGCAAAACGAACCAAGTAAAGTAATAGAAGAGCGCGAAGCCGGAAAGCAAAACGTTGAAGAAGAATATAGTCGGCATCGTAATGAAGAAGAGGACAGCCTCGGATGCGGGATGTATGTCTTTCTTTTTCTCATCTACCCATTTTTCGAGGTATCTTGCGCAGGATGCTATGCCGTTGAAGATAAAATCAAATATAATGTAAAAAACAGAGATAAAAAATGAAGCTGTAACAAACGGAAAAACAGCTATAAACGCCAAGATGTTAAACGGCTTTTTTATCTCTTTGTACCGGTTGAGTGATTTGACTTCTGCAAGCAGGTTTTTTAGCAGTGTTGAGTAATTCATTAGATTTGTCCTTTCTTTTTTGTAAAAATCAAAAAGTGCGGCAACCGAAGTCACCGCACCGAAAAACGCCAACTCCAATTGTCGCCAAACAAAACCAACTATTACGGATAAACACCATATACAAGTCAGTGGAATAAGCGCTTTTGCCTTATTATATCCGACTTGTATATAAAAATGAAAAAGGGTATAAAACCCCCTATAAAAATAGGGCGTTTATCCTAAAAATGATATTTGGTTTTGTTTGGCATTTCTATTATATCACGCATTTTCACTTTTGTAAATAGTTTTTTCTATATCAAAACCTCGGGTGGTGAGCAAAATGCTCACCACCCGAGGTTTTGTCTTTATTTTCTCTTTGCAATAACTTCTTTTTCAAATTTCTCGACGTCCTCGAACCAATCGTCCGAAAGACCCTGACGCGAGAGGTATTCCTCCCAAACGTCGCCGCAGGGCATAAGCTTGAATTTCTCGTTAAGGTACATTATCTTGGTGAAGTTAGCCTCGTTTTGCAGTGCCTTAAGCTCCTCGTGGGGCATAAGGAGCGCCGAGAGAAGCGCCTTTTGCATAGAGCGCACACCCGTCACCCAAGCAGAGAGGCGGTTGATGCTCGCATCAAAGTAGTCAAGACCGATTATCACGCGCTCGTCAGCATTGTTGCGGACAATCTCCTTTGCTATCTCGCGAAGCTCGTCGTCAAGGATAACGACGTGGTCGCTATCCCATCTTACAGGGCGCGAAACGTGCAGAGCAACCTTGTCGTAAAAGGCGAGAAGAGAGGATATCTTATCCGAAACGACCTCGGTCGGATGGTAGTGACCTGTGTCAAGCAGGCAGCAGATGCCCGCCTTTGCCGCATAGTTCTGATAAAACTCGTTATTTCCCACGGTGTAGCTCTCGATACCGATACCGAATACCTTGCTCTCGACCGCCGGAATAACCCATTCCTTGTCGTAGCCCTCGAGCATCTCGTCGAGAGATTTCTTGAGGCGAAGCCTCGGCGTGAGTCTGTCCGCGGGGATATCCTTGTATCCGTCGGGAATCCAGATGTTAACGAGCGAGGGCGAGCCCATCGCCTTGCCGAATTCTGCGGCAATCTTGAGGCAGGCTCTGCCGTGCCTTACCCAAAAGGCACGCGTTTCTTCGTCGGGGGAGGAGAGGGAAAGGCCGTCCTTCATTTTCGGGTGACCGAAGAAGGTGGGATTGAAGTCGATACCCTCAGCACCGATTTTCTTTGCAAGAGCAACCCAAGGCTCAAAATGTTTATATTCGTACTCGTCGCGGTCTATCTTGCCCTTGTCGCTGCCAAGAAGAGCGTAGCAGGCGTGAACGTTTATCCTCTTCTTTCCGGGCATAAGCGCAAAGGCTCTTTCGATATCCGCGAAAAGCTCCTCGGAATTTCTTGCGCGGCCGGGGTAGTTACCCGTCGTCTGAATACCGCCGTCAAGCGAATCACTGCCGTCAAAGCCTATAACGTCGTCGCCCTGCCAGCAATGAACGCTGACGGAGATGTTTGCAAGGCGTGCAAGCGCCGCCTCGGTATCAATACCGTATTTTGCAAAAATGCCTTTTGCTTCACTATATCTCGTCATAACCGAAATCCTCCCTTATACGTTAAGAACGCCGTCGAGCGGCTTAAGTCCCCAAAGGTCAGCAAGGCCCTTGAGTATCTCATCGGGTATCACGTTGACAACGTTTCCAAGGGTGAGCATATAAATCTGTGCCGTCTTTTCAACCGTTTCGATAAGACCGAACGCCTCGTCCATAGTCTTACCCGTGCCGTATATTCCGTGATTGGTCCAAACTACGAGGCGGAAGGTCTTCATCTTCTCGGCGGTAGCCTCGCCTATTTCGTTAGTTCCGCAAACCATGCAGGGAAGAACGCCAACTCCGTCGGGGAACACGACGATACACTCGGTGTTAGACTGCCAAAGCTTATGCGTAAATTCCTTTTCATCCGTCGAGCAAACGGTGTTCATAGCGATAGTGTAGGTCGGGTGCGAATGCATAACGACGCGGTGATCGGGGTCAACAGAAAGCCTTGCAATGTGGCTCATCATATGAGCGGGGAACTCGGAGGTAAATTTGCCCCCGTCCTTATAGCCCCAAAGAAGCTCCGCCGTCGTACCGTCAGCACCGATTCTGACGATGCCGAGATTGGTTTCGGGGTCTTTATCCACGTTCTTGAAATATTTGCCCGTTCCGGTAACGATGAAGATTTTGCCTATAAGCGCGCTCGCATCAAAGCCGGTAGGGATGGTGCGAATAACCTTCGTCGTGTCTATGTACTCACAAACCTCACTCTCATCGAGCATATAGCTGATGTTTCCGCCGTTTCTCTCGTCCCATCCGAGTCTGTACATATTAGCGGTTGCCTCTCGCATTTCCTTAACGAAAGGCGCTTCAAAAATGTTTTTCATATCAATCTCCATTCTGTCGCCTATGGCGACCATTCAAATAGTAATTGAATTTTCGCCTGTCGCTCTTGCGACGATTTGGATTAAGGTTCCAAATCGCGAAAATTCGTGGGCGTGAATAATTAAAGGTTGGTTTCGATGAATGTTATTTCACGCTAATCTCCTATATTATAACTTCATTTATATCAAACGATTGTCTGACGAGCTGTCTGCCGCAGGCTATATCGGGTATAGCTCCGTCGCCGATAAGCTGCATCAGAAGATTTCCGATAGCCGTTCCCTCGGTAGGGCCTGTAATTATGCGCTTGCCGGTGTAGCGTGCGGTGAGCTCGTTTAAGAAGGTGTTGCGGCTTCCACCGCCTATAATATTAAGCGTGGGGTATACCTTACCGGTCATCTCCTCAAGCTTTTTCAGCGACTCCGCGTAATCTCTTGCGAGATTATTGAAGATGCAATAGGCGCACTCGCCAACCGAGAGCTTTCTGCCAACGGCGCTCTCAATCTCACCTATCATACTCTTTGGTGCAAAGAAGCGGTGGTCGTTAACGTTTATTTCGTCGTCAATGGGATTATTTCTCGCCATTTCTGCAAGCTCGGCAAAGGAATAAGCGCCATCAAGCTCGCGGCGAACCTCCTGTATCATCCAAAGTCCCATTATGTTCTTCTGGAAACGGAAGGTGTTATGTATGCTGCCCTCGTTGGAGTAGACCGACTCGCGCGCCGCCTCGTCCGTGTGCGCAAAAGGCTCCTCAACTCCGAGAAGCGACCAAGTACCGCTTGAAATATAAGGTGTCATATCAAGAAGCGGTGCTGCCAAAACCGCGCTCGCCGTGTCGTGCGTTGCGGGGAGAATAACTTTTGCGCGGTAGCCAACCATTTCTGCTATCTCGTCAGTAAAATAGCCAACGGTGTCGCCGGGCTCCGAAAGAGCACCGAAAAGCTCTTTTTTATATCCGAGTGCCTCAATTATCTCCCCGTCCCACTCGTGCGTTACAGCATTGACCATACCTGTCGTGGTGGCGTTGGTGTGCTCCTGCCGCTTCTCTCCAGTAAGCTTAAAATGGAAATAGTCGGGCAGCATCAAAAGGCTCTTTGCCTTCGCCATTCGCCCACTTTTCTTGTCGCAAAGGAGCTGGTATACCGTATTGAAGGAATTAAAGGAGATTCCCGTCCTCTCGTAAAGGCGCTCAAAGGGAATTATACCGTGCACCGTCGGGATAGTCGCCTCCGTCCGCGCATCGCGGTAGCAGTACGCGCCGTCTATCTCGCGGTCACACTCGTCGAGCAAAACGTAGTCAACACCCCAGGTGTCCACACCGACCGATTCGGGAATTTTTCCTATCGCCTTCGCCTCTTTAAGACCATTCAGTATCTCCGAAAACAGCCGCGTGATATCCCACTTAAGATTCTCGCCCGAGCGCTTCGCACCGTTGGAAAAGCGGTAGATTTCCTCGGTAACTATCCGTCCGTCCTCAAGATGCGCTAAAATGTGCCGTCCCGACGACGCACCAATGTCAATAGCTAAATAATATTTCATACTAACTCCAAAAAAGTAAGTTTTAATTATTATACCACGCGAGGCGCGTCCTTGTCTATATCTGCTCAAAAACTTGACAAAAAAACATATATATGATATAATATGAGCGTAAATGAACAAAAGCGAACAAAAGGTGTGTACAAAATGGTCTTAAACGAGCGCCACAGCGCAATTCTTGATATCTTGAAGCAAAACCGCACCGCGAACGTAAAGGAGCTTGCAAACCGCCTCTTCGTCAGCGACGCAACGATAAGGCGCGACCTGCGCGAGATGCAGTCACTCGGTCTTATCGAGCGCAGTCACGGCGGCGCGATACTGCAGGATAACGCCGAGGAGGTTTCCATATTCGTAAGAATGACTAAAAACGCAAAGGCAAAGGAGCAGGTCGCAACCAACGCGATGCCGCATATTCCGGAGTTCCACAGTGTGTTTATCGATAGCTCGTCAACGGCGCTCGCGCTTGCGGGCAGGCTTGATTTGAGCTTCAAAACGGTGGTGACCAACAATCTTCAAACCGCCCTTCAGCTCTCGAAAAACCCTAACGTAAACCTCATTCTCCTTGGCGGAAACGTGCAGTTCCGCTCGGTTTCCTCAACGGGGAGCTGGACTGCTCGGCAAATAGAGGAATTCAACTTTGACCTGATGCTCGCCTCCTGCACCGCGATAGTCGACGGGGAAGTGCTTGAGCGCTCCTTGGAGCAAAAGGAGATAAAGCTTGCGGCGTACCGCCGTTCAAAGCATCGTATCCTCCTTGCCGACCGCTCGAAGTTCTCAACCGACGGCACCTACCGCCTCGCCTCCGTCGAGGATTTCGACCTCGTCGTTACCGATTGACAAAAGGTGCGGCACGTGCTATAATGATTTCATAAAACAAGAAAATGAGGATAAACGCTATGAACGATATAATCAATATTAAATGCGGAAAATGGGAGGCAGGCGCGTGCGCAAGGCTTGGCGGCAACCTCGTCTACCTTCGCTACGACGGCAAGGATATCCTTCGCCCGCTTACCGACGAGGCTCAGCTTGAGATAAATCCCTATCTTCAGGGAGCGCCCATTCTTCTTCCCGCGAACAGAACCTACCTTGGCAAATTCAGCTTCGAGGGCGTCGATTACACCCTTCCGATAACCGAGCCGAGAACCAACTCTCATCTGCACGGAACGGTTCACCGTCAGCCCTTCGAGGTGCTTGAGTCGGGCGACAGCTTCGTTAAAATGCACTTTGTAAACGAGGGTAAGGTATACCCCTTCACCTTCGCGCTTACCGTTACCTACGCGCTTGACGAAGAAGGGCTCTCTCAAACCTACGAGATAGTCAATACCGACAAAAAGAATATGCCCTATACCTTCAGTCTTCACTCCACCTTCCTTCAGCCGGATATCTTCTCGCTCCCCATTGCCTCGCGTCAGGAGCATAATAAAATAGATATCCCGACGGGCAGATACGTTCCTCTCACCGAGCAGGAAAAGCTCTACCTCACGGGCTCACCCTCAAGAAACGTTGAGGTCGTCGGCTACTACGAGGCGTGCGGCTATACCGCAAGGATAGACGATATACTATACACAATGTCGGATAACTTCGACCACTGGATTATGTATAACGCAAAGGGTCTTAAGGACTTCCTCTGCATCGAGCCGCAGGCAGGAAAGGTTGACGGACTCAATATCGCTGACGGATACAGAGTCCTCGCGCCCGGCGAGTCGGTTACATACAAAACTCGATATACGCATATATAAAAACAGGGCAGAAAAAATCCCTATTGGAATTTCCAATAGGGATTTTTTTGTTATGAACCTATATCAACACTTCCGTGTCGTTTGAGCGGTAAGCCGCAAGCAAAATTCGAACGGCGTACTGCGCGCTCTCAAGCGTAACGGGGACGTCGCCACCGTTTGCGAGAACCTCGTAGAACTCACGGATAAGATAAAGGTGACCGTTGCCGTAGCAGGACTTACCAACGAACTTATGGTCGACCTCCTCAGCACCCTGAACCTCAACTCCGTCAACGTAAATGTACGGCTGCTTCATATCGATTTTGTGGTGCGGAGTTTTGAGGAAGATATCGGTGGTATTAGGGCCGCGGAAGGCGGTGGTAACGAAGAAGTTCGCCTGCCGTCCGCTCTCGAAGGTGATAACTCCCTCGCAGGTATCCTCAACCTCGATAATACTCTTTAAATGATGGTTTGCCGTAGTAGCGGTAACGCTTTTCGGCTTGCCGAGGAACTGGCAGAGCAGGTCAATGGTATGTATCGCCTGGTTTATCATAACTCCGCCGCCCTCGGTGGCGTATCTTCCGCGCCAGTCGCTCTCGGAGTAGTAGCGCTCGTCCCTGTTCCAGAAGAGCGCCGCGTGCGCGTGCGTCACGCCGCCGTCCTCGTCGGCAACCTTGTGGGCGATATTCGTAATCTTGTTTTTCCTGTTCTGGAAGCAAACGCAAATCTTTGCCGAGCTTTCCTTTTCAGCCGCAAGAAGCGCGTCAATCTCCTCGGCGGTCATAGCCATAGGCTTTTCAAGAAAAACGTTAATATTACGCTTCAGCGCCTTGATTGCCATGGGGGCGTGTAAAAAATGAGGCGTGCAGATATGAACTGCATCAAGCTCTATTGTGTCAAGCATAGTGTCGAAATCGGAGAAAATTTCAACCTCTTCGGCAATATTCTTGGCTAATTTTTCAGCCTGCTCGGGTCGCTTATCGCAAAGGGCAACGAGCGTTGCGTGCTCCGACTCGCATATTGCGTTGGCGTGGTTCGGTGCAATAGTTCCGCAGCCGACGATAGCCGCCCTGAATAACTTTTTGTTATCGTTCATAATAGTTACTGTCCTTGAAGTACTACCTTTTCCTCGCGTGCCGCGTGGGGCTTGGAAATAGCAATTCTCTTTTTGAGCTCCTCGTAGAAGAGGTCGTCGTCAATCGGAATGTCAACTGCGCGATCAAGCCAGCTCGAGAGGTGCATAGCGTTAGCGAGCTGAACGCCGCAAATACCGTCGCTTGCGGGAGCGTAGAGAGGCTCAAGACCGAGGATTGCGTTCGCAACGTTGTTGCAGATTCCGACGTGCTGGCTGTTCTCGCCCTCAAGCTCAACCTCAACCGTCGGAAGCGCGTGAGGCGCACCGAATCCGGTGTAGGTAGAGAAGCAGTGAAGGCGCTCGTCTATCTCAAGGGGCGTGAGGTAAAGCTTGTTGTTCTCGAAAACGAGCTTTCCGAGCGTACCGGTAATTTCAAATCTGTTAGTGCCGGGAGCGTCAGCCGTGCAGGTGATGAACACGCCGGTCGCACCGTTAGGATACTCGCAGTAGCAGGTAACGTCGTCCTCAACCTCAATGTTGTGCCACTTTCCGTAATGGCAGAAGGCGTGAACCTTCGAGGGCATCATACCGACAATCCACTGGAAGAGGTCAAGCTGGTGAGGAGCCTGGTTGTAAAGAACTCCGCCGCCTTCTCCTGCCCAGGTAGCGCGCCAAGCGCCGCTGTCGTAGTATTCCTGGGTTCTGTACCAGTTGGTGATTATCCAGTTGGTTCTCTTAACCGTTCCGATAGTTCCGTTCTGAACGAGCTCGCGCATCTTTCTGAACGCGGGGTTTGTTCTCTGGTTGAACATAATGCCGAGAATCTTATCGGATTTCTCTGCGCGTGCAATCATTTCCTTGACCTGCTTGGTGTAAACGCCTGCGGGCTTTTCAACTATGCAGTTGAGATTGTAGTCGAGAGCGAGGATGGCAAGGGTAGGGTGGTCGTAGTGAGGCGTGCATATCATAACCACGTCGCAAAGACCTGACTTAAACATATCCTCCGCAGTATCGAAATAGGAGATAGTGTCACCGTAAGTGCTGCGCATAAAATCGAGCTTCTTGGGGTTAATGTCCGCAACCGCGGAAAGAACTCCGTTCGTAATCTTACCTGCGGCAAGATTTTTTGCGTGGCTTGCGCCCATATTTCCGCATCCGACGATGCCAAATCTTACTTTATCCATGTGTTATCATCGCTCCTTTTGTAGCCGTTATTTTCAAGAATTTTTGTGAGAGCTCCGACTGCGAAGTCGAATGCCTCTCTGCTGTTATTGAAGGTGTAAGCGCCCTTAAGCTCGTGATCGTCAATGCCCTTGTAGGCGTCGAAGATGTGAAGGTGGGGCTCAAGGGTGAGGTAAACGAGCTCGTCTGTATGAGCGTTTACCATCTCAATGACCTCGGGGATGCGACCCTCGCCCTCGCCTGCGGGAACGATGGTCTGGGACTCGTATATTGCGTCCTTGATGTGCATATATGCAAATCTTTCGAAGGTCGCGTTTATACCGTCCATGATATCCGCGTCGTTCATTCTGTAATTGGCGGGGTCGAAAATTCCGTAGAGGTCGGGGTTAGCCTTAAGAAGCTCTTCAACTTCCTTCGGCATCTGACCGTAGATTTTCGACTCGTTCTCGTGGCAGAGGCGAACGCCGTGCTCCTTCGCAATATCGGTGAGCTCGCGAAGGCGGCGGATAACCTCGTCGCGATGCTTTTCAAGCTCGTCTTGTTCGACGAAGAAGGAGAACATTCTCATATTCTTCGTTCCGAGAATCTCGCAAACGCGCAGTGCGCGGCGGAAATCCGCGATATGAGGCTCGAAATCCTTGTCGATAGGGTACTTTCCGATAGGCGAGCCGAGCGAACCGACCTTAATGCCTGCCGCGTCAAGCTTTGCCTTGATTTCGAAAAGCTCCTCGTCGGTGAGGGTGAGTATAGGCTTTGAGGAGATGTTTCTCGGCTCTATGTAACCTATTCCGTTGTCAACGAGCGCGCTTATCTGCTCTTCAATGGTAGAGCCCGCCTCGTCAGCAAATGCCGAAAGTGCAAATCTTGCCATACCGACTCTCCTTAAAACAGATGCTTGAGATTGTTGTAGCTCGTCGCCATCTGCTCGAACTCGTCGCCAAGGCTCGGTGCGTTGTCCTGCTCAACGAGCGCGTAGGGAACGCCGAGCTCCTTGCAGAGCGCCGCGATGGGAGCAAAGTCGATAACGCCCTCGCCGCAGGGGCAGATAGCGCCCTGGGGCTCGGTCTTCATATCCTTGAAGTGAATGTTGGTCATTCTCTTGTTGCCGAAGAGCTTTATATACTTCATATAATCCTCGCCCGCATATCTGACCCAATAGGTATCGAGAATGAAGTTCATAGTGGGCGCTTCCTCTATAAGTATGTCATAGGAGCGAGTACCGCCGATATCGTCGAACTCAAATGCGTGGTTGTGATAAGCGAACTTAAGACCTGCCGCCTCAATCTTCTTCATAGGCTCAGCCATCTCCTTGAGGAATGCGCGAGCACCCTCGACAGAGCCTCTGAACTTATCGGGCATAGAGCCAAGACCGATAACGGGGCACTTGTAGGTTATGTGGTCGGCGATAACCTTGTCGGTATTCTCAATTATTTTGTCATAAGCCGTGTGCGTGCAGGTGATGGGAAGCGCGTACTCCTCGGAATAATCGCGAAGGAGCTCCGGCTCTATCTCGCAAATGCAGGACATCTGCGCTACCTGATAGCCGATATTCTTGACCTTTTCAAAGCAATTTTTAAGACCTTCCTTGGTCTTCGCCTGTTCTCTTAGGGTGAAAAACTGTGCACCGAGTTTCATAATATTACACTCCGTAATTCGTTTATTTGGGAAAAATTATCCCTTACAATACGCATTATAACACATATTTGCAATTTTTGCAATTAAGCGCGCAAAACTTTTTATTGTAACAATTGCAAAAACTATTGCAAAAATTGCTCTTGCGTGCTATACTATAATAGAATTATTATGCGCTCGTGACTTTTGTCGCAGGAAGGAGGGCTTATGAACCGAGAGCTTTTGCTTAATTCGAAGGGTATGACCTTCAGATACAGAACCGATACCGAAATATCCGAAAGCCTCAGTGCAAAGCACTGCCACTCGATTTACGAGATAATCTTCGTAGTCGGCGGAAAGGGAAGATATATAGTTGAGGGTGCGGAATACGAGCTGAAGGACAGGACTCTTGCGCTCATACCGCCTCTTTGCTACCACTGCCTCGAGCTCGACCCGAGCACCACCTACGAGCGCTACGTCATTCATTTCACCCCCGACACACTCTCGCACGATATGGCAAAGCGCTTAACCGACCTTGCCGCGCACGAGGGCGGTCAGGTCAATTTTTACTCACCCGACGCAATATCGCATACTCTGATATCCGCCTTCGAGCGCTTCTCGGTCGCGGCGGCTCTTTCGGATAAGGAAAGAGAGGATTATATGCGGATTCTGATGTCGGAGATAGTCCTGCTTCTCTCGGTTTCGGGCGGCGATAAGATATCTGCCGACGAGGGCGAGCTCGGAGCGAAGGTCATAAGATACCTCAACGATAACATTACCTCGAATATCACCTTGGACAAGCTTGCAAAGCGCTTTTTCGTCAGCAAGTATTACCTCTGCCGCGCCTTCAAGAAGCATAACGGCATATCCATTCACGGCTATGTGAATCAAAAGCGGGTTATGTACGCAAAGCAGCTGATGGAGGCTGGGGAAACCGCGTCGGGCGCAGCCTACCGCGTCGGCTTCGGTGATTATTCGGCGTTCTACCGCGCATACATAAAGGTGATAGGCACATCGCCCGTCGCCGAGCAGAACAGAAAGGAGCGGCAATGAGTTATCCGCTTTTAGAGAAAATAAATTCGCCGGAGGACCTCAGGGCTCTCTCCGAGCGTGATATAGCCGAGCTCTGCTCCGAGATACGCGCCTTTCTCATAGAGAATGCGGAGCTCCACGGCGGCCACCTTGCTTCAAACCTCGGCGTAGTCGAGCTCACCGTTGCGCTCCACCGCGTTTTCGATTCCCCGCGCGACCATATAATATTCGACGTCGGTCATCAGTCCTACGTCCATAAGCTAATCACAGGCAGGCGCGAGCGCTTTTCAACCCTTCGTCAGCCGGGAGGACTCTCGGGATTTACGCTTATGCGTGAGAGCGAGCACGACGCCTTTGGCGCAGGTCACAGCTCAACCTCGATTTCCGCCGCTCTCGGCTATGCCGAGGCTGACGCTATACTCGGGAAGCGCGCATATTCCATATCCGTGACGGGCGACGGCGCTTACACCGGCGGTCTTGTGCACGAGGCGCTCAATAACGTAAACCCCGAGCTGCCTCTCATAATAGTTCTCAACGAGAACAGAATGTCAATTTCGCAGAACAAGGGAGCATTTGCGCGCTACCTTTCCCGTATCCGCGTGTCGAAGAGCTACGTTAAATTCAAGCGCGGAACGCGCTCGGTACTCGAGCATATCCCCCTGATAGGCAAGCCGATAAGCGCGGCGCTTTCCTGGACGAAAAAGAAGATAAAGCACCTCATTTATTCAACCAACTATTTCGAGGAGCTCGGCCTTTATTACATCGGCCCTGTCAACGGCAACGACTACAAGGCGGTTCGCAAGGTGCTTCTTGAAGCAAAGAACCTCGGCAAGAGTGTCGTGGTCCATATCCATACGAAGAAGGGAAAGGGCTACTCTCCCGCAGAGCGCTCGCCGGACGATTTTCATTCGGTGTCCTCTAAAAAGCCGTCGTCTGCCACCTTCCATTCGGTCTTTGCGGATAAGCTTAAGGAGCTCGCCGCCACCGACGCGAGAATTCTTGCCGTAACCGCCGCTATGGGCATAGGCACGGGCCTTGACAGCTTCGGCAAGAGCTATCCCGACCGCTACTTTGACGTCGGCATAGCAGAGGAGCACGCTCTGACCTTCTCGGCGGCTCTCGCGGCTGACGGTATGAAGCCCTTCGTCGCAATATATTCCACCTTCCTTCAGCGCGCCTACGATAATATCATCCACGACGTCGCGCTTCAGTCGCTTCCCGTCAGAATGATGATAGACCGTGCAGGTCTTGCAGTAGGTGACGGCGCAACCCACCACGGTATATTCGACGTAGCCTTTCTCTCGGAAATCCCCAATATAAAGATAGTCGCCCCCGTGACCTACGGCTCGCTCCGTGCGGCGCTTGATATGGCAAGGGATGCGACAGGTCCGATAGCCGTTCGCTATGCAAACAAGAGCGAAAGCGAAAGAGCGGTGAGGGAGTTTTACCCGAACGGCGACTTTGACGCCTTTGGCGTCAGAGCAAGCTTTTCGGAATCCGACGCACCGAGGTGCGTGCTTATTACCTACGGCAGTATAATCGATACCGTTCTTGAAGCCCGCGATATAGCAGTCGCTCGCGGCGAGTCCGTCGGAGTCATTCTCGTCGAGTCGATTAAGCCGTATGCCGACGCGGTCGATAAGATATATCCCCTCGTCAGAGGCGCGGAGCGCATAATCTACGTTGAAGAGGGCATAAAGTGCGGCGGTGCGGCAATGATAAGCCGCTCAGAGCTCTACGAGCGCCACCCCGACCTCAAGTCGAGATTTGATATTATTGCAATAGACGATAGCTTTGCCTCTCCCACCGAGCCCTGCGAGCTTTACTCATATCTTGGGCTCTCTGCGGAGAAAATAGCAGAAAGAATACTTGAAAAATGATATTTGATATAAACGAAACCGAGGTGCAGGAATATATCCGTCGGGTCAGAGAGAAAAACGAAGGACTCGATAGGTCGATATACGTTCACACCTTCGGTTGTCAGCAAAACGAGGCGGACAGTGAGCGCATACGCGGCCTTGGAGTCGCTATGGGCTATACGGTGGCAGACTCACCAGACGATGCCTCGCTCATAATAGTAAACACCTGCGCAATCCGCGCTCACGCCGAGGCAAAGGCGCTCTCCTATCTTGGACGCTTCAAGGCTCAAAAGCGCAAAAATCCCTCGCTTATCATCGGCGTTGCGGGCTGTATGGCGGCGGAGGGGCATATCGCCGATATGCTCAAGACCGACTCGCATTATATAAGCTTCACCGTTGAGCCGAATATGCTTCACCTTATCCCTCGCCTCGTCTACGACTATATGAGCGAGCATAGGCGCAGCTTCGTATACGGGAAGGATACCGGTGATATATCCGAGAATATTCCCGCCGTAAGAAAGAGCGCGCACAGGGCGTGGGTTTCGGTAATGTACGGATGCAACAATTTTTGCTCCTACTGCATAGTCCCGTACGTCAGGGGCAGAGAGCGCAGTCGCGCCTCTGCGGCGGTTATTGCCGAGTGCCGCGAGCTTATTTCGTCGGGCATTCGCGAGATAACCCTTCTCGGTCAGAACGTCAATTCCTACCGCTCGGATATCGGCTTTGCCGAGCTTCTTGAAAAAATAGCCGAAATAGAGGGCGACTTCCGCATAAGCTTTATGACAAGTCACCCGAAGGATGCATCCGACGACCTTATAGACGTAATGAGCCGCTATCCCGACAAAATAGCGCGCACATTCCACCTGCCTCTTCAATCGGGCTCTGACAGAGTTCTCGCTCTTATGAATCGCACCTACGACTCCTCGCGATATCTCTCCCTCGTCGAGAAAATACGCGCGAAAAATCCCGACGTCGCCATAACGAGCGATATAATAATAGGCTTCCCGACGGAGAGCGACGAGGATTTTGAGAGAACTATGGATATCCTTCGCACCGTAAGGTTTGATATGGTCTATTCATTTCTCTATTCGGCAAGAGAGGGCACACGCGCCGCGAAAATGGAGGGTAGAGTGGCAGACGAGGTCAAGGACGCGCGAATGGCGCGCCTGCTTGAGATGCAAACGCAAATCTCGCTTGAAAAGAACCTTGAGTACGTCGGCCGCGTAGTTCGCGTTCTCGTTGATTCGCCCTCAAAGCGCGGCGAGGCTACGACCTATACCGGCAGAACCTCATCGGGAAAGGCGGTACACTTTGACGGGGCGGACGACCTCGTCGGAAAATTCGTTGATGTAAAAATCGACCGTGCAGGCGCATTCGACCTGTTCGGAAATATATATGATAAAGAAAGGTAATGAGAAAAATGACTAAAATAATCGAGCTTGCACATATGCTTGGCGAGGAGATTGCCAAGAGCGACGAAATAAAGAATCTTGAGGCGGCAAAGAGTGCTTACGAATCGAACAAGCCCCTTCAGGCAAAGCTTTCGGAATTCGAAACCGACAGAAAGCTTCTCACCGAGGAGTTCTGCAAGCCGCAGTCGGAGACCGACGAGCGCGCAATAGCCGACCTTCGCGCAAGAATCGAGGAGCTTACGGGCGAGATAAGCACCGACCCCTGCTATATAACTTTCGCAGAGGCACAGAAGGCACTCAACGACCTTATGGCGTCTGTTAATGCGGAGATAAAGTTCTGCATTACCGGTGAGCGCCCTGTGAGCTGCACTCACGATTGCTCGACCTGCGGCGGATGCTCGCACTGATTTTGACCGATTTTCAAAACTCCAAAAACCTACGGAGGTCTTTATGGCTGACATTATAGAAAAGAGGAGCGAGGCTACCAACCTCACTCCTATGATGAAGCAATATCTTGAAATAAAGGAGCAGTACGAGGACTATATCCTGATGTACCGCCTTGGCGATTTTTACGAATGCTTTTTTGACGATGCTTTGATAGCATCCCGCGTTTTAGAGCTAACTCTCACCAGCCGCGACTGCGGCGATAAAAAGCGCGCGGCAATGTGCGGCGTCCCCTTTCACAAGTCGGACGTCTATGTGGCGCGCCTTGTGGAAAAGGGCTACAAGGTCGCAATCTGCGAGCAGACCGAGGATCCGAAGCAGGCGACAGGTCTTGTAAAGCGCGAGGTAACGAGAGCAATAACGCCCGGCACGGTAACCGACGGCGAGCTTCTCAACTCCGGCAAAAATAACTTCCTCTCGGCAGTATGCGCGGGTGTCGGCGGTGTCGGACTCGCTCTTGCCGATATAACGACGGGCGAGCTGTCGGCTACCTTTATCGACGGTGAGGACGCGCTCGTCCGCGTAAAGAACGAGCTCGCGGGCTATCAGCCCTCCGAGGCTATCTTCAACGTAAAAAACGAGCTTACCGAGAGCGTTGCCGAGTTCCTTTCGGAGCGCTATAACACAATGTCGCATACCGACCTTTCCCGCCATTTCTCCTACGAGGCGGCAAGAGAGCGCGTGAGAGCGACGTTCGGTGACGAGAGGGAAAAGATAGGCGAGCCCGAAACGCTTATGGCAGTCGGTGCGATTCTTTCCTACATCCGCGAAATGCAGAAGAGCGACGTGTCGTTTGCAAAGGAGATAGAGATTTATAAAAAGGGTCAGTATCTCGACCTTGATATGAATACCCGCCGCAACCTTGAGCTCGTAGAGTCTATGAGAAATAAGGAAAAGCGCGGCTCGCTGCTCTGGGTTCTCGATAAGACCGAAACCTCAATGGGCGCGCGTATGCTTCGCTCCTGGGTGCTCCGTCCGCTCGTCAATCCCGCGCATATAACGCGTCGTCAGGCGGCGGTGCGCGACCTCTTCGAGAATACGCGTGAGAGAGATTCGCTCCGTGAGCTTCTTTCTGTGATGTTCGACCTTGAGCGTCTTACGGCGAAAACCGTCTACGGCACGGCAAACGCAAAGGACCTTATGGCAATAGCGCAGAGCCTTGCTCCGATACCATACATAAAGAACGAGCTTTCCGCGCTTTCGAGCGAAACCGTCAAGCACATAATAAACGAGCTCGACCCGATGAGCGACGTATGCTTGCTTATAACCGACGCTATATGCGATAATCCCCCCTTCAGCGTGCGCTAGGGCAAAATGATTCGCGAGGGCTACGATAAGGACGTAGACTATTACCGCTCCATCAAGGAAAACGGTAAGGGAATAATGGAAGAGATGGAGGAGCGCGAGCGCGAGCTCACGGGAATTAAGACTCTTCGCGTCACCTACAACAAGGTGTTCGGTTATTATATAGAGGTAACCAAGTCCTTTATAGACCAAGTCCCCGAGCGCTATGTAAGAAAGCAAACGCTCACCAACTGTGAGCGGTATATAACCCAAGAGCTCAAGGAGATGGAAACCACCATTCTCGGCGCTGAGGACAGGCTCGTCAATCTTGAGTTCGAGTTATTCACTAAAATACGCAATTTCGTTGCCGAAAACAGCGAGCGTATCCGCAAGACCGCCGCTCTCATAGCCGAGCTTGACGTCTATCTTTCGCTTGCCACCGTTGCGAGCAAGAACGGATACGTCTGCCCGGAAATCGACCTTTCGACAGACCTTGAAATCAAGGACGGCAGGCATCCGGTCGTTGAAAAGTTCGTAACCGAGAGCTATTTTGTTCCGAACGATACCCACCTTGACACTCAAAACAACCGTATGATGATAATCACCGGTCCTAATATGGCGGGTAAATCCACCTATATGCGTCAGGTTGCGATTATGGTAATAATGGCGCAGATAGGCTCGTTCGTGCCTGCGCGCGACGCGCGTATGGGCATTGTGGACAAGGTGTTCACAAGAGTCGGAGCGTCGGACGATTTGGCGGCAGGCCAGTCGACCTTTATGCTTGAGATGAGCGAGGTCGCAACCATTCTCAAGAATGCAACCAAGCGCTCGCTTATCATTTATGACGAGGTAGGTCGCGGAACGAGCACCTACGACGGTATGGCTATAGCACGCGCCGTCGTGGAATATACCCACTCGAAGAAGATAGGCGCAAAAACCCTCTTCGCCACCCACTACCACGAGCTTGTGGAGATGGAGGACGAGCTTGAGGGCGTCGTCAACTACAATATCGCCGCGAAAAAGCGCGGTGACTCTATAATCTTCTTACGCAAGATAATCAGAGGCGGAACGGACGACTCCTACGGTATCGAGGTTGCAAAGCTTGCAGGCGTGCCGAACGAGGTAGTCCGCAGAGCTCGCGAGGTTCTTGCGACCGTTGAGCGCGCGCCAAGCGCCGCGAAGTGTGAGAGGGCGGCGAGTGACGAGCCCGTCTTCGACCTCTTCACTGTAGCGAACGACAAAAAAGGTGACGAAGCGCTTGAAAAAATAAGAAAAACCGATATAAACACCATAACTCCGATAGAGGCAATGAACCTTCTCTTTGAGCTGAAAAAGCTCATTTCGGACTAACGTGAGGAAAAATAAATGGGAAAAATTAACGTATTGAGCTTTGAGATAGCCAATCTCATAGCGGCAGGCGAGGTCGTAGAGCGTCCGTCGTCGGTTATGAAGGAGCTGATAGAGAATTCGATAGACTCGGGCGCAACGAGTATAGTTGCCGAAATAAAGCACGGCGGAGTATCGCTCATTCGCGTGTCGGATAACGGCTGCGGCATAGATAGGGAGGACCTTCCCGTCGCCCTCAAGCGCCATGCAACGAGCAAAATATCCGAAAAGGACGACCTTGAGCACATAATGACCCTCGGCTTCCGCGGCGAAGCACTCGCGGCGATATCATCTGTGTCGAAGGTCACGATAATAACGAAAACCTCAACCTCCGACTCGGGCTATATGCTCACATCCGAGGGCGGCACGGTAAACGATATCTCGGAGGTAGGCTCGGCTGACGGAACGACGGTCGTCGTAGAAAACCTCTTCTATAACGTCCCCGCAAGAAGAAAGTTCTTGAAAAAGGACTCAACCGAGGCAATGAACGTTGCCGCTCTTATCGAGAAGGTCGCGCTTTCCCGCCCGGATATTTCGATACAGTTCTTGGTTGACGGCGAGGAGAGATTCAAAACCCCCGGTGACTCAAAGCTTATCAGCGCAATATACTCGGTTTATGGCAGAGCCTTTGCGGATAAAATGATAGAGGTCAAGGGCGAAGCGGGCGGTATCAAGGTTTCGGGATATGTCGGCAGGAGCGACAATGCTCGCAAGAACCGCAACGCCGAGAATATCTTTATAAACGGAAGATATGTCAAAAGCCTTACCGCTATGGCGGCGCTTGAAAAGGCGTATACTTCATTTATAGCACCCGGCTATTTCCCCGTAGCTGCTCTTATGATAGAGATGAGCCCCGAGATAGTCGATGTCAACGTCCATCCCGCAAAGCTCGAGGTCAAGTTCTCGAACGAGCAGGCGGTCTTTGAGGCGGTCTATTATACCGTAAAGTGTGCGCTTGAGGAGTACGAATACCGCCCCGAGCTCACCCTTGAAAAAAGGGAAGAGAAGAAGCCTTTGCAAAGCTATCAGATGCCGATAAGAACGAGCGAATCCCCCGCGCCGAAGCCTACGTACAGTAAGCCCCGCGAGGATATAACCGTCAGCGTCGCATCAAGGAGCAAGGGCGACCCCTTCGGTGAAAGAGAGAGTGTCAGCCCCCGTCGCTCGCTTGATATTTTGGAGAAATACAGAGCGGCGCAGAGCGAGAGCACAGAGCAAAAAATAAACCTCGAAAAATCGCAGGAAAAGATTGAAACCCCCACCCCCGTGTCGCAAAATACGCCCGAATATAAGTATATCGGCGAAGCATTCAACTGCTACGTAATAATAGAATATCAGGGCGATATGCTGATAATTGATAAGCACGCCGCACATGAGAGAATAATATTCGAGGACTTGAAGCAGAGAAGGGAGCTGGACGGCAGAATCCCGTCGCAAGCTCTTATGCTTCCGATTCTCGTCACCCTCTCGCCGACCGAGCTTGCCGCTCTCGACGAATTTCGCAGAGAGGTTGAGTCGACCGGATTTGCCTTCACCGTCTGTGACGGCTACGCAGAGCTCACCTCTATCCCCGAGGCGATAAGCGCGTCGGGCGCAGAAGAGCTCTTTGCCTCTATGGCATCAGAGCTTTCAAGCGGCGAAACCAATCCCGCTGTCACCGAGCATATCCGCAAGGAAAAGGCACTTTATCAGGTAGCCTGCAAGGCGGCAATAAAGGGCGGCAGGGTCTATGACCGCGCACTTATCGATTGGCTCGTCGGCAAGCTTCTTCTGCTTCCCGATATAACCGTCTGCCCGCACGGTAGACCGGTAGCCTTCAAGCTCACCAAGGCGGAGCTTGACCGTAAGTTTGACAGAATTAAGTAAAGGAACAGTTATGGCAAAATTCACACTGCTTAAAACCGAGGGAAAGGCGCGCCGTGCGCGATTTGAAACAGTCCACGGAACTATTGAAACCCCCGTGTTTATGAACGTCGGCACGTCCGCGGCAATCAAGGGCGGCATTTCAACGAAGGACCTCATTGACGTTAAATGTCAGGTCGAGCTTTCCAATACCTACCACCTTCATATCCGTCCGGGCGACGAGCTGATTTATAAGATGGGCGGACTTCATAAATTCTTCAATTGGGAACGCCCGATTCTCACCGATTCCGGCGGATTTCAGGTCTTCTCGCTCGCACAGCTCCGTAAGATAAGCGAGGAGGGCGTAGCCTTCAATTCGCATATTGACGGTAAGCGAATATTTATGGGTCCCGAGGAGTCAATGCGTATTCAGTCGCACCTCGGCTCAACCATTGCAATGGCGTTTGACGAATGCGTCGAAAACCCCGCACCGTACGCTTACGTAAAAGCGTCGCAGGAGCGCACTGTCAGATGGCTTAAAAGATGCCGCACCGAGCTTGACAGGCTCAACGCCGAGGAGGGAACGGTAAACCCGAACCAGCTTCTTTTCGGCATCAATCAAGGCGGCACGTACGAGGACCTTCGTGTTGAGAATATGAAGGAAATATCCAAGGTCGAGTGTGACGGATATGCAATAGGCGGACTCGCAGTCGGTGAGTCGGCTGACGTTATGTACCATATCATCGAAACCGTCGAACCCTATATGCCTACCGATAAGCCCCGCTACCTTATGGGTGTCGGAACGCCGCAGAACATCGTCGAGGGCGTTTATCGCGGAGTCGATTTCTTCGACTGCGTAATGCCCAGCCGAAACGCCCGTCACGGCAACCTCTTCACCTGGCGCGGCAAAATAAACCTTTTGAACGAAAAATATATCGCCGACGGCCGCCCCATCGCCGAGGAATGCGATTGTCCCGCCTGCAAAAATTACTCGCGCTCCTACATTCGCCATCTCTTCAAGGCAAAGGAAGCGCTCGGAATGCGCCTTGCAGTTCTTCATAACCTCTATTTCTACAACGACCTTATGCAGAAAATAAGAGATGCACTCGACGAAGGACGCTACGAAGAATTTTATCATAAATATAAGGATCTGCTCGCCGAGCGCAGAGAAGATTAAGGACTTCCGATTTTTTGCATAACCGCCACGAAAGGCTACCGCCGTATCGTCACTCGTCGTACGCTCGTACGCATATCGTTCCTCAGCCGGCGCTTTCTGCTAAAAAATCGTTTGTCCTCGGCTTCTGCCCGCCCTTTACGAATTTGAGGGTAGCTCAAGTTTTTCACAACTTGAGCTACCCTCATTTTTTATATTTCGATTTTCTTGAACCCCTCGCCGTCAAACTCGACGATATGCGAGAACCCCATATCTTTGAGGATTTCAACCGACTCCTTGAAATAGAAATCAAGGTTCTCGCACTTGTGCGAGTCAGCCGAGAGAAGAATCTCGCCGCCGTTTTCCTTTATGCACTCAAGTATTTTCTTGTGCGGGTAGGGAAAAGTTCGCACGCCCCTGGCTATACCGCCGGTATTTACCTCAACGTACTTGCAAATCTCAAGGCACTTTTGTAAATAAAGGTTTGCGATTTTGATATACCCTTCGTCGTCCTCGGGCATAAAACCGAACTTGCTTATAACGTCATAGTGGCCGATAAAGGTCGGCTTCGTTTCCTTCACCTGCTCGTATACCATCTTGAAGTAGCACTCTGCCATAGCGAGCTTGTCACCGCCGAAAACTTCGGCGAGGCACTCTTCCTGCTGTGCGAGGCTATGGTCGATAGGATAGCATTTTCCGTTTTTGTTTATGTAATGAACCGATGCTATAAAGTAGTCAAAATCCGTCGGGTTAATTTTCGAATAATAGTCCTTTTCAATTCCGAGAAAGACCTTTATTTTTCCATTGTACTCTTCCGCCAGCGCACGCACCTCGCGGATGTATTCGGGATAGTCGGAAAGGGGCATACAGTAGCTTTGGTCGCATTCTGTAAAGCTATGGTCGGAAAAACCGATAGCGCTCATTCCCTTGGCAATAGCCGCCTCTATATTCTCCCTGACCGTTCCGACACCGTCGGAGTAGGTCGTGTGATTGTGCAGATTTGAAAATCTCATTCTATAACCCTCACGCGAATAACGCCGTCGAGCGCGCTGATGTGCGCGCATACTGCCGCTGTGTCGCACTTTTCAACGTCCATCATAGTGTACGCGAGCTGACCCTTCGACTTGTTGAGAAGGTTCTCGATATTGACGTTGTCCTTCGCAACGATAGATGTTATAGAGGTAAGCATATTGGGAATATTCTTGTGTATTACGCAGATTCTTGCGAGCGGAGTCTTCGGCATTGAAATGTTGGGGAAGTTCACCGAGTTTGTGATATTACCGTTGTCTATGTAGTCGGCAAGCTGACGCGCCGCCATAATAGCGCAGTTGTTTTCGGATTCCGGTGTGGACGCGCCAAGGTGCGGTATCGCAACAACGCCATCAACGCCAATCATCTCGTCGGTCGGGAAGTCAACGACGTAGCTTGCAACCTTTCCCGATTCAAGCGCCGCTATCATATCAGCGCTGTTTACAAGTCCGTCGCGCGCAAAGTTCACGATACGAACGCCGTCCTTCATAAGCGCGAGCGTGTCACGGTTTATCGTGTTCTTGGTATCGGCATTCAAGGGAATGTGCAGGGAAATGTAGTCGCACTTCTCGAATATTTCCTTAATGTCGTTCGCGCGGTTAATGCTGCGCGAAAGATTCCACGCATTCTGAAGCGAGAGGAAGGGGTCGTAGCCGTAAACGCTCATACCGAGATGCGAAGCCGCATTCGCTACCATAACGCCTATCGCGCCAAGACCGATAACGCCGAGCTTCTTGTCAAGCAGCTCGGGTCCGCAGAACTGCGACTTGCCCTTTTCAACCATACTGCCAACGGCAGCACCGTTGCCCTTGAGCGTCTTTGCCCATTCAATAGCGGGAACAACTCGCCTTGAAGCAATGAGAAGACCAAGAAGGGTGAGCTCCTTAACCGCGTTTGCGTTAGCGCTCGGGGTGTTGAACACCACAATACCTGCCTCGCCGCACTTGTCGGTGGGGATATTGTTAGTACCCGCGCCCGCTCTTGCAATAGCGAGCAGGGAGGAGGGGAAGACCTCGTCGTGCAAATCTGCCGAACGCACGAGCGCGCCTACAGGCGCGTCGCACTCCGCGCTGACGGCGTAGTCAGCACCGAGCATATCAAGACCAACCTTTGCTATCTTGTTATATACCTTAATGTTTTTCATTATGCGTTCTCCTCTTCAAATTTCTTCATAAACTCAACGAGCGCGCGAACACCCTCCTCGGGCATAGCGTTGTAAATCGAGGCTCTCATACCGCCAACCGTCCTGTGACCCTTGAGGTTAACAAATCCTGCCGCCGTCGCCGCCTTAACGAACTTCGCGTCAAGCTCCTCGTTGCCGGTAACGAAGGGCACGTTCATAAGCGAGCGATCCTCGGGCACAACTGTTCCGCGGAAGAGCTTTGACGAATCAAGGAAATCATAGAGCAACTTTGCCTTTCTTGCGTTGCGCTCCGCCATAGCCTCAAGTCCGCCGAGCTCCTTGAGCCACTTGAAAACAAGACCTGCAATATAGATAGTGTAGCAGGGGGGAGTATTGTACATCGAGCCGTTGTCCGCGTGTATCTGATAATCGAGCATAACGGGTGTTATGGGCATAGCACGGCCTATAAGGTCCTCTCTGATAATAACTATCGTAAGACCCGCGGGAGCAACGTTCTTCTGCGCGCCTGCGTAGAGAATACCGAACTTCTTAACGTCGATCGGCTCGGAGAGAATACAGCTCGAAATATCCGCAACGAGCGGAACACCGTTCGTCTCGGGAATGTAGTTATATTTCGTTCCGTATATAGTGTTGTTGAAGCAGATATGAACGAAATCAGCCTCGGGGTCGATATACTGTGCCGTTACCTTCGGAATGTACGAGAAGGTCTTATCCTCCGAGCTCGCAATAGCGCGCACCTTGCCGTACTTCGAGCCCTCCTTGTACGCCTTCTTCGCCCACTGACCCGTGATAATGTAGTCAGCCTTGCCGTTTTTGGTCATAAGATTGAGCGGAACCATACTGAACTGCGTCGAAGCACCGCCCTGAAGGAAGAGCACCTTGTAGTTGTCGGGAATCTGCATAATCTCGCGCAGATTTGCCTCCGCCTCGTCTATAATAGCCTGGTAGTCCTTCGACCTGTGTGACATCTCCATAACCGACTGCCCGCTATTTCCGTACTCAAGCATCTCTGCCGCAGCAGTTTTGAGCACCTCCTCGGGTAACATAGAAGGGCCTGCACTAAAATTAAACACTCTTGCCATAATAAATGACCTCCAAATAAAAATAAAAATAGCCCTTGGCAGAACGATGGCGTTCTGTCAAGGGCGAAATAACAAATTACGCGGTGCCACCTTGCTTTATAACTCTGAAAAAGACAACTTACGCGTGCCAAAGGAGCGTCACGGAATACTCGGCAGTCGCCCGCCTTTGACCGTGCCCTCAGCGGTCCATTTGATAATCTGGGTTTCGCTCGGCTCTCAGCCACCCGAGCTCTCTGTGGAGCCATAATTACCTTTATCTCCGCCTCATCGGTTTGAAAAAATAAAAGATGGTTTATTATATCACCATCCCACCCGTCTGTCAAGAGCTTTTTTTTGAAAAATATCAAAATTCTCGTTTTACAATTAAAATACGATTCTTGAAATTATCTAACAAAAACTGTTGACATTTTTTGCTTTTGTAGGGTATAATAATTATGGGTGATGAAAATGAGCGTACTTGCAGCGTTGCTTTCAAGGGAAGAAAATCGAAATGAAAATATGATTGCCGAGTACAGTCGTGAGTTGGAAGCTTTACCGAAAGGCAGTATAAAACCAAAGAAAGTTAAAGACAAAATCTATTATTATTTAACCTTCAGAGACGGTGATAAGGTTATTACCAAATATGTCGGCAAAGACGAGGAATCTTTAGTTCCAATTCGAGAACAACTTGCAAGAAGAAAGCAAGTAGAAGAAATAATCAAAAAACTCAAAGAAGAAAAAGCACAAATTAGGAAGCTGGAGGCTGTATTATGATTTTATATCACGGTAGTAATGTGGTTGTTGAGCAGCCGAAGCTCATTGAACAAAACAGATTTTTGGATTTCGGTTACGGGTTCTATACCACCACCAATAAAGAGCAAGCGGAGAATTTCGCTCAAAAGGTTATAGCTCGCAGAGGTGGTAAACCTATTGTAAATGTGTATGAGCTTGATGAAAATGCACAGACTAATCTACTGAAAATTAAGAGGTTTTCTGCTCCCGACGAGGAATGGTTGGACTTCGTTTCCGCACATAGAAACGGAACTTATGATGGAGAACGATACGACTTGATTATCGGTGCAGTTGCAAACGATGATGTTTATAGAACACTTCAAGTTTATTCAACGGGTTTGTTGACGAAAGAACAAGCACTTGAAGCATTGAAGGTCAAGAAGTTATTTAATCAATATGTGTTTGCGACCAAAGAAGCACTTGAACTCTTAAAATTCGTTGAAGCAAGAGAGGTGTGAATATGGACGAGAAATTCAACTCTGTATTAAGTATAGCATTGATACCGCAAACAGTAGCTTTGATAGTTGAAAAGGACGGACTTGATGATATAACCGCTATGAACGAGTTTTATCAGTCCCAAGTCTATGATCTGTTGTCAAGGGAAGAAACTAAAATGTGGCATTACAGTCCGATGACCGTCTATATGATGTGGAAACACGAGAAAAAGACGGGAGAGATAGTTTTTCCGGAGGAATAAGATATGAGTAAAGAATTACCGTTTATGGTACTTTGCGTAGAGGAATATAAGCATCACAAAGGAATGACGGGCAAGGAGGTTATGAACTTGTTTAATCAATATTCCGTATGCGAGTACATTCAATCGTTCTATGAGGTGTTACACACTACAGGAACAAGATATATCGTCAACGACATAGATTTGTATATCAAATCTCGTCAAACGGCGTAACATTAAATCGAATATAACGGTTTAACTAAACGACACGCTAAATATCTGTTGCCGTTATGGTAAAAAACATCATATCGTTAACCAAACCCCAACAAAAACCACGAGCGTCTGCTTCTCAGCAGACGCTCGATCTTTATTTACTTTTCTGTTTCTTCACGGTTTTCGGCAGGATAATGCCGGTAGGGGAGCTGACGCTTATGATATTGCCGTCCTTTGCTTCAATAAGCAGCGCACCCGTTTCGGCATCAATGCCGACGGCGGTGCATCTTTTGCGCTTTCCGCCCGAAAGATAGACGACCTTTTCACCGATAAGCACCGATTTTTTACGGTATATATCCATAAACTTCGCCGTGCTCTTGATATTAATGTAGAACTTAAAGAAATTGTTAATTATATTCTTCGCGATTATCGAGCCGAGGGAGGAATTGTCCTCCTCAAACACGCGCTTAACAAGGTCGGTGAGCCTCGGCGGGAAGGTTTGCGGGTCGATTTTCGCCGCAAAGCTGACAATGATATACTCGTAAGCCATAAAGCTGTCGAGCTTACCCTCAATAGCCGCGCCGCCTATCCTCTCGCCTTCGCAGTATATCGAGCTGACCCACCCGATACCAACGCTCGCCTCGGTCTGCTCCTCAAGCGCGCTCACGAGCGAAACTGCGGCAAGCGGCGCAAGATGCCTTGCTTGAGAGGGGAAGAAGGAGGGGCGAAGAATGAGCGAAAGGTATATTCCGTGCTGGGCAGTCTTGCCGTCCTCGCCATTTGTAAGCTCCTCGGTAATCACCGCGTATCTGTCGGGGTAACCCGAAAGCGCGTATTTTTTCGCGAGCTCGGAGGTCGAGCGCAGGCTTTCGTGATATTCAAGGTGAACAGTGTTGCCGTCGGAGGCGCGCATGCTCACCGTCTTGAGTCCGTCGGTTGACATAGCGACATCTCCTTTCGGTATTATATGGTATTATATAGTAAATTATCAGTACGCCTTGCCCCAATAAACGAGCTTCTTCGCCTCGCGACCGCAGCAAACGCACTTGTCGCCAATAGGCTTCTGACCGAAGGGGATGCAGCGGGAGCTGACGTCCGCCTCCTCCTTGAGCTTCATTTCGCACTCAAGCTCGCCGCACCACATAGCGCGGATGTAGCCGCTGTTCTCGGATGCTATTTTAACGAGCTCGTCGAGGGTGTGAGCATCCCAGGTTCTTCTCTCGCGGTTGTCGAGCGCCTTCTGATAGAGCGCATCGCGAAGCGCCTCAAGACCCGAGTTAACCGCCTCTACAACTCCGTCTATCGATACGAAGGTTTTTTCTCTGTTATCGCGTCTGACTATAACGCACTTGCCCTCCGCAATATCGCGAGGACCAATCTCGATTCTGAGCGGAACGCCCTTCATCTCGTATTCTGCGAACTTCCAGCCGGGCGACTGCTCGGAGTCGTCCATCTTAACTCTGACGCCTGCCGCCTTGAGCGTTTCGGTGAGCTTCGCCGCCGCGTCAAGAACGCCCTCCTTGTGCTGCTGAACGGGAACGATAACGACTTGGATAGGAGCAACCGAGGGGGGAAGAACGAGTCCCGAATCGTCGCCGTGCGTCATAATGATGCCGCCGATAATTCTCGTGGAAACGCCCCAAGAGGTCTGATAGCAGGGTTTGAGAGTGTTATCCTTGTCAAGATACTGAATTCCGAACGCCTCGGCAAAGCCGCAGCCGAAGTTGTGCGACGTACCGCCCTGAAGCGCCTTTCCGTCGTGCATCAGCGCCTCAACGGTGTAGGTAGCCTTTGCGCCTGCGAACTTTTCCTTGTCGGTCTTCTGACCGCGGATAACCGGCATACCGAGATCCTTTTCAAAGAAATCTGCATAAAGATTGAGCATCTGCACGGTGCGCTCCTCCGCGTCCTTCGCGGTTCTGTGCATCGTGTGACCCTCCTGCCAGAGAAACTCTCTCGAGCGAAGGAAGGGGCGGGTAGTCTTCTCCCAGCGAACGACCGAGCACCACTGGTTATAAACCTTCGGCAGATCGCGGTATGACTTAATAATATTAGCGTAATGCTCGCAGAAGAGCACCTCGGAGGTCGGGCGAACGCAAAGCCTCTCGGCGAGCTTCTCGCTACCGCCCGAGGTTACCCAAGCAACCTCGGGTGCAAAGCCCTCAACGTGCTCCTTTTCCTTCGTCAGAAGCGACTCGGGAATGAACATAGGCATATATACGTTCTCAACGCCGGTTTCCTTGAAGCGTCCGTCGAGTATTTTCTGGATGTTTTCCCAAATAGCGTATCCGTAGGGTCTGATTATCATACAGCCCTTAACGCTTGAATAGTCGATAAGGTCGGCTTTCTTCACGATGTCGGTGTACCATTTTGCAAAGTCCTCGTCCATCGGGGTTATCTGTTCTACCAACCTTTTTTCATTGTTTGCCATGAAGCTATCCTCTCATTAATAGAAATTATAAAATATCAGCATAAATTATATAACAAAGTGCGCGATTTGTCAATGCCGTCGGCAAAAAAACTCTTCTTCGGGCACTTATTTGTTGAAAATGGGGAAAAAAGGAAAAATAAAAATTATTTTTGCAAAATCACTTGCAAAAACTTTCATAATATACTATAATGTAAGTGTGATTTCTTGCACATTTGAAGGATTTTTGAATTTTGACAAGCAAAATTATGCAAAAAAGGTAAAAAATGAACGTTTACAGCAGAATGAAAAAAGAGGAGCTTTCGGAAGAATACTCCTCACTGATGAAAAAATATAATGAATATTGCGAGAAAAAGCTTTCGCTCGACCTCTCGCGCGGAAAGCCGAACTCCGAGCAACTTGATATAACGCAGGGTATCGCAGAGATAGCTCTTTCGCGTGAGGAATGCTTCTCGCGCTCCGGCTTTGACTGCCGCAACTACGGTATGCTTGATGGACTTCCCGAGATGAAAAAGCTTTTCTCGGAGGTTTACGGCATTCCCGAGGAATATATAGTAGTGGGAGGCAACTCCTCGCTCCAGCTTATGTACGACACCCTCTCTCGCGCAATGCTCTTCGGCAACGCCGATTCGGAGCGCCCTTGGTGTCGCGAGGAGGGGCTCAAGTGGATTTGCGTCACCCCCGGCTACGACAGGCACTTTGCAATAACCGAAAAGCTCGGCTTTGAGCTCGTGTCGGTGAAGATGACCCCCACAGGACCGGATATGGACGAGGTAGAGCGCCTCGCACTTGACCCGAAGGTCAAGGGTATCTGGTGCGTGCCGAAATATTCGAACCCCACGGGTAACACCTATTCCGACGAAACCGTGCGCCGCCTCGTTTCAATGAAGTGTGCCGCCCCCGATTTCAGAATAATGTGGGATAACGCCTACGCAATCCACGACCTTGCAGGCGGCAAGGATGAGCTACTTGATATATTCTCTGCCGCAAGGGAATACGGCACGGAGGATAGAGTACTTTATTTCTCCTCCACCTCAAAGATAACCTTTCCGGGTGCAGGCGTTGCTATGGTAGCGGCGAGCCCCAAGAACCGCGATAGGATAATATCCGAAATGTCGGTGCAGACGATAGGATACGATAAGATAAACCAGCTCCGCCACATCAAGTATTTCAAGAACAGCGAGCGCGTCAGCGCACATATGAAGTCGCTCGGCGAGTATATAAGCAGAAAGTTCAGTATAGTATTAAATAAGCTCGCCTCTCTCAAAAGGGACGGCGTAGCCGAGTGGACCACCCCGAACGGCGGTTATTTCATCTCGCTCGACGTTCTTCCGGGATGCGCTACGCGCGTATTTAACTTAATGAAGGCAGCAGGCGTTACTCTGACTCCCGTCGGAGCAACCTATCCTTACGGAAAAGACCCCGAGGATAAGAACCTTCGCATAGCTCCAACCTACCCCTCTGACGCTGATCTTTCTGTAGCCGTCGACATACTCAAGCTTGCGGTGAGGATAGCGGCAATTGAAAAAGCAACTAACTGATAAAGATACCTACTCGCGATAGGATGTACTCATAAGGATAGCTTGGTTTAACGGTAGAGCAGTTAAACCAAGCGACTTCCTCCGGAGGCTCCTTCCGGGAGGGAGCTGTCGCCGCAGGCGACTGAGAGAATGCGTTAGATAAAAAAGCCGATACGGAGATAATTCCATATCGGCTTTTTGCTGTCTTTAGAATCGGAAGCATAGGTGAACGGAAATATTTATGTAAAATTTTTAAAAAATATAGAAAAACCTATTGACTTTATCGCTTTAGCGTGCTAAAATATCATCATTATATATGACAGCCGAAAAAAAGCGGCGGGGGTTTACATATGTCAGAATTCAAAATCGAAAAGTACGACGAGTTGTTTTCGGCAGTTCTGAAGCTCGATAATATTGACGAGTGCCGCAGGTTCTTTGAGGACGCCTTTACCGTCAACGAGCTTGAAGCTATCTGTCAGCGCGTTCAGGTAGCGGCGCTTTTGAACGAAGGGTGCAGCTATAACGATATTTCGGAGAAAACCGGAGCGAGCACCGCAACCATAAGCCGTGTAAATAAGTGCCTGCATTACGGTGCTGGGGGATACGAGGTTGTGCTTAACAAAAAGGGGAAAGAGAATGAATAATCCGCTTGACATACTGAATTATGAGGAGCGCATATCGCTTCTTTTGCGCTCAATGTATCAGGACGCGGGCTACCGCCAATACAAAATGAGCAAATTCGAGGAATACGACCTTTACGTCGCGAATAAGGACTTTCTTCTCTCGGAGAACGTAATAACCTTCACGGATACCGACGGTAAGCTTCTTGCCCTGAAGCCGGACGTAACGCTTTCTATAATCAAGAACTCCAAGGACGAGCCGGACTCGCTTATGAAGGTCTATTATAACGAGAGCGTATACAGAGTTGCGAAGGGAACTCGCTTCTTCAAGGAGTTTATGCAGGTGGGTCTTGAGTGCCTCGGCGAGATAACTGACGAGCTGACCCTTGAGGTTTTAAGTCTTGCCGCAAAGAGCCTTGAGCTGATATCAACTGACAGCATCCTTGAGATATCCGACCTCGATATAGTGTCCTCGGTTTTAGATGCATCCGGAGCTTCTTCCGAAGCAAGAATTGAGCTCCTTTCTGCTCTTGGGGAGAAAAACCTCGGCAGAATAAAAGAAATAATCAAAAATGAGGAAATTTGCGAGCCGTGCGCATCGGCGCTTGAGCGCCTTTCAACGCTTTACGGCAGTGTTGAGAGTGTGACAGGTGAGCTTGACGCCTTCGCGCTTGACGAGAATAGCTCCGTCGCTGTGCAAAGCTTCAAAAAGCTCCTTTCCGCTCTTACCTTGGCTAATATTTCGGATAGAGTCGTCGTTGATTTCTCGGTCGTCAACAATATGAATTATTACAGCGGAATATCCTTCAAGGGATTTGTGAACGGAATCCCCACGGGTGTTCTCGGCGGCGGTAGATACGATAAGCTTATGCGTAAGATGAACAAGCGCTCCTCGGCAATTGGATTTGCTGTTTATCTTGACGAGCTTTCAAGGCTTTCGGAGGTGTGACTGATGGATAAGATTTTGAATATAGCACTGCCGAAGGGAAGGCTCGGTGAGCGGGTCTATCAGATGTTTGAGGAGTCGGGCTACGATTGCCCGTCGATAAAAGAGCCCGGGCGAAAGCTGATATTTGAGAATGCGGCGGCAGGGGTCAGATACTTCTGGGTAAAGCCCTCCGACGTCGCAATCTACGTTGAGCGCGGCGCGGCAGATATCGGTGTTGTCGGCAAGGATATTCTCCTTGAGTATTCGCCCGACGTATACGAGCTTTTGGACCTCGGTGTAGGCAAATGCAGTATGGCGGTTGCGGCAAAGCGCGGCTTCGTTGATAACAGAAACCGCACCTTAACCGTCGCAACCAAGTTCACTAACATAGCGAAAAAGCACTATTCCGAGCTCGGCCGTGATATTGATATCATTCACCTCAACGGCTCGATAGAGCTCGCACCCATTCTCTCGCTTTCCGACGTTATCGTTGATATCGTGGAAACGGGAAAAACGCTCAAGGAAAACGACCTTGAGGTAGTTGAGCGCTTTGCTTCAATCAGCGCAAGGCTGATTTGCAACAAATCAAGCTTCAAATTCAAAAACGCAATAATCGAGGACGTGAGAAAAAAGCTCTCCGAGAAAACGGATGGCTGACAAGCGTCAAAAGAGGAAATGAACGATGATAAAGATAATAAAGGATACACTTGAGCGCCGCGAGGAAATTTTTTCGGCACAAACTGCCTCGCCAAGCGTTAGCGGCACCGTTGCCGAAATTATCGCGGCGGTCAGGAGGGACGGCGATTCCGCACTCAGATACTACACCGAAAAATTCGATAAGGTAAGGCTTGACGACCTTCGTGTCGGCGAAGAGGAGATTTCTGAGGCGGTAGCCTCGGTAGAGCCGAAATTTATCGAGATTCTCGGTCGTGCGGCAAAAAATATCCGCGAGTTCCACGAAAAGCAAAAGAGGAGCGGATTTGAGCTTAAGAAATCCGACGGTATCATAATCGGTGAAAAGATAATCCCCGTCGAGTGCGCGGGAATCTACGGTCCCGGCGGAACTGCGGCTTACCCCTCGACCGTGCTTATGGACTCAATTCCCGCAGTGGTTGCAGGCTGTGAGAGGGTAGTAATGGTCACCCCTCCCGGCAAGGACGGCAAGGTTTCCCCCGTCATTTTGGCGGCGGCGAGCGTTGCGGGGGTCACGGAAATATACAAGGTCGGCGGCGCGCAGGCAATAGCCGCACTTGCCTACGGCACCGAAACCGTACCCAAAACCGATAAGATAGTCGGCCCGGGTAACGCCTTCGTTGCAGAGGCAAAGCGTCAGGTATACGGCGCGGTTTCAATAGATATGATAGCAGGCCCGAGCGAGATAATGATAGTGGCTGACGGTAGCTCTTCGGCAAAGAATCTTGCAAGCGACCTTCTTTCGCAGGCAGAGCACGACAGAATGGCAAGCGCAATTTTAGTAACCGACAGTGAGGAGCTTGCCAAGGCTGTGTCGGATGAGCTCGAGCGCCAGATACCCCTGCTTGAGCGTGCGGAAATCGCAAGAGCGTCAATTGATTCTAACGGCAAGATAATAGTAACCGACAGTATTGATACCGCAATCGATATAGCAAACGGAATAGCGCCGGAGCACCTTGAGATATGCGTTGACGACCCCTTCTTTTATCTTCCCCGCATTAAGCACGCGGGCTCGGTCTTCCTCGGTAAATACTGTCCCGAAGCACTCGGCGACTATTATGCGGGAACGAACCACACGCTTCCGACGAGCGGAACGGCTCGCTTCTCAAGTCCGCTTTCGGTAGACGACTTTATCAAGAAAACACAGTACATATACTACGACAAATCCTCGCTTCGGGCGGTTTGCCGTGAGGTTGAATATTTTGCAAAGAAGGAAGGACTCACCGCGCACGCAAAGAGCGTAGTTTCGCGTTTTGAGGAATAAAAATGAGCAGGTTTTTGAACGAAAGAGTAAGCGCTCTTAAGCCCTACGTCCCGGGCGAGCAGCCGAAGGGTAGGGAATATATAAAGCTTAATACCAACGAGTCGCCCTATCCGCCATCTCCCTCGGCGATAAGGGCGGCGAGCGAGGCGGCAGAGCGGCTGATGCTCTATCCCGACCCCGATTGCACCGAGCTTCTTCGGGCGGTTGCCGCCGACCTCGGCGTGAGTGCATCACAGCTCATATTGACCAACGGCTCGGACGAGGTCTTGAACTTCGCCTTTATGGCGTATTGCGACGAGCGCACCCCCGCCGTCTTTGCCGATATAACCTACGGCTTTTATAAGGTCTTCGCAGACCTTAACGGAATACCGATGAGGGAAATCCCCCTTCGTGACGACTTTTCGCTTAATATCGAGGATTATATAAGCGCTTGCGGCACGGTATTTATTGCAAACCCCAACGCGCCGACAGGGCTTTATCTTCCGCTTTCCGAAATAGAGCGGCTTCTTAAGTCGGATAGTGAGCGGATAGTCGTCGTCGACGAGGCGTACGTTGATTTCGGCTCGCAGAGTGCGGTATCACTTATCGGTAAGTACGATAACCTCTTAGTCACCCGCACCTTCTCGAAATCTCGCTCTATGGCAGGCGCGAGGCTGGGATTCGGCGTGGCGAGCGATGCTATAATCGACGACCTTATGCGAATAAAGTATTCAACCAACCCCTATAACGTCAACCGTATGACCGCCGCGGCGGGCATAGGCTCTGTGGCGGATGCCGATTATTTCGAGAAAAACCGTAAGGAAATAATCGAAACGCGCGAGTGGACGAGCCGCGAGCTTTCCGCTCTCGGATTTTCGCTGACCGACTCTGCTGCCAACTTCATATTCGCAAAGCACGAGCGTATTGGCGGCGAGGAGCTTTATCTTGCTCTTAAGGCTCGCGGCGTTCTCGTCAGGCATTTCTCGGGCGAGAGAATAAAGGAATACAACAGAATAACCGTCGGCTCACCTCGGGAAATGAGGGTTCTTGTCGATACGGTAAAAAGCATTTTGGAGGAAAAAATATGAGGTGTGCGCAAATCGTGAGAAAAACGGCTGAAACCGATATAGCTCTCAAATTAAATCTTGACGGCAGCGGCACGGCGAAAATAAATTCGGGATGCGGATTTTTCGACCATATGCTCACCCTCTTTGCAAAGCACTCGGGCGTTGACCTCGAGTTTGTCTGCAAGGGCGACACATACGTTGACTATCATCACACCGTCGAGGATATCGGCATCTCGCTCGGCGCGGCAATCAAGGAGGCTCTCGGCGATAAGCGCGGTATTGAAAGATACGGTGATATAACTCTGCCGATGGATGAGACGCTCGTCCTCGCCGCACTTGATATATCAGGCCGCGCGTACTACGTATCCAATCTTGATATCAAGCCGTATAAGGTCGGTGATTTTGACGTTGAGCTTGTTGACGAATTCTTCCGCGCTCTCGTGACAAACGCCGGCATCACCCTTCATATAAATCAGCTTGCCGGAAAGAACGCGCACCACATAATCGAGGGTGTCTTCAAGGCGGTGGCAAGAGCCTTTGCCAAGGCGGCGCGCCGTGACGAGAAAAGGGATGACATTCCCTCAACCAAAGGAGTTCTCTGATGGTCGTTATCGTTGATTACGGCGTAGGAAACCTCTTTTCTCTCGCCGCATCCTTCAAAAAAATAGGTGAAGAAACCGTCGTAACCTCGGACGCCTCGGTAATAGAGAGTGCCGAGCGCATAATCCTGCCCGGCGTCGGCGCGTTCGGTGACGCGGCAGAAAAGCTTTTCTCGTCGGGACTTGCCGCCGCCGTAACGCGTGCGGCAGAGCGCGGCGCTGCCGTTATGGGCATCTGCCTCGGAATGCAGCTTCTCTTTGAGCGAAGCTACGAGTACGGTGAGCATAAGGGGCTCGGACTCATAAAGGGTGAGATACGCTCGATAAGCGAGGTTATACCCATAGGGTATAAAATACCGCACATAGGCTGGAACTCTCTTGAATTTACCGACCGTAAGAGCGAGATTTTCAAGTATCTTTCGGGCGGTGAGTTCGTCTATTTCGTCCATTCCTATCAGGCGAAGGGATGCGAGGGGGCGGTTAGTGCTTACACCGAGTACGGTGCACCGATAACCGCAGCGATTGAGAGCGGTAGGGTATACGGCTGTCAATTCCATCCCGAAAAGAGCGGTGAGGTCGGACTGAAAATTCTTCGCGCCTTCTGCGAAATATAACGGAGGCTGTACGGATGAAAATATTTCCCGCAATAGATCTTTATTCTCGAAAGGCGGTCAGGCTCTATAAGGGCGACTACGACAGAATGACCGTGTACAGCGACTCGCCCGTCGACGTCGCGCGCGACTTTAAGGCGCAGGGGGCTGAATATATCCACCTCGTCGACCTTGAGGGAGCAAAGGACGGTAGCACGAAAAACCTTGAAACCATAGAAAAAATAGTCAAGTCGACCGACCTGTTTGCCGAGGTTGGCGGCGGTATAAGAAGCATCGAAACCATTGAAAAATATATATCCGTAGGTGTCGGCAGGGTGATACTCGGTACGGCGGCGGTGGAAAATCGCGCCTTCCTTGAAGAAGCTCTTTCGAAATACGGGGATAAAGTAGCCGTCGGCGTTGATATTAAGGACGGCTTCGTCGCCGTCAGCGGCTGGCGCGAGAGAACGGCTGTTGAGGCTATGAGCTTCTGCCGTGAGCTTGATTCGCTCGGCGTAAGGACTATTATCTCCACCGATATATCGCGCGACGGAGCAATGCAGGGTGCTAACCACTCGCTCTACGAGCGCCTCTCGTGCGAGGTCGGTATGAATGTCATAGCATCGGGCGGCGTATCGGATATATCCGACGTAACGCGTCTTCGCGATATGAAGCTTTACGGCGCAATAATCGGAAAGGCATACTACACCGGCGCAATATCGCTGAGAGAGGCAATAGAGGTGGCAAATGATAACTAAAAGAATAATCCCGTGTCTCGACGTCAAGGACGGCGCCGTGGTGAAGGGTGTGAACTTCGAGGGGCTCGCAACAGTTGCCAACCCCGTCGAGCTCGGAAAATATTATACCGAATCGGGTGCTGACGAGCTCGTCTTTTACGACATAATCGCCTCGGCGGAGGGTAGAAACCTTTTTACAGATGTTCTTCGCGAGGTCGCCAAGGAGGTATTCATTCCCCTGACCGTCGGCGGCGGAATCAGAACGCTTGCCGATTTTGAGCGCGTCCTTTGCTGTGGTGCTGATAAGGTCAGCGTCAACTCCGGCGCTATCAAAAATCCCGACCTTATATATGAGGCGGCAAAGAGATACGGTGACCAGTGCGTCGTTCTTTCGGTCGACGCAAAGCGCGCAAGTGGCGGCTTCAGAGTCTATGCAAACGGCGGAAGAATTGACACGGGTATGGACTTGATAGAATGGATAAAGCGCGGCGCGGATAACGGAGCAGGGGAAATTGTTCTCAATTCCATTGATACCGACGGTGTCAGAGGCGGCTTTGATATCGAGATGCTCCGTGCAGTATCGGAGGCGGTAAAGCTACCGCTGATAGCATCGGGCGGTGCAGGATGCACTCGCGACTTCGTAAAGCTCTTTAAGGCGCTTCCCGAGGTGGATGCAGGTCTTGCCGCGTCGATATTCCACTTCGGCGAGGTCAAAATATCCGACCTCAAAGAGGAGCTTAAGCGCGAAAATATCCCCGTCAGGTTAATATGAAAGGAAAGACTGATGATTAATATAGACGAACTTAAATTTGACTCAAACGGACTTATTCCCGCAATAGTCATCGATTCGGTGAGTAAGAAGGTTCTCACCCTCGCGTATATGAACCGCGAAAGCCTTGAGATAACTATGGAAAAAAAGCTCACCTGCTTCTTTAGCCGCTCAAGGCAGGAGCTTTGGCTGAAGGGCGAAACGAGCGGAAACTATCAGCACGTTCAGTCGATTGTCGCCGACTGTGATAAGGATGCGCTCGTCGTGTCCGTCGTATGCGACGGCCCTGCCTGCCACACGGGCGAGGAGAGCTGCTTTTATAATCCCGTCTTCGTTGAGCGCGAGGACTTCTCGCTTGAAAAGCTCGTCAAGCTTATCGAGGGACGAAAGCGCGAGAAGACCGAGGGCTCTTATACAACCTACCTTTTCGAAAAGGGTATCGATAAGATTCTCAAAAAGGTCGGTGAGGAGTGCACTGAGGTAATAATCGCGGCAAAGGCAGACGATAAAAAGGAAACGGTTTACGAGATAGCCGACCTTGCCTACCACACCCTCGTTTTGATGATACAAATGGGAATCTCCCTCGAGGATATCCATAACGAGCTTGCCTCCCGCCACATAATTGACAAGAAGGTCAAACAGGAGAAAATGACTAAATAAAAAAATGCGTTTCACCGCGTAAAGTCGGTGAAACGCATTTTTTATTTACAAAGTAGCAGCCATAACTGCCTTAATAGTGTGCATTCTGTTTTCGGCTTCCTCAAAGACTATCGAGGCATCGCTTTCGAACACCTCGTTCGTGACCTCCATAGCCTCAATGCCGAATTTTTTGCCCATTTCCTTGCCTATTTTGGTGTTAAGGTCGTGGAAGGCGGGGAGGCAGTGCATAAAAACCGCGCCCTCTGCTGCGTGGGCCATAGCCGCGCTGTTGACTTGATAGGGGGTAAGCTCGCGTATTCTTTCCTCCCATACCTCGTCGGGCTCACCCATAGAAACCCACACGTCAGTGTACACGACGTTCGCACCCGCAAGTGCTGCCTTCGGGTCTTCCTCAAGAGTTATTGTAGCGCCGGTCTTTTCTGCAATTTTTTTGCACTCCGCTACGAGCTCGTCTGAAGGGAAGTACTTTTTCGGTGCGCAGGCAACGAAATCCATGCCCATCTTTGCCGCGCCTACCATAAGCGAGTTGCCCATATTGTAGCGGGCGTCGCCCATATAAACGAACTTTATTCCCTTAAGACGACCGAAATGCTCGCGCACCGTAAGGAAATCGGCAAGTATCTGGGTGGGGTGGAACTCGTTGGTAAGACCGTTCCAAACGGGAACCTTCGAGTATTTTGCAAGCTCCTCAACTATTTCCTGACCGTAGCCGCGGTACTCAATTCCGTCGTAAATTCCCGCAAGAACTCTCGCCGTGTCGGCAATGCTTTCCTTTTTTCCTATCTGCGAGCCGGTGGGATCGAGGTAGGTAACGTGCATTCCGAGGTCGTACGCCGCAACCTCAAAGCTGCAACGTGTTCTCGTGCTCGTTTTCTCAAATATGAGCGCAATATTCTTTCCCTCGCAAAGCTTGTGCGGAATGCCGTTCTTCTTTGCCGACTTGAGCTCTGCGGCGAGGTCTATGAGCGCCTCTATCTCCTCAGGCGTGAAATCCAAAAGCTTAAGGAAATCCTTGCCCTTCAAAAAACCAATATTTTTCATCGTAATCTCCGTTCTGTGAGAATTTTTTCGGTGTGAATTAAGGACGGGTCATCGCCCTTACGCCAGAGCCTCCTTGATAACCTTTATTGCGTATTCAAGGTCGCTCATCGGAATATTGAGGGCAGGGAGCAGTCTTAATTTATTCTTTGCCTTTATGGGAAGAACGCCGCGCATCATACACTGCGAGATGACCTCGCCCACATCACGCTCCGGCTCAATTCCTATCATAAGTCCGAGTCCGCTTATACCCTTAACGCCGGCAGCACCCGTAAGCTCGCGCCTTATGTATTCCGCGCGCTCTTTCACACCGGCGAGCGTTTTCTCGTCGATTCTTGAAATAATGTTACACGCCCCCGCCGCTGCAATGGGGTTTCCGCCGAAGGTAGAGCCGTGAGAGCCAGCAGTGAGGGTCGACTCAACCCGCTCGAAAAGCATAGTCGCACCGATCGGAAGACCTCCGCCAAGACCCTTTGCGGTAGTAACGATATCGGGTGTCACGCCGTACTGCTCGTAGGCATAAAGCGTGCCCGTTCTTCCGTTACCCGTCTGAACCTCGTCGAATATGAGAAGCATATCCTGCTCGTCGCAAAGCTTTCTCACACCGCGGACAAACTCCTCGTCAAGAGCTATAACGCCGCCCTCGCCTTGAACGAGCTCCATCATAACGGCACAGCATCTGCTGCCCTTTATCAATTCCTCAACGCTTTGGAGCGAGTTCGGCTCGGCGTACAAAAATCCTTCGGGAAACGGTCCGAAGTCGGTGTGAAAAACATCCTGCCCGGTAGCCGCAAGGGTGGTGATGGTTCTGCCGTGAAAGCTGTTTTTGAGGGTGATGATATTGTAATCTCCCGCGCCCTTTGTGTCCGATGCCCACTTTCTCGCAACCTTAATTGCGCATTCGTTTGCCTCTGCACCGGAGTTGGAGAAGAAGACCTTTTTTGCTCCCGTTTTATCGCAAAGCATTCCGGCAAGGCGAGCGCAGGGCTCGGAATAATAGAGGTTTGAGGTGTGCTGAAGCTTGCAGAGCTGCTCCGTGACCGCTCCTATCCATTCCTCGTCGCAAGCGCCGAAGGTGTTTACCGCAATACCCGTTCCAAGATCTATATATTCCTTACCATCCTCGCCCTTAACCCGCGATCCCTTGCCCGAAACGAGCAAAAGGTCGAATCGGTTGTAGGTCGGCGCAACGAATTTGCGGTCGAGCGCCTTAATATTTTCAGTTGACATTTTTCTTATCCTTTATGACCATAGTACCCGCACCCTCGTTGGTGAGAAGCTCTATCAGAATAGCATGCGGAACTCTTCCGTCGAGTATCGTGACCTTTTTAACGCCGTGCTCGATAGCTTCAATGCAGCACTCGACCTTCGGCACCATACCGCCCGAGATAACTCCGCTGTCAAAGAGCTCCTTCGCTTCGCTTATATCGATGCAATCGATAATAGAGGAAGGGTCGTCCTTGTCGCGCAAAATTCCCGCGATATCGGTCATTGTGATGAGAGTCTCCGCCTTCATAGCGCCGGCGATTTGTGCCGCCGCCGTATCGGCGTTGATGTTGTATACGTTTCCGAGCCTGTCGCATCCGACGGTGCTGATAACGGGAATATAATCCTTCTCGAGAAGGTCTGTGATAGGGGTCACGTCAACCTTCGTTATGCGACCGACGTAGCCGAGCCTCTCGTCCTTCATCTCAGCCTCTATCATATGTCCGTCAAGACCCGAAAGACCTATGGCAGAGCCGCCGTTAATCTCTAAAAGATTAACGAGCGTCTTGTTTATCTTGCCGGCAAGAACCATCTGAACGACGTCTGCCGTTTCCTTATCGGTCACGCGAAGACCGTTATAGAATTCTGATTTTTTACCGATTTTGGTAAGCGTTTCGGTAATTTCAGGTCCGCCACCGTGAACGAGCACGACCTTAACTCCGATAAGATGAAGAAGAACGACGTCCTCCATCACCTGCTCCTTCAGCTCCTCGCTGACCATAGCGTTTCCGCCGTATTTGATAACGATGACCTTGCCGTAGTATTTTTGTATGTAGGGAAGCGCCTGCGTAAGCACCTGTGCGCGCTGTGCGTTGGTTATCTTGAGTGGCATTTTTCTCTCCTTGTGAATTAGGTTCTGTAATCGCCGTTTATCTTAACGTAGTCGTAGGTGAGATCGCAGCCCCAAGCGGTGCTCGCTGAATCTCCGTCGGAAAGCTCGACCTTGATGGTGATCTCGTCCTCAAGCAAAATTTCCTTTGCCAGCTCCTCGGAAAAATCAATTCCCGCGCCGCCCTTGCAGGTGTATATCTCGCCTTTTTCAGACTTAAACGCTACCGAAACGCCCGAAACGTCAACATCTGCGCCGCTGTAACCGATAGCGCAGAGAATGCGTCCCCAGTTTGCGTCCGCACCGAACATTGCCGCCTTGACGAGTGAGGAGCAGATAACGCTCTTTGCTATCGTCTTCGCTGCATTGTCGTCCTTTGCACCGGTAACCGAGCATTCGAGAAGCTTGGTTGCGCCCTCGCCGTCAGCCGCAATGCATCTGCAAAGGTGAACGGTAACCGTGTTGAGCGCCTCCATAAAGGCGTTGAAATCCTCACCCTCCGAGCAGATTTCTTCGTTGCCCGCCGCTCCGTTTGCAAGGACGGTAACCATATCGTTGGTAGAAGTGTCGCCGTCAACGCTTATCATATTAAAGGTGTTCTTGATGTCCGAGTCAAGCGCTGCCTTGAGCATAGCGGGGGATATATTACAGTCGGCAGTGATGAAAACGAGCATAGTCGCCATATTGGGATGAATCATTCCCGAGCCCTTTGCAATGCCGCCGATTTTGCATTCCTTTCCGCCAACCGTGAAGGAAACCGCAATTTCTTTTTTCTTTACGTCGGTGGTCATAATGCCCTCTGCCGCGGCACACGAGCCCTCCTTTGTCGAAAGAAGACCCGAAACGAGCGAGGGGATTCCGCGTTCGATGGGCTCAATAGAGAGCGGCTGACCGATAACGCCGGTGGAAGCCACAACGACGTCGGTCGGGTCGATATTCATTTCATTTGCAAGAAGCTTGCACATCGACTCAGCTATCTCAACGCCGTTAGCGTTGCAGGTGTTCGCGTTTCCGCTGTTGCAGATGACCGCGCGAGCCTTGCCGTTTGCGATGTTGTTTTTGGTAACGGTAAGCGGCGCGCCCTTTACCTTATTGGTTGTATAGACCGCCGCTGCGCTCGCCTCGCGATCCGAATATATGAGCGCGAGGTCGCGCTTTTGCTTATTATGTCTTATTCCGGCGTGAATACCGTTTGCCGAAAATCCCGAAGCGGCGCAAACGCCGCCGTCAATAATCTTAACCATTATAACTGATTTGTCCTTTCTTGCGAGGCTCGCTTCAAACCTCGAGTCCCTCGGACTTATTGCATCCGAGCTTTATATTAAGCATCTCAACTGCCGCGCCCGATGCGCCCTTGCCGAGATTGTCGTATCTTGCAACTAAAAGTATGCGCTCTTCGTTGCCTCTGACCTCTATTTGCATAGAGTCCTTACCGGAAAGCGCCGCCGCAGAGAGAAATCCCGACTCGTCGCATTCCTTGTAATATATTATTTCGTCGTTGTAAAGGCTCTTGTACACTGCCTTAATCTCTTCAATTCCGCCGCACTTCAGCTGCGACTTAAAGAGCGGAACGGTGACCTCCATTCCGGAGTAGAAGCTTGATACGATAGGGGAGAATATCGGCGCAGTATCAAGACCTGTTATCTTCACCATCTCGGGCAGATGCTTATGCATCTGAGTTATGCCGTATTGGCGCGGAGCTGTAAGATACGGGTCAAGCTCGTCAGCCTCGTAGTCGGCAATCATTGCCTTTCCGCCGCCGCTGTATCCGGTTATCGAGAAAGCGGAAAGCTTCGCTCCCTTGTCGAGTATATCGCACTTGATAAGCGGGTAGATGAGCGCAATAAATCCGCTTGCGTGGCAGCCGGGAACGGCTATTCTCTTCGAGCCGCGTATCTTCTCCTCGAACGAGCCGTCAAGCTCCGGCAGACCGTAAGCCCAATCCTCTCGAGTTCTGTGCGCGGTCGACGCGTCGATGACCACCGTGTTGCTGTTTTCTATCATTCCGACCGCCTCAGTTGCCGCCGCGTCGGGCAGGCAGAGGAAAACGATGTCAGCCTCGTTCAGCATCCTTCGTCTTGCATCGGGGTCCTTGCGAAGCTCGTCGGGGAGGGATATCATTTCGATGTCATCTCTGCCCGAAAGCCTTTCCTCAATTCGAAGCCCCGTAGTGCCGGCTCTTCCGTCTATAAAAACCTTTTTCTTCATCAAATAGCACCTTCAACGTAAGCAATTTGCTCCATCACGGAGTCGTAGCCCGTGCTGCCTCTCGATATTCTTTTTCCGACGCAAGCCTCGAGCGATATCTCGCTATAAAGGTCGGCGTCGAACACCTCGGAATAGCTCTTGTATTCCGAGAGGGATAGCTCGTCAAGCGTAATGCCTTCCTTGACGCATCTTCCGACGATAGTGCCGACAATCTTGTAAGCCGAGCGGAAGGGAACTCCGCGCTTCGTGAGATAGTCCGCAAGGTCGGTCGCGTTAATAAATCCGCGCTTTGCCGCCGCGTACATATTCTCCTTGATGGGCTTCATCGTCCTCACCATAGGTATGAATATCTCAATGCACTTTTCGACCGTTTCAACCGCGTCGAAGACAGCCTCCTTGTCCTCCTGCATATCCTTGTTATATGCAAGCGGCAGACCCTTCAGCATAGTAAGCGTTGCAATGAGGTCGCCGTAAACCCTTCCGGTCTTGCCCCTTACGAGCTCTGCCATATCGGGATTTTTCTTTTGCGGCATAATGGACGAGCCGGTGGTGTAAGCGTCGTCAAGCTCAACGAACTTGAACTCCCAGCTCGACCAGAGAATGATCTCCTCGGAGAAGCGCGAGAGATGCATCATCAGTATCGAGAACGCCGCCTCAAGCTCAACACAGTAGTCCCTGTCCGAAACTCCGTCTATCGAGTTCATCGTAATTCCGTCAAAGCCGAGAGCCTCGGCAACCGAATCTCTGTCCGTCTGGTAGGTAGTTCCCGCAAGAGCGCAAGAGCCGAGAGGTGAGTAGTTCATACGCAGAAGCGCGTCCTCAAGGCGCGAGCGGTCGCGTAGGAGCATCATACAGTATGCGAGCAAATGATGGGCAAAGGTTACGGGCTGTGCGCGCTGAAGGTGAGTATATCCCGGCATAATAGTGTAGATATTCTCCTTCGCAACCTCGAGGATAGCACCGATAAGCTCGGTAATATTCTTGAGAATACCAACCGTGTGCTCTCTCACATAAAGGCGAAGATCGAGTGCCACCTGATCGTTTCTGCTTCTCGCGGTATGCAGTCTTTTGCCTGCATCTCCGATGCGACGCGTAAGCTCGGACTCAACGAACATATGTATGTCCTCAGCCTTCATATCAAATTCAAGGCTTCCCGAATCTATATCCGCGAGTATCGAGCCGAGCCCCTCGGTAATCTTGCCAAGGTCCTCCGCGCTTATTATACCGCACCTTGCGAGCATAGCCGCGTGCTCGAGCGAGCCGCGGATATCCTGCTTATACATTTTACTGTCGAAATGAATGGAAGAGTTGAAGTCGTCCGCAATCTTGTCGGTCGCACCGTCGCTCCTTCCTGCCCACATTTTTTCCATAACCGTAACCTTTTGTCTGAATTACTTATTCTTGTTCTTTGCGTTTACCTGAGCCTGCACCTTGATGGGAAGACCGAAGAGGTTGATAAAGCCTGCGCTGTCAGCCTGATTGTAAACGTTGTCCTCACCGAAGGTAGCAATCTCCTCGGAGTAGAGCGAATAGTCGCTCCAAGCGCCCGCCTTGATTATGTTGCCCTTGTAGAGCTTGAGCTTAACCTTACCCGTAACGTTCTCCTGCGTCTTGTCAACGAAGGCGGAGAGCGCTTCGCGAAGGGGAGTGTACCACTGACCGTTGTAAACGAGGTCTGCAAAGGTGATAGCGAGCTCCTGCTTTTTGTGCATAGTCATCTTGTCAAGGCAGAGGGTTTCAAGATAGTTGTGTGCGAAGTAGAGTATAGCTCCGCCGGGGGTCTCGTAAACGCCGCGGCACTTCATACCGACGAGGCGGTTTTCAACTATGTCAAGAAGACCGATACCGTTCTCTCCGCCGACCTTGTTGAGTGAAAGGATAATTTCCTTCGCGCTCATCTTTTCGCCGTTGAATGCAACCGGCACGCCCTTTTCAAAATCAAGGGTGATGTAGGTGGGGGTGTCAGGCGCTTGAAGGGGAGAAACGCCCATCTCAAGGAATCCTTCCTTCTCGTAAAGCGGCTCGTTTCCGGCATCCTCAAGGTCAAGACCCTCGTGGCTCAAGTGCCAGAGGTTTTTATCCTTGGAGTAGTTGGTTTCGCGATTTATCTTAAGAGGAACGTTATGTGCCTCTGCGTAATCTATCTCTTCCTCGCGGGACTTGATATCCCACTCGCGCCAGGGTGCGATAATAGGCATATCGGGAGCAAACGCCTTGATAGCAAGCTCAAAGCGAACCTGGTCGTTGCCCTTACCGGTGCAGCCGTGGCAGATAGCGTCAGCTCACTCGGCGAGAGCTATCTCAACTATCCTCTTTGCAATAACGGGGCGTGCAAACGACGTTCCGAGCATATACTCCTCGTAGAGCGCGCCTGCTTTAACGGTGGGGATAACGTATTCGTCAACGAACTCGTCGGTAAGGTCCTCGATATAGAGCTTCGAAGCGCCGGTCTTAAGCGCCTTTTCCTCAAGGCCCTCAAGCTCGTCAGCCTGACCGACGTTGCCGGAAACCGCAACGACCTCACAGTTGTTATAGTTTTCCTTGAGCCACGGAATTATAATAGAGGTATCAAGACCTCCCGAGTACGCAAGAACTACCTTCTTGATGTTTTTCTTATCCATTTTATATTCCTCCTCTTACGGTTGAAAGTAATAACGCTACCTATTGTAATGCTTTGAGAGGGAAATGTCAAGCCTTTTTTGAATATTTTTTTGAAAAAATGCATTTTTTCTCCCGCACCCATAATTATTAAGGGAGAATAAACTCTTTTTTTGCATAAAACTCATCGCGCTCTGCATAATTATGAGGCGGAAGCGCATAAAACGGTTGGCACTTTTTCTTCTCGCTAAGCGCGCAAAAAATGTTGATTTTTCCACTCGCGTGTGCTATAATTGACATAAATGAAACCTTCAATTGACACTTAAGGAGATTTTTATGAGCAATCTTACCGAATGTCTGCATTGCGGAGGAACGCTTGCATCGCATCCGAAAACAGGTATTCTGACTTGTAAATATTGCCGTAGGGAATATAAGGATACTCTCGACGAATTTTCCTACGAGCTAAAGGAAATAGTATCCCGCCGTCAGATGCGCGAGTTCATTCAGGCGGAGGAGCTCTGCCGCGAGCTGCTCGCAAAGCATCCCGAGAGCTGCGAGGCTTGGTGGCAGCAGCTGCTCTCCTCGCTCGGCGTGGTCTACGTAAACGACGGCAAGGAGGCAAAGCCTACCTTCTTCAGCTATAACTATGACGAAAAGGAGAAGATTGCGAACAACGAGAGCTATAAGAACGCACTCAAGTACGCAAAGTCATCCCACGACCGCGAGTTCTATCAGTCACAGGGTGAGGCGCTCGATAAGCTCCTTTCGGAGTTCTTCGACCTCGTATCGAAGGAGAACTCCTACGATATCTTCATTTCCTTCAAAAAGAGTGAGGTGGTTACTGACTCGGAGGGAAGAGAGAGAACGGTAGATACCGACGATTATAAAAAGGCTGAGGAAATATACCAATCCTTAAAGGATAGGTATAGGGTCTTCTTCTCGCCCGTGTCCATTGGCTCGGATACCGGCATCGCAGGCGAGAAGTACGAGCCGAGAATCCTCAAGGCGCTCCAGAGCGCGCAGGCTATGGTACTCGTCGGAACGACGGCACAGCATATAGAATCGAGCTGGGTTGCAAACGAGTGGCGCAGGTACAGATATTTCACCGAGAAGGGCATTAAGCGCAAGGATTCTCTTATCCTTGCCTACATCGGCAATATGCCCAAGCTGCCGCCCGCGCTTCGCGAGATTCAGCTACCCTCGGTCGATATGTTCAAAAGCTCCTACCTTGAAGAGCTCTCGGCCAAGCTTTCCTTCGTAAAAACAAGCCGAGGAATCAAATCTCATATCAGCGAAAAAAAGATTTCCCGCAATTTCGCGACCGACAGTGCGAAAATAGGCTTCGGCAGCGACGTTGAGCGGATTAAGATAACCGGCAAGCACCATAACAAGATAGAAATATCGGCAAGCGAGGAGCGCGAGCTCGAATTCGCGCAGCAGTCGATGAACGCCGGAAAGTTTGCCGACGCAGAGCTCATCTATTCCGGAATAATTTCAAATCATCCGGATAGCGCAAAGGCGTATTTCGGCAGATTCCTCTCCACCGTTATGGCAGCTCCTAAGGGCAAAAGTCGCGATGAGAACGCATACGCCCGCTTTGCCGCACAGGATTTCAGTCAGATGCGCCGCGGCGGTCACCCTTCAAACGCGAATATCGACCCCGCAAAGATAAATAAAAAGACTCTTTCCGACTTTGAGGCGGCAATAGAGCACGCTATCGATTCCGATTTTGCCTGGGAAGCGGTCGAAACGCTCATAGGCGTAGTTAAAAAATCGGCTGAATGGGAGTCCTATAAGAAATTCCTTCCGACTCTTGCGAGGTATTCCGACGCGGAGCGCGCAAGGATGCTCGTTGAAAATATGCAGGGCATCGTAGCCGAGTTCGCAAAGGTGCGTAAGTACTCAAAGTGCGACGAGGTAATAGGCGAGATGAAGAGGTTCTTCTTCGAGGAGAATATGGACTATAACCTCTCGGTTATCGAAAATCACGCCAATCTTATGCTCGGCGTCGGCGACTTTAAGAGCGCGAGAAAATACTACGAGCTTTTAGCGTCGGCAGGCAAGCGCGCGTCCTATTATTACGGTCTGCTCTCCGCTCGCGTCGGCGCGTACGACCTGACGAAAAAGAGCTTCACCATATCCCCGAATCCAAACGACGATTCCGCAAGCAAAACTCCCGACAAGCTCGACCTTGACGAGATAATCGAGAGAATCTATATCTGCGCCGGCGACGGTGACGATGCCGATAAGCGATATACGGAAAGAATCGAGGCGGTAGTTCTTCATCAGGTGAGAAATAACTCGAACGCCTCTCGCCCCTTCGTCGACACGGTTATTAACTGCTACGTTCAGCTTGGACTCCAAGAGTCCGCAGAGGAGTTTGCGGAAAGGTGCGCTAACGCATATCTTTACGCAAAGCGCTTTGACCTCGCCAGAATTTACTTTGACGAGCTTCTTCATTATAATACCGAAAATCCTCGCGCGCATTGGGGACTTCTCAAGTGCACGATGAAGGCGGCAGACGACGAGGAGCTTGCAAAAAACAATAAAAATCTCTTAACGAAGCGCGAATTCCTGAACGCGCGCAACTGCGCATCGGGAAGACTGCTTGAGCACTATACCGCGGTCTATAACGGCACTTACCGTATGACCGAGAGTGAAAAGCGCGCGCTCGCAGGCACGGATTATCAAAGCTCCGTGCTTACCGCAGAGGCGCTTACAGCCAAGGTGCTTGAGGGCGATAGCTTCAATTCGCAAAAGTCGCTTTCGATCCTCTACGGCGTCCTGATAGCTATCCTCGGCGCTGTTCCCACCTTCTTTGCTTTCTTCATAGCAGGGAACGCCTTTGCAATTGCAAGCTTCTTGAAGTCGTGGGGGATCGGCTGGTATGTTCTGATAGCCCTCTCTCTTGCAGGGCTTGCTGTCGGGGCATTCCTTTCCGCCGCGAAATCGAAGTACGACGAGCATAGAAAAACCTTCTATCTTGAGGCGGCTCTATTCGTCCTCTTCTTCGCCCTCGTTATCTTCTCGCTCGTGTATGCCTACAATTCCGTTCCCGAAACCGTCTACGTCAGCTCGGTCGATGAGTTTGAGCTGATACCGAATATCCCGTCAGCAGCCGAAAGAAATTACACCCTCGCATCCGACCTTGACTTCGGCGGCAGATTTTCTTCGACCTGGGCAACCTTTATAGGCTACGGCAAAACCTTCGACGGCAACGGACACACGATAAAAAATATTGACTACAATCTTGAGTTGAGATACGACAGGTATAATTATTTCACCTATTACGTCGGCTTGTTTACTACTCTTGCAGAAGGCGGCGTTATACGCAACCTGACACTTGAGAACTGTAGCTTAGACGTTGAAAACGCAGGGCATTCAAAGATAGGCGTGCTTGTAGGAAGAAACTACGGAACGGTCACAAATTGCCATCTTTTAGACTGCTCGGTAAACGCAAAAACCGTGCACGCTACCACCTGGCACGATCCTCACGAATATTCTTGCCTTGGTGGCATCGTCGGACTGAATGTCGGAAAAATTGAAGACTCATCATTCAAGCGAGTGAACGCCACCGACGAAGACTACGGAATAACCTATACGCAGGATTACGATAGTACATATACGAACAAAGCTCCCGAGCTTGGCGGCATCTGCGGCTATAACCACGGCGGCGAGGTTGTTGGTTGTGAAAGCGATATAGACTAACTCACAAAAGAGGGGGTAGCTCAAGTTGCAAAACTTTAGCTACCCCCGAATGCGATAAAGGGATAGGGGGATTTGGAACGGAAATTCGGGTTCTCCCGACCGCGAGGCATATATGAATATGTCGAGGGAGGGAAACGCGAATAGAAAATGACTTTAATTTGAAGGAGAAATTCGCAGAATTTCAACCTTATGACACATAGTTTCAGCTCTTTGCGGTTTTTGAACTTCTTTGTCATTTTTCAGTCATTTTCGGTTGCGCCCAAATGCACCATCTCTTTTGCGCAACTAACGGTTGCTTGACGCATAAACAAAAAACTTCTATAATATAATCAAGAAAGGAGATATAGCTATGCTCGATATGGTCAGAATAGGCGCGAAAATATGCGAGCTGCGGCGCTCGCAAGGGCTCTCGCAGGAAGAGCTCGCCTCTCGCCTTTACATAACTCGCCAAGCCCTCTCGAAATGGGAAAACGGCAGCTCTATCCCCTCGATTGATTTGCTCGTAGAGGTGTCGCGGCTTTTCTCGGTGTCGATAGACGAGATACTGTGCCTCGGCGTAGAGCCGCCGGATATAGACCCCGAGGATATCTTCCGAGGTCACACTCGGGATTATATCGTCAAAATGGTGGCAGAGGGCAAGCTTGACGTAAAGCTTTCGGACGTATTTTATCAATTTTCACCCATTGAGCGTATATATATCTTGAGGAGCATCAAGGACGGTGAGCTCGCGGTTGACAGGGGTGAATTGTGGGTGAAGCTCACACCGTCCGAACAGAGATTTTTAGGAGGAGAAATATGAAATTCGTTAAGGTTACAGTAGACGGCAAGGAATACTACGAAAAAATCGAAAACAACGAAAACATAGCCGCGGATGCAACGGTGATAGAAGCTGAATTTGTAGAAAAGGATGAAAAAAACAAGGCAGAAGCAAGCGAATCGAGTGAAACCGACGAAAATACCGCGAGCGCCGAAGAGGGTGAAGCTCCTGCACGCTTTGGCGAAAACGTCAAAAAATTCTGCGATAAGCTCGGTCGTGACGCGGGCGTTTTAATGAACGACGTTGTCGAGCGCTCAAAGGCAATGTTCGATAACGTGAGCACCTTCTTCAACCAGCAGTCCTCCAACCCTAAATCCAAATGCGCAAAGGTCTTGAAAATGATGCCGTATATGGACGAGGATGATATCCACGAGGTTCTCGAAGAACTGATGAATGATAGCGACGCTATCCGCGAACTTGACGTTCAGGCAATGCTCCCGTTCCTATCAGCAAAGGATTGCGACGCCCTCTTCCTCATTGCTATTGAGGCGGGGAACAAGAAGCTCGTTCCCTCCGAGATAGTTCCGTTCGTAAGTCGCGAATGCCTTACCGCCGTGGTCGACGGATATATAGACGGTAGGTATGCAAATATTGATATCGACACATTCTATCCCTACCTTTCAAGCGCGGATGTAAAAAGAATTTTCTACCACACGGTTAGCAAAAAACAGTAATAAAAAAAGGAACAGACGCGGTCTGTTCCTTTTTGCTATTATAAGCTAAAGCTTAATTTTTCACGCTCATCGTCGTTCCGATAAAGAACGGCGTGTTCGTTTCGCAGTCGATTAGCATATAAACAAACGGTCTGTCAAGATAAACTTTCTTCGGCTCTCTGGGCGGAGCGCCTGCGGCGTTGCCCGCCATCCCGACGGACGTAGCAGCACCGGCGCGCGTTCCGCGCTCGCTTACCGATATAAAGGTCTTGTGAAGCACCGTCGAGATATATATATTTCCGTCAACGTCGTAAGAGCCAATGCCTCCGAACTCGGCAAAATCGGGGTCAAAGGCGCTCGTCATACCAAGGGATTTCAGTAGCCCCGATAAATCCGCCGAATATTCGCCGTCAAACTTCGGTATAGCTGTTTTTACCGTTTCGCGAGAGGGGTTTGAAAGCATTTCGTGAAGGCTCTCACCGTCAAGCGTTCCGATATATTCCGCAACGGACACACCCTCATTAGGCAGCATTGCCACAAAGGCGTACCTTTTTTGCTTGTAATATCTTATAAAACCGGTTGCGTACTCGTCCTCAAGGTAGGAATAAGCCTCGTCATACATCATTTTGACATTCTCTGTGGTGCCGTCCTCGGTCGTGAAAGTGCCGTTTCGCACTTGGTCTTCCTCGTAAGTAGACTCCCACGTTGCCTCAAACGCCAGCGCGTTGACAAGATACATAACGGCTTCCTCGGGAATGCTTTTAAGGATTTTCGGTATCATCCCGTCGGTTTCGTCATTGACCCAGCGATTGATGTCGTTAAGAGTTGACCTGTTGAACGGAGTCTTGTAAATCTCGGCAGAGTAGTAGTTTGCGTTCGACTGCAAAAAGCTCTTGTTAACAGAGAACCGCTCGTCGTCGGTAAACCAAATTGAGTTAGCCACCGAAATTTTGTATCTTTCGTTCTCCGGTCGTCTGCTCAGGTATGTGTAAAGGTAGGTGTTAAGCTCATCCTTCGACAAGCCGAGCGCGCTCTCCATCTCGGCGAGCGTTTCGCCCTCTGCGCCGTTCATAGTCATTGCAAGAGCGCAAATAATCGAAAGGGGAGAGAGGAGCACCTCGCCGCCGTCTGCCGTGCTCGTGCGCAAAAGCCGCACTGCAAAATCGGTAAGAGCCGCGTTACCGCCCGTCATATCGTCGATCGGGAAAATCTCTTCGGGCTCAATCCCCTCCATCAGGCTCTGTGCGCTGACCGTCATACAGCCGCTGAGCTGAAGGGAAAAAGACAGGACGAGCATAATACTTATAAGAGAAAGCATTAACCGTGACCGCCTCATACAAAATCTCCTTTCTGTCGCCTGTGGCAACTGCACAAGTTATAATTGAAATTTCGCGCTGAATACTACCTTTTGCAATTTTTAGTTGGCAACGCTCATCGTCGTTCCGATAAAGAACGGCGTGTTCGTTTCGCAGTCGATTAGCATATAAACGAAGGGTCTGTCAAGATAAACGTACTTAATCTCCTCGGGAGAATCCGGTGCTGCCGCGCCATCCATCTCAATTACCGTTGCCGCTCCCGCTCTCGTGCCTTTTTCTCCAACCGAGATGTAGGTCTTGTGCAGTATTCTCGAGATAAATACGTTGCCTTCCGCCGATGAGCCAAGCTCGCTGAAGTCGGCTGTCTTGGGGTCGAAAGCGCTCGTCATTCCAAGGCTTTCAAGGATGTCGCTCATTTCTTGGGAGTATTCGCTCTCGAACTTCGGCAGCGAGGTTACTACCGTTTGATAGTTCGGTGTCGAAAGCATAGAATAAAGGCTCTCGCCGTCGAGGGTGCTTATATATTCCGAAACCGAAACGTCCTCGTTTGGCAGCAGTGCTACGAAGGCGTATTTTGCGCCGCTGTAATACCTTATAAAGCCGGTAGCGTATTCATCCTCAAGATATCTGCCAACCGTGTCGTACATCATTTTGACGTTTTGAGTCTTGCCGTCCTCGGTGGTAAACACGCCGTCGCGCACCTGATTTTTCTCGTAAACAGATGCCCACTCCGCCTCGAACGCCAAAGCGTTAACGAGGTACATCACGGCACTGTCGGGAATATCATCGAGTATCTTCGGTATCATTCCGTCGGTTCTTTCCTTGACCCAAAGATTGATGTCGCGCAATGTGGTGCGGTCAAAGGGAGCTTTGTATATATCGGCTGAATAGTAGTTTGCATTAGTTTGTAAGAAGCTCTGATTAACGCTGAATTTCTCGTCACTTGTGAACCATATCGAGTTCGCAACCGAGAGCTTGTATTTCTCACCCTGTGCAAGCGCGTTAATGTAGGTATAAAGGTAGGCGTTCACCTCATCCTTCGTCATACCGAGCGTCGCCTCCATCTCAGCGAGCGTTTCGCCCTCCGCGCCGTTCATAGTCATTGCAAGTGCGCACATAACCGAAAGGGGAGAGATGAGAGTGTTCTTACCGTCGGTAACACTCGCGCGGAAAAGCCGTACCGCAAAATCAGCAAGTGCCGCGTTACCGCCATCAAGGTCGGCAGTAACCGAAACCCGCTCAGGCGTAACACCGTCCATCAGATTCTCTGCGCTGACCGTCATACAGCCGGTGATATTCAGCGTGATGGCACAAATAAGTAAAAGGCTAATAGCGATAAGGGTAGTTCTTGACCGTTTCATACAAAATGCTCCTTTCGCAACTTTCTGATTATAGTATAGTATCTCCGTGCGTGCTATTCACTATAACAATATTTAACAATCCTTTAATAAACTGTAAAATGTGGAGGCTGCAAGAGAAGTGAAATTATTTTTTGCCAAATAGCCTTCCAAAAAATCCCTTGTTGCGTCTCTCTTCTCGCTTTTTTTCTTGATTTTCTTTGTTGACGGCATACTCGTACGGCTTGAAGTTTGGCAAGCCCAGGGTATTATAAAGGATTTTTTTGCCAATCAAAAAGTCATCGCCCATAAGTCTTTTTAAGGCATCTATATACACCTTAGCGTCGTCTTCTTTCTGGCGTAAAAAGACGTAATCATCCATAACCAAGAGAAATTGAAAATATTTTAATGAGCAACGGAATTTGACAGGGCTTATAATGCTCGGTCCGTACGTCAGCGGTGTATCGCATATAAGCGACGTTATGTTGCTCGGCAATATGAAATATATGAATACGCCGCCGGCAGCACTTCCGCTTTTCAAAAGACCGATAATTTGCTCCTCGCTGCAGCCCTCTGTAAATTTTAGCGTGCAGCTGAAAGAGATTTTGAAAGATTTTACAGAAGGCGGTAAAATGAAAACGCATCCTGCTTGGGCGCGAGCTGTCACGTTTACCGAGGTTATGCCGTTGCTTATAGATATTTCCGAATAATTTTCGCGTTTATTCCTTTCAGCGTAGGACAAATCGCAAAGCTGTAAAACACCGTTTACGACCTTATTTATAAGACGGTCGGCGTGCTTAACGAAATCAAGCTCTCGCTCAGGCAAACGACTTGCAATAATTTTTCTTATAACCTTAAAAGCGTATCCGATATCGTTTTCATAAATGTTGCGCGTCAGCGCAAAAGCGGAGTCCGTAGAAGCGATTTCCTTAACGCTGATAAGGGTTTCGTATAAGGCGAGTGCGAGCCGTTTTCCATCCTCTTCGTTGAGTTTTTCGATTTTTCCCAGAAAAGCGGTATTTACGTACCCATTTTCTTTGATAATCGAAATAGCTCTTTCAATTAAAGAAAGCTCACAGGATATCTCATCGGTCGCATCTAAGCCGTAGCGCGAAAAAGTGTTTTCCTTAACGTCACTCGGCATAAGGCGTATTATTTTCTTAAAATCCTGCTCGTTATCGTCAAGCAGGTGTTGAAGATAAGTAAAATTACGGGTCAGGACAACGTATTTATAAAACCTATATTCGAAATTCGAGGGGGAAAGCTTGATTGCTTTGGAAAAGCAGTCTTCTGCCTCGGAAAACTCTTCAAGACTTAAATGTGCAAGACCTCTTTTAAGAAAATCGTCACCTTCATCCTTTTCGTTTCCGTAAATGATTTTAGTCACGTTTTCCACCACGTTATAGGTGTTGTTATAGTTGGTAACGTAATTTTTAATAGCCTTTTCTGTAACGAACGCCGTTCCGCAATGAGAGCATATGCCTGCGTCCTTCGCGTTATCAACTTCAATTTGCGCACCGCATTGAGTGCATATAGCAGGAACAAATGACATTTTTATTCTCCTTAATCCTTGATAGAAATATTATATCAAATTTGTAGCGACTTGTCTACTGTTTATTTGCAGAAATTAAGGCAAAAGCCTAAATCGAACCGAAGCTCAATTTAGGCTTTTGAGATTATTTTGTTTTACTCGTCTATCTCTTCTTCAAAATCTTCGGTTTCATCGGATTCGTTTTGATTTTTAAGGGAAAGGTAGCGCTGTATTGCCGTGTTAAGCCTATCGGGGCTTTCTCCGCTCGCAACCGAGATGTGCGAATACTTTTCCGCATTGGCGGTATCGCCCTCAATAGAGTATATAATTGCAAGCAAGGATGCGGGCTGGCGCATCTTATGATTGATATTCAGGGCTTGAAGCGCGTATTTTTTAGCATTTTCCAAATCAAACGTATCAAAATAGAGCTTTGCAAGATTGTTGTACGATGCCGGATTCTTTTCGTCGTTCTGTATCGCCAGTCGCATATTGGCGATAGCGTCTTCGTAGTCGCCTCTTGAGGAATAAATGCTTCCGAGATTTCCGTATATAGTAGCCGAGGTCACGTTCATTTGTATCATTTGCTTGTATATGGCAATTGCATCATTGTCATATCCCATATCGGTGAAAACTATACCCGTGAAAAGCCCGACGGCGTAAACGTCCTCGCGCGTTTGGCAAGCAGGTCTTAACTCGCCAAGATATTTCAGCGCTTTTCCGAGATTGTCCTCGTTATAAAGGCGCAAGGCGCACAGAAGCTTTTTTCTGTTCAGAACAGAGCTTTCAAAAGCGCCATTGATATCGTTGGCGTATGCGCTCTCGTAGTACTCAAGGCTTCGTCTGCCTCTGCGAACGAAAATGCGAACGAGAGAGCCCGAGCAAATGAATATCGCCGCAAGTGCTTTGAAGAGGTTTTCCGTGGGCGGCGTTTGATTGATTATGATGTCAACAACGTAAAGCGTGATAGATGCAATGATGAGCAGAATCAAAATCGTTGCAGCTATTATTTTTGCCAAATTTCCTTTTTTCATATGTGCCTCCGTCCGGGGTGCGTTTGCGGTCTAAAGTTTAGAGAACGCTGTCCTTAATTTTAGTTTAGCACATAAAGCGATGAAAAGCAATAGTAAATTAATCGGGTGAGTGGCGCGTATTGACACTCAAATCTCTTCGTGATATAATAACGGTGTCACCAAGTTAATATGTGAGGTTGAAATGAGAGGCAAATCACATTCCATTCCGATAGGGATGATTTTCAAAAAATACTATTGCTCTTGCTGTGGAAATCGTCTTAATAAAGAGCAGACTCACCGTGTTGTTTCAAAGGATGATATAGATTACTATCAATATCACGAAATCGGTAATTATCCAAGATATGACTATGACGTATATAGTTATCAGTTCAAATGCCCAAACTGCGATCAAAGAATTTCTTATAAAGAGCAATGTATAATAAACAGAATTCAAAAAAAGCTCGGAAAGAAAATAATCACCTCTTCCGAAATAAAAGAGCTGTACTATGAAGCAAAAACAAGGGAAGAAAGAAAAGATAAAGCTGTAAGTATTATTGTGCCAATCCTGCTTATAACGCTTTGCTTTGGGGCATTTTTCCTTTTTCGCTTTGATAAAACAAAAGACAATTTATTGCCTATTTCCATAGTGTATTTAGTTCTTGTTGCATATAGCGTTATTATGAGCATCAGGGGCTTTTACGGGGGAAATCTTATAAGGTTTAAGCAGAGCTATTCTTATGAAAAAATATCACAGATGGAGCAGCTGCACACATACGCAACAAACAACAGAAAATTGATAGAAAGCTCCGACCAATGTTACTCTGTTGCTGTAAAAAGAAAATGAATTCAAATGAAATCGAACGGTACATAGATAGTGATACAACTGCATTATGCCCATACTGTCAGATAGATTCAATAATTCCCGATGCCATAGAATTTGAATTAAATAGCCAAGTAATCGATGAAATGAACAAATATTGGTTCTAATCGCAAAAATGAAAGATGTGATAAAAGGAACATACAAAATAAAAAGGCTTGACCAAGTGTCGAGCCAAAATCAAGCCAAAGACTTGGATAAAAAATAAGCAACCCAGTTGGGTTGCTTATTTTTTGCGAAAGAGCAGTAAAAAGGTGTCCATTCAACTTAAAATTTCGGCAATCAACAATATTATCGGAAGTAATAAAATTAACGACGGAGACAAAAACAGACTAAATCTCAAGACATTAAGAAACAACTCAAAATTATACTCAAAACGCGTTCCTTCCGTGAATGCGAGAACTACGATTTCACAAAACGCAAAGAAAGCAACCATTGTTATGATCGTAAAGATGACGGTTTTTGCTTTGGTTAGATCAAGTGGCTCTATTAAACGATATGCATTCAAAGTAAACAGCAGAAAATCTACAATGCAGATTAACCAAAAAATAATTTCGGAAGGATTTTTTAGCGCAAAATAGTAAATAAAAGATATAGCAGATGCTAAAATACCAACAATTATAAGTGTTGATAATGGAATTTCCTTAATATCGATTTTCTTCATCACACATTTTCCTTAAGAGTCTTACAGCTTGCAATCAACATTCGTCTAATTCGTCCGCAAAGATTTCTGTGGGTTTTATATGTTTCTTCATCAATACCGTTTGTGTTGAATAACAATTGTAGCCAACCTTCCGTTTCACTACATTCTTTGAGAGCTATTTCGAACTTTGAAAGCATATCCGCTTTACTCTGTCCGTAGTTTGCTTCTCTGATATTCGCATACACACTACTTGAGCTTTTGCGGATTTGAAAAAGAGTGTTAGACGGAGCTTTTATGTTTTGGCAAAGCAGTTCTGTCTTGGTTGCAAGCTGCTCGGAATATATCAATAAATAATTTTCAGCCATAATATCACTCCTTTCAAGCGTATTGTATCATATTTTGAAAATCAATTCAAGAACTTTTCGAATTCTCGCGTCCTAATCACGCCAGAGGCGTGTATATCATCAACACGGAGTGTTGTATATCATCATTGCGAAAGAGTATACAGCCTGCGGCTGATGATATGCACCTTCGGTGATGATATACGCCTAACGGCGATGATATGCCATTGCTTTCGCAATGGATAAACAAAAAGAGAACTTTTGGTAGACAAAAGTTCTCTTTTTGTTGGTGCGGGAGACGGGAATTGAACCCGTACGATGAAATCACACGCCCCTCAAACGTGCGCGTCTGCCAGTTCCGCCACTCCCGCAGAACGTTAACTATTATACACCACCGATTTCGATTTGTCAACCCCTTTTTGAAAACTTTTTTTAATTTTATTTTTATGATAAAAAACGCGAAGATTTTTTGGGACTTTTAACTAAATATTTTGCGCGCGAATTTATTGCTTTTTCTACCTCACTGTGATAAAATAAAAGCGATTGTGAAAAGTGCTTGAAAATCAATGATTTTCCCCTAAATTTTCATAGTCGCACCCCTCTTTTGAAAACCGCTCGTATTACGGGTGTGTACGAAAAAATAAATGCTGTGAGGGGCTAAGCTCGCCGACAGGCGACGGAACGGAGATCAAAATGAAAAAGTACACGGTTGAAGAAATTGCCGAGATTTTGAGGCGGCACGATGACAGTGCCTGCTATTATACCGAGGCGGATAGGCAGCGCGTCCTCAACAACAAGGCAATCGAGCCCTATCTTAAAGGTATGAGAGAGCAGTATGAGGATTATAAGACGCGCCAAACCGTCGCGCTCCCGTTTAGTAAATTCAAGCGCTTCTTTAAGGACGGCAACAGGCAGGACGGCGAATATTGGTACTACTACAATAGGCGCAAGCTCCACGCGTGCGCTCTTGCGGCGTGGCTCTATCAGGAAAAGGAGCAGCTCGAGGAGCTTGAGGACATTCTTTGGGCAATAATGGATGAATATATGTGGAATATCCCCGCGCACGTTGGCGGAACGGGACTTACCCACTATCAGCCGGACGATTTTTACATAGATCTCTTCTCGGCGGAAACCTGCCACGCAGTAGCCGAGATACTCGCCCTCGTAGGCGATAAAATCGAGCCTATCATTACCGTTCGTGCTCACCGTCTTATCGAGGAGAGGTGCTTTGCCGTGCTTGATAAGCCGTTCTGGTGGAAGAAGGCGACGCACAACTGGTCGGCGGTCTGCGCAGGCGAGGTCGGTATGACGGCTATTTACGTGAAAAAAGACCCCGACGTGCTTGCGAAGATTATCCACGAATGCCTTGGAACTATGGAGTGCTACCTTTCAGGCTTCCCGAACGACGGTGCTTGCCGTGAGGGCCTTGGCTATTGGGGCTACGGATTTGGCTACTTCACCTATTTCGGCGACCTTCTTTATAAGAGAACGGGCGGCGAGATTAACGTCTTTGACGACGAAAAGGTAAAGAACATCGCCGCATTCCAGAAGAAGTGCTTCTTCAAGGGCGGCAAGATAGTCACCTTCTCCGACTGCGGCGGAAGCGATTCCTCGAAGTTCAATATTCCGATAACAATGAAGCTTCACGAGTTCTATCCCGATATAACTCTTCCCGAGCGTGAGCTCGTAGGCCTTGAGTACAGAAAGGTAGGAGCAAACTCCTTCGCACCCATACTCCGCACAATTCTTTGGGCGCCCGATAGCTTTGACGGACGCTCGCTCGAGGTCGGAAATACGTATATCTTCCCGGACGCACAGTGGTATATCTCCTCCTCGACGGGCGGTATAGGTCTTGCCGCAAAGGCGGGATATAACTGGGAGGCGTTCGAGTCGCATAACCATAACGACGTCGGAAACTTCCATATCTATAAGAACGGCGTTAACCTCATATCCGATATCGGTGCGGGCGTTTACAGCGCAACCTACTTCAATCACGAGTACCGTTACTCTAACTTCGCCTGCTCCTCGGAGGGACATAACCTTCCGATTATAGACGGCGGCGTGCAGAAATACGGCGAGCGCTTCAGATCAAGCGGAACGGTTATCACCGAGGAGAGTGGAATAACCTCGGATATCGCAGGCGCGTACGACGAGCCGAATCTTGAAAGCCTCGTCCGTAACGTATATCTCAACAAGGGCGAGGAGAGGGTATACCTTACCGACACCTATCGCTTCAAGGAAGCTCCAAAGTCCGTCACCGAAAGATTTATCTCCTACCACGAGCCGAAGCTTGAGGGCGGTAAGGTAACCATTACCGCAGGCGGCGAAGCTATAACTATTTCGTTCGACGAATCGGTTGTAAAGCCTAACCTTCACGTTTTTGAAGACGTTGACTGCCGTGTTCGTCAGGCTCCCGGCTTCAAGGTGCATATCGTGGATCTTGAGGTGATAAACCCCACGAAAGAATTTACCGTAAAGGTAACCTTTGAATAAAAATGAAAAAATATACCATCAAAGAGCTGACAGAGATATTTGCCCGCCACGACGCGCACGTGTGCGTCGCTACCGAGGAAGACAGAGAGCGTGTTCTGAATAACCCGCTTGCAAAGGAATATCTTGACGGGCTCTCCGAAACGTATGAAAAATACACCGCCGAGCTGACACCCTGTGTTCCGTTCAAGCACTTCAAGACCTTCTTCATTGAGGGCAGGCGAAACGATATCCTCTATTTTGATAAGCGCCGTAAGATGTACGCCGTTGCAATAATGGCGTGGCTCTATCAGAAAAAGGAATATTTCGAAGAGCTTGAGGACATTCTTTGGGCAATAATGGACGAGTATATGTGGAATACCCCCGCGCATGTCTTCGGAACGGGACTTACCCACTATCAGCCGGACGATTATTATATCGATCTTTATTCGGCTGAAACCTGCGCGGGTATCTCAGAGGTACTCGCACTCCTCGGCGATAAGATAGAGCCTATAATCACCGAGCGCGCAAGGCGGCTCATCAATCAGCGCTGCTTTGATATCTATCACAAGCCGTTCTGGTGGAAGAAGTGTACTAACAACTGGGCGGCTGTCTGCGCAGGCTCTGTCGGAATTACCGCTATCTATATGAAGCGCGATCCTGCCGATCTTGCGGAAATGATTTACCAGTGCTTCGAAACGATAGAATGCTATCTTTCGGGCTTTGAGGCTGACGGCGCTTGCCGAGAGGGACTTGGCTATTGGGGCTTCGGCTTCGGTCTTTTCACCTATTTCAGCGACCTTCTTTATAAGAGAACGGGCGGCGAGATAAACCTCTTTGCTGAGGAAAAGGTGAAGAATATAGCCTCATTCCCAACGAAGTGCTTCTTCCGCGGCGGCAAGATAGTCACCTTCTCCGACTCCGGTACGGCAGACACCGCAAAGCTGAACGTATCTCTCTTATCAAGGCTTCGCGAGTTTTGTCCCGACGTACCGCTCCCCGAGCGCTCGATTTCCGTAATCGAGTACAACAAGGGCAAGGGCGCGATGTCCTTTGCTCATATATTCCGCATCCTTCTTTGGATGCCCGAGAGCTTCGACGGGGCAAAGTCGAATGGAGCGCAAACGCATCTTTTCCCGGACGCACAGTGGTATCTTTCCTCCTCGGAGGGCGGTATCGGCATTGCCGCAAAGGCGGGTGTCAATTTCGAGCGGATAGAGCCGCATAACCATAACGATATAGGTAGCTTCCATATCTACAAAAACGGAGCAAACCTCATATCCGATATCGGTTCGGGTGTCTATACAAAAACCTATTTCAAGCCGGAGCATCGCTACGACGTGTTTGCCTGCTCGTCGAGTGGGCATAGCGTTCCGATAATCAACGGCAAAAACCAAGGCTACGGCGAAGAGTTCCGTGCAAGCCGTGTCAGCGTTACCGAAGAGGGCGGTCTTTGTGCCGATATCTCGGGAGCATATGACGTCGAAGAGCTTGAAAGCCTCGTCCGTACCGTAAAGCTTGAGGCGAGCGAGAATAGGGTATACCTTACCGACACCTATCGTTTCAAGGAAGCTCCCACGTCCGTCACTGAAAGGTTCATATCCTACCACGAGCCAAGGATAGAGGACGGCAGAGTAACTGTTGAGGCAAACGGCGAGGTGCTTCTGTTCGGCTACGACAAGGGTGTACTTAAGCCAACCGTCAGAGTTTACGAGGACGTCGACTGCCTCGTGCGCAGCACCCCCACCTTCAAGGCTTATATGGTGGATTTTGAGGTTATAAACCCCACTAAAGAATTTGCCGTAAGCGTAACATTCGAATGATGAAGGAGAGGTTATGAAAAAATACACAATTGAAGAATTAACCAAAATATTCGAGAAATATCAGGGCAGAAAAGTCACATATACTGCCGCTGACCGCGAACGGATACTGAACAATCCTGCGCTCAAACCTAATCTCGATAGCATAAAAGAGGGCTATGAGGAGTACACCGCAAGCAAAACCGTGGCTCTTCCTTTTTCGGCGTACAAGCGCTTCTTTATAGACGGAGATCGCAAGGATGGCGAGTATTGGTACTACTACAACAGGCGCAAGCTCGGTGTTTGTGCTCTTATGGCTTGGCTTTACGGCGAAGAGGAGTATATAAGTCAGCTTGAGGATATTCTCTGGGCAATTATGGACGAGTACGTCTGGAACATTCCCGCGCATATGGGCAAGATAGGCGGACTTACCGACTATCAGCCGGACGACTTCAGCCTCGACCTCTTTTCGTCGGAAACCTGTATGGTGATATCACAGATAATTGCCAATCTCGGCGACAAGATGGAGCCTATCGTTTCTATCCGTGCCCGCCGTCTTCTTGAGGACAGGTGCTTTAAGGTTTTCGATAAGCCTTATTGGTGGAAGAAGTCGACTAATAACTGGTCTGCAGTCTGCGCAGGTCAGATAGGTCACACAGCCTTCTTCGCAGGCAAAGAGCCTGCGGAGCTTGCAAGAATAATTTACGGTTGCCTCGACGCATTCGAATATTTCCTTCAAGGCTTTATGGACGACGGTGCTTGCACTGAGGGACTTGGTTATTGGGGATACGGCTTTGGCAACTACGCCTACTTCGGCGACCTGCTTTATACCTACACTGACGGCGAGATAAATCTTTTTGAAGACGAAAAGATAAGAAGGATTGCCGCATTTCCGCATAAATGCTTCTTCAAGGGCGGCAAAAAGATCACCTTCTCCGACTGTGGCGCAAGCGACAAGGGCACGTTCAGCCTACCCTTAACGATGACGCTGAATAAATATTTCCCCGAGATAACTCTTCCCGAGCCGAGTCTTGTTGATTCTTGCTGCGGCAACGGATATAGATTTAGCTTCTTCGTAGCTATGAAGACCTTGACTCTTATGCCCGACTTGCAGGGCGGCAAGCCGCTTGACATAGCGGGGAAGACCTATATCTTCCCGGATGCACAGTGGTATATATCCTCCTCGAAGGGCGGTATGGGTATTGCCGCAAAGGGCGGTCATAACAACGAGGCGCATAACCATAACGATATCGGAACCTTCCATATCTACAAAAACAACGCCAACCTTATCTCCGATATAGGTGCAGGCGTTTATCGTGCAGGCTATTTCACTAACCATATCCGCTACAAGAACTTTGCCTGTTCGTCGGAGGGGCATAGCGTCCCGATAATCGACGGCACTTATCAGATGTACGGCAGAGAGCACGAAGCGCGTGACGTCGTGATAAGCGAGGAGTCCGGAATAAGTATGGACATCGCGAGCGCGTACACCCTCGAAGGCCTTGAAAGCCTCGTGCGCCGTATTTATCTTAACAACGATGAGGAGAGGGTATACCTTTCCGATACCTATCGCTTCAAGGAGTCGCCGAAGTCGGTCACCGAAAGGTTCATATCCTACCACGAGCCAAAGATAGAGGACGGCAGAGTGACTATCGAGGCAAACGGTGAGGTGCTTCTGTTCGGCTACGACGAGTGCGCACTCAAACCAACCGTCAGAGTTTACGAGGACGTCGACTGCCTTGTGCGCCACACCCCCGGCTTCAAGGCTTATATGGTGGATTTCGAGGTGATAAACCCCGCTAAAGAATTTACCGTAAGCATAACCTTCGAATAAAACACACCTTCTAAATAATTTTTACAAAGGAGAGAAAAAATGAAAAAGTATACTGTCGAAGAATTAACCGCCATACTTTCGAAGTACGTTGGCAAGAAGCTTACTTATACCGATGCTGATAGAGAAAGAATACTTAACAAGCCGTCGGTTCAGCCTTATCTTGAAAAAGCGAAGGTTAAGTATGCCGAGTACACCGCAAACAAAACGATAGCTCTTCCTTTCTCGGCGTTCAAGCGCTTCTATAAAGACGGAAACCGCAAGGACGGAGAGTATTGGTACTATTACAACAGACGCAAGCTCGGTGTCTGCGCTCTTATGGCGTGGCTCTACGGCGAAGAGGAGTATATCAAGGAGCTTGAGGATGTTCTTTGGGCAATTATGGACGAGTACGTCTGGAACATTCCCGCGCACGTTGGTGCAGGCGGACTTACCGAATATCAGCCGGATAATTTTAATATAGACCTCTTCTCCGCCGAAACCTGTATGATAATTGCGGAAATTATCGAGAACCTCGGCGATAAGATGGAGCCTATCATTTCCATCCGTGCACGCCGCCTTATATACGATCGTTGCCTTTCTCTTTACGACAGACCGTTCTGGTGGAAAAAGGCGATACACAACTGGTCTGCGGTTTGCTCCGGCGAGATAGGCATCACGGCACTTTATCTTGAAAAAGATCCCGAGGCGCTTGCTAAAGACATCTATACCACTATCGAGTGTATGGAGTGCCACCTTGGCGGCTATCCGAACGACGGAGCCTGCTGTGAGGGCATCGGATATTGGGGCTACGGCTTCGGATTCTACTCATATTTTGCAGATATGCTTTATAAGTATACCGACGGTGAGATAAATCTCTTCGACGACGAAAAGGTAAAGAGGGTTGCACAGTTTAAGCAAAAGTGCTTCTTCAAGGGCGGTAAGATAGTAACCTTCTCCGACTGCGGCGGAAGCGATACCGGTAGATTCGACGTTCCTCTCACTATGACCCTTAATCAGTATTATCCCGACATAACCCTCCCCGAGAAAAGCCTCGTAAGCTTTGATTACGGCGAAGGCACAAGCTTCACTTTTGCTATGAAAGCGCTTACTCTTGCTCCGGAGAGCTTTGACGGATGCGCACTTGAGGTAGGCAAAACCTACATTCTTCCCGATGCACAGTGGCTTATGTCCTCGACTGCAAACGGTATGGGTCTTGCTGCAAAGGCAGGTCATAACTGGGAGGCGTTCGAGCCGCATAACCATAACGATATCGGCAGCTTCCAGATTTACAAGAACAGCGCAAACCTCATCTCCGATATAGGCGCGGGTGTTTACTCCGGAACCTACTTCAATCACGAATACAGATACAATAACTTCGCCTGCTCCTCGCGCGGACACAGTGTTCCGATAGTTGAAGGGGAAGAGCAGAGGTATGGCGAGAAATACAGAGCTGCGGGAACGGTTATCACCGAAGAGAGTGGAATAACCTCGGATATTGCAGGTGCTTACGAGCTTCCCAACCTTGAAAGCCTCGTCCGTAACGTGCATCTTGATAAGGCAGAGGAGTGCGTTCGCGTTAAGGACACCTATCGCTTTAAGGAAGCTCCCTCGTCCGTCACCGAAAGATTCATCTCCTACCACCAGCCGACCATTGTTGACGGTGTAGTCAGCATTTGTACAAACGGCGAAACTCTCACCTTTGAGTACGACGCAAGCCGTGCTACGCCTGTGATTCGCGTATTTGAGGATAACGATGAGAAAAACCGCGTTCGCCATCGCGACGGATTCCGTGCTTATATGGTAGATTTTGAAATAATCAATCCGACGAAGGAATTTACCTTCGAGCTCGTATTGAGATAAATAAAAACTAAAAAGAGGTGCTTATGACGCCCAAGGAAAGATTTATAGAAATATACAAAACGAATATCAAGCGTGAGGGCGCGGATAAGCTTCTCGAGTATCTTACCTCGCCTGCCAGCGATTTCTTCACAGCGCCCGCAAGCGCAAGATACCATTCCTCATACGAGGGCGGTCTTTGCGAGCATTCCATTAACGTATACGAATGCCTGCTTTCCTATCTTGAAAGTGACAGAGCAAAAAAGTTCGGCTTTGACTATTCGAGGGAGAGCATTGCGATAGTCGCGCTGCTTCACGATCTTTGCAAGGTCGGAGTTTATAAAAAGGGCTTTCGCAACGTGAAGGACGATAAGGGCGTGTGGCAGAGGGTTGACACCTTTGAGTACGACGATAAGCTCCCGTACGGTCACGGCGAGAAGAGCGTTTATATCATAAACGGATATATGCGCCTGACGCGCGAGGAAGCCTTCGCGATAAGGTATCATATGGGATACTCCTCGACCGAGGATCCGAGGAACGTGTCAGCCGCGTTTGAAATGTTCCCGCTTGCCTTCGCTCTCTCAACGGCGGACAGCGAGGCAACCTATTTTATCGAAAGCGAAAAAGAATAAAAATCGCAAACGATAGTTTACAAAAAAGCGGTCGGATTTTTCATAAATCCGACCGCTTTTCTCTGATTTTGAAAAAATCCGACACAAATATCATCCGTGGGCTGCAATATTTAATTAGTTAACAATTTATCACTTGACAACTTCCTTAAAATATGATAAAGTTGTATGGATTTTATTATAAAGGGACTTATTAATAATGGCGGAAGTAAAAGAGCTTAAAGAAAACAAAATGGGCACGATGAAGATACCGAGTCTTCTTTTTTCGATATCCGTGCCGATAATAATATCAATGGTGGTTCAGGCGCTTTACAACATAGTTGACTCTATATTCGTAGCAAAGCTTGACCCGATAGCCGGAACGGGCGCACTGACGCTTGCTTTCCCGATACAGAACCTTATGATAGCGCTCGCTGTCGGTCTTGCCGTAGGTATGAATGCGCTCCTTTCGCGCTCCCTTGGCGAGAAGGACAGTGATAGGGCAAACCTTATAGCAGGGCAGGGCTTTTTCCTTACCCTTTGCGGTTATCTTGTATTTTTAATATTTGGTCTGTTTTTGACCGAGCCCTTCGTTGCACTTCAAAAGGAAGTGGGAAGTGACGTTTATAACTTTAGCGTAGACTATATTTCGATAACCAGCATAGGCTCTATCGGCGTGTTTATCCAAGTGGTTACCGAAAGGCTTATGCAGGCAACGGGACGCTCGCTTTACAGTATGCTTATTCAGCTTTCGGGTGCTGTTGTAAACATTATTCTTGACCCCATACTCATTTTCGGACTTTGCGGCGCACCTGCTATGGGTGTTGCAGGAGCGGCTATTGCAACTGTAATAGGCCAGCTCGTTGCCGCCGCTGTCGGTATTTTCTTAAATCTTAAATTCAACCCGGAAATAACTCTTAAGCTTAAAAATCTTATCCCCGTAGCTCGTGAGCTTCGCGATATGCTTGCCATAGGTATACCCTCGGTGCTAATGCAGGCGATTGGCTCGGTTATGACGTTTTCTATGAATAATATCCTCGGCGGCTTCAGTCAGGAGGCAGAAAACGTATTCGGCGTGTATTTCAAGCTTCAAAGCTTTGTATTTATGCCGGTGTTCGGTCTTAATAACGGTATGGTACCGATTATTGCGTATAACTTTGGCGCTCGCAAAAAATCAAGAATTTACGCTACGATGAAGCTTGCCGCCGTCGTTGCGGTATCCTATATGATTTTGGGGCTTCTCGTCTTCCAGCTCTTCCCGGAGCTTCTTCTCTCCTTCTTCTCCGCAGGCGAGGGAATGATAGCTATCGGAAATGTAGCGCTTCGCACGATAAGCTTGAGCTTTGTGCTTGCAGGATTCTCAATAGTAAGCATTTCCACCTGCCAGGCGCTTGGCAAGAGCATATACAGCCTTATCGTAAGCATAGCAAGACAGCTTGTGGTGCTCATTCCTGCGGCGTATCTGTTTTCGCTTTCGGGCAACGTAAACCTCGTATGGTGGTCTTTCCCGATAGCAGAGCTCGTTGGTTGCACGCTTTGTATCATCTTCGTTACCCACGTGCTCCGCAAAGCGCTCGGAAATATGAACGAAGAGAAGCTTGATACACCTATCTCCATAGAATAAAAAGAAGAAAACCATAGGTTTTCAACCTTAATTCCAATAAATTGACATAAAAGCATGGCAGAGGCACTGTTTTCACAATTCCTCTGCCGTTTTTTATTCGGTTACGCCTAAACTCGACGGGCAAAGGGATTTGGAGCGGAAAGCGTCGTTTGCGACCGAAGGCGTACGGTGGTACGACGAGAGTTCAGCAAACGGCGGTAGAATAAAAAACTAAAACAAAAATGAAGAAAACCATAGGTTTTCAACCTTAATTCCAATAAATTGACATAAAAGCATGGCAGAGGCACTGTTTTCACAATTCCTCTGCCGTTTTTTATTCGGTTACGCCCAAATACCTAAGCCCTTATACGTTGTACTTCTTTCTTCCTACGTAAGACGTATGAAGGGTGTGGTGAGCCTTGTGGCAACCGTATCCGCCCTTGAAGTAGTTGTCGTAAACTTCCTTGATAACAGGGTTGAGGTGCGACTTACGAACCTCCATTGCCTTGTCCTGATCGTAGAGAGCTTTAGCACGGACAGCCTTAAGGTCAACCGTGTCACGAACACTCTGGGGCTGGATGGGCTGACCGCCGCCGTTTACACAGCCGCCGGGGCATCCCATAATCTCAACGAAGGTCCAATCGGCCTCGCCGCTTGCAATCTTGTCCATAACGATCTTCGCGTTCTTCGCGCCCGAAGCAACTGCAACCTTAATCTCAAGACCTGCAATATTGTAGGTAGCTTCCTTAAGTCCTTCAGTACCGCGAACCTCGCAGAAGTCGATCTCCTTGTTATCCTTGCCGGTGAGAACGTCGTTAGCGGTTCTGAGAGCCGCCTCCATAACACCGCCGGTAGCGCCGAAGATAACAGCCGCACCGGTATCAACACCGAGGGGGTTGTCAAAGTCTTCTTCAGGAAGGGAGGTGAACTTAATGCCTGCGCGAGCTATCATCCTTGCAAGCTCACGGGTGGTAAGAGCAACGTCAACGTCAGCAATACCGTTGCCGGCAGCCGACATATCATCGCGCTGAACCTCGAACTTCTTTGCAGTACAGGGCATAATGGAAACAACGAAGATATCCTCGGGGTTGTATCCCATCTTTTCAGCCCAATAGGTCTTTATAAGCGCGCCGCCCATCTGCTGGGGGGACTTGCAGGAGGAGAGGTGACTGATGAAGTCGGGGTAGTAGTACTCGCAGAACTTAACCCATCCGGGCGAGCAGGAGGTGATCATCGGAAGAGTTCCGCCATTTTTAACACGCTCAAGAAGCTCGGTAGCCTCCTCAACGATGGTAAAGTCAGCAGCGGTGTTGGTGTCAAATACCTTCTCGAAGCCAAGGCGGCGAAGAGCCGCAACCATCTTGCCCTCAACGTTAGTACCGATCTCCATACCGAAGCACTCGCCGAGAGTTGCGCGGATAGAGGGAGCGGTCTGAACTACTACGTGCTTGGACTTGTCGGCAAGAGCCTCCCAAACCTTGTCGGTATCGTCGCGCTCAACGAGAGCGCCGGTAGGACAAACTGCAGTACACTGACCGCAGGAGATACAGGGAGTTTCACCAAGCGAGATTTCGAACGGCTGACCGATGCAGGTATCAATACCGCGGTTGTTAGCACCGATTACCGAAACTACCTGCTCGTTACAGACTGCTACGCAACGACGGCAAAGTATGCACTTGTTGTTGTCGCGAACGAGGTGGGGAGTAGAGTAGTCGAGCTCGTATACGGGCTTGAATCCGCCGAATGCCTGGGAATCAACGCCGTACTCAAGGCAGAGCTTCTGAAGCTCGCAGTTCGTGGAACGGGAGCAGGAGAGGCAGTTCTTGTCGTGAGTGGAAAGGATAAGCTCGAGAGTCGTCTTGCGTGCTTCTCTTACAGCGGGGGTGTTGGTCTGAATTTCCATACCCTCGGTAACGGGATAAACGCAGGCGGTAACGAGTCCGCGCGCGCCGGTTGCTTCAACAACGCATATACGGCAAGCACCTATCTCGTTCTTTTCCTTCATATAGCAGAGAGTGGGGATCTCAACGCCGGCAGCGCGAGCAGCCTCGAGGATAGTAGATCCCTTGGGTACGCTTGTTGCGATACCGTTAACTTTTACATTTAACATTTCCATTTCAGCGTACTCCTTTCATTACTTCTTGGAAATTGCACCGAACTTACAGCCGGAAACACAAGCGCCGCACTTAACGCACTTGGAAGCGTCGATAGTGAAGGAAGCGAGCTTTTGACCGGGAGCTGTGTAGTCGGTTCTGGTGATAGCGTCAGCAGGTCAGTTCTTAGCGCACTTGCCGCAGCCTATGCAGGCATCACGGTCGATGTTGTAGGTAAGAAGGTTCTTACAAACGCCGGCAGGGCATCTCTTATTAACAACGTGCTCAACGTACTCGTCACGGAAGAAGTTGAGAGTAGCGAGAACAGGGTTGGGAGCTGTCTGACCAAGACCGCAGAGAGAGTTCTTCTTAATGTAGTTGCAAAGGTTTTCAAG
>JAFTSQ010000009.1 GCA_017467205.1 Clostridia bacterium | reverse complement strand
TAGCTCCTCGGCATAGAATATCACGCGCGAGCTTTCGTCAATCATTGAAAGATTGCGAAAATAAATGCTCTTGTACCATCCGTCGTGCGCTGGCATAAGGTAAGTTAGCTCCTCGTAGTCCTCGCGCCTTAAATAGCGCGGTGGCTTTCTTAAATATCTCTCCTGCGGTACGCAGAACACCCGCTTTATATTGAGCTCGGGGCGCTCTTCCTTGATTTTTGTGACGATTTTATAGCAGAGAGCGTCAAACTCGCCAAAGCCTCCAAAATAAAAAACGCGACAGTCCAAAACCGCCTTCATAATTTCGGCGGTTACCGTCGCATAAAGTTCGTCCGTCAGTTCGATTTCTCTGTGTCCAAAAAACGAGCAAATCATATCTTCCATAACAAAAAAATAAGGTGCCACCTCTTGCGAGATGACACCGTAGAATACCTCTCGCATAGTTGTCACACCATCAAATAATCTGCTTTTCAGCCCATTATCGCGATACCGTATTGCTACCGAATATAGCTTGGGCAAAAAAAGGGTATAGTAACCCCTTGCAGATTATTGTATTTATTGAGATGATGTGACACGGATATTATAGCATCTTTTTTTCGTTTTTTCAAGAGAATTGCGAAAAATCGTCAAAAATACAGAAGCTGAATTGTAAACAATTTGTAAACAAACCCCCGCTTTCGTTGACACTATATTTTAATTATAGTAAGATGGTAGCACATACACATCTGAAGGAAAGGAGAATTTTTCTTAAAAATGGACGGCGACAGTACGGGCGATAGTAAGACCGTAGGAAACTGTATATATTTAAGTTGGTGGCATATTTGTACTCTGAAATGGAGCGAATATGCTTTTTTGCGTTGTACCAAAATGCGCACCTGACCGAATATTTTTCGGCAGTCGAAACGAATTTTTGACAGGTTAATCAACAAATATTATACAGGAGAAAAACTTAAAAATGGACTTACCGTTATATATATCAATAATGGTCGTGTGCGTTATTTTGTCGGCATATTTTTCGGCAACCGAGATGTCGTTTTCGACTCTCAACCGCGCAAGACTTAAAACACTTCAGGAAAAGGGCAATAAAAGAGCCGAGCTTGCCTTAAAGCTCTCGGATGATTATGAAAGACTCCTTTCCACAACCTTGATAGGAAACAACATAGTAAACACCCTTCTTGCCGCGATAGGCACGCTCGTGTTCACCTATCTTATAGTCAACGAGGCAACGGCTACGACGGTATCAACCGCAGTCGTTACCGTAGTGGTGCTCATTTTCGGCGAGATAACCCCTAAAAACATAGCTAAAAACAAGCCAGAGGGCTTTGCGATGTTCTCCGCGCCCATAATGCGAGTTCTTATCTGGGCATTTCTTCCGCTCAACTATCTTTTCCTTCTTTGGCAGAAGCTTATCGCTAAGATATTGAAGATAGAATCAAGCTCCAAGATGTCGCAAGAGGAGCTGCTTATGTTCGTTGAAGAGGTAACCGAGGAGGGAAGCATTGACGATAGCGAGAGCGACCTTATCAAGAACGCTATCGAGTTCAGCGACCTTGAAGCAAGTGACATACTTACCCACCGCGTCAACCTTGAGGGGCTGCCCGACACGGCGACCAAGGAGGAGCTTTCCGAGAAATTCACCGAAACGAAGTTCTCCCGCCTTCTTATTTATAAGGACAGCATAGACAATATCGTGGGCGTCGTTCACCAGAAGGATTTTTACGGTGCGAACGGTATAACCGAACAGACGATAGCGGAGGTTATGACGCCACCCGTATTCGTTCATAAGTCGGAGAAAACCAACGATATACTCAAGCTCCTTCAGAAGAAGAAGTCGCACGTTGCCGTCGTTGTAGACGAGTACGGCGGAACGCTCGGCATCGTTACGATGGAGGATATACTCGAGGAGCTCGTCGGCGAGATTTGGGATGAGCACGACGAGGTAGTCGTTTTCTTCAGTCAGATAGATGACGACACCTGGCGCGTTGACTGCGCCGCAAACTTCGACGAGTTTGCCGAGAAATTTGACATAAAGCACGAAACCGAGAGCGTATCGCTCGGCGGTTGGGTCACCGAGCAGCTTGATAAGCTGCCGGAGGTCTGGGATTCCTTCGAATTTGAGAATCTTCGCGTCGTGGTAACCGAGGTAGACTCGCATCGCCCGACCTTCGTTAACGTAACAATCCTTCCCACCGAGGAGGAGAAGGTCGTTCCTATTCTTCAAGAAACGATTCAGGAGACCGAGGAGAGCACAGAGGAGTAAACGGAGCACCCCGTGTCGCATAATTTCACTTATTATGGGTGGGGAAGATAGGCTTCTCCACCCTCTTTTGTAGACAATAATTTGGAGGCACACGAAAATGACAACCAAAAAACAGGCTTTAGAGGCTCTTTTGGAAGAACGCGCGAAAACGCCCTTCAAGACTCACTATTATACCGATATTTTGGCAGAGGGCTTGACCGTTGAGGACTTCGAGGGACTCATTGAGGCGGGCGGAAAGTTTTCCGACCTCGAGGACGGTATTGACGCTATTATGCCGGCTATGAAAAGGCTTGCAAATATCGCGGTGAAATACCATTGGCACTCTGGCAAGGCGTGGGAAGACCTCGCCTTCAAGGAAAGATTCCTTCGGGCGACGGCAAGGTATTCCAAAATGGAGGCTGACCGCACCGAGCCGAAGGAGGGAAGATTCCATAACTCAATTTTCCGCATCCCCGGCAACGCAATAAACATTTTCTATGCTCTCCTTCCCGATATGATGTCGGTTGAGCGCGGCGAGGCGGATGCGACGCTCTCGGCGGCATACGAGGAGATTTGCAGAGTTGCAATGCAGCCTTGGACTCTGCCGAAGAGGTTTGACGAAACCGACGATAATCCGATAAGCGTCGAGCGATTCCAAAACCATATGTGGTGGATAACCGCAAACGGCATAGGCTACCGCCCGCTGATTTACTCGGCGATAATGTTCAGAAGCGAAAAGATGATGGACGTTTTGGCAGAGGTCGTGGCTCGCTCGCTCTCACCTCTCTCCTATAACACGCAGGGCTATGCGTTCTGGAGCGAGGGTATTTGCGCCGACGGCTTTGGATGGGGTCACGGCAGGCAGGCTTACAATCTCGGATATCCCCTGCACGGTTTGCGCGCGATTTTTGAGATATTAACCATTATGAAGGGCACGCCGTGGGAGTACGCGCTCGACGAAGTGAACGTCGAGCTCATAATAACCTTCATTCGCGCTATTACTTTCTGCGAGTATAAGGAATCGGGCACGCCTATGCAGGGCAGAAGCATCTTTTATAGGCATCCGAGGGCGCTCGACCCCGAGTATGTCAAGAATGTGCGCTCGTCGCAGAACGGCGAGGCGGTCGCAGTAGCACGGGCGGTTTTGAGCCTTTTCGCTCACCGCATCTCTTTGGAGGAGCGCGCCGAGCTTGAGGCTCTTTGCGAGTGCAGAAGCTCGCTCAAGATGACCGATTTTACCGATAAGTACAGGGGCGTGCGTTATTTCTGGAATAACGATTCGCTCATTAAGAAGACCGATAAGTCCTATATTTATATCAATATGGCGTCCTCGCGCCGCGACGGCACGGAGTTTGCACATCATATGGCAGACAAGAGAAACTACTTCATAGCCGACGGCTCTTACGTCTTAATGAAGGCGGGTGGTGAGTACCGCGACGCTATGGGAACCTGGCAGATGAGCGATATGCCCGGCGTAACCGCGCGCAAGCTCAAGAACTCCGAGCTTAAGACCGAGGTCAACTGGCACGGCTACCGCAGCAAATATAATTTTGCCGCAGGTGCAAGCAGCGCCGATGCGGGCTGCGCGGGATTCATCTTCGAGAAGGACGATATCAGAGAGCCTGACGGAGCAGGCACAATCTACGACGATTATTCCAAGGAGATAATGGGCGTTGAAGCCTACAAGAGCTACTTTATTACGGGCGACACCGTAACCTGCCTCGGCACAGGAATAACAGACCTGCGCCCCGAGCTCGGTCGCGAGATTCACACCACGGTGAATAACACCCTTAGGAGCACCGAAGCCGCCGTGCTTACCGCCGACGGCAATGCGCGTGAATGCGTGGAGGGCGTGCGCGAGTACACGGTTGATTCTGCATCGCTTTACGTAAAGCAGGGCGGAATTTTGTACGCAGTTTTGCCGAGCGAAAATCAGAGAGTCAGAGTTGAGTGTGAGAAGAGGCGGACGAATTGGTCAGACCTGCACTTCGGCAACAAGCCGAGCCAGGATAGCGAGGTTGAGATTTTTGAGCTTGCTATCTACCACGGAGAAGCACCCAAGAATTCCTCCTACGCATACCATATGTACTGCGGCGACGCAGATGTGAAGGATTACATAAGCGAAAGCGTACCCCGCGTGCTCTCGAACACCAAAGAGGTGCAGGCGGTATCCTCGGCGGACGGTAGAATTCTTCAGGCAATCTTCTTCGACGCGGACGCTCTTCTGATGTGTGGAGAATGCGCGCTGAAGCTCTCCTCGCCCGGTGCTCTTATGATTGAGTACGACGGGGAAAACGACACGAGCTACATCACCGTTTCGGACGGAAAGCAGGACCCCGTGTTAAATAATATGAGCCTTTCGGTAAGGCGCGCGGGCGGCGAGTGGCAGAATATTTCTATCGCGCTTCCCACCGCAGAGTATTGCGGCAAGCCTGTGACTGTGGAATATCGCGGCAAGCTTATATAAGAGGCTGTCGTATTCGAGGCTACACCGAAAATAAAATAGCGAGGTATAGATTATGTACCTCGCTATTCGCTTTTTTGAGTCTTTGATAATGAATAAAGGTTGAAAACCTGCGGTTTTCTTCGGTTTTGTTTAGTATTTTGTTTTCTATACACTTTGCGGTGCAAAGATTAAAAATCTTTGGTGCTATGCACCGCTCGGCTTTACCGAGCTACCGCAGAGCAATCTGCGCGTGATTCGCTTGTGTAAACACAGACTTTCTCACGCTTGATTATCGCCGTTTCCTCGTTCCGACGTATGTATATACGCCTCTCGGTCGGGGAACAAAAATTTCTGCTCTAAATTCGTTCGCCTCCGTGGCTGTTCCCGTTTTGCTTTAGTGCGGAATACTCGTGCTCGCCTAGCGGGTAAGGAAATATTTTTTCAACATTTCTATTTACAAACATTTTGAGGTGCGGTATAATTGATTTGCTACACAAAAATGAATAAACGATTTGGATAAACGCCCTATTTTTATAGGGGGTTCTTTGCGGTTTTATCACAGCAAACTTTTGACTTGGCAAAAATGCCGATTCCGCAAGCTGTTGTGGTGAAATATCCATTTCGTTTGTTTTTGTGTAGCGACAATTGGAGTTGGCGTTTTTCGGTGCGGCAGCTGCGGTTGTCGCACTTTTTGTTTTTGAGAGGCATTGGCATTATGCGTAAGGTAGATGACCTTGGAAGAATTGTAATTCCAAAGGAATTAAGAAAGAAGCTTCAGGTTAGTGTGTTACACCTTTTCGGTGTACCGGTGTGATAACAGAGTTTGCCGCTCGGGGTGGGCTTTGCAGTTAATAAAAAGGGAATACCGTGCAATGCTTTCATCTCCTCGCTTGGCAAGATACCGCGAACGCGGTATGCATAGTCTGCTAACTTCGCCGGGGGCGAAGGCAGCCTCTGCTCGTTCGTCTGCGACCGAAGGTCGTGATTCCGCATCCAAACGGCATAAAAATAGCCACCCATCAGGGCGGCTATGCCGTTTGTATAAAGGCTACGAAAAAGATATTTTTTCGTTTTGCATTAAGGATTCGAACTCAAACGGGAGTTGACCAATTTAGGCAATGTCAATTTACACAATATCTTTCTTGTAATACATTTTGATATATTTTTTTGTTTTTCTTGTTTTGGGAATTTCTCCGCGAACAAAAAATGCGCGCTTAACATTGGTTGGATAAGCAACCTCATAGTGAGGAAGTCCCCCACCTCTGCTAATCCAAGATCCATTTAAATATATGCACCTTATGTATTTCCATTTGATAATTTCTCTTTGTCCCAGTATATAAACTATTTCTATTTCTTCATCCGAAAAAGCCGTATACAGAGGTGATATTAAAAAAACAAAGACGGGAAGCAGCGTAGCAACCGCGAAACCTATTGAGAGTCCAACCTCATTTTCAATTGCGCTACATATAGATAAAACTAAAAAAACAATCAAAAGAGCGATGACAAAAAACAGTTGGGTATTAAAAGCATATTGCTTTTGCTTTGTCACAGATGTCCACCGCCTTTCTGGGATTAGTATAGCATAAAATCGTGGAGATTGCAAGGATTTTGCGTTAAATCACGGCGTAAGCCGTGTATATCACCAACACGAAGTGTTGTATATCATCAAGCCGCAGGGAAAATACACGCTGGCGCGTGATGAGATACAGCCCCGTAGGGGCTGATGATATACGCCGCACTTCGTGCGTCGATGATATGCCAAGCCTGCGGCTTGGATAAAAAAACAGAACATTTGTCGGTAGACAAATGTTCTGTTTTTGTTGGCTGCGGAACCAGGATTTGAACCCAGACGAACAGAGTCAGAGTCTGCTGTGCTACCATTACACAATTCCGCATTAATTTCAGCGAAGACTATTTTATCACAAGGTTTTCTTTTTGTCAAGTCCTTTTTTCACTTTTTTGAGGAATGTTGTGTCGTATCGGCACTTTATGCCGTGCGGCGAGGGTACTCTTCGCCTTTCCTCCAACGGATATATTATCTCCCGCGAGCAAAAATAAAACAGATGGCGACCTGCGAAAAAGTAGGTCGCCATCTGTTTTGGGGATATGGAAAATTTTTTTTGCCCATAAGCTATTCCTTATAATTATAGAGGTATTCGGACGGGGACACTCCCTTTGCTCTTTTGAACTCGGCGGAGAAGTACTTGTAGTCGGCGTAGCCCGAAAGGAGTGCGACCTCCTTTAAGGAATAATAGCCGCAGGATATGAGCCCGACGGCGTTTTGTATTCGCAGATTTATGATATACTTTTGCGGCGATATGCCGTATTCCCGCTTGAACAGCCGCCTGAAATAAACCTCGCTCATAAAGGACTCGGCGGCGATGGCGGACATGTTCAGGTCGTGGTTGCGGTAATTTTTGAGGATATAGTCGACCGATGCTTGAATTTTGGAGCTTGCCGCCTTCCTCGTGTAGTTCTGGGAGTAGCATTCGGCGAATATCTCGTAGAGTATTGCCGAGCATTTGTACTTATATCCGACCTCTTTTTTCGCCCAAACCTCTAAAATCCTTCTGAAAAGCCGCTCGAAAGCCTCGGGATTTTTCGCCTCGAAGCACTCGATATCCCGCGAGGTGTAGTTCGTCATATCAAAATGGACGACTATCATCTCGTCCGTTCGGGAGACTCTCGTATAATCCAGCCTCGTGGGGAAGAAGGCGAGGGAATGGTCCTTCAAGTGATGCTCGCCGATCTTCGTTTTCAGAACGGTGTCCGAGCGCAAGCGATAGGAGAGCGCGTTAAAGTTGCGTGCACCGTTTTGCATATTTACGTTTTGCTGCTTGAGATATAGCACGTCGAGGATGTTAAATGAGAGGATTTCCTTTTCGAAAAACATAACGCACCTCCGCCTTTTTAGCTAAATTTTAGCACGGTTGTTTCGAAAAGTCAACCTTTTATATCGAAATAAAGGTGTATCCGCCCGCGCTTTTATGTTATACTGTAAAAAAACGGTATGGAGGACTCATTTATGAGCGACAGAAGACGGGTTTTGGATCTCTTTGACGAGCAAAAGGAAATTTACGAAAAAAGGGTTGACGAGGGTATCAAAAAATACCGCAAGGGCGACGGAAAAATAACCGTCTGCGACGAGTGTGGCAAGCCGCTTTCCAATGTGAAAATAAGTGTTAAGCAAAAATCTCACGAGTTCCGCTTCGGTGCTAACATATTTATGCTCGACGAGCTTGAAACCGAAGAGAAAAACCAAAAGTATAAGGAGCATTTTGCCGAGCTTTTCAATATGGCAACTCTTCCGTTCTATTGGCGCGACCTCGAGCCCGAGCGCGGCAAGCCGCGTTACGCAAAGGACAGCCCCAAGATTTACAGAAGACCCGCGCCCGACCTTTGCATTGAGTTCTGCGAGGAGCACGGTATCGAGCCGCGCGAGCACGCATTGGCATACGAAAGATTCTTCCCGACTTGGCTCGAGGAGGCAAGCGTTGAGGAAACGAAGCGCGAGTACGAGCGCCGCTGTGCCGAAATCTCCGAAAGATACGCCGACAAAATCAGAACCATTGAGGTAACCAACGAGATGGACTGGAAGACAAGGTATATCAAGTTCTACGACGAGCCCGACTTCATCGAGTGGTGCTTTAAGACGGCGGAAAAATATTTCCCGAACAATCAACTCTGTATTAACGAGCAGCAGGCTCTCGTTTGGAAGAGCCGCGGCCGCACGAGCGACCAGTATTTCTCCTACATAGAGGCAAATATGCTGAAGGGTGCGAGAATTGACGCTATCGGTATGCAGTTCCACCTCTTCAACAAGCGCGAGGTCGAGTATGAAAACACAAGGGAGATGCTCAACCCCGAGAAGCTTTACAGGCATATGGACCTTTATGCAAGGTTCGGCAAGCCCCTGCAAATCACCGAGGTAACGATTCCCGCGTATTCTTGGGATGAAGAGGACGAGGCGCTGCAGGCAGAGCTGCTCGAAAAGCTTTACTCTGTATGGTTCTCGCATCCGAATGTTGAGCAGATAATCTATTGGAATCTCGTTGACGGCTACGCGCACGGCGCAACGCCCGGCGATATGGCGACGGGTGAGAACTACTACCACGGCGGACTGATGAGATTTGATATGACCCCGAAGCCCGCGTTCTTGAAGCTTAAGGAGCTGACTCAAAAGGTTTGGCACACCGAGGAAGAGCTCGTGACGAACGAGCGCGGCGAGGCAGAGTGGCGCGGCTTCTATGGCGACTACGACCTTGAGATAGACGGCGGAGCGATAAATACCGTTTCGCTTTCGAAGAAGGGCGACAACAACTTTAATATCACTATATAAAGAAAGGGACTATTATGAATTACTGCTCTACCCCTTCAGACCTTCGAATAACGGATATGCGATTCGTCGATATAGACGGAGCGCCCAAGCGTTGCACGATTCTCCGAATTGACACCAACCAAGGCATCAGCGGCTACGGCGAGGTGCGCGACGCATCAAGCAAGACCTACGCGCTTATGCTCAAGAGCCGAATTCTCGGCGAGAATCCCTGCAACGTAGACAAGATTTTTCGCAAGATAAAGCAGTTCGGCGGACCTTCCCGTCAGGGCGGCGGAGTTTCGGGAATCGAAATTGCGCTCTGGGACCTTGCGGGAAAGGCGTACGGCGTGCCGCTCTATCAGCTTCTCGGCGGCAAGTTCCGCGACGAGATTCGTGTTTACTGCGACACCGACGTTGACGGCAAGCACACGGGTCACGATATGGGTCTTGCCCTTAAAAAACGAATGAATATGGGCTTTACCTTCTTGAAGATGGACCTCGGCATAGGCCTTCTCCTCGACGAGCCCGGAACGCTTAACGCGCCCCTCGGATTTATCGACGATATGAAAAAGTACGCCTCTCATATCTTAAACGTTCAGGGCGGAAGCGTTACTGCGGATATGGTGAAGCACCAGAAGAGCTACTCTATTGTAACCACCGCGCATCCGCACACGGGTATACACCTGACAGAGCGGGGACTTGATTTCCTCGAAAACTACGTCCGCGAGGTGCGCGAGGTAATTGGCTATGAGGTGCCGCTTGCGGTTGACCACTTCGGTCACGTTTGCGTTGAGGACTGCATTCGCTTCTCGCGCAGAATGGAAAAATACAATCTCGCGTGGGTTGAGGATATGGTTCCGTGGATGTACACAGACCAGTACGTAAGGCTCAAAAGCAGCACCACGATTCCTGTCTGCACAGGCGAGGATATTTACCTCAAGGAAGGCTTTGAAACGCTTATCAAGGCGGGGGGAGTGTCGGTTATTCACCCCGATATCCTCACCTGCGGCGGCGCGCTTGAGCTCAAGAAGATAGCCGATATTGCCGACGAGCACGGCGTTGCGGTTGCACTTCATATGGCGGAGAGCCCCGTTGCTTGCCTTGCGGCAGTTCAGACCGCTGCGGCAATGCACAACGTGCTTGCACTTGAGTTCCACTCGGTTGACGTTCCGTGGTGGGCGGATATGGTGACGGGGATTGAAAATCCGATATTCAAGGACGGATTTATTAAAGTTCCCGAAAAGCCCGGACTTGGCTTCGACGATTTGAATGAGGAAGTCTTGCGCGAGCATATAAACCCGAACATCCCCGGATATTTCGAGCCGACCGACGAGTGGAACAAGGAATTCTCAAACGATAGAATTTGGAGCTGATGAATTATGAACTTCAATGACAGAGAAAAAATAATCGCACTTACCCCTCTTTGGAAGGGAGAAAGATTTCCCGACGGCAGACCCAAGGTTGCCGACAAGTATCTTGACGCGCTCTACGGAATGACACTTGAGGAGGTTTGGAAGCCGATATTCGTCCTCGGCTACGAGCATCAGTTCGTAGGCGGCGGACTCGCGCCTCTTACGCCTCTGCACGACGACGGAAGAAAGCTCGTCGGCAGAGCTGTCACCTGCACCTTCTGCCCAACTCGCCCCGACCTGCACGAGCTGCAGTTCTCTCGCGGTGCGGAGGACGGCAGACGGGGTAACTACAACCAGTGGGTAATAGACAACCTTTACGAGCGCGACGTTGTGGTTTGCGATATGTACGACAAGATATACAAGGGTACTTTCCTCGGCGGCAACCTCACGACAGCAATAAAAAAGCGCACCAAAAACGGCGGCGCGGTCATTTGGGGCGGCGTTCGCGACGTTGAGCAAATGAAGCTCGTGCCCGACGTGCAGGTTTACTATCGCGGTATAGACCCCACCCCCATTCGCGAGTTCGTTATGAAGGACTGGAACGACATTGCATCCTTCGGCGGTGCGGTATGCCTGCCTGGCGATATCGTTTTCGGTGCGGGCGGCGGCGTGCTCTTTATTCCGAGCCACCTCGTTGCCGACGTCGTTGAGGGTGCGGCGAAAACGCACGTTAAGGACGATTTCGGCTTTGAGATGATAGGAGAGGGTAAGTTTACCACTGCGCAGATAGATAAAAACACCTGGACTGTGGAAATGCTCGATATGCTCCTCGATTGGATAAAGCGCGACCCTCGCGGTGAGGCGTATCGCGACCTTGACTGGTCGAGAGAATACGAGCTTGCGCGTAACGGCGACCCCGATGACACACAAACGGCGCTTTGATGAGGTGGAAGGATGAAAACAGTGTTTATCACAGGCTCGTCAAGAGGTATAGGTCGAGCGATAGCAAAGCGCCTCGCCTCCGAGGGATATAAGGTAATACTCCACGGCATCTCCGACTCAAAACATATCAAGGCGCTTAAGCGAGAGATTGAGGAGCGGGGCGGCACGGCGGAAATTGCGACGGCGAATCTTTGCGACCTTTCCGAAACGAAGGCGCTTTGCAGTGCGGTCGCGGGGGTTGATATTCTCGTGCTCAACGCGTCGCTTCAGTACCGCACGCCTTGGCAAAAAATCACGACGGACGCCTGCTACGAGCAGCTGAACTGCAACTTCGTTTCCTCAATGCTGCTCATTCAAGCGGCTGTTCCGCATATGAAGGAGCGCGGCTTTGGCAGGATAATAACGGTCGGCTCGGTTCAGGAGGCAAAGCCTCACCCCGATATGCTCGTTTATTCCGCCTCGAAGGCGGCGCAGACCAATATGATGACGTCCCTTTCCTTGCAGCTTGCAAAGGACGGCATAACCGTCAATAATATAGCACCCGGAGTTATATACACCGACCGCAACGTCGAGGCGCTCTCCGACCCAGAATACGCCAAAAAGGTAGCCGACTCCATTCCCGTCGGCTTTTACGGCGAGCCCGAGGACGTGACGGGTATCGTGTCGCTTCTTTGCTCGGATGACGGGCGCTATATCACGGGTCAGTCAATATACGTTGACGGCGGCAAAAGCGTACAGTAAGAAAAAGCTCTTTACATTTTTGCGAGGGCGTGATATAATAAACACGGGGCAAGCCGCCCCGTGTTAAATTTTCTTGACGCTTGGCGGAGGTTTTTTATGAAATTTATGTCCTTTAACACCCAGCACTGCTTGAACTATCTTGAAAGAAGGATAGATTTTGACCTGATGGCGAAAACCATTAGAGAGCTTGGGGCAGACGTTGTCGGACTCAATGAGATTCGCGGCGCGGGCACGCACCCCGACTACACGGCGCAGACCGAGGCGCTCGCCGAGCGCTGTGGCATGAAATACTACTATTTTGCCAAGGCAATAGATTTTAAGGACGGGCCATACGGCAACGCGATAATATCGCGCGTGCCGATAATCAGCGCGCAGACTATAAAAATTCCCGACCCAAATCCGAGAGGATACAAGGGGTACTATGAAACCCGCTGTGTTCTAAAGGCGACCCTTGAGGGCGGGGTGACTGTTCTTATTTCGCATTTCGGCTTGAATCCCGACGAGCAGGAAAATGCCGTTCGAACGGTGATTTCCAATCTGGCAGGCGAGAGGTGCGTTCTGATGGGCGACTTTAATCTGCCGCCCGACTCACAGCTTCTTTCGCCGATAAGAGAGAGAATGCGTGACACGGCAGAGCTTTTCGGCGAGGAAAAATTGAGCTTTCCGTCCGATAAGCCCGAGATGAAGATAGATTATATCTTCGCCACACCCGATCTCAAGGTGACGAGCGCGGACATCCCCGCCGTCGTCGCCTCCGACCACAGACCGCATATTGCGGTAGTGGAATGACGGTACGAGTTTTTCGCCGCCTTTGTGTAAAGGGTAGCGAAGCGCGCAAAAAAAGCCTCCCCTGTGCAAGGGGAGGTGGCAGCCGCAGGCTGACGGAAGGGTTGTAAAGTAAGATTTTGCAAAAAACAATCCCTCCGCTTCACATTCGTTCAGCACCTCCCTTTACACAAGGGAGGCTTTCGTTTTGTCATCCTGAGCGAAGTTCCGCCGAGATCCTGCCCGTCTTACGCCGAGCACTGCTGCGCAGTTCGACTGCGGGCTTTGCCCTCCGCTCAGGATGACACGACGGCGGAATGTAGTCGAACCCGTAGGGCGATGCATAGCATCGGGATCTTTTCGTCTTACGCCGAGCACTGCTGCGCAGAATCGGGATCTTGATGAAAAGCGGAGGTATTGTCGTGCGGCAATACCTCCGCCGGTTTTTGATTATGCCTTGATTATTTTTTATAAATGCGAGGGGAGGTTAGAAGTCCCGTCTTCTCAAGCCTGTACTCGTAGCAATAGTTTTCCGCCGAGGGATACCACGCACCCGGGCCGAACCACGAGAAGTGGTGGTCACTGTTATGGAACGTGCCGAAGGTGTTAACACGGCTGAGGTATACGTTAATATCGAGGGTGTGCTCGCCCTCGGAAAGCATACCGAGATTTGCCGTGTGCGGTGCGAGAGAGGTGTTCGCTATTTTCTCTCCGTCAAGGCTGACGGTAACTGCGGGGGCAGAGAACAGACCCAGGGCAACGGACGTATCAGCGCCGCCCTCTAATTTGACACGGTATGTCACCTCGCCGCCGTAGAACGCGAGTCCCTGCGCCGTAAGGTCACCGAATCTTACCGTTCTCTTGGGAGCGACAATCTTGACCTCACTGCCTATAACGCTGACGCCGAAGTCGCCGAGCAGGAAGAGATTTTCCACGTTGGAAACAACGCCGAAAGGCATAGTGACGCGAACGGTGTTCTCGCCGCGCTTGAGAGTGCCGATGGGAGTTTTCTTGATGGAGAAGTCAACGTAGTAGCCCGAGCATTTTTTCTCAACCGGCTCGCCGTTCCAGAGGATATCGCACTCCTCGAAATTCTCAAGCGCCAGCTCGCAGTTCGGGATTTCAACCTCGGAGCTTACGGTTGCTTCTATCGTTATAGTGTTCGTCGGCTTGGGGGCGCAGAATACCCAAGGCTGCGCACCGTTTATAGACGCGGTGGAAAGAGTGAGCATCTCCTTTGCCCTCTTGGAAATGAGGAGCGTTTCGAGCTTCGGCTGCCACTCGCCGTCGTCAATTTTCCATCTCGCCATATCTATAACAGAGACGTTCGGCTCGTGGAGTATCAGCTCACATTCAGAGTCAAGGTGCGAGAGCGCGCCGAGGCTTGCTCCTTGCTTTGCCGCGACCTCGCTCTTGCCGGGGGTGAGGGTGAGAAGGATTGAGGACTGGGGGTAGCACTCCCAATCAATCTTGGTGTTGCCGCCCTCGTATCTTGCGGGGATGGGGGAAACTTCACCCGTTTCGGTGTCCATAAGTGTGGGAGCGTACTCGCCCATAACCGTGATAACGTATCTTTCCTTAGCGGGAATCTTGGAGTTTTGAGAATTGTATGCGTGGCAGATAAAGAGGTGCTTGTCGCCATCCTCCTCTCTCATACCGTAGAAGAGGTGCGAGGTTGCCGCGCCGTTCATTGCCTGAATTTTGACCGTTCTGTAAGGCTCGAGAGCCGAAACGAGCTGTGTTCTGTTCCAGTCGATAGTCGTGCATCTCATTGCAAGGTCTTTAGCGGCACACGAGGGCTGCGCGTCAACGAGGGTCGGAGCGTCTCCCATAAATATTACCTTACCGCCACGGTCGGCAAACTCGGTGAGCGCCGCGAGAGTGGTCGCACGCAGGGTTTCGCAGGCGGGCACGACGACTGCGTCGTAGGTCATCTCGCCAACGCGGAAGCCCTCGTCCGTCGGGACGAAAATATCCTTGAGAAGCGACTCGCTGACGTAGTCAAAGTCGAGGGTGCTCTGAAGCAGCCAATCGGTTATTTCCGAGAAGCGTTTATCCATCTCGGAGCGGATGCCGAGGGTTTGGTCGTTCGGTCCGAAGTGAAGCCAATAGGACTCAATGGGGTGGATAACGCCAACGCGAATGCAGGGCTTGCCGCGAGTCATAAGAGTGTTGACTCTGGCGAAGTGGTCCTCTATGAAGGAGTATTCCTTATACCACGCCGATTGGTGACCGATTGATGCGGGGTAGTCGCGCTTTGCCTCGCCGCGCATCGATACCCAATAAAGATGGGGAACGCGGACGCTGACGCCGAGTGCCGCCTGCCAGTCGCCCTGAAGCTTATGACCGCGGAAGTCGAACGACCAATTCGTAACGCCGTAAAGCTCGCTCATAACGCCGGGCGCACCGTACTGATGCGCGCCGCTCGCCGCCTGCTTTGCCGTGGTGAACTCGCGCCTGTCGCAGAGCATATCAATGCCCGGAAGGGTGAGCGAGCGGTAGGCTCTCATAGCCTCGCCGATGGCAACCGTCTGCGAGCGAAGAGTCGGTTCTTCCATCATATGACCTGTTGCATAAATGCCGTTTTCTTTGCACCAGTCCCCCACCGTGTCGCAAAAAGCAGAGATAAAGCGCTCTGCGGCGTGGTCGTGGTAGCGGTAGCGAGTGGGTGATACTCCATAGGGCAGCTCCCAGACTACCTCGGGCAGCTTATCAAGGAAGCTCTCGCCGTAGGTCGCCGTGTAGGTGTCGTCAAAGTCGGTCGTGTAGGGAAGAACTACCTCCTTTTTTTGCGTTGCAAAATCGAGGCACTTCTTGTGGGTAACCTGCGGCTCATCGGTAAATATCGCGGGAACGCTTTTGCCGAACTCGTCGCCGAGTACCTCTTTATATCTATCGTGAGTTATTCTGACGAACTCCTCTATCGCGCTCTTTGAGAGGGTGTCGACGTAGGTTTCAAAGTTGTACCACGCCGAGCTCTTTGCAGAGTCTATGTAGGCGTACCAGACATTCTCGGCACTCTCACCGTCAGAAAGGCGGCGGTAGGAGGCAAGATTGCCCGACTCGTCGAGAGTTATATCGTATTTTGCAAGGTATCTGCCCGTAGCGTTAAGCTCGGCAGCCCTCGCCTCCCACTCGGCGAAGGAAATCTCGGCGCTCTCGCTCGACCTCTCGGGCGCGCTTACGCTCGCGGTAGAGCCGCCGTCGCCGACTCTCGTTTTTACTCTTGCGGTGCAGCCGTCGTCGTTTTTCGCGTCGTTTACCTCGGTGGACGGGAAATCCTCGGGCGCGAGGTAGTTCGGGGTGAAGAGCAGGTATTTTTGGCGGTTGGCGGGGTTCTTCGTAACGTAGCCGCCCGCAAAGCCGGAGGGCCATTTATCCTCGTCGTAAAGCCAGGAGAGCATCCCCTCCCGGATAGCCTTCTCGTTGCACGCCTTTATAAGCGCCATAAAATCGTCGGAGAGGTACTTCGTCGACATTCCCGCACGCGGATGCATATGGAAGCCGCCCATTCCCATTTCCTTCATAATATCTATCTCGGCGAGCAGCTCGTCACGCTTCAGCTCGCAGTTCCAAGCCCAGAAGGGCGTGCATCTGTATTCCGAGGTGGGATTTTTGAAAAGCGCACTGTCAAATTTCTTTTGGTTCTTTGGATAAAGCATAGCTTATCTCCTTTTTGCTTTTATGAGGGCGAAGAGCCGAGTGCCCCTGTTACCTCTTGATTGCAGTTTATCATATAGTATATAAAAAGTCAAGTTGGTTTCCAAAAAATCAAATGAAAAATCGGCGACCTGCATTAGCGCAGGTCGCCGAAATTTATTTACCACTTGACAGGTGCGCGCCTGTCCCAAAGATCCTTCATACGAGTGTATACCGCATCGTCTATCTCGGGAGTGCCGCCTTTTCGAGTGGGAAGGAGCATATCGCCGGCTACCTCAGGGTCGGTGCAGGCGGTGTTATTTCTCCAAACATCGCGAACTACCTTGTCGCGAAGGTCGGGCACGTCCTTCGGCTTGCCG
>JAFTSQ010000008.1 GCA_017467205.1 Clostridia bacterium | reverse complement strand
GGAAAGTAAACTCTCCGGCGTAGCACACACCGATTTTATCAATGCGGTATGGTACACAAGATACATAGATATTCCTGCAGAGTGGGCAGGGAAGAGAGTTCTTCTTCATATTGATGCCTGCTATCACACGAGCACCGTTTTCGTAAACGGAAAGCGCGTCGGTGAGCACTTCGGTGGACACACGCCGTTTTCTTTTGATATTACCCCCTATCTTGAAAGCGAGAAGAACCGCGTTGCGATTTACGCGGAAAGCGACCTTCACTCCGGAAAGCAGCTTTCCGGAAAGCAGTCAAGAGAGCTTAATTCGCGCGGCTGCTTCTACACGAGAACCACGGGTATCTGGCAGACGGTTTGGCTTGAGGCTGTGAATGCGGCTCACGTTACCGCATATAAGACCTATCCCAACATTAACGAGCCCTCGCTCAACCTTGAGGTGCTTATGAGCGAGGCGTCGCTCGGCGGCAAGCTTACCGTTGAGGCTTATTATGAAGGAAAGCTCGTTGGTACGGGGGCGTGTGAAGTTTCTTCGACATCTACCTGGCTTGCAATAGCTCTTTCGGAGCGTCATCTTTGGGAGGTTGGCTGCGGCAGACTCTACGACCTTGTCTTCAAGCTTGAGAAGGACGGGGCAACTGACGAGATGAACGGCTACTTCGGTCTTCGCGAGGTGTCTCTTTCGAAGAAGGGTGGCCTTCAGATAAACGGCAAGACGGTCTTCGGCAGATTCGTTCTCGACCAGGGCTTCTATCCCGACGGAATTATAACCGCACCGAGCGATGAGGCGCTTATCTTCGATATTGAGGCTTCTATGGCTTGCGGATTTAACGGTGCAAGACTTCACCAGAAGGTATTTGAGCCGAGATTCCTCTACCACGCAGACAGGCTTGGCTATATGCTTTGGGATGAAACCGGAAGCTACGGCTTTGACTATACGATAGATTCCAATATCTACTGTATGCTCCCCGAATGGCTCGAAGAGGTCGAGCGCGACTTCTCGCACCCCGCGATTATCGGCTGGTGTCCCTTCAACGAAACCTGGGATATAGACGGCAGACGTCAGTCCTTGCCGCTTATCGATACGGTCTACGACGTTACCAAGGCAATAGATAAGACTCGCCCGGTTATCGCGACGAGCGGCTCGTTCCCGACTACGCGTACCGACGCGCACGACGTTCACGATTATGAAAACGACCCCGAAAAACTCGCCTCCAATTTCAGCGAGATAGAAAAGGGTGTTATTCGCGACCAGCTCTATCGCGTTGATTCGCACAGACAGATTTCCAAAACCCACCTTCCCATATTCGTCAGCGAATACGGCGGAATAAAGTGGATAGAGGGAGCGGCGCACAGCAACACCTCCTGGGGCTACGGCAAGGACGTTACGAGCGAGGATGAGTTTATGGCTCGCCTTGAGGGTCTTACCAACGCGCTCGTTGATAATCCGCACATCTTCGCATATTGCTACACCCAGCTCACCGACGTTGAGCAGGAGCAGAACGGTCTTCTTACCTTCGACCGTAAGTTCAAGTTCGCGCCCGAGAAGTATCACAAAATACTTGCAAAGCGCGCGGCAATTGAGGATTAAAATAGTAAAAGACAGCACCCCGTGTCGCGTTTTATGCTGACACGGGGTGCTATTTGCGTAGTGGGATGGTGCGAAGCCTTTAAGCCAGCCTGTCGGTCATTTTCCTGCTCGCCGCCCGAACGCAGACGAAGACTGTGAGCCAGATGGCGAGGTAGATGACGGCGAAGATAGCGGTGAAAATGAGAACTACCGTAATATCAAAGGGAATCCAGGAGTTCAAAAGATAAACGAGAAGGTAGGTGAGGTAGAGGGTTGTGAGGTGTACGAAGAGGGATTTTGCTATCGGCCACTCTTCAATTTGATTGAAAACGCTCGCGCCCGCCTGCACGAATGCGAGCAGGTAGGTTGAGGCTATGCCGAGAAGTATCTCGCCGCCCGAGAGTAATATGCCGCCCTCGGTGCAGGCTGAAATTATGGCGAGAACTATGCCAAGCGTTACAGGGCCGAGCCCCGAGAAAATGAGGCCGCGGTGAATGAAGCTCTTTAAGTATTTGTTCATATCAGAATCCTATCCTTTCCTTTACTGCGCGCAGCTGTCTGCGCGAAACGTAGTCAGTGTGTCCGTTTTTGAAAACGACGAGAAGAGAGCCGCCGATGCTTGCGCGGAAGCGCGCAATCTTCTTTACGTTTGCAATACAGGACTGGTTGATTTTTACGAAGGAGTCGCCAAATTGCTCCTCCAACTCATAAAGCCGCATATTGACGCGCAGCTTTTCTCGCTCGCATATTGCATAGACGCGTCCGCCCTCGACCGAGAAGCAACAGACGTCCTCCTCCGAGAGCGTGACGGCGTCCTTGCCGAGATAACCGATAAGCGTCCTCTCCCCCTCGGTGAGAGTGGCGGCTATTTTGTCGGCAAGAGGGGTGTGAGCGTGCGCGTACATCACGAGCTCCTCTTCGCGACCTTTGTCTATTATCAGTGTGAATTTCATAAAAAATCCTTTCTGTCGACCGTGGCGTGATAGCTTCGCCGAGGTCTTTGACATCATTATACACGCACCCCGTGTCGCAAATCAAGCCATTTTTGCTATTCGGCAGATTTTTGAAGGCAAGCGGTAAAATTCCGTTCGCCCTTTGGTTTTGCCATAAAAAAGAAAGCCCCGAACGCCGAGCGGCGTTCGGGGGAGGTGTTATTCAGAGAAGAGCTCGTCGGTGAAGTAGGCTCTCGTGTTCGCGGTGTTTCCGTGCTCGTCGTAAACGGTTATTCTTGCGTAAACGTGCTCGGGTGCGACGGGGAAGGTCGCCTCGGTTACGCCCTCGCTGCCCTCGCCGTATGCTACTCTTGCTCCGCGAGTTGCGTATTCAATGGTTATCTTGGCGGCGGGCGAGGTCTTAACGTGAATCTGGCCGTCCTCGAATACCAAGGACTCGATTCTCGGACCGCGGGATGCGTAGTAGTTGCCCGCGACGAGCGCGTCGGTTACCTTTTTGTAATCAAGCTCGTCTGCTTTAATCATAACGTAGCCGCCGAAGGAGTCGCAGTGCGGCGTGCCGAAGGGCTTGTGGTTATGGTTGTCGTCTGCGGCAACGCAGCCTATCCTGTTGCCGAGGCGGAGAAGGTCGTCGTATACTCTCGGATTGTAGTCGGCATAGCCGGTAACGACGCACCCCGTGTTAAATATTTCCATAGCATCCATACCCTTGTAGGCGGAATATTCGGGGTAGCCCTCAAGCGACCAGGTGGGGTGGTTATAGGTAACGTAGAAGCCCTTATCCTTTGCCAGCTTTATGAAGGAGTTGATGCACTCGGGGTCATATGAGCGCTCAAAGTCGGGTGCGCTCTCGTCGAACTTAACCTTGTCGCGATTCGACTCCTTGGTGTACTTAGTACGGTGGTATGCTACGTGAGTCAGGTTATCGGGGTCGAGGGCGATAACGCAGATATGGCAGGTTCTTCTTGCCCACTTGACCTCTACGGACGTGTCGGTGAAATCAGCCTCAAAGCCGTTGAGGGGCAAAAAGCTCTCGTCGCGAAGCTCGGGGTGGGGAACGAGGGCGTTATGGTCGGTGAAGGCAACCACAGAGTAACCCTCCTCCTTGTAGCGCTCCTTGATTTCGGCAGGAGTGAGGTCACCGTCGGATATGGTGGAGTGGCAGTGAAGGTTTGCCTTGTAGAAGTTGCCGCTCTCGGGCAAAAGATACTTTTTCATAATAAATCCCTTTCTGTCGCCTCTGGCGACCGCACAAAAGTATGAAAGTTGGAAATTCCTTTCCTCTCTTCGTTTACGAAGAGCTGTTCGTCAAGGTTAGTGTATCACCCTTCGGGCGATTTGTCAAGGCGTTTTGGAAATTTTAGAAAATCCTCTCGCTTGACACGTGCGACGCGGCGTGTTATAATTTTTACATCAAATAAAACGAGGTGCTGCTATGAATTTTGATACTATAAAGAAAAATCTTGAAAGGCGCGGCTACACCGTGTCCATCTTTGAAACCAAAGAGGCGGCGGTCGAGTACCTTTCGGAGCGGATGGCGGGTGTGAGCGTTGGCATCGGCGGCTCGATGACGGTTGAGGAAATGGGACTTTATCCCGCGCTTGCCTTTCATAACAAGGTCTTTTGGCATCAGCACGCACCCGTAGGTATGACCGCAGAGGAGGTAAGGCGCGCGGCGGCGGGTGCGAAGGTGTATATATCCTCGGTCAACGCGCTTGCCGAGAGCGGCGAGGTCATAAATATCGACGGTTACGGAAATCGCGTTGCTTCTACGATATACGGGCACGAAGAGGTCTATCTCGTCGTAGGCTCGAACAAGATAAGAGCGAGCTATGACGAGGCGCTTGAGAGAGCGCGGAATATTGCTGCACCGAAGAACGCAAAGCGGCTCGGCAAGGCTACCCCGTGTGCAAAACTAGGCGACCGCTGCTACGATTGCAAGAGCCCCGAGCGCATTTGCCGAGCGCTCTCGGTCTTCTGGGAAAAGCCGACGAGCTCGAAAATGGAAATAGTGCTCATAGACGAGGAGCTTGGTTATTGATTAATCGGCTCCGTTGTCGAGACGAGGCGAGAGGCGAAACCAAAACATATTGTAGGGACCGGCGTCCCCGACGGTCCGTTTTTTAGTTCAATTGTTCCGGGACAGGCGGACCGTCGGGGACGCCGGTCCCTACAAATTCATAATATCAAGGCAAGCCTTTGTTCAGAGCTTTGCGTGAAAATTAATCTTTCGCTTGTCGAGAGGTGAATATAATTCGGTTAACGTGGGAAAATATCCAAAAGCCGAATCCTCGGCTATGGAGAAAACTGATGGAAATAACCGATAAAAAAGCCGACGCTCTTTCGGAAAACTACGGCGAAAACGTCGCACTTTTGCGCCAAAAGCTTCGCACGGGGGATAGCTTCGACCTAATCTATCGCAAAATGACAGCGGGCGGGTGCGAGCTCTCCTTCTTCTATATCGACGGCTTCGTCAAGGACGGGGCAATGCAGAGGGTAATGCAGGCGCTCGCCACCGAAAGCGCTCTGGAGTGCGCCGCGAGGGTAGAGGAGAAGATACCCTACGTTGAGGTGTCGCGCACCTCAAGCATATCTAAGGTGGTAACGGCGGTGCTCTCGGGCGAGTGCGCCCTTCTTTCCGAAGGCTTTGGCGGTGAGGCTATCCTCATCGACACGAGAACCTACCCCGCAAGAACGACCGCCGAGCCCGAAAGCGACAGAGTTATGCAGGGCTCGCGCGACGGATTTGTTGAAACGCTGGTAATGAACACTGCGCTCATACGCCGCAGAATAAGAGATCCGCGGCTGACTATGGAGCACTTCAACGTTGGCGGCGCTTCGCAGACCGACGTGGTTGTTTGTTATATGAAGGGCGTGGCGGACGAAAAATACCTTCGCGATATCAAGGAAAGGATAGCCTCGATTCGCCCCAAGGGGCTCACCCTCGGCTTTCAGAGCCTGTCAGAATCAATGATAAGGCGCAAGTGGTACAACCCCTTCCCGAAGATAAGAACCACCGAGCGCCCCGACACTGCCGCAAGCCAGCTTCTTGAGGGCAGTATCCTCATAATTTGCGACACGTCCCCCGAGGTAATGATACTTCCGACCGCAATCTTTGACTATCTTCAGCAAACCGACGACTACTGCTTCCCACCCCTCACGGGTAGCTATATGCGCATCATTCGCGCGGGGATTTTGCTCTTTTCCTTTATCTGCACGCCGCTTTGGTATCTCTATCTTGAGTACGCCGACTCGCTCCCCGACGCGCTCCGCTTTCTTATCCCCGAGGGTAGCTTCGCCCTGCCGATAATCCTGCAGCTCTTCCTTGCTGAGATAGCAATTGACGGCTTGAAGATAGCCTCAATGAACACCCCGGGTATGCTTTCAAACTCCCTCTCGATAGTCGGTGCGCTGATACTCGGCGACTTTGCCGTTGAGGTCGGCTGGCTCTCGGCGGACGTGATACTCTATATGGCGTTCGTTGCAATAGCCAACTTCGCCCAGCAGAACTACGAGCTCGGCTACGCATTCAAGTTTATGCGTATGATTTTGCTTGCTCTGACCGCCATCTTCAAGGTCTGGGGCTTCGCCGCGGGAATTCTGATAGCTATCGTTGCCATAGCGACGAACAACACCGTCGCAAGCGGCAGAGGATACCTCTATCCGCTCCTGCCGTTTAATCCCCGCGCGCTTCGCAGGCTCGTTATTCGCGAGCAGAAGGCGGATTTCGAGGGCTGACAATTCACACAATAAATGGGTCTGAATCGCAGAAAATGGCAATCTTTCGCGATTTAGACCCTTAATTTCGTCAAAATGTAATAAAATCTATCAAAAATTCATCGGTTTTTAGGTTGACATATAGGCGGCTTTATAGTATAATATACGAGGTATAATAGATATACCCATATTTTAGGTAACAATAGCAATTAAGCTTGAAAGGATATTGATATGTTGTCGTTATTCAAACTTGGAGCGATCCGCGTTCCACACAGAAAAAACACGGCAAGCCTTGCGGCAGAGCGTATGAGCGCGCCGAAGACGGTGCTTCTTCCTCTCTCGCAGCACATCGGTGCACCCGCAACGCCGAAGGTTAAGCCGGGCGACGCGGTATTCGTCGGCACGGTTGTAGCAGAGGCGACAGGCTACGTCAGCTCGCCCGTGCATTCCTCGGTTTCCGGCACGGTTAAGAAGATTGAGGAGTTCCTCTCCTCGAACGGAAGAGTCGGACAGGCTATCCTCATTGAGTCGGACGGGCTTATGACCCCCGACCCCGAGATAAAGCCGCCGACACTCGAGAGCTTTGACGATTTTTCCCGTGCGGTAAGAGAGAGCGGCCTCGTCGGTCTTGGCGGAGCAGGCTTCCCGACGGCAGTTAAGCTTGACGCCGAAAAGCGCGGACAGATAAACGCCATCGTTATAAACGCCGCAGAGTGCGAGCCCTATATAACCACCGACACGAGAACGATGATTGACGACGCAGACGACGTGGTAGGCGGCGTAGAGCTCCTTCTTCGCTTCATCAGCGCAGAGCGGGTATATATCGGTATCGAGAAGAATAAGCCGGAGTGCATTTCTCTTATGAAGGAGAAATTCGCCGAGAACGAGAGGGTAGAGGTAGTCGCTCTTCCTTCAAATTATCCGCAGGGCGCTGAAAAGGTGCTTATCTATAACACGACGGGAAGAGTCGTTCCCGAGGGCGGACTGCCCGCCGACGTCGGCGTTCTCGTTATGAACGTGACCTCGGTTGCATTCCTCTCGAAGTATGCGGCAACGGGTATGCCCCTCGTTGAAAAGCGCCTGACGGTTGACGGCTCGGCAATAAAGACCCCGAAGAACGTTATCGCGCCTATCGGCACGAGCATCGGCGAGGTCATTGAGTTCGCGGGCGGCTTCTCCTGTGAGGTCGGAAAGATACTTATGGGCGGACCGATGATGGGCGTTGCGGTATACGACGTTGGCGCACCCATTCTCAAGAATACGAACGCCATCACCGCTCTTGACCGCAAGGACTCCGAAGAGCCGAAGCGCGTTGCCTGTATCCACTGCGGCAGATGCGTTGCGCACTGCCCGATAGGTCTTAACCCCACCATTTACGCAAAGGCTATGAATATTACCGACGAGCCCACCAAGTGTGAGATGCTTGAGGCGGCAAAGATAAATCTTTGTATGGAGTGCGGCTGCTGCTCCTTCGTTTGCCCCTCGAAGCGCCCGCTCGTCGAAACCAATAGAATGGCAAAGGGCGAGCTTCGCGATTACAAGGCTCACTTAGCTTCGCTGGAAGGAGAGAAAAAGGTATGAATAAGCTTATAGTATCGTCATCTCCTCATATTCATTCGACCGCGAGGACCGAGCGCGTGATGCTTGACGTCATCATAGCCCTCCTCCCCTCTGCAATAGCAGGCACGGTCATTTTCGGCTGGCGCTCGCTCGCCGTTATTGCCGCGTGCATTGCCACCGCAGTACTTACCGAATTTCTCTTTAACGTCATAACGAAGCGCGCTCAAACGATAGGCGACCTTTCCGCAGTCGTTACGGGTCTTATCCTCGCGCTCAACCTTCGCGCAGACGCGCCTATCTGGCAGTGCGTTATCGGCGCGGTGCTCGCCATTGCGGTCATTAAGTGCCTGTTCGGCGGTCTTGGCTGCAACTTCGCCAATCCTGCTGCGGCGGCGAGAGTCTTCCTCGTTGTTTCCTTTACGGGAACGCTCGGCGGAGGCCTTGCGCCTCTTTACTCAAGCGCACCCGAACTCGTTTCGGGCGCAACGCCCCTTTCGGTAATGGCAGAGGGCGGCGAGCTCCCGAGCGTGCTTGATATGCTCCTCGGTCTTCGCGGCGGAGCTATCGGTGAGAGCTGCATCTTCGCAATTCTTGCAGGCTTCGTTTACCTCGTTTTGCGCGGCGTTATCAAGTTTGAGGTGCCGCTCATCTTTATCGGCACGGTCTTCGTCCTCGCGCTTATTATGGAAAACAGCTTCCAGACGGCTCTTTATCAGGTGTTCTCGGGCGGCCTCTTCTTCGGCGCGGTATTTATGGCGACCGATTACGTAACCACACCCATCACCCGCACGGGTAGAATGGTGTTTGCTCTCGGATGCGGACTTTTGACCTTCCTTATCAGATATTTCGGAAACTACCCCGAGGGCGTTTCCTTTGCAATACTCTTTATGAACATCGTCTCGCCTTATATCGAGAAATGGACGCAGAAGCGCCCGTTAGGAGGTAAGTGAGTATGACGAAAAAGAATTTAATGCCGGCAATAGTCCTTTCGGTGATATGTATCGTCGTTGCGGGACTTCTCGCCGTAGTTAATTTGTTTACCGCTCCCATTATCGAAGAAATGGAGAGCCAGAAGGTTTACGACTCGCTTCGCGAGGTGCTTGACGGAAAGTTCGAGGATCTTGAGAAGCCAGAGGGCACGTCGGAGAATGTCAACGCGATTTATAAGGTAACCGACGATGCGGGAAAGACACTCGGTCACGTCGTTACCCTTACCGTTAAGGGCTATGCGGGTGATATCTCGCTCACCGTCGGTATCGACGCGGCAGGTGCTGTCACCAAGGCTGTCGTTACGAACGAGTCGGAAACCCACGGAAAGTCGGGTATGGATAATTATACCGACGGCTTTACCGGTGCAACCGGCGCTACCGTCTCGGGAATTGACACCTTTACGGGTGCAACCAAGACCTCAACGGCTATAAAAAACGCTGTTATTATTGCTATAAACACCGTCACCGGCAGCTCGGTGGAAGCGCCCGGTGAGAGCGTCGGCGAGGAAAAGCCGGAGATAGAGCTCCCGAAGACCGACGCAGAGCTCCTTACCCTCGCAGGCGCTCTTGTGAGCGGAGCTTCGGGCTTTGAGGACGTAACTCCCGAAAAGCGCCCCGAAACGCTCGGCAAGCTGTATAGAGAAACGAGTGGAAAGGGCTACGTTGCTTACGTTTGGACTCCCGGTGAGTACGTTCCCGTTGCAAACGAGGCGCTCGTTCATATAAATCTTGAGGGCAACATAGTTGCCGTTAACCACCTTACTTGGATAGTCGGACACGGAGTATCGGCAGACGGCTTTGCAGACCGCTTCGTCGGTGAGGATAATTGGAGCGTTGGCGAGGTCGAGCTCATAACGAGCGCAACCGTTACCTCGGGTGACCTTCGCGCCGCTATTGCAGACGCAGTTCTCGTCGTTACCAAGCTTGTTCCGAGAAGCGAGGGCAAGGTTCTTGAGCTCGTTGACGAGCTCGTTCCCAATTCCCACGGCTTTGATAAGGTAACGCTCGCCGATGGCGCACCCGAAACGCTCAAGGCACTCTACCGCGAGCGCGGCGAGAGCGGCTACGTTGCTTATATCGTTACGACCGGCTGGGGCGGTGCAATAGTCACCGAATCTCTCGTTTGGTTTGACACTCTCGGCACTATCCGTGACGCCCGACTCCTTATCTGGAACGTCGGTCACGGCGTTGAGCCCGGCGATTTTGCCGAGCAGTTCGTCGGCAAGACGAAGGCCACGGCAGAGGGCGTTGAGCTTGTAACGAGCGCAACCGGCACGTCGGGCGACCTCAAAGCTGCAATTATCGCATCCTTTGATTTCGTTCCCACGCATTTCCCCGTGGCAAGAGTGGTTGGCATAGCGGTTATCGCGGTTGCGACAGTTATATCCTGCGCAATGTACTTTATTATCTCGAGAAGGAGGAGAAACAGATGAAAAACAGCAAGCTTGCGATATTTCTCAAGGGTTTGATAATAGAGAACCCCGTTCTCGTCCTCGTTCTCGGAACTTGTCCTACCTTGGCGCAGACTGGTAGCGTTATAAACGCCGTCAGTATGGGCATTGCGGCAACGATAGTTCTTATCTGCTCGAACGCCGCAATCTCCGCCCTTCGTAATATTATTCCCGACACAGTTCGTATCCCCTGCTACATCGTCGTTATTGCCGGCTTCGTTACCGTCGTTTCGATGATAATGCAGGCGTACCTTCCCGACCTTTTCGATATGATGGGCGTCTTCTTAGCGCTTATCGTCGTTAACTGCATCATTCTCGGCAGAGCCGAGATGTTCGCAAGAAAGAACGGCGTTATCGACTCGGCACTCGACGGTGCGGGTATGGGTCTTGGCTTCCTCTTGGCTCTTTTGGCAATGGCAACCGTGCGCGAGGTTATTGGCGCGGGTAGCTTTGCGGGCTTTGAGCTCCCCTTTATGATAGGCAGAAACGAGCTTGGTGAGGAAATATACAACTTTACCGTTCCTATTTTCGTTCAGTCGCCCGGCGGCTTCCTCGTCTTCGGCTGCCTTATCGCCGCAGTTTCCAAGCTCGGCAAAAAGGGTGGCAAGCGTCAGAAGGAGTTCAGCTGTGCAGGTTGTCCCTCCGCCGCCCTCTGCGGCAAGGCGTCCTGCAGCGAGCTTGCCGAGCTGACGGCAACCGATAGCGCAAAGGAGGAAAAGTAATTTATGAAAGAGCTTTTACTTATCATAATGGCAGGCGTTTTCGCCAATAACTACGTCCTTCAGAAGTTCCTCGGTATCTGCCCCTTCCTCGGCGTTTCAAAAAAGTTCAATCAGGCGTTCGGTATGGGCGTTGCGGTAACCTTCGTTATGCTGGTTGCCACCGCGGTCACCTATCCTATCCAGACCTACGTGCTTGACACGCTCGGGCTCGGCTATATGCAGATTATCGTCTTCATTCTCATAATAGCCGCCCTCGTTCAGTTTGTTGAGATAGTTCTCAAGAAGTTCCTGCCCCCGCTCCACAAGGCGCTCGGCGTGTATCTTCCTCTTATTACGACCAACTGTGCAGTCCTCGGCGTTACGCTCAATAACGTAACCGACGGCTTCAATTTCGTAGAGTCCATCTGCTCCTCTCTCGGAGTCGGCCTTGGCTTCCTTTTTGCAATGATACTCTTCGCGGGTGTTCGCTCGCGCATTGAGAATTGCCCCGCTCCCGAAGCCTTCAAGGGCCTACCGGTGACTCTCGCTGCCGCAAGCGTGGTTGCGCTTTCCTTCTACGGCTTCAGCGGTATCGTCGAGAATCTTCTGGCGTAATTTCAAAGAAAGGAACGGTCAATATTCTTTATGGAAGTTCTTATTCCCATACTGATTCTTCTTGCCATTGGAGTTCTGTGCGCGACGCTTTTGACGCTCGCGGCGGTCTTCTTCTCGGTAAAGGAGGACGAAAAGGCTCTCGCTATCCGCGAATGTCTGCCGGGTGCAAACTGCGGCGGATGCGGATATTCGGGATGTGACGGATATGCCAAGGCTCTCTCGGAGGGCAGTGCAACAAAGACTAACCTCTGCGCCCCCGGCGGAGATAAGGCGGCTCGTGAGATTGCCGAAATCCTCGGCGTCGAGGCAGAGGACGTTATAGAAAAGGTAGCCTACGTTGCCTGCAAGGGCTCGTGTCTACCTGAGGAGCGCAAGTACGAATACAGCGGCCCGAAGACCTGTAAGGCGGCAAATATGAGCTATCAGGGCGATAGGTTCTGCACCTTTGCCTGCCTCGGCTACGGCGACTGCGTTGCCGTCTGTCCGCAGGGTGCTATCTGCATTACCGACGGCGTGGCGCACATCGACCAAAGAAAGTGTATCGGCTGCGGAATCTGCGCAAGAGAGTGTCCGAACGGTATAATACATATCGTGCCGGACGTTACCACCACGGTGGTGAAGTGCTCTAACAAAAACAAGGGCGCGCTCGTCCGCAAGGTATGCTCTAACGGCTGTATCGGCTGCGGTAAGTGCCAGAAGGTTTGTCCTACCTCGGCTATTGAGGTAATAGACAATCTTGCGGTGATAAACCACGAAAAGTGCATCGGCTGCGGCGAATGCAAGAAGGCTTGCCCTGTCGGTTGTATTCACGACGGTAACTTTATCTGCGGCGCACACTTTTAATTCGGAACGGTGCATTTGGGCGAAACATACATCGCAAGCGAGAGCTCACGGTTGGAAGAACACGAGTTTTCGCTCAAAATCCCCCTATTCCGTAACGCAATTTGAGGGCAGCTCGGTTTTTAGTCCCGAGCTACCCTCGACTTTTAACCCGGGAGGTGAGATAAACACGATGAAAAAAGAAGCAACGGCAACCCCCGTGCGTAGTTTTTCGATAAAGCCGACGGCTGCTGACGTTATTTTGGCGGCTCTTTTGGTGCTTATCTCTCTTTCGGTTTTTCTCATTATGAGATTTAATCGTGACGAGGGCGCGCTCGTCACCGTCAGCATAAATTCCGAGCCCGTCGCGACCTACTCGCTCATCCTTGACGGCGAATATCCGATTCTTGACGGCGAGCTGACGCTTACTGTAAAGGACGGCGAGGCGTTCGTTAGCCACTCAAGCTGCTCCGATAAGAGCTGTGTTCGCTCCGGCAGGATATCGCATAGCGGCGAGTCAATAGTTTGCCTGCCGAATCGCGTGTCAATAACCGTGGTGGCAGAGGAGAGCGACGTTGATATAACGCTCAAATAAGAGAACGAAAACAAAAACAGGGAAGGGGGATATGCTATGCGAGGCAAAGCGGGCGTGAACACTAAAAAAATAGTAGTACTGTCGCTTTTCGTCAGCGCCGCAATGATACTCTCGTATATTGAGAGCCTTTTGCCTGCATTTTTGCCGCTTCCCGGCGTTAAGATAGGTCTTGCCAACATAGTAACGCTTGCGGTGATGTTCTCCTTCGGTGTTCCGGAGGCGCTTCTCGTGAGTCTGTTGCGAGTGGCGCTCACCTCGCTTCTCTTCGGCTCGCCCGTCAGTCTGTTTTACAGCCTTTTGGGCTCGCTTTTGAGTATCGCCGTGATGGCGGCGCTCTCCAAAGTGCCGTGCTTTTCGATAATCGGCGTGAGTATCGGCGGCGGAGTTTTCCACAATCTCGGTCAGATAATTGCCGCCTCGGTAGTCATCGGCGGCACAGAGGTTTTCGTCTATCTTCCGCTCCTCGCGGTGTCGGGCGTAGCTGCCGGCGCGGCAGTCGGCGTGGTCTGTGCGGTGCTGCTAAACAGGCTTTTACCGCTCATATCTCTAAATTAAAGGCAAAAATATCAAAAGAGCCGTCCTTTGCGCAAAGGGCGGCTCTTTTGATATCCAAAACGCGTTTTTTTAATTCCTCTAAATATCTTTACAAACCTCAAAAGATATGATATAATAATTGCGCCAAACAATCTTAATATTCATAGTTATAGGTCTTTTCTTTGTTAAGGAATAACTATAGCTTTTTTCGCTATACAATTAAGCAAACTCGTTTTGGTAAAAACGCTGCTCCTGCTTGATTGTATAGTGAACCTATGCTATGAAGAGATTGTTTGGCGACAATTGGAGTCGGCGTTTTTCGGTGCGGTGACTTCGGTTGCCGCACTTTTTGTATACTGATAGGAGGATGTATGAGCAAGAAAATTCCCAAAAAGGTTATAGATGCTACCGGTGTAGAGCTCACGCCGGGCGAGCCTGACGCTTGCCTTGGCAACGGAGATCAGGGCTTTGAGTGCTGTTGCGATGAATGTGACTATTATTTGCTGTGCTTTCCGGAGTATGATGTAGAAAGCGATGAAGAAAATACAGACGATAACGAGAGCTATATTTGATAATAGCCGTGGTCTGCGCGGTGCTGCTAAACAGGCTTTTACCGCTCATATCTCTAAATTAAAGGCAAAAATATCAAAATAGCCGTCCCTTGCGCAAAGGGCGGCTCTTTTGATATCCGAAACGCGTTTTTAATTCCTCTAATATTAATTTCGTTAGAGTGTCAATCACTGATTTCGGCTATAAATTCCTATTATCGCACGAATATTTTGATTTGCGTGTTGATTTTCGGCGGGTTGCGTGGTATAATATAAAATGTAATGATGTAATTTTTTTGAGGTGACTTATGGCTGCAAGTTATAAACCCTTGTTCAAACTTCTGATTGACCGTAATATGAAGAAAAAAGAGCTCGCGGAACGTGCGGGACTTAGCCTTGCTACCATTACGAAAATGGGTAAAGAAGGCACTGTTGTGACAACCGACGTTCTCGTGAAAATATGCGTGGCTCTGAACTGCAAGATTGGGGATATTGTTGAGATCGTTCCCAATGAGAATGCATAATATGGAGGTCATAAGATGATTGATTTTACCAACATAGAAAAATATAAAGAAAATAATCGCATTGAAGCGAAAAAGGCGGTCGGCGGTCTGCCCCGTAGCATTTGGGAAACCTATTCTGCGTTCGCCAACACTCTCGGAGGTATTATTTTGCTCGGTGTTGAGGAACACGCGGACAAGTCCTTGCACCCCGCCCGACTACCCGATCCCGAAAAGCTGATAAAAGACTTTTGGGACATTGTCAATAATGCGAACAAGGTCAGCGCCAATATTCTCTCCGATAAGGACGTAACCATTGAGGACATCGATGGAAAGCGCATTGTAGCTATCCGTGTACCTCGTGCACAGCGTAGCGATAAGCCTGTGTATATTGACGGCAATCCTCTTTTGGGTAGCTATCGCCGAAATGGTGAGGGTGACTACAAGTGTACCAAGGAAGAAGTCCAAGCAATGATGCGTGATGCTGCAATTAAAACGCAGGATATGCTCGTTCTTGAAAATATGGAGCTTGATGCCTTTGATCACGATAGCGTTAAGCGTTACCGTATCCGTATGAAAACCTACCGCCCCGGACACGTATGGGAAGAACTTGAAGACGTAGAGTTCCTTTACAAGCTCGGTGCGGTTGGAAGATCAAGCGATGGGAAAATGCACCCCACAGCCGCAGGACTTTTGATGTTCGGCTATGAATACGAGATTGTAAAAGAGTTTCCCGCATATTTCCTTGATTATCAAGAGCAGTTTGATCCTAACACCCGTTGGACAGACCGCATTGTATCCTCGTCGGGCGATTGGAGTGGAAATATCTACGATTTCTATTTCCGCGTTTACAACAAGATTACGCAGGATATTAAAGTCCCGTTCAAGCTTGAAGGCGGCGACCGCATTGACGATACACCCGTACACAAGGCGCTCAGAGAAGCTCTTGCCAACTGCTTGATAAATGCCGATTATTACGGCAGACAAGGTCTTGTTATCATCAAAAAGAAGGACGTTATCACGCTCTCCAATCCCGGCGGTTTCCGTATCGACGTTGAGGCAGCGAAGAGTGGCGGCGTTTCCGACCCTCGTAACAGTGCGCTTATCAAGATGTTTAACCTCATCGACGTAGGCGAGCGCGCAGGTAGCGGTATACCGAACATTTTCAGCGTTTGGAAAAAGCAAGGTTGGTCTGCTCCGGTTATTAAGGAGAGCTTTGAACCCGATAGAATTACTTTGTCGTTGGCAATTGGCAAAAGCGGCGATAAAAAAGCGGCGATAAAAAGCGGCGATAAAAAAGCGGCGGCAAAAACCGTCGCGCATAAGCAAGCGATTATTTCCTATCTCACCGAAAATGTTTCTGCCAAGAGCGCGGAAATTGCCGAACTTCTCGGCTTGAAGCCTACAAGAGCAAAAGAAATTCTTGGTGAGATGGTAGTTGAAAACATTCTTGTTCCGGAAGGAAGCAATAAGAATCGCGTATATAGGTTGAAGGCGTAAATAATCTTGCAGATTAAAACGTATTCAAATTGGGTTGCTCTCTCGCTTTCGTAATAAAAACAGCGCTTGCGGTGATTTTCCGCAAGCGCTTAAGTTTGTCTTGGTTTGTCTTTCGTTCTCTTTAATTCTGCATTATGAATTCTTCATTCTGCATTAAATCCAATTTTCGCCTCGTCTTCAATATCAAAGGCGTTAAGGTATCTTTCTTCAAGGGGTATCCACCGCTCGAAAAAGTCGTTTGCGCGCTCGCCCTCACGCGCGCGAATTCGCTCCGCCTGCGCGGCGGGACTTATGCGGAGAAAAACGGTGAGGTCGTAGCATTTTTTTAACACGGGGTGGTGGGAATACGACCCCTCAACCACAATAGTCCCGCTCGGCAGAACCTCTTTTCCCTCGCCGTAACGGTCGGTACAGCAGAGGTAGGGGCGATATCTTGCCGCGCGACCTTCGCGGAGCGGAGTAAGCACCTCGGCGAGCAGCTTTTCCGTGTCCATATGCCCGCCGACCTCCGCAAGCCGCGCCTCTGTGCGCTCGAGCTTCGGTAGATAAAAATCGTCGGTATGCACCACTTGGCAGCCAAGCCTTTTTGTGAGGAGCTCTGCGAGCGTGGTTTTACCCGAGGCGCACCTGCCGTCTATCGCTACTATGAAGGTCGGCTTATCCTTTGCCTTTTCTTTTATAATTGCCGAAAGCTTGTCGGCGAAAGTATCTATTTTCATATTCCGTGACTTTTACTGAAGACCTGCGTTGCGCTGACGACTGCGGGGATGATAATAAGCTGAAGGGCTATACCCGGCAGAGCGTTTGCAAACGCGAGTGTGAAAAAGGCGCTTATCGTAAGGTCTGCGCCGCCGAAGCAAAGGAAGAGCAGCTTCGCCGCTATGCCCCACACGGCTCTGCCGACAATCATCGCCGTGATAAGCGCGATATATATCGCGGCAATGCTCTTGGTTTTCGAGCTCCCGTATATCAGCCCCGAAACGAGCCCGTAAACGAGCAGCTCGGCGCACATAGCAACCGCTTCAACCGGTGTGAGCGGCACGCCGAACAAAAGAAACCGCAGAATTGGCAGAGCCGCGCCTGTTGCCGCGCCCCAGCCGCCGCCGCAAATGAAGCCGCAGAGCAGCACGGGAATGTGCATAGGCAGAAGGCTTGAGCCGATATAGGGGATGTTGCCCGTAAAGAGCGGCAAAACTATGCCGATGGCCAAAAACAGAGCGGCGTAAACAAGTCCTCGAAGCTTGTGTCTTGACATAAGCTGTTTCTCCGTCTTTTCAGATTGGGTTACACTTCAATAAGCTCGTATTCTCTTGAGCCGAAGCCGAGCTCTGCCGCCGCTTCGACGGTGTGAATTCCGTTGCGGCTCTCGATTCTCTCGATAAGATGCGGCCGTCCCTCGTCGCTTGACGCGTAAACGAGGTCGACGCACGCCTGGTCGATTGCAATGGGGTCGAGCGACGCGAGAATTCCGATATCCTTCATACACGGGTCCTCTGCTTTTGCACAGCAGTCGCAGTCGACGCTCATATTTTTCATTACGTTGATATAGGCTATCCTGCCGCCGAAATAGTCCACGACGCTCGACGCCGCATCCGCCATAGCCTCAAGGAAGGAGTCGTGGTCGGAGGTCCAGAGGTTTTCGGGAACGCCCGCTCCGTGAATGTAAGCCTTTCCGTAAGAGGAGGCAACGCCTATCGAGAGCTGCTTGATAGCTCCGCCAAAGCCGCCCATAGGGTGACCCTTGAAATGCGACAGAACGAGCATAGAGTCGTAGTTCTCGATACCGCGACCGACGAAGTTCTCGCGGATGACCTTGCCGCCCTTTATGTCAAGCTTGAGGTCGGGGCCCGTAGCGTCAAGAAGCTCGACCTTGAAATATCTGTCCCAGCCGTGATAGGAAAGGAGCTTGACGTGCTTTTCGGTGGTGTTTCGCTCGCCCTCGTAGGCGGTGTTGCATTCAACCACCGTGCCGCCGACCTCGTCAATGACGGGTCGCCAGAATTCAGGGCCGATAAAGTTCTGATTGCCGCGCTCGCCCGAGTGGAGCTTAACGGCAACTCTGCCGCCGAGATTTGCGCCGAGCATTCTATAAAGCTCAAGCACCTTCCCCGGTGTTATATCCTTTGAAAAATAAACCTTTGATTTCATAAGAAAACCTCTCTTATAGGATTTTTTCAATACTATTATACCACGTATGGCGTGTAATTTCAACAGATAGACGGCGAAAATGAACGGAAATTTGACGGCGAACTAAAAAAGGCGAAGCCGCGGAAGGCAGCTTCGCCGATGTCGTTTATTTTTTACCAAGAATCTTCGTCTTCTCAAAGGAGGCGTTCACCGCACGGCGCACCGTGCCGTCAAAGCCGTCGCCCTCAAGCGAATGAACTCCCTCTATGGTACTGCCGCCGGGACTGCATACGTTGTTTTTGAGAGTTTCGGGCGTTTTGTCGGAGGAGAGAACCATCTTTGCCGCGCCTCTTACCATCTCGGAGGCGTAAAGGAGCGCCTTTTCTCTCGGAAGACCTGCCGCCTCGCCGCCCTTTGCAAGCGCGTCAATGAACATATAGGCAAACGCAGGTCCGCATCCCGAAACCGCGCAAGCGGCGTCAATAAGCTCCTCGCCGAGCCTGTCGAGCGTGCCCGTGTGGTGCATTATGCGGCAAAATTCCGCCTCGTTTTCCTTCGTCACAAGCTCGTTCGGGGCATACACCGTCATTCCCTCGCCGACCGCGACGGGAGTGTTCGGCATAATTCTGACGGTGGGGTAGGGGCTCTTCGTCATACCCGCAAGATGCTCAAGCGAAATTCCCGCCGCCATAGATACGAGGGTGACCCCCGTGTTGAGTTTTAAGGGCTCTTCAAGCCCCGAAAGCAGCTCGCGTATACCGTTCGGCTTAACGCCGAGAAATAGAAAATCGCATTCTTTCGCCAAAGCCTCGGCGCATCCTGCCTCACCGCCAAGCTCGCGCGCCAGAGCGGCCGCGCGCTCTTCGTCGCGGTCGGAAAGGTAAACGCGCACACCGTCAGCAAGGCTGACTGCGCGAGCGAGTGCTCCACCCATATTTCCGCAACCGATAAATCCAACCTTCATAGTCATCTACCCCCTTCAGCGAATCTGACCGTTGCCACGTATAATATACTTGTAGGTCGTCAGCTCTCTTATTCCAACAGGGCCTCGTGCGTGCATCTTCTGCGTCGAGATTCCCATCTCGCATCCAAGTCCGAACTCACCACCGTCGGTAAACCTTGTCGACGCGTTTACGTAGACTGCCGCGCTGTCAACACCCTCGGTAAAGGTGCGCGCGCTCGCCTCGCTTTCGGTTACTATCGCCTCGCTGTGCTTCGTGGAGTGAAGCGCTATATGCTCAACCGCCTCTTCAACAGAGGAAACGACCTTTACTGCGAGAATATAGTCGAGGAATTCGGTGTCGAAATCCTCCTCGCCTGCCGTCTTACCGTCGATTATTCCCGCCGCGCGTGTGTCGAGTCTGAGCTCAACAGGCGAGAGCCCCTCTGCCTCACGAGCGGTGGTGAGCTCTCGCTTCAGCTCGGGCAGGAATTTTTCTGCCACAGCCTCGTGAACGAGGCAGACCTCTGCCGCATTGCAGACCGACGGGCGACTCGTCTTTGCGTTCTTTATTATAGCGAGTGCTTTTTCAAGGTCGGCGTGCTCGTCTACATAGACGTGGCATATGCCCGTGCCCGTTTCAAGGCAGGGAACTGTTGCATTTTCAACGCAGGCGCGGATGAGTCCCGCACCTCCGCGAGGGATAAGCAGGTCGACGAGTCCCGTCGCCTTCATAAGCTCCGAAGCCCCCACCCGTGTCGTGTCATTCACTAAATTTACCGCGTCGGGCGTGAGTCCCGCACGGCAAAGTCCCAATTTCAGCGCGTCCACTATTGCCGTCGCCGAGCGATAAGCCTCCTTGCCGCTCTTGAGCACGCAGGCGTTGCCGCTCTTGAGGGCGAGTGCCGCCGCGTCGGAGGTGACGTTCGGGCGGCTTTCGTATATCACGGCGATAACGCCGAGAGGCACGCTTACCTTCTCTATTACAAGCCCGTTCGGGCGTTCTACTCTCTCAAGAACTCTCGCGAGCGGCGAGGGGAGGGTGCATATCTCGCGTATGCCCGCCGCCATAGCGGCTATTCTCTTCTCGTCAAGGCGAAGGCGGTCAATCATAACCTCGCCTATTGTGCCGCGAGCGGCTTCAATGTCCTCGGCGTTTGCCGCGAGTATTTCTTTGGTGCGCTCGACGAGCGCGTTTGCCATATTTGAAAGAGCCTCGTTTATCTTTTCGTCGGGAGTGCCGCGAAGAAGAGTCGCCGCGCGCTTTGCGCCGCGGCAAAGCTCGGTTACGGATATCTTATCAGCCACAAAAGGTTCCTCTCTTACTAAAGAATTTCGTTCCCACCGGCTCGCCGTCAAGGATATCGTAAAGCCTTTCGGGATATGCGCCGTTGGTGATTATCATATCACAGCCCGCCTCGGTGCTTATTCTTGCCGCGCGGAGCTTGGTCTGCATACCGCCCGTGCCGAGCGCGCTTCCCGCATCGCCGCCGAGGGAAAGAATGCTCTCGTCAAGCTCGCGCACCTCGGGAATGAGGAGTGCGTCGGGGTTCTTGTGCGGGTCGGCGGTGTAAAGACCGTCTATATCCGAGAGCAGCACGAGCAGATCGGCACTGACGCTTACCGCAACTCTTGCCGCGAGGGTATCGTTGTCGCCAAACTCGATTTCCTCGGTCGCAACGGTGTCGTTTTCATTGATTATCGGGAGAACGCCGAGCGCGAAAAGGCGGCTGACTGTGTTGCTGAACTTGCCGAGCCTGTCGGGGCAGTCGAGGTCGGGCGCGGTGAGAAGAATCTGCGCCACGGTGTGATTATAGTCCGAGAAAAGCTTATCGTAGGTATACATCAGCTCGCACTGACCGACCGCCGCGCAAGCCTGCTTGCCCGCGATATCCGTCGGACGAGAGGGGAGGCGAAGCTTGCCAACGCCCATTCCGATAGCGCCGGAGGAAACGAGGATAACCTCGTGACCTGCATTCTTTATGTCACTCACCGCTTTGCAAAGCTCTTCGGTGCGGCGAATGTGAAGGTTTCCGCTCGCGTGCGTCAAGGTCGACGTGCCTATCTTTATAACTATTCTCATAACTCTACTCCGTTAAGGCTTAAAAATATATTTTAAGTATATCACACTTTTTGTTCTTTGCAATAGAATTTTTGAAAAAAACGCAAATGTGTACAAGAAAGGGGTCGGAAAATCTGTATTTCAACTATTGACAGAGGTTTTCATATTGTGTATAATTGAGGTACAAACGATATAATCGTTTATGACACCAATGAAAAAACCTAAGGAGGAAATGTTATGAAAAAATTGTTAGCACTCATTCTTGCGCTTGCAATGCTTACGGCTCTCTGTGCCTGCGCGCCTATCCCCTGCAGCCACGTAGACCTTAATACCGACGGCATCTGCGACCTTTGCCAAGAAGAGCTTGAAACTGTATGCGACACCTGCGTCGACGAGAACGAGGACGGTGTCTGCGACAACTGCGGCGAGGAAATACCTTGCGAGCACGTTGATGAGGCGAACGACGGCATCTGCGACAAGTGCGGCGCTACCGTTGAGCGCACTCCGCCCGTGCTTACCGGCGTAGTACTTACCAGCGCGGTTATCGAGCAGCTTGAGGCTGCGGCTTCTATGGAGCTTAAGATAGAGGTGGTTGCTAAAGACGAGTACAAGAACTACTATATGTGGGACGATGAAGCTCCCGAGCTCTCCGAGTACAAGGGCGAGCAGCAGGCTACCATTACCGCAACCGTATCCCGTGACGCTGACGGAAACGTAGCGTTCAAGCTTATCGGCGAGGCGAAGGATTACAGTCTTTCCGACGACGAGATTGTTGATAATCCCGAGTACGACACCTCGGCAGTTGAGCTCTATTTCGTTGACAACACTATGTATCTCTACGACGAGGATCTTGATGCATACCTTAAGACCTCTTATGAGGGCGCTATGGAAGAGCTCGGTATGGCAGCAGAAACCTTTGAGGCAATGCTTGAGGGCGTTGAGCTTTCCGAGGAGGAAACCGGCGAGCTTCTTGCCGCTATCGGCGACTCCGTAATCGCGGCTCTCAATATCGAGTCGGGCAAGGGCTCGGTTTCTATTGACCTTGCAGACGACGTTAACGAGCTTCTTGCTTACTTCGCGGAGATTGACACCGCAACCGACACTCTCGGCGGTCTTCTTAACGACGCACTCGCGCTCGTTGACGAGGAGCTTACGATAGAGGCGCTTCTCGATGAGGTTGAGGGCGTTGCAGGTCTTACCATCAGCGAGGCTCTTGAGGCTATTGACGCTTGGCTTACCGAGGAGTACGAAACCACCCTTCAGGGAGTTTACGACACTATCGTAGCAGAGCCGAGATTCGCAGTTCTCTTTGCAAACATCTATCTTGAGCGCAACCCCGAGGCAACCGAGGATGATATCGCGGCAGCTCTTGACGAGGTTAAGGCATTCAAGATAGCAGATTTCATCACCGAGCAGGAGATGGGCGAAGTAGTTCTTTACGACTTCATTCTTATGGCAACCGGCGCTGCGAGCGAGGATGCTCCCACCTGCGAGGAATTCTTCGCTACGGTTGATTCGATAGTTGCTATGACCTTCGATCAGCTCTCCGAGAATATGGAAATGGAGTTCCCCTTCGCAGAGATGGCAGGCGTTGAGATTCTTCAGCTCAAGGCAGGCTACGAGGTTGAATTCTCTCCCTTCTTCGAGATAGTTAAGGTTAACGGAAGCTTCGTTATCGAGGTCGAAACCGAGGCGGATTCGGGCATCGAGGGATACGACTACGTTGATACCACCTACTCTTACCAGTCTGTAAGCTACAGCATAACCAACATTAAGACCACCGCAGTTGAGGTTACCGCTCCCACCGAGAAGGTATACGAGGACTTCCTCAGCTCGAAGTTCGAGTACATGGATGATGAGTATCTTACCTACACCGTATACTTCAATCACTCCGTTTGGGAGGATGAAGGCGTGGAAGTAGAAGACTTCAGTATGCAGATGTACATTGAGATGGAGGTTGCAGGTGTGTATAGCCAAATCAGCGTTTATGCAACCGACCTTTCTCTCGATATGTTCAACGACGATACTATAACCATTCCCGCAGAGAGCCTTTACTCTGACAGCGATAGCTTCGAGGCTACCCAGGACCTTATTATAGTTATCGATGCAGAAAACGATAGCTTCGTTATCGAGCAGTGGTACACTGCAAACACTGCTGAATAATTAAAAGCGTGATTTACGACTGAATTTATCGCGCCCGAGGGCAAAAGCTCTCGGGCGCGAGTTTTTGTGTTAGCACTTTTTTTCACCATGTCATCCTGAGTGGAGTTCCGCCGAGATTCCACTCGGTTTTACCTCGTGCTTTTAGGGCGAGTCACCCTAAAAGTTCGACAAGCTCAGAATGACACCTATCGGTGTCCGGTGGAACGTAGTCGAACCCGTAGGGCGATGCATAGCATCGGGATCTTGACAAGTTTAGGATGACAAAGACGGAGATTTACCTTGTATGGACGGCGTCCTCGACGGTCCGTCCATCGAAGATAACCAACAGGAATGGACCGTCGAGGACGCCGGTCCCTACAATAGATTTTTTATGCGCGTTTACTCACGAATAAAGATTAACTATGTATTTCCCCTTTTGCTTTACGGCGTATTTGTACGCCTTGTACGCTCCGCTCGTCTTTAGCTCCTCGGCATAGAATATCACGCGCGAGCTTTCGTCAATCATTGAAAGATTGCGAAAATAAATGCTCTTGTACCATCCGTCGTGCGCTGGCATAAGGTAAGTTAGCTCCTCGTAGTCCTCGCGCCTTAAATAGCGCGG
>JAFTSQ010000007.1 GCA_017467205.1 Clostridia bacterium | reverse complement strand
TCCAAGAAGGCAGTTTGGATCTTCGGTGGTGACGGTTGGGCATACGACATCGGCTTCGGCGGTCTTGACCACGTTATCGCATCCGGCGAGGACGTTAACATTATGGTATGCGCTACCGAGGTTTAGTCCAACACCGGCGGACAGGCTTCCAAGGCTTCCAACATCGGCCAGGTTGCACAGTTCGCAGCAGCAGGTAAGGCAATCGGCAAGAAGAACCTTGCAGAGATAGCAATGTCCTACGGCTACGTATACGTTGCACAGATCGCTATGGGTGCTGATATGAACCAGACCCTCAAGGCAATTGCAGAGGCTGAGGCATATCCCGGACCCTCGCTCATCATCGGCTACGCTCCCTGCGAAATGCACTCTATCAAGGGTGGTATGCAGAACTGCCAGGCTGAGATGAAGAAGGCTGTTGAGTCGGGCTACTGGCAGATGTTCAGATTCAATCCCGCGCTCAAGGCAGAGGGCAAGAATCCCTTCACCCTCGATTCCAAGGAGCCCACTGCAAGCTATCAGGACTTCATCGCGGGCGAAGCTCGTTACACCCGTCTTGCACAGGCATTCCCCGAGAGAGCAAAGGTTCTCTTCGAGAAGGCTGAAGCAACCGCAAAGGCGAAGTACGAAAGACTTAAGAAGCTCGTTGAGTTCTACAACGCATAATTCTTAAATAAATTAACACGCCACCGGGGCAATCTGCCTCGGTGGCGCTTTTTGTCATATAAAAAAGCGCACCTGCAACGGAAGCAGGTGCGCTAAAATATTATTGTTTAGGTGCGAAGAGCCTGTGATCTCTGCCTGCAAAGGAGAGTATAGTGTAGTCCGAGCCGACTATCCTTGAATAGATGCGCCCTTCGTATTTTTTCGTAAGCTCGTCTGCCGAGAGGTTAGTCGAGATAATAGTCGAAAGTCCTCTGTTTTGACGGGTATTGAAAAGATTGTAAAGACAGGAGATGGTGAACTGATTTACGAACTCTGTTCCGAGGTCGTCGAGAATGAGAAGGTCGCATTCAAGATACTTGTCAGCCACAGGCTCGTAGCTGCCGTAGCCGCTCTTAAACCGGTCGGTCTCGAACGCCGAAACGATATTCTGCGCGCTGTCATAGAGCACCTCGTAGCCGCGCTCTATAACCGCCTTGGCAATAGAGGTGGAAATATGCGTTTTGCCCGTTCCGGTAGTTCCAATCATCAAAAGGTTTTGGGGGCGAGTGCCGAAGCTCTCGGCAAATTTCTTTGCCATTTTGAAATTGTTTTCCATCATTCGATGTATGGCAGGGTCGTCCTTATACCAGGAGAGGTCGAAGTTCTCAAACGACTGCTTTTCGATAAGCCGTCCCATTCCCGAGCTTCTGATATTCTCGGTTATCAGCGCCTCGCGCATACAGTGGCACATTGCCGTACCGATATACCCCGTGTCAGAGCAATCGGGGCAGGTGAACTTGAGCTCGGTATAATCCTCGGGGTATCCGAGCGCCACTATCGCCTCGCGCCGACGGCGGCAAAGCTCGGCGTTGCGCTCTCTTATCGGGGCGATATCGCCGCCGGCGCAAGCGGTCTTAAAGAGCATAAGCCCGGTTTTCGTAAGCTCCTCGTCGATAGCCTTGATGAGCTCGGACGCCTCGCGAAGCTCGGCGTTTCTCGCCTCTGCCGTGGCGTAGGCGTTGATGCGCCTTTTTTCTATTTCGTCCTTGACCTTGCGGTAATTATCCTGTTTTTGCATAATGTATAGTTCCTTTACTCGTCGGTTTTGTCCGAGCCGTAGCTGCGCTCAAGTGCCGCCTTGAGTGCTTCGGTCGGGTCGAAGGATGCGAATTTAGGGGGAATGTCAGCCTTCTTTTGCGGGCTCGTCGCTATCTTTTTTCTTTGGTCGGCAAGAGCAGCCTTGTCCTTTTCCGAAAGGGCGCGGCATTCGGAGAGCGTCTTGCACCCGCCGTCATACCAGCGCGTCAGTATCTTGTCCATATACGAGAGCGAAAGCTTCGTCGTGTTGCTGACCGATATGTCGTATGCCTCGCCTATTATCTCAAGCGAGAAGCCAAAATCCTCGTACCAGCGCTTGAAATATCTCTTTTCGGTAGGCGTGAGCGTTCTGGTATAAATACCAAAGAGGCGGCGGAATTCGCGTGTGTACGCCTCCTCGCTCTCAACTCTTTTGAGGTAGTCCTCAAGCAGCTCCGGGGTGTCAATCCCGCGCTCAACGAGCTTTATCGCCTCGTTAACGAGTCTTGTAGCGGTCAGTCTGCCGCCGCTCGCAAGGTAATTTGCGAGGATGAAAAGAAACTCGTCGGAGAGCGCGTATTGAGTTGTAAGAGCGGTGACTCTTGCGACCTCGCGGTCGGAGAGGTGAGGCTTGCCGATAAGCCTTGCGAGCTCGGATAAAAGGTCGGAGAGCCCTTTGTCGCGAATCGCTTTTGCTATCTCGCCCCTGTCCTCATCGTATATCTCGCCGAGCTTTGCGCGGGTGGGGAACTCGTCTTCAACCGTAACGATAAACGGGGTGTCAGAGTCGCGTTTTTTTAACACGCCCTCCCCCTCCCAGAGCACGACCGCCGACCTCGCTCTTGAAAGAGAGGTTCTCGCCACTTTAGCGAGCGCCTCTATATCGCACTCGCAGGCAAGCTCTCGGAGCGCGAAAAGAACGCGCAGCTCCTCGGCTGACGCCTCGTAGAACGCCTCTGTGCCGATGAGCGAGCCAAGCTCCTTGTGGAAGCTGTATTTTTCATTTGCCATAATATGTACCAATACCGCAGGAGGTGCGGAAATCAATCCTTTGAATTTTTCTCTTTTATGTCGTAGCAGAGGGTCATAAGAGAGTCGCCGAGGTGAATGTCCTGCACGACGACCGACTCGCCCGAAACCGTAAGCTCCATATTGGCGAAGTTCCAAATGCCCTTAACTCCGCCGCGCACCATCATTTCCGCCACCTCGGTCGCGGCCTCCTTCGGAACGGTCAGAACGCCGATGTCGACGCGCTTTTCACGGCAGTATGCTTCAAGCAGAGATACGTCTAAAACAGGAAGACCGTAAATAGTTGTTCCTATGACGCGCGGGCTTGAATCGAACATAGCAAGACGGGTGACTCCGCGACGTGCGAACATATTGGTGGCTGCAAGCGCACGACCGAGATTTCCCGCGCCGACTATTACGGCGCGATAACCCTCGGTAACACCGAGCAGCTCGCTTATTTTGCTATGCAAGTATTTGACGTTGTAGCCGTAGCCCTGCTGACCGAAGCCGCCGAAGCAGTTAAGGTCCTGCCTTATCTGCGAAGCGGTAACGCCCATAATTTTCGACAGCTCCGCAGAGGATATGCGAAGCTTGTTTTCGCGTAAGAGATCGCCGAGGTATCTGTGGTAACGGGGAAGACGCTTTATTACCGCGGTGGAAACTTTGGAGCGGTCAATGGCTTCCTCGCGCTTTTCAAACGTGCCGGGGATTTTGTCAATGCTTTCCATCTTTAGTGTCGTCCTTCCTTTCGTGTTCGTCTTTTGTGATAGTATCAAGCGCGCTCGCGTTCAAGGATGCGTCGCTGAGGGCGCCGCGCTCGTATTCAAAATATCCCGCAACCGCTATCATTGCCGCATTGTCGCCGCAGAGGGCAGGGGAGGGAATATAGAGCTTAACACCGCGCGCTCTTGCAAGCTCCGAGAGCCTTGTGCGCAGGTGTGAATTTGCCGCAACGCCGCCCGCGACCACGAGGTCGTGCTCACCGAACACATCGATTGCCGCGCCAAGCTTTTTGGCAACTGCCTCGACTGCCTCGTAGGTGTAACGCGCCGCAAAGCTCGCACGGGGTAGGGGTATATCCCTTTGCTCGAACCTGTGAAGGAGGTTTATAGCCGCCGTCTTCAGTCCTGAGAAGGAGAAGTCGAGCGAGCCGTCCGAGAGGGCGGGCGAGGGTAGGGCGAGGGTGGCGTCCTTGTACGACGGGCTCTTTTTGTATCTTTTATAAAATTCAATCGGATCGCCCGTCGCCTCAATAAAGCCCTCGCGAGCGAGCTCGTCGAAGCCTCTGCCTGCGGGGTAGGGGATGCCTATCATTCTTCCTATTTTATCAAACGACTCGCCTATCGCGTCGTCGCGCGTCGTGCCTATCAGCTCAAAGTCGGTATAGCTCTTGACGAGGTATATCGCCGTATGTCCTCCCGACGCCGCAAAGGCGATAAAGGGCGGGGTGGGGACTTGAGCGCCGGAGTCTATATACGAGGCGGCAATATGTCCTTTTATATGGTCGACCGCCACGAGCGGTATGCCGCGGGAGATGGCAAGCGCCTTTGCAAAATTCACTCCGACGAGAAGCGCACCGATAAGACCGGGGTTCGCGGTAACTGCAACGAGGTCGATATCCTTGATTTTACAGCCTGCCACGTCAAGTGCTTCGTATGTAATTTTGGAGATAGCCTCAATATGCGCTCTGCTCGCGATTTCCGGAACGACGCCGCCGAAGAGCCTGTGCGTTTCTATTTGCGAGGCAACTATATTCGAAAGTATAGTAAATCTGCCGTCATCCGTGCGCTCTACAACCGAGGCGCTCGTTTCGTCGCAGGAGCTTTCAAATCCGAGAATCTTCATTTTCCCATAGTCCTTAATCTGTCGGTTAGTTCTTCATATCGTCAGGATGCGCGCGACGCATAATTATCGCGTCGTCCGTCGGGTTTTTGTAGTAGTTTTTTCTGACTCCCATATCGCGAAAGCCGTATGAGAGGTAGAGTGAGCGCGCCGCAATATTCTTCGCGCGCACCTCGAGAAAGAGGCATTCAAGCCCCCTGCCGCGTTCGGTCTTCACCGCGTAGTCGAGCAGGCGGTAGGCGATACCGCGCCTGCGGTATTCGGGAAGCACAGCAATGCGATAAATCTCCCCCTCCGGCGGAATGAGTCTGCCGAGAATATAACCGCGCAGCACGTCGCCGTCGGTGGCAACGTAGCATATGCCGCCCTCGGTGCAGATGGTGGACTGCACGTCCCGTTCGCTCCACGCATCGGAGAAAATAAGGTCCTCCGCCAAGGCGATTTTCGGTGCGTCAGAGGCAACAGCTCGTCTTATTTCCATAAAATTTCCTTGCCTATCTCCGTAAGTATCTTTTCAGCCGCGCAGGATGCGGAGTCCGCCTCGATAGTGCAGGCGGCAGCTCTTAGGTGGCCTCCCCCGCCAAATTGACCCGCAACCATTGATACGTCAGCGCCAAGCGAGCGAAGCGAGATTTTGTAAACGCCCTCGGCACGCTCCTTCACTATGAATGCAATCTCTGCACCGATAATCGAGCGCACTATCTCTATTCCGGTTTCGAAATCGGGAAATTCGAGCCCCTCGTCCGTCATATCCTTTATTGATATAGCCGCATAGGCGACCTTGCCGTCGTAAGCGGTCTTTATTCGCCTTGCAACCGCGCCCTCGGCTCTGATTTGTGCCTCGGACTTGGAGAAATAGAGGCGGTGGCTTATCGCCGCGTGGTCAACGCCTGCCTCAATGAGCCTTGCCGCAACGCGATATGTTTCGGGAGTTGCGTTCGAGAATCTGAAAGCGCCGGTGTCCGAGCTTATCGCCGCGAAAAGATGCGAGGCGAGCTCTTTCGTGAGGGTTATCTTGCCCTCGCTCACGAGGAGCTCAACTATGCCGAAGAGCACCTCACCGGCGCTCGACGCACCCTTTACCTTGTAGTAGTCAGCAAATTCAACGCCGAGCTCGTGGTGGTCTATCATAAGAGCCGGCGGATATTTTTTTGTGAAAATCTCCTCGTATGAGCCGAGCGTTTTCGGGGAGGCGATGTCGATAGCTATCGGGGTTTTACCCTCGAAATTCTCTGCACGCCCCACCCCCTCGAGCAAAAACGTGAGCCTGTCGGGTATTCTGTCGGTGCAGGCGTAGCTTGCCTTTTTGCCGAGCATTGAGTATATGTCCGCGAGCGCCGCCGCACAGCCTACCGTGTCCGCATCGGGATTTGCGTGCATAACGATGAGGGGCGAGTCGATGCTCTCAAGTATTTCCTTACATTCGGTCTTCGAAAGACACTTGTAGTCAGTCATTTCCGTCCTGCCTCTCAACCTTCAGATCCTCAAGTATTTTCGCTATCTTCGCGCCGTGCTCAATAGAGGTGTCGTGAACGAAATTAAGCTCGGGCGTAATGCGAAGATTGAGCGTTACCGCAAGGTGATGGCGGAGTATACCGGTGCACTTTTTAAGACCGACTGCCGCCTCGTCCTTGTCGCCCATAACCGAGAAATAGACGGTTGCGTACTTGAGGTCGGGCGCAACGTCCGCGCGAGTTATGCTTACGAAATTATTTACTACCTTCGGCTCGCGGATTTCGGATATTGCTATCGCAAGCTCCTGTGCGACCGCGTCGTTTATTCTACCTCTTCTGTATTTTGCCATTGTCTTTCAAATTCCTTTCTTGTGCGCATCAGCGCAAATATATCGTAGCACCCGTGCCACGAAGGTCATCCTCGGTGAGCGTTCGTATAAGCTCCGCCGCGCCCTCGCGCGCCGATGATATGACCTTGACCCCTTCGCCGAAGAGGCTGCCTATCTCGCCTTCAAGGTGCGAAAAATGCGTGCATCCCAAAATAAGAGTATCAAAGTCGCACTCGAATAGCGGAAGTAGCGTACGCTTTATCACCGCTTTTGCCGCAGGCGAGGCATTGCAGTCGCACGCCCCCTCCTCTACGAGCGAAACGAGCTCTTGCGTAGGGTGGGCGGTGACGCAAATTTTCGGCGCGATTTTTGCTATCTCTCTGCCGAACGCATCCGAGCGCCAGGTCGCCTCTGTTGAGATGACGGCAATCCTATTGCATCTCGTCGCCCTAACTGCCGCCATAGCGGTGGGGCGAATTATCGGGATCGCGCCAAAGCGCTCGCTCGGCGTAAGCATTTCAATAACCGACGACGCCGTGCAGCAGGCGATAAGTATCGCCTCGCATCCCGCATCCCGAAGACGCGAGATTCCTGCCTTCAAAAGATGCGCAATCTCCTCGCGCCCCTTCGTGCCGTACGGTGCGTTATCTCTGTCTGCAAAAAAGCATAAGTCGGCAAGCGGACGCGCTGACCGAAGCGCCGATAGGGCAAAAAGTCCGCCAGCTCCGCTATCGAGTATTCCAATTAATTTCGGCATAGAAGACCCCCGTCGCCTCTCGTTTTCCGGATCGGTTGATCCCTTCAACTTCCAAAAGGCTTGGGGCTAATCCTGCCAAGCTTTATCATTATCGGCTCGCGCCGAAAATATCAGCCGCGTCACTGCCTCCCTCATAGGTATTCCGTGCCCCTCTATTATAGAGAGCCACAGGCTTGAGTCGGTCATACCGGGCATAGTATTTATTTCGTTGAAATAAACCTCGTCACCGACAAGGAAGAAATCTGCTCGCGCAAGCCCCGCACAACCCATAAAGTCGGCAAGGCGCGCCGTGTGGGCGCATATTTTCTCCTTGATCTCGGGTGAGAGCTCGGCTCGCCTTGAGGCTTTAGCGCGTGATGCGTCGGAATACTTTTCCTCAAAGCTGTAAAAGCCGTCCTCGGTGGTTATCTCGGCAGGCTCCGCTATAAGGGGGAGTCTGCCCGTCCTCATATAAGCGCATTCAAGCTCGCGCTTGTTTTTTATCATTTTCTCGACGAGAACTCGCCCGTCGCCGACTCGGCAGGCAGCGACGTAAGCGTCGGCAAATCCCGCGCGGTCGTAAGCGACCGCCGCTCCTATCGAGCTTCCGAGCCCAGACGGCTTAATGAACATCGGGTATCCGAGCTCATCCTCGGCTAAAGCGCGCACCGCTTCAACCGTATTTGCGTCACAAGCACCGTCGGTTTTGTAGATTGCCTTCACCGTCGGTATACCGAGATGCTTGGCAATGATTTTTGCCGTTATCTTGTCAGAGGCGAGCGCACCCGCGAGCGTCTTACAGCCGACGAAGGGTATCCCCGCGGCACAGAGCGCGCCCTGTATAACTCCGTCCTCACCAAAGTCGCCGTGCAGGAGCGGAAACGCGGCAAAAACCTCTAATACCTTGCCGCCCAAAAGAAATCCGCATCTTCCGTCAAGCCTCACGGGAAAGGTGCTTTTTAGCCGCCTTTTCTCCGAGAAAATCTCTTTGGAGATTTCGTTATTTCCCTCGTAAATAAACCACTCTCCGCTTTGCGATATTCCTATCGGCAAAACGGTGAAGAGCCGCCTGTCAATGAGCGAGAAAAGGTTTTTCGCTCCCCTGCAGGATATCTCGTGCTCCCGACCCATACCGCCAAAAAGCAGAGCTATTCTTTTTTTCATACGCCATCACCTCATCACTCATAATATGGTGAAGAGGCGGGGCGGGTTACTTAATCAAGTGTCAGAACGGCAACTCTGTCGTTGCCGGAAAGATCGCGGATTACTTTTAGGCTCATACCGTAAATCTCCGCCAAGGATGAGAGCAAAGGCGCTTGCGTAGCGCCTATCTCAAAGGCGAAAAATCCTCCGCGCTTCAAGCTGTCCTTGTGCGTCGGGATAATGGTTTTGTAAAACTCCGCGCCGTCGTCCTTGGCAACGAGCGCGCCCTTCGGCTCGAAATAGAGCTCGGGCTCAAGCGCTTCGAATTCCTCTTGGCTGACGTAGGGCGGATTTGAGAGTATCGCGTCGAAGAGACCTGCCTCACGCTCGGCTCTTGCGTCGGAGTGCCGTAAGGTAAGCCTGTCCGAAACGCCGCACCGCTCCGCATTCTTTTTAGCCATATCAAGTGCGCCGAGTGATATATCGGTCGCAACTGCGGTGGTGTCCTTCGTATTATTTAGAGTAGATATTGCCACGCAGCCGCTTCCCGTGCATAAATCAAGGAAACGCGCACCCGAAGGAAGATTTTTCACCGCGTAGTCAACGAGCACCTCGGTGTCCTCGCGCGGAATAAGGCAGTCGGGGCTCACGGAGTACACCTCGCGGTAAAACCCGACCTCGCCGACAATGTATTGGAGCGGCTCTCGCTCACACCTGCGCTCAATGGCAGATATCAGGAGTAGCTCGTCCGACGAGGCGGTCGGAGGTATGATTTCGCTGCGCGAGAAGCCGCCGAAGCGAATGAATATTTCTCGCGCGTCGTGCGCGGCTGACTGCACCCCGTGTGAGCTTAATAGCTCAACGGCGTCACGAAACTGCATCTTCGCCTCCGCATCCTTCGCCGTCGGACGCGACCTCGCCCGCGGTAGTGGCTTCGTCTATATCGCTATCGGCACTCTCGCCGTTTGCAGATGCCTCTTCAGCGGTAGCCCCCTCGCCATTATCGGCAGGCTCGTCCTCGCATTTTTTCTCCCAAGGTCTTTCAGCGTAGAAGAGAGCAAATTCGGGGAACTCGTCGCGAAGAGCGCACTTGAGAGATACGATAGCAACCTCAAGCATATCGAGCGTCGGCTCTTTCGTGGTGATTCTTTGCACCCAAAGTCCCGGCGCGGAGAGCGCACGGGTTATGAAGTTATCGTGCTTGCCTGCAAGGCGGATTATCTCGTAGCCAATTCCCATAACGAGAGGGAGTATGAGTATTCTGATGGCGGTGTAGAGTGCCCAGTGCAGTCCCGGGATAAGAGCCTTTATAATCATTCCGGCAAATATGCCGATAAGAATCATAAAGAACATAAAGCTCGTGCCGCATCTCGGGTGGAAGCGCCTGTGCCTCTTCGCGTTTTCGGGGGTGAGCTCCTCACCCGACTCAAAGCAGGCGATAGACTTATGCTCTGCGCCGTGATACATAAAGGTCCGCTTTATCTCCGGCATAAATGAAACGAGCCAGAGGTAGAGTAAGAATATCATTATCTTGATGCCGCCCTCGATAACCGCACACCAAACTCCGAGATCTACGGGAACGAGGTAGTCGATAAGGCTGGATATCGCAGACGGCAAAACGAGGAAGAGCAGCACGGCAAGTCCGAGTCCGAGGATAGTGCCGAGCGCGAGAACGAAATTGACTATTCCTATTCCAAAGTGCTTTTTAAGCCACTTTTCAAACTTGGTTTCCTCTTCCTCCTCGATTCCGAGCGCCTTCGCCGACTCGCCTAGGATTTTGACGCTGAGCGTCATCATTTCAACGAAGTTAACGACGCCGCGCAGAAGCGGAATGTCGAGAATTTTGTGTTTTTTTCTAACCGAAACGAAGTCGGACGAGGCAACGGTAAGCGTTCCGTCCTCCTTGCGACATGTGGTGACCGTTCTGTCGCCCGCCTTCATCATAACGCCCTCGAGCACCGCCTGACCGCCAACGCGGCCGAGCCTTTCGGGGCAATTTGTATTGCATTTTTTCATCAAGTATTCGCGCCTTTCAAAAGGGATTGTTAACGTATATCCGTGCGCCTCGCGTGAGCGCGCAATAACGGATTATATTATTATAGCATAATAAGACAAAAAAATAAAGGGCTTTCCCATAAAATTTACATTTAAGGCAAAAATCAGAGTTTTGCGAATAAAAGGCGAGCGGCTTGCCAAAACTTTAGGTAGTAACTTGAAAGGAAGGAAAAACCAATGACGCTTACGCAAAAGGAAACCGCGCTCTTGAACGACCTTAAGTCGCAAGAGCAGCTCTGCATCGAAAAGTACGACAAGTATGCAAACGATGCCTGCGACCAGACCTTGAAGGGCATCTTCAGCTCAATCAAATCGACAGAGCAGTCGCACCTTGACACCATCAACAAAATTCTCGGAGGAGAGGAGGTCAAGATGCCAACAGCTCCCACAGCCGTCAGCCAAAAGCTCGACATTACCCCTTCAAGCTGTAGTGCAGACGCAAAATGCAAGGACGGATTTATGTGCAAGGATGCTCTCGCAATGGAAAAGCACGTGTCTTCGCTCTACGACGTAAGTATCTTTGAATTTTCAAGCCCGGTTTTGCGCGACACCTTGAACCATATCCAGAAGGAAGAGCAGAACCACGGAGAGCAGCTATACGAGTATCTCTCTAAGAACAATATGTATTAAGAGGGGCTGTCGCCTTTAGGCAGAAGCGAAAACAAAATAGCGAAGTATAGATTTGCTCTGTACCTCGCTATTTTTTTTGAGCAATTATAGGGGATAAGGTTGAAACCCTGTGGTTTTCTTCGATTTTGTGTAATATTTTGTTTTCTATTTTTCCTCTCGCTCTCTACCGTACACTCGTACGCCGACGTTCGCGAGAACGGAAATCCCTGCTCTAAATCCGTTCGCCCGAGAGCCTGTTCCGGTAAATACATAATTTGGGAACAACTCCCTCATCCGCTCGTTTGAAAAGCTCTCGTCAAGAAATTCCTCAATCGCACCTTCCGCCGCCAAGCCGCCACGGCGCTCCCACCACCTCGTCAGAGCGAGGGTGGTAAGAAGGGAATTGAAGGCGAAGAAAAGCAGAAGAGAAAATGCAAGAATTTTGACACGGGTCGGGCGTATTTTGCGCAAAAGTCGCAACACGGGCGGCAGAATCATTCGCGTGAAGAGTATTCCGAGCGCGCCCCAAGCAAGCGCAGAAAGCAGACTCACGCGCCCTTCAATATTGCCCATTTGTGAAGAATAGTCCCAAGAGCGCGAGAGGAACGCTCGCTCTTGAAAAAGGCTGCCGAGATATTCAACCAAAGCTCCCGTCAATCCGATAATCAAAAAGCTACCGACGAGCCCCTTTGCATAGCGTCCGACGAGCGCCATTGCCGCCGCCCCAAAGCCGTATATTATATTGAACGGGCCGAGTATGAGCGCCGTATGGTATTCCCACATTCCAAGCGTTACGAGCGACCATACGCCCTCAATCACCACACCCGCCACGCTCCCAAGTGCAAATATCAAAATAACCTCGTAAAAATTGACACGGGTATCCACATTTCTTGCTTTCATATCCTAAAAATCCTCACTTTTATTTACATTTTGCAGAAATGCAAGCAAGTAAACGAGGAAAAATGAAGAAAAATACCTTTACAAACTTGAAAAGTGGTGATATAATAAGTGTTGCCAAACTAATTCAATAAGATAAAGAAAGTATGATTTTCGAGGGAGAACTATACTCTTTTTTGCTATCCAAAATTTTGAATTTGTTAAAAATGCAAATTCCATCAGGTTTTGGATAGAAAAACTCTTACCTTTATCTTGATTAGTTTGGCGACTATCGGAGTTTGCGTTTTTTGTGCGTCTGCTTCGGTGGGCGCACTTTTTGTTTTTTTGGGGGAGATTATGAGAAAGATTGATAAGCTTGGAAGGATAGTTATTCCGTTGGAATTGAGAGAAAAATACGGGTTGACGGAAGGGACGTCGGTAGAATTCCTCGATGTAGGCAAGGGAATTGCCGTAAGAGCTAAAGAGCCTGCCTGCAAGCTGTGCCGCGCAAGGATTTCCAAAGGTAAGTCGCTCCCTCTGTGTGACGGGTGCATCTTGAAGATATTGAAAGAATATAATAAGGGGCTGGCGCATTTGGGCGCAAGCGAAAATGACAAAAATAAATAACAAATAAAAAACTCATTTTTCGACAAATGAGCTAAAATATGGTATGAGGTTGAAATTCTACGAATTTCTCCATAAAATCAGAGTCATTTTTTAATCGCTCACAAATCCCCCTATCCCCTAACGTGTAAGAGGGTAGCTCAAGTTTCAAAAAACTTGAGCTACCCTCTTTATAATTCGTCCGACTTGTCAACAAAGTCGGTTTCGATATATTCTCGGCTTTTTTGTCGTTCGTTTCTTTTCGGCATATAGCGAATTGCTATGTTTGATAAAGAATCCGTCAGTAGCGACGCTCCTATCAAAATCGCGCTTATCCTTGCTGTGCCGGCAGGGTAGAAAAGCAGAACACTGCCGAAAAGCACGGTAAAGGCGGCGAGTATCATACCAATTATCAGCTCCTTGCCGTAAAGGTGTGAGGCGCGGTAGAGCTTTATAATTCCGTCCACTATCAAGAAAAGTCCTACCGTTGCCGAGAGAAAGGCAAGCGCACCCTTGGGGTTTATTAAGAGTATCGTTCCGAAAACGAGCAGTAAAAGGTACGATGCTGTCAGTAGCGGGAAGAAGAATTCTCCCCTGTTCAGCGTGAATTGCAAAACAATTCGCCAAACTGCGTATGCCGCGGCGGCAACGCCGATAGCTCTTATGACAATAGTGATTGTCGATATTGGTGCAAATATCAAAAGCAGTGCAAACAGAGCCGTCAGTAAATCAAAAAGCGGAAATTTTGAAACGAACCGTCTGAATTTATCTTTTTGCATTATTTATCGGAATTCTCCTCGTTTTGCTCCTTGCTCGGCTCGCCCTCGTTTTCAGATGCGGTGTCGAGCGGCGCTTCATCACAGCTCTCGCCTTCTTCCGTAAGAGGCGCTTCCACATCGGCTTCGCCCTCCTCGGTGTCGGCTTCGCCCTCTTCGGCGTCAGCCTCGCTCTGCTCGTCGGGCTCGCTTTCCTCGCTGTCGTCGCTCGCGGAAAGCTCGCTCTGCGCCTTTAAGTATATGCGCTCTTCCTCGGATTTTTCACACGCAGTAAGATAAAATGCGGAGAAAATATTTGACACACCGTCTATTATGAGTATAATTCCGAGAAGTATGGATATTCCGAGTATCTCGGCAGGGGGGAACTTAAGCATCCAATATCCGCCCGCCGCCGTGAGAGCCGAAAGCGAGAGAATGAACCACCAGCCGAATTTGTTATACCGCTTTGACATTGCTGCGGTGTGGAATTTGAAGCCTGAGTCGATAATGAGAAGAAGCGCTATGAGCGACGCGATAATATCTATCGAATTCTCGCGCACAATAAGCGTCGTAGCACCCGATATGATAGCCGTCGCGGCGAATACTATATTGAAATAAAACGACACGCCCCGCCCCGTCTTTGCTATCGTGAGCGCTACGTATATCACACCGAAGAGCAGCTGAACTATTCCGATAGCTATCGCAAGATAGTTTAGTGCATTCGAGAATGCAAGGAAAAGAACGCCCACGGCGATAAGGGTAAGACCTATGAGTATATAACCCCACTTAAAGCTTTTGAGTTTTTCGAGCATATTGACCTCCAAATTGCGTTTTGAGTATTTTTGATAATTATATCATATAATCGCGAATATTGTCAACCGTCGGTAACCTGCGGTTGACAAGGTAAAATTTTCTTAATTGAAAATTTTTAGTAAAAGCTATTCAAAGGGTTGACTTTTTTGCGCGCGTGTGTTATAAAAGTGGTAGGTATAGCCGCAAGGCTTATCTGCTCGGCGCGCTCGAGTCGGGCTCTCGGAGGTGATTCTTTTGTTTAGAAAAAAGGACGTGGATATAACTGCGGGCAGGCTCTTGCCCTCGATTCTTGCATTCGCCGCGCCGGTAATAATCGGCTCGATGGTGCAAAATCTTTTTAATGCAGTCGACATTATTGTTCTCGGTCAATTTGCCGATGCTCAAGCGGTTGCCTCGGTCGGAGTCACGAGCCCGATAGTCAACCTGATAGTGCTCTCTTTCGTCGGCCTTTCGGCAGGCGCAGGCGTCCTGATAGCCAGATTTATCGGCGCGCAAGACGGCGTAAGGGTTAAGAAAACGGTCAGCACCGCGCTTATCACGGCTTTTGCACTCGGTTTGCTTATAGGCGTCGTCGGAGTTGCTTTTTCAAAGCAAATGCTTTTGGCTGTCGGCTGCCCGGAGAATTGCCTTGCTGATGCAACTCTTTATATGCAGATATATCTTGCCGGCGCACCTGCCATAATGCTGTATAACTTCGGCGCATCCATCATTCGCGTGTCAGGCGATAGCGAGCGCCCGCTTTACTATCTTATCGCGGCAGGACTGCTTAACGGTGGAATGAACGTCGTTCTCTGCTTGATACTGACTCAAAAGGTAATTGCGGTAGCCGTTGCAACCACGGCGTCGCAGATTCTCGGAGCTATACTCGTTATTATTCACCTCTTCCGCTCAAAGAGCGATTGCTCGCTCGACATTAAGGCGCTTACCTTTGACCGTGATATATTCTTGAAAATCCTTATGTACGGTCTACCGAGCGCCTTGAACACATCACTTTATGCCATCTCCAATTTGCAGATTGCCTCTGCGATAAATTCCTTCGGTGAAGCATTTATATCAGGCAATACCGCAGCAGCAAGCCTTGAGAGCTTTATATCAAGCATAACCGGCGGCTTTGGCGTTGCCGCGCTCACCTTCGTCGGTCAGAATATAGGCGCGGGCAATCAGCTTCGAGTCAGAAACACTATATTCGTTGGCGCGGCGACGAGCTTTGCGATAACGGCTGCCGCGTCGCTCCTCTTGCGTCTTCTTTCCCACCAGGCGCTCTCGCTTTATATTCCAGGCGAAGAGGTGGCGATAGGATACGGCACTATTCGTGTGAGCCTTGTGCTCAGCTTCTATTTTATTCCCGCTATTAACGCCATCCTCGGAAACAGCCTTCAGGCGTTCGGCTACTCGATACTCTCGATGCTAAATAATATCGTTGCCGTCCTTGGATTCCGCATTATATGGATGTTCTTCGTATACCCGCAGAGCCCCACACCCGAAATGCTTTATTTATGCTATCCAATCTCCTGGTCGATATCCGTTCTTATGCAGATAATCGTGCTTTTGATAGTGTATGCAAGGTATAGAAAGGGAAAGCTTGTAAAAATTTGACTCTAAAATCAAAGAAAACTGCCGAGCGCAAAGGTGCGCGCTCGGCAGTTTTCTACATTATATATTATATATAGGGCGCATCAAAGCTCGTCGTCGTAGCTTTCTTCGCGCTCTGCTTCCTCGTCAAGCTCGTCGTTGAACTTGACCGCGGCACGAGAGTCGTAATAACCCGAATCGCCCGCAGGGCTCGTAAAGCTGAATTCCTCGTCGTTGAGGTCATAGAACGTTCCGCGAAGGTCGAGTCTGCGGCCCGCTCTTGCAAATGCGTCGAGGAAATCCTCCGGGTCGAATTCGTCAACCGATACGCCGAGGTCGTCGTTGGTGAATATCGCGCTCGACTCTTCGGTAGGCGCGGCGGTGCTGTAATTGTCACCGAAAACGATATAGTCGGAGAGCACCTCGAAGTAATCCTCAAGAGCACCCGAGGTCAAGAACTCGGCAAATTTTTCTATCTCGGACTTCTGTCCTTCAATGCTGATGTCAAAGTAGATTTCATCGTATAATTTCATACAAATCCCCATTCTTTCGCTGTATAGCTGTTAGCGAAATAGAGTATAGCATAGCGCGGTAGCGTTTGTCAATATATTTTTTCTTGAAATGCGCGCGTTTACTATATTGTATTGCATATGAGCGTCGGCTGCTATTGATTTTATTGAATATGCAAAATTCTTTGCGCTAAATGCACAAAAAACGGCTGAAAAAAACTGTTAATATGACAAAACGTAAAAGTTTAGAAATTTTGAAAAAATCTTAAAAAAGGGGTTGACAAATAAAAAATCGTGTAGTATAATAGTAAAGCCGACTCACGAGAAGGCTCGTCTTGCTCGGCGAATTGATCATTGAAAATTGAACAACACGAAATTTCAAGCACTGAAAAGTGCGAAAGATCTCGTTAATAACACTTTGAAAAAAGAAACTCAAAAAAGTAAGAGAAGCTAAGATAAAATAGCTCTGAAAAAGATAGCTGCCAC
>JAFTSQ010000006.1 GCA_017467205.1 Clostridia bacterium | reverse complement strand
TGGTAATGTTGGAAGATAACCCATCACTCAAAAGTTTGTCTTCCCCTGATAACGGTACAATGACTGTTTTATATTTTGAAGATGTAAAAGCAACGATTTATTAGTTTACTGAAGCACCCAAGGTTATTAAATTATAATTTTTATGGACAGTTGCAAAAATTCTAATTTGCCGGGGAGAACAGTACACAATAGGGCTGACTAAACCAATCGTCAGCCCTCAAAAATTGAGTCGCAGTAAGCAAAGAAAAGGGATTTTCAAAATAATTATGAAAAAGTCATGGTAAATCCAATAAAAATCGAAAAAATCAGTCAAACATGTGGTCAACTGAAAATAGCTGATTTTGTGAAAATATATAGAAAAACAGCCGAAAACAAGTCAAAATGGCTTGTTTTCGGCTGTTTTTTTGGTCGAAGTGGCGGGACTCGAACTCGCGGCCTCCAGTACCCGAAACTGGCGCGCTACCAACTGCGCTACACCTCGAAATGGTGAAAAATATTGAGTTATCCGTGGTAGCGCGCTACGCTTGCATCCCCGTCCCGTCGCATAGTCGCCGTGCGTCAAAGATAAAACTTTTTCCTTCGGCTCGTTGCTTTGGGGACTTCGCGGCGAAAAAACGATTATTAACCGTTTTTTCTTGCTCACCAACTGCGCTACACCTCGAAATGATGAAAGTGGAAAGTTGAAAATGGAAAATGAAAAGTTATGGGTTGGTTTTTTGGTTGAGTACCAACCGAGCCTATCCATTATATCACGAAAAAAGGGGTTTGTCAATCGTATGCAGAAAAAAAGTTAGCGGCTTTTTACCGCGCTTTAATTTTTGTTGGCAAGTGGGAACGCGGATTTTTTGTCGCAATAGAAAGTTCGGTATCAGGGGAGGGCGCTCCGCTGTCTTTTCGCAGAAGAAGAGCGCAGGCAGAGGCGCTTCTGCCTGCGCTTTCGGACGGAAATGACTTTGTGCAAGAGGGTAAAACGGGCGGGACGTGACGAAATTTCGATTACTAAAATTCGAGCGATAGTTCCACACGGGGCGCGGCATTAGCGGCTATTATGACAACAATTATTTACATATTAGAGGTATTTGAGCATATCCGCCATCATGCTTCTTTCCAAGGCGATAATTTCGTTCGTGAGGTCAACGCATTCGGACGCGGCGTTCGGGTGGCGGTTTCTTTCCTTGGCGAGAGTTTTCATACCCATATTGCAGCCGTTTATCATAATCTCTGCGACGTGGCTTTTCGAATCGTTCATCGAGAGGCGCATATTGATACCTAGCCTCGACATCACCTCCGGCACGGCGCTTTGGCGCTTTTCCTTCGCGCCCCGCTCCTTTAGGAGCGTGCGGCATCTTTCTCCGAGCTCCGAGTGCTCGCGGTCGTATTTTTTGATAACCCTCTGCATTTGCTCGTCCTTTACATAGTCGAGCGCTGTGTTTATGCTCGACACCGCGTATTTGCAGCCCGAGCAGGCTTCCTGCAATAGCGAAACACTATCGTTCATTCCTTGCTTTCTCCTTTGCAATTTTATTTTTTAGTATTGGTAGTTCAAGTGGTTATTATTCCCCCGTCATCGCCTTTCTTTTGGGGAAAACCGCTACCCAAGCGCTTCTTGGTTTGTGCACTTTGCGGATTTTGCGCTCGCCGAGCATTTGTTGCTTGACTTGCGCGCGTGTTTTGTGGTAACATATAGATGCGCTTGGGCGCTACGCGAGCCTTGCGCTCGCTTACGCTCTAGTATAATTTACGCGGTCGCCATAGGCGACAGAATGGAGATTGATATGAGAAACAGGATTCTTTCATTGCTTCTCGCTCTTTTGATGCTCATTACCTCGACCTTCGTGCTTGCCTCCTGCGGCGAGCCTGCCGACGAGGGAGGTAACGAGGGCGAAAACGGCGGTGGCAACGAGGGCGGCGGTGTCGATACCCCCGGCGGAGAAGAGGGCGGCGAGGAATACGACTGGGATACCACGAGCCTTTTCTTCCAAATGACCAATAACTCGAATAGCCAGGAGCTTCCCTCGGGCTGTAAGAGATATATGGCAGGCGAGGATGACACTGCGGTTACCGACCTCGATAACGACATCAGAGCAAGAAACATTACTGCGGCGTCGAGGACCAAGGTTTCGATTGATTACGACTACTGGCCTGATTCTGCTGGCTACGGCTGGACCGGAAACGTCGACAGAATAACCGAGCAGACCAAGTCGGGTGACGCAGACGCTCCCGATATGTACTGCAACTTTGTAACGGATATGGTTGCTTGCTCGCTTCTCGGCGCTTTTGCTAACCTTAAGGCTACCGAAACACGCGGCAAGAACTATTTCACCTTCGTTGACCGTGCGTTCAACGGCGAGGACACCGGTGAGGGCTATATGTACGAGTTTATGACGTCCTTGACTCTCTCCAAGTTCAAGATGTATCTTCTCGCGTCCGACTATTTCGTAGACCTTATCCGCGCATTCCTGGTTGTTCCCGTAAATATCAGTATGCTTAACACCGTTCTCCAACAGGTAGAGGGCGACGCAGCCGATTATAACGGCGACGGCGTTTACGACGTTAACGACTTCTACGAGATGGTTAAGCAGAATAAGTGGACCTACACCAAGATGGCTGCTTACTGCTCGGCAATCTACAAATCCGACGGTACGGGTGCTGCCAAGAGCATTCACGACGACAGAATCGGATTTGCAGTTTCCAACTACTCCGGTCTTCCCGCATCCGGTCTTGTTTATACCTCTTCGGTTATAATCATTCACAGAGATTGGGATTACGAGAAGAACGATTACTCCTACTACTATCCGGACACCAATACCGACCTCGGCAACCTTGCCGACGCGCTTTATACTCTCTTCAACTCCGAGGGTATCATTTCGATTAACAACAACGAAGGCGCAACCTACGGTGAGGATGCAGGTCAGGCCATCCGTAACAGATTTGCGGATAACCACGTTCTCTTCGGCGGTATCATTTGCGTTGGCTCGCTTGAGTATCCCGAGTATCAGGCAATGAAGGACGCATCGAGCGTTGACGACCCCTCCAAGGGCTACGGCTTCGGCGTTGTTCCCGTTCCGCTTTACAGAGATGGCTCTGACGACCAGTACCTTACTCAGATACATACCATCGGTAAGATAGGCGGTATTTCTGCCGCAACCACAAAGTTCACTCAGTGCACAGCATTCCTCAACTACCTCTCGCTCAACTCGACCGATATACTGAACTCTTACTACGACAACCAGCTCCAGTATGCAATTGCAGACGGTAGCCCCGGAAACGTATATATGCTTCAGTACATCCGTTACAACGTTCGTACCTCCTTCGATAAGGCATTCGAGGATGCAATGGGTATCTTCTACGAAACCTCTAACGAGAATGCGAGAAAGGAAAGATGGCACACCATCCTTCAGAGCTACGGCTTTATGATGACCAATATGGCTGAGCGCTATGCAGAGCTCAACCCCACCAAGCAGGATATGCTTGCAAACCTTGTGCGTCAGTATGAGGACTTCAAGGACTAATCTTTAGTTTAATACCTGAGCGCGACCCGTGCGGTCGCGCTCTTTATTTTAGTGATTACTCATAAATCGCGCCGCGCCGTTTTGCGCACAATTGCCGAAATATCTTTGTTCACAAAATGTGCATTGAATAATGAGGCTGTGTGTGTTAACATTGTATTGGAAAAGACTGTATTTACAAAAATAAATTTACAAGAAAGGAAAAAGTATGAGTAAGAGAATTATCTGTTTGCTTCTCGCAATAATGATGCTTCTTGGCTCAACCTTCGTGCTTGCCTCCTGCGGTGGCGGTGGAGATAACACCGACGGCGACGGCTCGGGCGACGGCTCGGGTGAGGGCGACGGCGGCAGCCTTGACACAGAAGGCGGCGACGAGGGCGGCGAGGAATACGACTGGGATACCACGAGCCTCTTCTTCCAGATGTCCAATAACTCTAACAGTCAGGAGCTTCCCTCGGGCTGTAAGAGATATATGGCAGGCGAGGATGAGAGCGCGGTTACCGACCTCGATAACGATATCAGAGCAAGAAACATACTCGCAGAAGCGAAAACCAAGGTTACGGTCGATTACGACTACTGGCCGGACTCTGCGGGCTACGGCTGGGGCGGCAATATCGACAGAATCACCGAGCAGACTAAGTCGGGTGACGCAGACGCTCCCGATATGTACTGCAATTTCGTTTACGATATGGTTGCTTGCTCGCTTCTCGGTGCTTTTGCTAACCTTAAGGCTACCGAAGCACGCGGCACGAACTATTTCGAGTTTGTCGGTCGCGCGTTCAACGGCGAGGACACCGGTGAGGGTTATATGTACGAATATATGACCTCGCTTACCCTTTCCAAGTTCAAGATGTACATACTCGCATCCGACTACTTCACAGACCTTATCCGTGCATTCCTGGTTGTTCCCGTAAATATCAGTATGCTCAACACTGTTATAGAACAGGTAGAGGGTGACGCAGCCGATTATAACGGCGACGGCGTTTACGATGTTAACGACTTCTATGAAATGGTTAAGCAGAACAAGTGGACCTACACGAAGATGGCGGCTTACTGCTCGGCGATCTACAAGTCCGACGGTACGGGTGCTGCCAAGAGCATTCACGACGACAAGCTCGGCTTTGCGATTTCCGGCTCATCCGGTCTTCCCGCAACCGGTCTTGTTTACACCTCCTCTGTTGTAATTATTCACAGAGATTGGGACTATGACAAAAACGATTACTCCTATTATTATCCGGACACCAATACCGACCTCGGCAACCTTGCGAGCGCGCTCTACACCCTCTTCAACTCCGAGGGCGTAATCTCGCTCAACGATACTGACGGCGCGACCTACGGTGAGGATGCAGGTCAGGCTATCCGTAACAGATTTGCGGATAACCACATTCTCTTCGGCGGTATCATTTGCGTTGGCTCTCTTGAGTATCAGGAATACCAGTCAATGAAGGACGCATCGAGCGTTGACGACCCCTCCAAGGGCTACGGCTTCGGCGTTGTTCCTGTTCCGCTTTACAGAGATAATTCCGAGGACCGTTATCTCACCCAGATCCACAACGTTGGACGCTGCGGCGCAATCTCCGCTGCAACCACCAAGTTCAGCCAGTGCACAGCATTCCTCAACTACCTCTCGCTCAACTCCACCGATATACTGAATTCCTACTACGATAATCAGCTTCAGTATGCGGTAGCAGACGGTAGCGCGGGTAACGTATATATGCTTCAGTACATCCGCTATAACGTTCGTACCTCCTTCGACAAGGCGTTCGAGGATGCAATGGGTGTATTCTATCAGACCTCTAACGAGAACGCATCCAAGGAAAGATGGCATTCTATCCTTATGCAGTATAACTTTATGATGACTAATATGGCAGAGCGTTACCAAGAGCTCAACCCCTCCAAGCAGGATATGCTTGCAAACCTTGTGCGTCAGTATGAGGACTTCAAGGACTGATACTTTAATCAGTCAGAGAATTTTCGCGTTATATGCCTCTCAACTTATCTCGATAGCGCTGTCTGTGATTTTATTTATTGTCGAATATTCACAAACGGCGGCGGAATATTTTGCGCACTATAACAAAAAAGCCTTCTGTTTATAAAATAAACTTGACTTAAGAGTGCGCGTGTGGTATTATAAAGTAAATAATTTTTTAAGAAAGGATATTTTCCAAATGAGTAAGAGAATTATCTGTTTGCTTCTTGCAATAACGATGCTTCTTGGCTCGATGCTCGTGCTTGCTTCCTGCGGCGGCGGTGGAGATAACGGCGACGACAACGGCGGCAACGAAAACGGCGGCGGTGGCGGTGGCAACGTCGACACTCCCGGCGGCGGAAACGCCGGTGAGGAATACGACTGGGATACCACCAGCCTCTATTTCCAGATGGTCCATGATAACAATGCTGCTCAGGAGCTTGCTCCCGGCTGTAAGAGATACATGGCAGGTGAGGACGATACCGCAGTTACTGACCTTGACAACGACATCAGAGCAAGAAACATAGTTGCAGAGCAGAAGACCAAGGTTGACGTTGACTATGCTTACTGGCCCAATACCGGCGGTTACGGCTGGGGTAGCAACGTTGACAGAATCACCGAGCAGACTAAGTCGGGTGACGCAGATGCTCCCGATTTCTACTGCAATATGATTTACGATATGGTTGCTTGCTCGCTCCTCGGTGCTTTCGCTAACCTTAAGGCTACCGAAGCACGCGGCACGAACTATTTCACGTTCGTTGGTCGTGAGTTCAACGGTGAGGACACCGGTGAAGGTTATATGTACGAGTATATGACCTCCTTGACGCTTTCCAAGTTCAAGATGTACATACTCGCATCCGACTATTTCATCGACCTCGTTCGTGCATTCCTCACAATCCCCGTAAACATCAGCATGCTTAACACCGTTCTCCAGCAGGTAGAGGGTGACGCAGCTGACTACAACGGCGACGGCGTTTACGACGTTAACGACTTCTACGAGATGGTTAAGCAGAATAAGTGGACCTACACCAAGATGGCTGCTTACTGCTCGGCAATCTACAAGTCCGACGGTACGGGTGCTGCAAAGAGCATTCACGACGATAGAGTTGGATTTGCTATCGGATCCGCTTCGGGTCTTCCCGCAACCGGTCTTGTTTACACCTCCTCTGTTGTAGTTATTCACAGAGATTGGGACTACGACAAGAACGATTATAACTACTACTATCCTGAAACCAACACCGAGCTTGGCGACCTTGCAGACGCGCTTTACACTCTCTTCAACTCCGAGGGTGTTATAACCGTAAGCGAGGCTGATGCGGCTAAGTACGGTGAGAACGCAACTCAGGCTATTCGTGTTAGATTCTCGGGTAACCACGTTCTCTTCGGTAACATCATCTGCGTAGGCTCTCTTGAGTCCTCCGAGTATCAGACGATGAAGGATGCATCGAGCGTTGACGATCCCTCCAAGGGCTACGGCTTCGGCGTTGTTCCCGTTCCGCTTTACAGAGATAATTCCGATGACCGTTATCTTACCCAGATCCACAACGTTGGACGCTGCGGCGCAATCTCTGCTGCAACCACCAAGTTCAGCCAGTGCTCCGCATTCCTCAACTACCTCTCGCTCAACTCGACCGATATACTGAACTCCTACTACGACAACCAGCTCCAGTATGCAATTGCAGACGGTAGCCCCGGAAACGTATATATGCTTCAGTACATCCGTTACAACGTTCGTACCTCCTTCGATAAGGCATTCGAGGACGCAATGGGCGTATTCTATCAGACATCTAACGAGAACGCGTTCAGAGAAAGATGGCACACCATCCTTCAGGACGCAGGCTTCATGATGACTAATATGGCTGAGCGTTACGAGGAGCTTTATCCTGTTAAGAAGGATCAACTTGATAACCTTGTTAAGCAGTACGAGGACTTCAAGGACTAATTCTTCGATAGGATTAGAATCTTAAGCTTTAATAGAAGGTCGCCGCAGTTGACTGCGGCGACCTTTTTACGTAGATGCTTGACTTTTTGGGGCGCGTATGGTATCATAAGCCTGGTATTATAAAACAAGTTTTTTTGCGAAAGGATATTTTCCAAATGAGTAAGAGAATTATCTGTTTGCTTCTTGCAATAACGATGCTTCTTGGCTCGACCTTCGTGCTTGCATCCTGTGGCGGCGGTGGAGAAAACAACGGCGACACCGGCGACACCGGCGACGACGGCAAGGGCGACGGCGGTAGCATCGATACAGAAGGCGGCGACGAGGGCGGCGAGGAATACGACTGGGATACCACGAGCCTCTTCTTCCAGATGACCAATAACTCTAACGGTCAGGAGCTTCCTTCCCGCTGTAAGAGATATATGGCAGGCGAGGATGACAGCGCGCACTCGGATATAGACAATGACATCAGATTAAGAAATATAGTTGCAGAGCAGAAGACCAAGGTTTCGGTTGATTACGACTACTGGCCTGATTCTGCGGGCTACGGCTGGGGCGGCAACATCGACAGAATAACCGAGCAGACCAAGTCGGGTGACGCAGACGCTCCCGATATGTACTGCAATTTCGTTTACGATATGGTTGCCTGCTCGCTCCTCGGTGCTTTCGCTAACCTTAAGGCTACCGAAGCACGCGGTACGAACTATTTCGAGTTTGTCGGTCGCGCGTTCAACGGTGAGGACACAGGTGAGGGATATATGTACGAGTATATGACCTCCTTGACCCTTTCCAAGTTCAAGATGTACATACTCGCATCCGACTATTTCACCGACCTTATCCGTGCATTCTTGGTTGTTCCCGTAAATATCAGTATGCTCAATACCGTTATAAAACAGGTAGAGGGCGAGGCGGCTGATTACAACGGCGACGGTAACTTTGACGTTAACGACTTCTACGAGATGGTTAAGCAGAATAAGTGGACCTACACCAAGATGGCTGCTTACTGCTCGGCAATCTACAAGTCCGACGGTACGGGTGCTGCAAAGAGCATTCACGACGACAGGCTCGGATTTGCAATCTCCAACTACTCCGGTCTTCCCGCAACCGGTCTTGTTTACACCTCCTCCGTCGTAGTTATTCACAGAGATTGGGACTACGACAATAATGATTACAAGTACTACTATCCGCCGACTAACGCCGACCTTTGCAGCCTTACCGACGCGCTTTACGACCTCTTCAACTCCGAGGGCGTAATCTCGGTCAATAACGTCGAGGGTGCTAATTACGGCGAGGATGCAGGTCAGGCTATCCGTAACAGATTTGCGAAGAATCACATTCTCTTCGGCGGCATCATTTGCGTTGGCTCGCTCGAGTATCCCGAGTATCAGGCAATGAAGGACGCATCGAGCGTTGACGATCCCTCCAAGGGCTACGGCTTCGGCGTTGTTCCCGTTCCGCTTTACAGAGATGGCTCTGACGACCAGTATCTTACCCAGATACATAATATCGGCCGTTGCGGCGCAATTTCCGCATCAACAACCAAGTTCAGCCAGTGCACAGCATTCCTCAACTACCTCTCGCTCAACTCCACCGATATACTGAACTCCTACTACGACAACCAGCTTCAGTATGCAATTGCAGACGGTAGCCCCGGAAACGTGTATATGCTTCAGTACATCCGTTACAACGTTCGTACCTCCTTCGATAAGGCGTTCGAGGACGCAATGGGCGTATTCTATATGTCCACTAACGAAAACGCATCCGAGGAAAGATGGTACACCATCATTCAAAGACACCTCTTTATGATGACGAATATGTCCGAGCGTTATGCAGAGCTTTATCCCACCAAGCAGGATATGCTTGATAACCTCGTTCGTCAGTACGAGGACTTCAAGGACTGATTTGTCCTAAGTTGAATATAAAAAACACTCCTTGGCGCGCCAAGGAGTGTTTTTTATTGCTTTATGCTGATCTTCTTTTTCTAATATACTTTATAAGGTCTGTCGTGAAATGAATAACCGCGGCAACTCCAACGCCAAGACCTATTGCTCCGACGAGAACGGGGACGTTGGTAAGCGCGTTCATAACGCCGAGGTAATCGCCCATAAGCGCGGTGGTGACGAAGAGCGCAAGCGCTATTCCCACAGCCGAGATGAGCGCAACCGAGAGTCGCCACTTCGAGTAGGGGCGGCAGATGAAGAGAAGGTTAGTCCAACCGACAGTGGTTATAACGAGCATACCTATCGCGTTTCTCTCGCTCTGGGTTATTATACCGAATGCGCCAAACGCCATCAGCACGGCGACCGGCGTGATAAGCGCGAGTGCGCTCGGAATACTCTTGATAATAACCGTTTTCAAGAACGAGCCCTGTATTCTGTTGTTATTCGGCTCAAGCGCCAGAAGAACCGACGGAATACCGATAACGAGAAGCTCTAACATCAAAAGCTCTCGCGGCTGGAAGGGATAACCCTTGAGGGTTACGCAGGCGATTATCGAGAGAACTATCGTGAAAATAGTCTTCATAAGGAAGAGCGAGGCGGATTGGCGAACGTTGTTTATACAGCGGCGTCCCTCTCTTACTATATCGGGCAGTGCGCTGAAGTCGGAGTCACCGAGGACTATCTGCGATATCTTTCTTGCAACCTCGCTGCCGTCCGCCATTGCAATGGCGCAGTTGCTCTCCTTAAGAGCGAGGGTGTCGTTAACGCCGTCGCCCGTCATAGCAACCGTGTGACCGAGCGAGCGGAGCTTCTTGACGAGGATAACCTTCTGCTCGGGGGTAACGCGTCCGAAAACTGCGTACTCCTCGGCAACAGCCTCAAGCTCCTCGGGCGTAAGGTTTTCGCAGGAAACGTACTTGTCGGCATCCTTAACGCCAACCCTCTTTGCCATAGTGGCAACGGTTGCGGCGTGGTCGCCGGAGATTATCTTGACGGTAACGTCGTCGCGCTGGAATTTTTCAATAGTTTCCTTGGCGTTGGGTCTTATTCTGTCGGATATTGCTATCATAGCAACCGCATATCCGTCAGAGGCAAGGCTCTCGTGCCTTGCAAGAACGAGCACGCGCTCGCCGAGAGCTGCGTGAGCGGCTATCTTTTCTTCAAGCGAGTCGGAAATCTCGCACTTAACGAAGTGCGGTGCGCCTATCGAGTAAGCGCCGAGCCCCTCGATATCCACGGCGGAGTATTTTCTCTTTGAGGAGAATGGGATTTTTTCGTTAATCTTTTTGTCGGTGCTCTTGCCGAAGTATTCTATGAGTGCGCGGGAGGTGTTGTTTATGCTGTCCTCAGCACCCTCAACCGCCGCCATTACCGCGCGAAGTTCATCCTCGCTCATATCGGCAAGCGCCTCAAAGGAGCGGACGCACATCGTTCCGTCGGTTATCGTGCCCGTCTTGTCAAGGCAGACGACGTCTGCACTTGCGAGCATTTCGATAGAATACATATCCTGAACGAGCGTGTTGCGCCTCGAAAGCGTTATAACGCTGAGTGTAAGAGTTACGGTAACGAGCAGGTAAATGCCCGCGGGTATCATTCCGATAATTGAGCCGCAGGTCTTAATAACCGCCTCAGCGGTGTCACCGTCATAGCTGTGCAGATTTGAGAAGAAGAGCGCCACCGCCATCGGAACCATAAATATTCCTATGTATTTTATAAGGCGATTGAGCTCTTTGAAAAGGTTGGACGCGGGTGCTTTGAAGTTGCGCGCCGCCTTTTCAAGCTTGTATACGTAGTTGTCGCGGCCGACTGCCGTGACCTTTGCGTATACCGCGCCGCTGACTACGAAGCTTCCTGCAAGCAGGCGGTCGCCCGCCTCCTTCTTTATAGCGTCGGATTCACCGGTGAGAAGGCTCTCGTTCGCCTCGGCTACGCCGGAGATAACTACTGCGTCGGCAGGTATCTGCTGACCGACCTCAACTCTTATAATATCGCCGAGGACGACGTCCTCGCTATTGATAGTCAAGAGCTCGCCGTCGCGCAGAACGCTCGTGTGCGGTGCGGTGGTGACCGCAAGCTTTTCGACCGCGCGCTTCGCCCTTATCTCAAGCACGGTGGCTATGAGAATGTTGGGTACTACGACGAAGAGGAAGGTGAGGTCGCCGGGGCTTCTGAAGATTATCAGAAGGGCGGCAACTATCGCCCATATCATATTAAAGAATGTCAGAAGGTTGGTGAGCACTATCTCAAGATAGCTCTTTCCGCTCTTCTCGTTGGTCTTATTTGAGTGCCCCTCCGAAGCGAGCCTCGCCACCTCCTCGGCGGTAAGCCCCGTGATGTTTTCTGTTGTATTTTCCTTATCCGTCATTTGAAAATCTCCGTATTCAGTGTTATTACCCGCTCGTCCTCCGTGGCTACGTTTATAACCTTGAGGCCTGCCGCGTTTGCGCGAGCGACGGTGTACGCCGTGCCGCCTCGCGACTTTTTGAGATAGGCTATGCAAACGCTGCTGTGCTCAACCATAAATCTGTTGCGCCTGTGCATACAGCCGCCGTCGTACGCCTCCGACACGAGTATTACCTCGTCGGCACATTCCTTTATTGAATTGTAGACCGAAATATCCTCGGCGCGCCAATATTTAGCTTGGTCGGGGCAGGGAATTGCGAGGATGAGGTGAAGGTGGGGAAATTTCTTTTTAGCGTAGAGAATAGCCTTTGCCGCAAGCGTATCAAATCCGAGAGCGCCGCCCGTGATAAATCGGGAATACCCGTGCTCAACGAGATTGGTGATAGCCTGCCACATTCTTTCCTTGACCGCCTCGTAATCCTCCTTGGGAATAACCCTGTGTCCTGTAAAGCAGCAGCTTATATCTTTCATTTGTTCGTCCTACTCCGTTGATATAGATTTAGACTAAGATTAATTATAACTCATTTAGATAATATTGTCAATCAAAAATAATTAGTAGAGGAAAAAACACTCGATTTTTGGCGGCGGCTTTTCGAAAATATGCCAAACGGTCTTTACAAATCGCTTCATAAGTGGTATAATCTTGGTGTGCGTTTAATACAGTATATAATATTAGGAGGATTCGTGAATATGAAACTTATTATCAAAGAAAATTACGACGCAATGAGCGAATGGGCGGCACAGCATATTGCCGACGCTATAAACGCTCACGGCGAGAGCACTCCCTTCGTGCTCGGCTTGCCTACGGGCTCCTCGCCCCTCGGCGTTTACAAAAGGCTTATTGAAATGAATAAAGCAGGCAAGGTTTCGTTCAAAAACGTGGTTACCTTCAATATGGATGAATACGTCGGCTTGCCCAAGGAGCACGACCAGAGCTATTGGTATTTTATGCACGATAACTTCTTCAATCACATCGACATTCCGAGAGAGAACATCAATATTCTCGACGGTATGGCATCTGATTTGGAAGCCGAGTGCCTTCGCTACGAGGAAAAAATTGCCTCTTTTGGCGGCATTGACCTCTTCCTTGGCGGCAGCGGAGTTGACGGCCATATTGCCTTCAACGAGCCCTTTACCTCGCTGAATTCAAGAACCGGTATCCGCGCACTTACCGAGGACACCTTGATAGTTAATTCCCGCTTCTTCGGCGGCGACGTGAATAAAGTTCCGAAAACTGCGCTTTCGGTTGGCGTAGGCACGGTTTGCGATGCCAAGCAGGTCCTGCTTCTGATAAGCGGACACAATAAGGCTCGCGCTCTCCGCCATTGCGTTGAGGGCGGAGTTGACCACGCTTGGACGATAAGCGCACTTCAGCTTCATAAGGATGGAATTATCGCTTGTGACGAGGCGGCTTGCGGAGAGCTTAAGGTTGATACCTACAAGTACTTTAAGGAGATTTATAAGAACGAGAAATAAATTGGGGCTGGCGCATTTGGGCGCAACCGAAAACAAAATAGCGAGGTATAGATTTCTGTACCTCGCTATTTCTTTTTGAGTATTGGGTTAGAATTAAGGTTGAAAACCTGCGGTTTTCTTCGATTTGATTAATATTTTGTTTTCTATCGCCGTTTCCTCGCTCGGTGTACGCTCGTACACCTCTCGGTCTCGCTGCGGCTCGGTCACGCTCGGGGTCTGACAGTCATTTAGACTGTCATTCAAGACCCTCACGCCGCTTCGCTACGTCAGCCGACGATTTTCGCTCCAAATCCCCCTATCCCCAAAGCATTCGAGGGTAGCTAAAGTTTTGCAACTTGAGCTACCCTCTTTTCGCTTTTTTGAGTATTTGGTTGGAAAATTTCTGCTCTAAATCCGTTCGCCCCGGGCTGCTTTTTATTCTGTACGCAGTGCAACGACGGGGTCCTTGTTAGCCGCGCTTCTTGCCGGTATAAGTCCCGAAATGAGCGTCAGGGAAACGCTGAGCACAACGAGCCAGAATGCCTGGGTCAAGGGAAGGGCTGCAATATTGCGAATTCCCGTGAGGTTATAGAGCACGACGTTGACAACGGCGGAGATAAGATAGGTAACGCCGACGCCAAAAAGACCTGCAAGAAGACCTATAATGAAGGTTTCCGCATTGAAGAGGTGGCTGACGTCCTTTTTGCGTCCGCCAAGTGCGCGGATAACGCCTATTTCCTTGATTCTCTCAACGACTGATACGTAGGTTATAATTCCTATCATAACAGTCGAAACGACCAAGGATACCGAGGTAAAGGCGATAAGACCGTAGGAAATTATGTCTATCATCGTGTTGATGATGGTTATTATGAGCTCAAGTGTGTCGGTATAGGTTATATCCGAGCGGTTATTCACCAGGTTGCCGTCAACGGTTATCGAGCCGTCGTCGTTCCAAGCGTCAAGATAGTCGGTAACGAGGCCCTTGTCGTTGAAGCTGACGGGGTATATCGAAATGCCGTTTGCAAGCGAGTCGCCGCCCACGCTTCGAAGCGAGAGTATCTTCATACTCGTCATACTTGCCATACCCGACGCGCCGCCGGTTGCACCGCCTGCCGCACCGCCTGATCCGCCGGTTGCACCGCCCGCAGAGCCGCCGCTCATCATTCCGGAGATGACAGCAGATGCGTCCAAGCTCTCGCCGACGAACGCCAACGCTGTTTTCTCTTCGCCCTCGTAGGTGTACTCAAGGTCGTAGTAGATACCCATATTCATACCGCCTGCGGTCATAGAGTTGAGCTTCTGACCCTCAAGCGCGCCGATATATTCTGCTATCTCGGAGTCGGCGCTGACCGAGAGAATGTGGTCGGTGAGCGCCTCGGTGTAATAAATGCCGGACTTTAAGCATCCGTAGGAAACAGTGTCCTTCGGCGTGAGAATGCCGACGACGGTGAGCTCTACCTTGCCCTCGTCCGAGAAGCCGTCGGAGTATGGACTGTAATTGAAGGGCTTGAGCATAGCGGTGGTCTGGTCGGTGTTCTTTTCGAACACGGTGCCGTTCGGATACCAGGTGAAGCCTTTACCGAGAAGCTCGGAGTAGGTGAAGGAGTCCTTGTACGTGCCCTCGCCCTCGTTTGCAACGTCAACTATCTTGAGGAACTCATCCTGCGTGTAGTAGCCGAGGTTGGCAAGCAGAACGTCTGTCAGCTGGTCGTTCTGGTCAAGAACGAGCATTATCTCGCCCTTGCCCGAGGCAATCTTACCGTGAACATCGTACTGCTCTTTGATGTAATCCTCGCTATTCGGCGCTTGCTGGAAGGATGATACGACGGCGCTGACGTAGGGCGCGTACTGCGCGTAGCCCGCCTCGCCGAGAAGCGCGGTGTAGAGGTTGGTTATCGCGGAAATTGACATACCGCGACCATCCGAGTCCGCACCTTCCTTGAATTCGGTGTAGATATTGTTCGTAACGTCAACTCCGTAGTCGAGGAGAATAGCCCGATAGTATTCGGGATTCATAGCGAGAACGTACTTAACGTATTCCTTCGTTATGGTATTCTCAATCATTATCGACTCGGTGGCGTTCTGGGTCTTTATTAAGTATTCGATAAGCGACTTGACGAAAACCTTACTCGGCTCGTGCTTGATTTCGCCGTCGAGGGTCGCGTCCATCATATTCGAGAGCGACTCAATATCGTAGGCGGTTTCCTTTATGACTATCGGGTTGCCGGAGAGCATATCGTCCTGCATTGAGGCGACGTAGCCCTTGATTCCCGCCGAGAAGGCAAGCACCATTGCAATACCGATAATTCCTATCGAGCCGGCAATTCCGACGAGCGCGGTTCTGCCTCTTTTCGAGAACAGGTTTCGAGCCGAGAGCATAAACGCCGTCCTGAAGGACATCTTTGCCCGTTCCTTCTTCTTTTTCTTCGCCTTTTTCTGACTTTCGGGAAGAGCCGCAGCCTCCTCACGCTCGCGCTTTGCCTCAAGCTCGGCAAGAGCGGCGCACTCCGCCGCCTCTTCTTCAAAGGAGAAGGGGTCGGAATCCTCAACGACGTTACCGTCGAGGAGCTTGACTATACGGGTGGAATAGCTTTCTGCAAGCTCGGGGTTGTGGGTTACCATTATAACCAGGCGCTCGTTCGCTATCTCGCGGATAAGGTCCATTATCTGCACGCTCGTTACGGTGTCGAGCGCGCCGGTAGGCTCGTCGGCAAGAAGTATCTCGGGGTCGTTGACGAGGGCGCGGGCTATTGCAACTCTCTGGCACTGACCGCCCGAGAGCTGATTCGGTTTTTTGTAGTATTGGTCAGCAAGGCCGACTCTGTCAAGAGCGCGCCTCGAGCGCTCTATTCTCTCCTCGCGTGAGATTCCCGCAATGGTGAGCGCGAGCTCAACGTTGCCGAGCACCGTCTGATGCGGAATGAGGTTGTAGCTCTGGAAGATGAAGCCGACGCGGTGGTTTCTGTATACGTCCCAGTCTCGATCGCCGTACGACTTGGTGCTCCTTCCGTTTATTACGAGGTCGCCCGAGGTGTAGTGGTCAAGGCCTCCTATTATGTTAAGTAGCGTCGTCTTACCGCAGCCGGACGGTCCGAGGATGGACACGAACTCGTGCTGACGGAAGGCGATGTCAACACCGCGAAGCGCGTGCACGGTTTCCGACGAGGTCAGGTAATCCTTCTTTATACCCTTGAGTGAAAGCATTTACTTTTAATCCTTCTTTATTTAGTATCTTACCTATTATACAAGAAATTTGTGAACATTTATAGTTATAGCTGATAATATTTCTTTAATACGGAAACTTTTCCATTTTTCAATTGAGAATTAAGTAGAAAAAAACGGTCGGTTTTTGTAGAAACTAAACAAGTGCCGCCAAAGTCTGCCTCAAATTATCGTAAAGTGAAAAAAAATCAAGCATTAAAATCACCAAAAAAACAAAATTTTTTAGTACAAAATATCCGTTTTATCACAAATTGTAAAATATTAGAAAAATCACAATATCTTGAGATTAGGTATTGACTTTTTCACAAGATATGGTATAATATTGTCACCGACATCGTTTAGGCGTTGTCGGTCTTGTTGCCCAAAAGGAAGCTTTAGCGCCGATTTCTCGGCGTTTTTTCAACCCAAGGGGCTTTGTGTGATTTATTAAAATAAAAATAAAGACTTTAGGAAAGGAAAAGACCATGAAGCTTATCAAGAGAAACGGCGCTGAGGTTATCTTTGACAGCGAAAAGATAGCTAACGCCGTAAGAAAAGCAAACGCCGCTGTCGGCGAGTCGGACAGAATAAGTGAAGCTGACGTAGAGGAGATTGCAAAGAGCGTTGAGGCAAAGTGCCGCAAGACGCACAGATCCGCGAATGTCGAGGAAGTTCAGGATATGGTTGAGCTTGCGCTTATGGGCAAGGGCGCGTTCGTGCTTGCCAAGGCGTACATCACTTACAGATATAAAAGAGAGCTCGTTCGTAAGTCGAACACGACCGACGATAAGATTATCAGCCTCATCGAGTGCAACAACGAGGAGGTAAAGCAGGAGAACTCCAACAAGAACCCTGCGGTAAACAGCGTACAGCGCGACTATATGGCGGGTGAGGTTTCCAAGGACATTACGAGAAGACTTCTTCTTCCCGAGGATATCGTAGCGGCGCACGAGGAGGGGCTTATCCACTTTCACGACTCCGACTACTTTGCACAGCATATGCACAACTGCGACCTCGTCAACCTTGAGGATATGCTCCAGAACGGCACTGTAATCAGCGGAACTATGATAGAGAAGCCTCACAGCTTCTCCACCGCCTGCAACATCGCGACCCAGATAATCGCGCAGGTTGCCTCTAACCAGTACGGCGGTCAGTCGATAAGCCTTACCCATCTCGCGCCCTTCGTTCAGATAAGCCGCGAGAAGATTCGCGCGAGCGTTGAGAGCGAGCTTGCGAGCGTCGGAGTTACCGACGAGGAGGCTATTGTGTCTATCACCGAAAAAAGACTTCGCGACGAGATTCGCCGCGGAGTGCAGTGCATTCAGTATCAGGTTGTAACCCTTCTTACCACTAACGGACAAGCTCCCTTCATCACGGTATTTATGTACCTTGGCGAAGCAAAGAACGAGAGGGAAAAGGCTGACCTTGCCCTCATTATTGAGGAAACTCTCCTCCAGCGCTATCGCGGTGTAAAGAACGAAAAGGGCGTTTGGATTACCCCCGCATTCCCCAAGCTCATATACGTTCTTGAGGAGCAGAACATCAATCCCGATTCGGAGTATTACTACCTCACCGAGCTTGCCGCAAAGTGCACCGCAAAGAGAATGGTTCCCGACTATATCTCCGAGAAGGTAATGCTTCAGAATAAGATAGATAAGAACGGCGAGGGTCACTGCTACACCTGTATGGGCTGCCGCAGCTTCCTCACCCCCTATATAGACGAGGACGGCAAGCCGAAGTATTACGGCAGATTCAATCAGGGCGTCGTAACCGTCAACCTCGTTGATATCGGACTTAGCGCAAAGGGCGATATGGATAAGTTCTGGCAGATATTCGACGAGCGTATGGAGCTCTGCCACCGCGCGCTTCAGTGCCGTCACGAGCGCCTTTCGGGCACGCTTTCGGACGCTGCACCTATCCTTTGGCAGTACGGCGCGCTTACAAGACTCAAGAAGGGTGAAACCATTGATAAGTATCTCCACGGCGGATATTCCACCATCTCGCTCGGCTTTGCAGGACTTTGGGAGTGCGTATACTCGCTGAATAAGAAAAAGCTCACCGAGCCGGAGGGCGAGGCTCTCGGACTTGAGATAATGAAGAAGCTCAACGAGTACACTGCAAAGTGGAAGGCTGAAGAGAATATCGACTATTCGCTTTACGGCACGCCCCTTGAGAGCACGACATATAAGTTCGCAAAGTGCCTTCAGAACCGCTTCGGCATAGTCGAAGGCGTTACCGATAAGAGCTACATCACCAATTCCTACCACGTTCACGTGACCGAGCCGATGGATGCCTTTGCAAAGCTCTCGCTTGAGGCAAAGTTCCAGGCGCTCTCGCCGGGTGGCGCTATCTCCTACGTGGAAGTTCCCAATATGCAACAGAACCTTGAGGCTGTTCTTTCGGTTATGAGATTTATCTATGATAACATTATGTACGCCGAGCTGAACACCAAGAGCGACTATTGCCAGGTTTGCGGCTACGACGGAGAAATAGAGATAAAGACCGACGATTACGGAAAGCTCGTTTGGGAGTGCCCCAACTGCCACAACAGAGATCAGGCGAAGATGAACGTTGCGCGCAGAACCTGCGGCTACATCGGAACGCAGTATTGGAATCAGGGAAGGACGCAGGAGATTAAGGACAGAGTTCTTCACTTGTAAATTCTAATTAAAGTCAAATTAAAGTCAGACGAGGCGTTGCACAGTGCGACGCCTCGTTTTTTGCTTAAAACTTGACACGGGGCGTATTATGTGGTAAAATAAAACGAAATGCGAGGGGAGGTGTCTCTTATGCTGAAAATAGGTAATATAACGCTAAAGCACGGACTTATGCTCGGACCTATGGCGGGCTTTTCGGACAGGGCGATGAGAGTCATCTGCCACGAGGCTGGAGCTGAATATTCGGTCACCGAAATGATAAGCGCAAAGGCGGTTGTGTACGGCGATAAAAAGACCTTCTCGCTTGCAAGGATTCTCTCCGACGAGGGCGCGGTAGCCCTTCAGCTCTTCGGCTCTGAGCCTGATATTATGGCGCGCGCGGCAGAGGTAATGTCGCGGGCGGTCGAGGGTGGCGTCGCCCCGGTCGCAATAGATATAAATATGGGTTGCCCCGTCAATAAGGTTTTCTCAAACGGAGAGGGAAGCGCACTGATGCGCTCGCCCGAGCTTATAGAAAAAATAGTGCGTAGTGTCACGGAAAGCATCGATATTCCCTGCACGGTAAAACTGCGGGCGGGGGTTGATGCAGAGCATAAAAACACCATTGAATGCGCTCTCGCGTCAGAGAGCGGCGGAGCGGCGGCGGTTTGCGTGCACGGGCGCACCCGTGTCGAAATGTATTCGGGAAAGGCTGATAGGGAAATAATCAAAAATGTAAAGCAAGCTTTGCATATACCCGTGATAGCCAACGGTGATATATGCTCCGCCGCCGATGCGAAGGATATGCTTGCCGAAACCGGTGCTGACGGTATTATGGTGGCTCGCGGTGCGGTCGGAAATCCGTTTATCTTCTCCGAGATAACGGCGGCTCTTGAAGGGCGCGCTACAACACCCGTGAGCATAGAGGAGCGTGTTAGAGTAGCGCTTCGCCAGCTTTCCTTGGCAATTGAGGAAAAGGGCGAGGGAGTTGCCGTGCGTGAGGCGAGAAAGCAGATAGCCCTCTTTTTGCGCGCATTCCGCGGCTCTGCCGCGCTCCGCGCAAGGATAAATTCAGCAGAGAGCTATGGCGACGTTCGGGCTGCTATGGCAGACGCCTTGAAAAATTACGAGCCGATCTGACGGCTGCACCTAATTAAAATAAAACCTTCAAAAAGGCGATAACTCAAGCTTTTTGTTTGAGTTGTCGTCCTTTCTTTTTGTCAAAAAGCAGAGGGCGGAATAGAATGATAGAAGACGGAAAAGAAAAAGGATGCACTTCTTGCTGCAAAAGAATAGGAGGAAAAGGAAAAATGAGGCTTTCTGATATAGCGGTCGGCGAGCGCGCAAGAGTTGCCGCCGTCACCCCCGAGTGCTCTCTTCGGCGCAGATTCTTCGATATCGGACTCGTTAGGGGAACGGAGGTGCTTTGCGTGAGCGCAAGCCCGTCGGGCGACCCTCGCGCGTATCTGATACGAGGTGCGGTGATAGCGATAAGGGCACGCGACTGTAAGGACGTATTGGTATTCTAACTTTACGGAGCGATTTTTTGCGTATGACTAAAAAAGAGCTTGAGGGAAAAGCTTTGCCGACGGTTGCTCTCGCGGGAAACCCGAACGTCGGAAAGAGCACACTTTTCAATGCGCTGACGGGTATGAATCAGCACACGGGAAACTGGGCGGGCAAAACGGTTGGCACGGCGGAGGGCGTTTTCGCACGGAGCGAGGGGGATATTCGCGTTGTGGATATCCCCGGTACTTATTCTCTGATGGCGCACTCACCCGAGGAGGAGATTGCGCGCAACTTCATATGCTTTGGCGGTGCTGACACGACTGTCGTGGTTTGCGATGCTACCGCGCTTGAAAGGAATCTTATACTTGCCCTTCAGTGTATTGAGGTGTCACGGCGCGTGGTGGTCTGCGTCAATCTGCTTGACGAGGCAAAGCGGCGGGGAATAGAGGTCGACCTCGAAGGGCTTTCCCGTACCCTTGGTGTACCCGTCGTCGGCGTGGTGGCAAAGGATAGGCGCGCACCGAGGCTGCTCGGCTCGGCGCTTGACTCGCTCTTGAAGGGGAAGACTTTGCAAAAACCACTCCCGAAAATATATCCTGCGCCCCTTGAGAGAGAAATAGATTTTTTAACCAAAAAGGTTGAAAAACTCTACACGGGCCCTATCCCGCCGCGCTGGATAGCCACAAAGATGCTCGAGGGGGACTCATCGATATATGCGGAGCTCGAGGAGCGAGTGGGCGAGGCGGTGCTATCCGATACAGAGCTCATTTGCTCGCTTGCCGCGGCAGAGGAGCGGCTTGGCTACGGCGAGGATGATGCATTTGTAGCCATAACCGAGGCGCTCGCAGGAGCAGCCGAGGAAATAGCCAAGGGTTGCGTAAGATACACGCGCGGCGAGTATTCCGGGCGCGACAGATTCCTTGATAAGCTCTTCACGGGGCGGTGGACGGCATACCCCGTGATGATTCTTTTGCTGATTTTGGTGCTTTGGATAACCATTATCGGTGCAAACTATCCGTCGGAGCTCTTATCCTCTCTGTTTGGCATATTAGAGGGTAAAACCACACAATTGTTTACATTTTTGCACTTTCCGCAAGCTTTGTCGGATGCGCTTGTGCTCGGCGTTTTCAGAATGGTGTTCTGGGTCGTGGCGGTGATGCTGCCGCCTATGGCTATCTTCTTCCCGCTCTTCACGCTCCTTGAGGACTTCGGCTACCTGCCGAGGATGGCGTACAATCTTGACCGCCCGTTTGCCGCCTGCGGTGCTTGCGGCAAGCAGGCACTCACGATGTGTATGGGTCTTGGGTGCAATGCGGCAGGCGTTGTCGGCTGTCGGATAATTGACTCGCCGCGAGAGCGGCTACTCGCGATACTGACGAATAGCTTTATCCCCTGCAACGGCAGGTTTTCGGCTATCGTCGTTATCACAAGCACGCTCCTTTTGGGTCTTGGCGGCGCAGTAGGGCTTATTTCCGCGACGGTAGTCATAGCGCTGATAGTGCTCGCAACACTTCTCACCTTCCTTGCAACCTTTATTCTTTCTCGCACTATCCTTCGCGGTGAGCCGTCCTCCTTTACGATAGAGCTTCCGCCGTACAGAGTGCCGGATATTAAAAAAACGATAGTTCGCTCCCTGCTTGACCGAACCTTAAAGATTCTTTTGCGCGCCGTGGCGGTTGCCGCTCCCGCAGGTCTACTTTTGTGGCTTCTCACGAACCTTACCCTCGGCGGCGCGCCTCTTATACTTCTTATCTCACGTGCCCTCGACCCGCTCGGTCGGATAATGGGGCTTGACGGGGTGGTTCTCCTTGCCTTTATACTCGGCATAACCGCGAATGAAACAGTAATTCCAATTATGCTTATGGCGTACACGGGTGGGGCTTCCTTGACCGAGGTCGGCTCGTTCGACGCCTTGCGCGAGGTGCTCCTCGGGGCAGGGTGGACGCCCGTCACGGCGATATGCTTTCTCCTCTTTATGCTTCTGCATTTTCCCTGTTCAACAACGCTTATCACGATAAAGCGCGAATGCGGAAGAGTTGGCTACACGGCACTCGCCTTTCTCCTGCCAACCGTCTTCGGCTTCGCAGTGTGCGCCGCCGTTTCCCTCGTCGCTCGGCTCTTTTAATAGAACGCGGTCAACACCCGCTTGCACCACGGGTGTTGACCACGCGCGCAATATATGATAAAATATAAAAGTTAAAATAAAACTCGCGCACAATGCGCGTACAGGGGAAAGAAAATGTCGGATTTTGTCAGTGAAATTAAAAGAAGAAGAACCTTTGCAATCATATCCCACCCAGACGCAGGAAAAACGACTCTTACCGAGAAGTTTCTCCTTTACGGAGGTGCGATTCAGTCGGCAGGCTCGGTAAAGGGTAAGCAGTCGGACAAGCACGCGGTTTCGGACTGGATGGAGCTTGAAAAGCAGAGGGGAATTTCTATAACCTCGTCGGTGCTTCAGTTTGAATATAACGGATATTGCATAAATATCCTCGATACGCCGGGTCACCAGGACTTCTCGGAGGACACCTACCGCACGCTTATGGCGGCGGACAGCGCGGTGATGGTTATAGACGCGGCAAAGGGTATCGAGCCGCAGACGAGAAAGCTCTTCAAGGTCTGCGCTATGCGTGATATTCCCATCTTCACCTTTATCAACAAGCTCGACCGCGAGGCGCGCGACCCGTTCGACCTGCTCGACGAGCTTGAGCGCGAGTTTGGAATAGGCACTTATCCTATGAACTGGCCTATCGGATGCGGTCAGAAGTTCCGCGGAGTTTACGACCGCTCGGAGCGTCGCATACTCTTCTTTGACGACGCGCATCGCGGAAGAGAGCGCATAAGGGGAGTTGACTGCGAGATAACAGATACCGAAAAGCTCGACGAGCTGATTGGCGAGCGTATGCGCGAGGAGCTTTGCGAGCAGGTTGAGCTGCTTGACGGAGCATCCTTCGATTTCGACCTTGAGGCAGTCCGTCACGGCAAGCTTTCACCCGTCTTCTTCGGCTCGGCTCTCAACAATTTCGGAATCGAGCCCTTCCTTGAGCATTTTCTTGAAATGACCACCTCGCCCTTACCCCGTGTAGCAGAAAACGCGACGGTAGACCCCTTTGACCCCGCGTTTTCCGCCTTCGTTTTCAAGATTCAGGCGAATATGAATAAGGCACACCGCGACAGAATCGCGTTTATGCGCATATGCTCGGGTAAATTCGAGCGCGGCAAGGATTACTATCACGTTCAGGGTGATAAGTCCTTCCGCCTCTCTCAGCCTCAGCAGATGATGGCGTCCGAGCGCGAGGTTATAGACGAGGCGTACGCCGGCGATATCATAGGCGTTTTCGACCCCGGCATCTTCTCGATTGGCGACACCGTCTGCGAGAAGGGTAAAAAGATAAAATTTGAGGGAATTCCCACCTTCGCACCCGAGCACTTCGCGGTGGTCGAGCAGGTTGATTCAATGAAGCGCAAGCAGTTCTCCAAGGGTATGAATCAGATAGCTCAGGAGGGTGCAATCCAGATATTCTTCGAGCCTAACTCGGGTATGGAGCGAGTTATCGTCGGCGTTGTCGGCGTGCTTCAGTTCGAGGTGCTTGAATACAGACTCAAAAACGAGTACGGCTGCGACCTTCACCGCTCGAATCTTCCGTATCAGCAGATACGCTGGATAGCGAACGAGGACCTCGACCCCAAAACTCTTAAGCTTTCGCACGACACGAAATGGGTGCAGGACTTCCGAGGAAAGAACCTGCTTATCTTCACGAGCGAGTGGGCTATCCGCTGGGTGCTTGAGGATAATCCGAGCCTTGAGCTTGCGGAATTCAGCAGAAACGACGATTAACTTGAAGGGTGAGCTTTTATGAGAATGAGAAAGAAAAAGAACGGCGAAGCAAGGCTTGACGCTTGCCGTGAATTCATATGCGAAAAGCCGCTTTTGCCTATGATAGATCCTTCCGAAAGCTACGGTATGTCGGGCGCGCCCGTCTATTTAGAGATAGGCGCTGGAAAGGGCGGATTTGCCGTCCAAATGGCAGAGAGGCACGGGGGCGTGTGTTATTTTGCGATGGAAAAGGTGAGCGATTGCGTAGTCCTTGCGGCAGAGCGCGCAAAGGCTGCAAATGGGCTTTCCAACCTCCATTTCATAATTGACGGCGCGGACGAGCTTGCTGATTGGTTTGCGCCCGGGACGGTTGATGGAATATTCTTAAACTTCTCCGACCCCTGGAGCAAAAAGGGTTATGCAAAGCGCCGCTTGACTCACAGGCACTACCTTGCCCTTTATATGAATCTATTGAAGACTGGGGGCAAGCTCCGCTTCAAGACGGATAACGTAGGACTCTTCGACTTCTCGCTTGAGGAGATAGAGGCGATAGGCATAAAGTGCGACGCCGTGACGCGCGACCTTCACGCCTCGGAGCACGCCGAGGGGAATATTATGACCGAGTATGAAACCGCCTTCGTAGAAGCGGGAATGAAAATAAATATGCTCGAGCTTACGAAGCCCGAGGGCTTTGTGATAGATATGCCGCCGAAAAGGAGGCGCGGAGCTCTTACGGATGGCTAACGGAAATAACGTGCATGTCGGACATCGTGCAAGAATGCGAAGGAAGCTTTTGGCCCACACGGCGCGGGTCTTTGATACCTACGAGATTCTTGAGATGCTCCTTTATTACGTCGTGTCGCATAAGGACACAAATCCCATCTCTAAGAACCTTCTTTCGCGCTTCGGCTCGATTGACGGAGTCCTCTCGGCGAGCGAGGAGGAGTTGATGGAGATCGAGGGCGTCGGTCCGAGCGTTGCCGCCTATCTTGCGGATATTGGGAGATACGGTGACGCTATACGCTCGCCTATGCGCGACTCGGAGGAAAAGCCGATAGTCGACTACAAGAGCGCGGGTAGGTATTTCGTCGAATATTTCAGAGGCAAGGGCGCTACCGAAACGGTAATGCTCTCACTCGATAACAGAATGAATATAATCTCGCTCGACAAGGTCTACGATATTGACCTGTCAAGCGGTGCTGTCAGGGAGCGCCGCTTTCTTGAGATAGCCCTGCGCAATCGCGCTGCAGTCGTTATCATAGCGCATAACCACCTCTACGGCACGAAAATTCCCACCGAGGGCGACCGCGCAGGCGGAGAGTTCGTCGGTCGGGCGCTCGGTCTTGCGGGCGTCGTTTTGGCAGAGAACTACATCGTTGCGGGCGAGGACTATCTTGGATTTGTCAATCATCTCGGCACGGCGTTCAGCCAGAAGCCCGAGCTCAAGAAATTCATAGAGAGCAAGGAGGCGGCTGCGTATGAAAAATGCTGAAAGAGAATTGCTCGTTCGCACCCTCTCTCGCGCAGTATCGAAAGATGCGGCAGAGCTTTCGGCAGACAAGCTCCTTGAAAGATTCGGCAATATAGCGGATATTTCGGAGGCGCATATCGAGGATATCAAGGCGGTCGGTGACCTGTCCGAGAACGCGGCTATCCTTTTGGCGCTTGCCGCGGCGGCAACCTCGAGGCGAGGGGTTGACAGCTTCGCCATCGGCAAAAAGCACACCGAAGAGGAAATAGTTAACTATTTCAAGCACCTTTTCATAGGAGTTTCCGAGGAAACGGTGTATATGATGTCCTTTGACGAAAAGGATAGAGTTGTCGCGGTTGATTTTCAAACCAGCGGTACGATAAACTCCTCTGCGTTTTCGGTAAGGCGAATGATAGAAATGGCGCTTTCCCGCAAGGCGCGGAAGGTGATTATTGCTCATAATCATCCGATGGGCTCTGCCAAGCCATCGCGCGACGACGTCGTGGCAACAGAAACGCTCCGCTCGGCGTTCGCCTCTGCAAGAGTTAACCTCGCAGCGCACTACGTTGTGTCGGGTATGAACTGTGCGAGAGTAGAGCTCGGCGGCAAGGGCGGTACGACCGACGAGGACGGTGAGGTCGCGCTTGTTGCAGGCGTACGGGGCACTGATTTTGATTAAAATGGAGAAGCAAATGAAAGAATATAAAAACGGAGTTTACACCGGCGAGCGCGCGCTTTACAACACTCACGGCGCGACGGTTGACGGGTGCGTTTTTGAGGACGGTGAATCGCCGCTTAAGGAGAGCTCTGAGCTTGATATAAAAAACAGTGAATTCAGGTGGAAATATCCGCTTTGGTACTGTAAGGGCGTCAGCGCCGAGAACACAACCCTGCGCCTTACCGCGCGCTCGGGAATATGGTATACTCACGGTATAAGCTTCAAGGACTCGCTGATAGAAGCACCGAAAACCTTCCGTCGCTCGTCGGGAATATCGCTTTTGAGGACCGATATGCCGAACGCCGAGGAAACGCTTTGGGGCTGCCGCGACGTGAGAATAAAGGACGTTAAGGCGGTGGGGGATTATTTCGGAATGAATGCAGATGGCGTTTATGCCGAGAACTTAAGCCTTGACGGCAACTACGCCTTTGACGGCGGCAAAAACATAGAGATCTGCTCGTCGCGCCTCATATCGAAGGACGCCTTTTGGAATACCGAGAACGTGACGGTGAGGGATTCCTACATAGAGGGCGAATACCTTGGCTGGAACTCGAAAAATCTTACCTTTATCAACTGCACGTTAGAGTCGAATCAAGGGCTTTGCTATATTGAAAACTTGAAGATGGTGAACTGCACTCTCATTAACACCGACCTCGCCTTTGAGCTTTGCACGGTGGATTGCGATATCGTATCGCATATCGACAGCGTTAAAAACCCGATATCGGGAAAAATCCGCGCAAAGAGCATCGGAGAGATTATTCTTGATAGCGATATTATAGACCCAAAAAGAACCGAAATTATTACCGAGGAGTAGGGGCGTGTTAAATTCAAGCCCCCGAAATTGATATATGAAATTCGATTTTGATAAGCTGACAGACCGCCGCGGCACACACTCGCTCAAGTGGGACGTCGGCGAGGGCGAGCTTCCGATGTGGGTCGCCGATATGGACTTTGAAACAGCGCCCGCCGTTAAGGCGGCAATAGAGGCGCGGGCGAAAGAGGGAATATTCGGCTACGCAACTGTGCCGGACGAGTTCTTTCTTGCGGTTGCAAAATGGTGGAAAACGCGACACGGGGTTGGCTTTTTGCCCGAAAATATGGTGTATTCGAACGGAATTGTCGCCGCCATTTCCTCGGCTGTCAGAAAATTCACGACTCCTGCGGAGAGTGTGCTTATCCAGCCGCCCGTATATAACATCTTCTACAACTCTATTCTCAATAACGGAAGAAACATCCTGACGAGCGACCTCGTCTACGAGGGCGGGGAATACCGCGTGGACTTTTCTGACCTTGAAGAGAAGCTTTCACGACCGCAAACCTCTATGATGATACTTTGCAATCCTCACAACCCCGTCGGTAAGATATGGTCGCGCGAGGAGCTTGCAAGGGTCGGCGAGCTCTGTCACAGGTACGGCGTAACCGTCATTTCCGACGAGATACACTGCGATATAGTCGAGCCCGGGCGAGAATACACCCCCTTTGCCGCAGTGAACGACTGCTGTGCCGACATATCGATAAGCTGCATTTCTGCGTCAAAGACCTTTAATCTTGCGGGGCTTCAGTCCGCCTGCCTCGTTGCGAAAAATCCGATTTTGCGCCACAAGATATGGCGCGCCGTGAACACCGATGAGGTCGGTGAGCCCAATATTTTTGCAATGAATGCCAATATCGCCGCCTTTGGCGAGTGCGGCGAGTGGTGCGACGCGCTTAACGAGTATATTGCCGAGAACAAGCGCGTAGCTCGGGAGTATATCGCCGAGCGTATCCCGAATCTTTTCGTTCCGCCCTCGGAGGCAACCTATCTTTTGTGGGTGGATATCTCGCGCTATTCAACCGACTCGGTCGACTTCTGCCGAAAGCTTCGGGCACACACGGGCCTTTACCTCTCGGACGGTGCGGAATACGGCGGAAACGGCGCGTCGTTTGTCCGCATAAATCTCGCAACTCAAAGGCAGAGAGTTCTTGACGGACTTTCCCGACTTGAGCGATTTTGTAGTGAGAACTTTTGAAGAAGACTTAAAAGCTGCTCGCACCTCGATTGAGGGGCGGGCAAATTTTTTACTCAAAAGGGATAAAATGGGACAAATTTCGGCATTTGGCACGAAAAATTTTGAGGTAAATTTTAACGAAATTTTCGCCCGATTTTTGTCGAAGATGCGAGGTGCTTTTTCTGCCGCGAAATAAATTCCTTAAATCGCGCGAAAACTTTTTTGAAAAAAATTCTAAAAACACTTGACAAAAGGGTTATTTATGCTATAATATTAAAATGCGTTATAATCGCTATATTATGGGGATTTTTTGCCCTTTTTTCAAAAAAGTGGGTAAAAAACGACCCGAATCGCCCGTTTTGCCAAAAAATTCCTTCATTAGTATAAATGGCGCGCGAGGACGATTTTGAGAATTTGTAAAATTTCAGGAATGGAGTGATTCTATTTATGATGCTTAAACCCCAGAAGCTTGGCACTAACGTGAGAATGAGCTTTTCGAAGATTGAGGCAGCTACCGAAATGCCGAATCTCATCGAGGTGCAGAAGGATTCCTACGAGTGGTTTCTGCGCGAGGGACTGAACGAGGTACTCAAGGACGTATCTCCCATTGTTGATTACACGGGAAATCTCTCGATCGAGTTCACCGACTATACCCTTGACCCCACCCCGAGATACTCGGTTGAGGAGTGCAAGGATCGCGGAGTGACCTACGACGCGCATATGAAGGTCGGCGTTCGCCTTCTCAACAAGGCGACAGGCGAGATCAAGACCGCGCAGATCTATATGGGTGACTTCCCCATAATGACCGAGAACGGAACCTTCGTTATCAACGGAGCAGAGAGAGTTATCGTTTCTCAGCTCGTTCGTTCGCCCGGCATCTATTACGGCAACGAGGTTGACAAGCAGGGTAATCACGTCTATACCGCAACGGTTATTCCGTACAGAGGCGCGTGGCTTGAATACGAAACCGATACCTCCGGTATCTTCTACGTTAAGATAGACAAGACCAAGAAGCTTCCGATAACCGTTCTTATCCGTGCGCTTTCCGCCGTTGGCGAGGACTCCGACGCCGCACTTTCCGAGATGTTCGGAGGCGAGGAGATAATCACCACCACTATGGCGAAGGACGAGTGCGCAACCCTTGCACTCGAGAATAACACCTCCTTTAGAGATGAAGCGCTCAAGGAGGTATACAAGAAGCTCCGTCCGGGCGAGCCTCCGCTCGTTGACAGCGCTGAAATACTCGTTAATAACCTCTTCTTCGACCCGAAGAGATACGACCTTGCACCCGTTGGAAGATATAAGTACAACAAGAAGCTCGCTCTTGCAAGAAGAATCGAGGGCTTCGAGCTTGCACAGACGGTTGTCAGCCCCCTTACCGGCGAGATAATTGCCGAGGAGGGCGCGAAAATCAACCGCACACTTGCGGTTGCTATTGAGGACAGCCTTGCCAACGAGGTTTACGTAAGAACCGAAACCGGCAGAGTCGTTAAGGTCTTCTCGAACAACACCGTCCGCCCCGAGCTCGTTCTCGGCTACGACCTCACCGAAGCAGGCGTTAAGGCAGGCGAGAAGGTAAGGTATTCGGCACTCTCCGAGATAATCGCGGAGGTTGACGCCGACGGTCTTACCGGCGAGTCGCGCGAGTATCAGATAAAGAAGCTCGCAAAGGAGAGAATCGCTCTTCTTGCTCCCAAGCACATCACCAAGGAAGATATCTTTGCTTCCGTTAACTATATGATCTGCCTTATGCACGGCATAGGCACGACCGACGATATCGACCATCTCGGTAACAGAAGACTCCGCTGCGTCGGTGAGCTTCTTCAGAACCAGATGAGAATCGGTATGTCGAGAATGGATAAGAACATCAAGGAGAGAATGTCGGTTCACGATAACGACGACCTTCGCCCCGAGGCTCTTATCAACACCCGCCCTGTTTCTACCGCTATCAGAGAGTTCTTCGGCTCGTCGCCCCTCTCGCAGTTTATGGACCAGAACAACCCCCTTGCAGAATTGACGCACAAGCGCCGTCTTTCCGCGCTCGGTCCCGGCGGTCTTTCGAGAGACAGAGCGTCCTTCGACGTCCGTGACGTTCACTATACTCACTACGGACGTATCTGCCCCGTTGAAACCCCTGAAGGACCTAACATCGGTCTTATCACCTATCTTGCATCCTCCGCAAGAATCAGCGAGTACGGCTTCCTTAAAGCTCCTTACAGAGTCGTTGATTAGGCGACGGGCAGAGTTACCGACGAGGTTCTTTACCTCACGGCTGACGAGGAGGACAACAACGTCGTAGCTCAGTCTAACGAGAAGCTTGACGAGAACGGCTACTTCGTAAACAAGCGAGTAATCGCAAGATATAAGGCGGAGTTCATTGAGGTTGAGCCCACGAGCGTTGACCTTATGGACGCTTGTCCGCAGATGGCGGTTTCTGTTGCCGCAGGCTGTATCCCGTTCCTTGAGAACGACGATAACACCCGTGCGCTTATGGGATCGAACATGCAGAAGCAGGCAGTTCCGCTTATGATAACCGACTCTCCCATAGTTGCTACCGGTATGGAGCACAAGGCAGCCGTTGACTCGGGTGCTGTCGTAGTAGCAAAGGCGGGCGGTATAGTTGAAAAGGCGTCCGGCGGCGAGATAGTTATTCTTAACGACTCCGGCACGAAGGACACCTATCACTTAATTAAGTTCAAGAGATCCAACCAGGGTACTTGCGTAAATCAGTGCCCGATAGTAGAGGAGGGCTCTCGCGTTGAGGCAGGTCAGGTAATTGCAGACGGACCTGCAACCTCCAACGGTGAGGTCGCGCTCGGAAAGAACGCACTCATCGGATTTATGACATGGGAGGGCTACAACTACGAGGACGCAGTTCTTCTTAACGAGCGCCTCGTTCGCGACGATATGTACACTTCGATACATATCGAGGAGCACACTATCGAAACGAGAGATACCAAGCTCGGCGCGCAGGAGATAACCCGCGAGGTTCCCAACGTCGGCGAGGACGCGCTCAAGAACCTCGATAACGACGGTATCGTAAGAATAGGTACCGAGGTTCGCGCAGGTGATATCCTCGTAGGTAAGGTTTCTCCCAAGGGCGAAACCGAGCTTACTCCCGAGGAAAGACTTCTTCGCGCAATCTTCGGTGAGAAGGCGCGCGAGGTTAAGGATACCTCCCTTCGTATGAAGCCCGGTGAGAGCGGCGTTGTCGTTGACGTTAAGGTTTACGACCGCTCCAACTCCGACGACTTGGCTCCCGGTGTAAACAAGGCAGTTCACGTATACGTAGCACAGAAGAGAAAGATCTCGGTAGGAGATAAGATGGCAGGTCGCCACGGTAACAAGGGTGTCGTTTCCAGAATTCTTCCTCCCGAGGATATGCCGTTCCTTGAGGACGGAACTCCTCTCGATATCGTTCTTAACCCCCTCGGCGTTCCTTCCCGTATGAACATCGGTCAGGTGCTTGAGGTGCATCTCGGTATCGCCTGCAAGCGTCTTGGAATGAAGATTATGACCCCCGTTTTCGACGGTGCGAAGGAAACCGACATACTTGAGCTTCTCCGCGAGGCTAAGTACAGCCGTGACATTCGCGAGGGCGAGAGCGTGCGCGGTAAGGCGGTATTCCGCGAGGTCGTTGACGAGCTCGGCAGAACCGATCTTCAGAGAATCGAGCAGGAGATAGTTGACGACGAGAAGCTTCGCGAACTTATGAAGACCGAGAAGCTTAAGGTGATTGACGGTAAGGTAACGCTTTACGACGGCCGTACGGGCGATGCGTTCGACAACCCCGTAACCGTTGGTATAATGTACTACCTCAAGCTCCACCATCTCGTTGACGATAAGATCCACGCGCGTTCCATCGGTCCGTACTCTCTCGTAACTCAGCAGCCTCTCGGAGGTAGAGCTCAGTTCGGCGGTCAGCGTTTCGGAGAGATGGAGGTTTGGGCGCTCGAGGCTTACGGCGCGGCTTACACTCTTCAGGAGATACTCACAGTTAAGTCGGACGACGTTACGGGTAGAACCAAGACGTTTGAGGCTATCGTTAAAGGTCAGAATATTCCCACACCCGGTATTCCCGAGTCCTTTAGAGTTCTTGTTAAGGAGCTCCAGGCGCTTTGTCTTGACGTTCGCGTTCTTGACGAGGCAGGCGAGGAAATAGACATTTCGCAGATCTGCGATGACAACACCCCCGTATACAACAACATCGAGGACGTCGAGCGTGCGGTAGACAGCGAGAAGGCTGATCTTTCCGAGGACGACGAGGACGATGAGGATATGGAGGGCGCAGAGGACGAGGAGTTCGAGGATATACTCGACGAGGCGTTCGCTGACGCAGAGGACGAATACAGCTTCGAGGATGAAGAATCCGACAGCTTTGACGGTGACGAGGAATAATTTATTAAGAAGGGAACGGATTTTCCGGCGCAAGCCGGAAAGTCCCGGTTAAAAATAAATCTATGGAAAGAAATGCGTTTGATTCGATAAGAATAGGCCTTGCATCTCCCGATATGATCCGTTCGTGGTCGCACGGTGAGGTAACCAAGGCTGAAACAATCAATTACCGTACTCTTAAAGCCGAGCGCGACGGTCTGTTCTGCGAGAGAATCTTTGGTCCGATGAAGGACTGGGAATGCTTCTGCGGAAAGTACAAGAGAGTTCGCTTCAAGGGCAAGGTATGCGAGAAGTGCGGCGTTGAGGTAACCACCAAAAAGGTGCGCCGCGAAAGAATGGGCCATATCGAATTGGCGGCACCCGTGTCGCATATTTGGTGCTTTAAGGCAGCCGTTCCGTCCAGAATGGCGTCCATTCTTGACATAGCGCCCCGTCAGCTCGAATGTGTTCTTTACTTTACAAGACACATCGTCATCGATCCGGGTAACACCCCCCTCGAGAAGAAGCAGCTGCTTACCGACACCGAGTACAAGAGCGCTAAGGAAAAATACGAAAACGACTTCAAGGCAGGCATCGGCGCTGAGGCTATAAAGGAGCTTCTTGCCGAGATAGACCTTGAGGCACTCTCCGCTGAGCTTAAGGAAAAGCTCCGCGACGCATCCGGTCAGAAGAAGGTAAAAATCATCAAAAGACTCGAGGTTGTCGAGGGCTTCAGAAAGTCCGGCAATCGCCCCGAGTGGATGATACTTGATGCAATTCCCGTTCTTCCTCCGGACGTTCGTCCTATGGTTCAGCTTGACGGCGGAAGATTCGCCGCATCCGACCTTAACGAGCTCTATCGCCGCGTTATAACGAGAAACAACCGCTTGAAGCAGTTTATTGATATGCACGCGCCCGATATCATCATAAGAAACGAGAAGCGTATGCTTCAGGACTTCGTTGACGCCCTTATCGATAACGGCCGTCACGGAAAGGCTGTTACCGGCGCTTCCAACAGACCCCTCAAATCTCTTTCCGAGATGCTCCGCGGTAAGCAGGGACGCTTCCGTCAGAACCTTCTCGGTAAGCGTGTTGACTATTCCGGCCGTTCGGTTATCGTCGTCGGTCCCGACCTTAAGATATACCAGTGCGGTCTTCCCAAGGAGATGGCTCTCGAGCTCTTCAAGCCCTTCGTAATGAAGCGCCTTATCGAAACTCAGAAGGCTAACTCCATCAAGGACGCAAAGAAGAAGGTAGAGAAGATAGCGCCTGAGGTTTGGGACGCTCTTGAGTACGTTATCAAGGAGCACCCCGTTCTCCTCAACCGTGCGCCCACCCTTCACCGCCTTTCCATTCAGGCGTTCGAGCCCATCCTCGTCGAAGGAAGAGCTATCAAGCTCCATCCCCTCGTTTGTCCTGCGTTCAACGCGGACTTCGACGGCGACCAGATGCCCGTTCACGTTCCGCTCTCCAACGAGGCGCAGGCAGAGGCGAGATTCCTTATGCTCTCTGCAAACAACCTTCTTAAGCCGGTTTCCGGTAAGGCTGTTACCGTTCCCTCGCAGGATATGGTCCTCGGCTCGTACTACCTCACCATCGACCATCCCGGTGAGATAGGTGAGGGTAGAATATTCAGGGACTTCAACGAAGTTGAAATGGCGTACGAGAATAAGATGCTCGGTATGCACGCAGCTATCAAGCTCCGCGTCACCAAGGTGATTGACGGTGAGGAGAAGAGCGCGCTTATCGACGCAACCTACGGCCGTCTTATCTTCAACTCCAAGATCCCTCAGGACCTCGGCTACGTTGACAGAACCAAAGACCCCTTCAGCCTTGAGATTGCCTTTGCCACCACGAGCAAGGAGCTCAAGAAGATAGTCGACCTCACCATTAAGTACCACGGCTTTGCCGAGGCTGCTGCGGTGCTCGACAACATCAAGGCTATGGGTTATAAGTACTCCACCAAGTCGTCCCTCTCCATCTCGGTTTACGATATGACCATTCCTCCGAAGAAAAAGTCGCTCATCAAAGAGGCGGAGGAGAAGGTTGATCAGATCACCGAGCTCTTCAACTGGGGAGAGCTTTCCGACGAGGAAAGATATAAGCAGGTAATCTCGGTCTGGGAAAAGACTACCGACGACGTTACCGATGCACTCGTCAAGAACCTTGATAAATACAACTCTCTTAATATGATCTGTACTTCGGGAGCCCGTGGCTCGATGAAGCAGATGCGTCAGCTTTCCGGTATGCGCGGACTTATGTTCGCAACTAACGGTAAGACGATAGAGATTCCCATTAAGTCGAACTTCCGTGAAGGACTCACAATGCTTGAGTACTTTATGGGTGCAAAGGGTTCGCGTAAGTCCCTCTCGGATACCGCTCTCCGTACGGCAGACTCGGGTTATCTTACCCGCCGTCTTGTCGACGTTTCGCAGGACATCATAGTTCGCGAGGAGGACTGCGGAGCTACCTCCGGTCTTATCGTTTCGGATATCACCGTGGGCACTAACGTGGTTGAGAAGCTTTACGACCGTCTTGTCGGCAGATATACTGTCAGCGACGTTGTAAACGAGGAAACCGGTGAGCTTATCGTTCCCGCAAACACTATGATAAGCGAGGATATGGCAAACGAGATAGTTGCCGCAGGAATCAAGCAGGTTGAGATTCGTACCATCCTTCGCTGTATGGCAAAGCGCGGCGTTTGCGCTCACTGCTACGGCGCAGACCTCGCACACGGAACTACCGTCAGCATCGGCGAATCGGTCGGTGTCATCGCGGCGCAGTCTATCGGTGAGCCCGGTACGCAGCTTACGATGAGAACCTTCCACACCGGTGGTGTCGCAGGTTCGGATATTACCCAGGGTCTTCCGAGAGTCGAAGAGCTCTTCGAGGCAAGAAAGCCCAAGAAGACCGCTATCGTTACGGCATACTCGGGCGTTGCCCATATCCTTACCGATAAGAAGCTTTCCAAGGTCGTGGTTCACACCGAGCCCGGCGCTGACGAGGAAGAGGTAACGTACAGCATTCCCTTCGGTATGCGCCTCGCTATTGAGGACGGTCAGACCGTAAGACGCGGTCAGCAGCTTACCGACGGATTCCTCAGCCCCGCAGACGTTCTTCATATGAACGGTATCGACGCGGTTTATGATTACATCATCCGCGAGGTACAGAAGGTGTATCGCGGTGAGGATGTTGAAATTAACGACAAGCACGTCGAGTGTATAGCTCGTCAGATGACCAGAAAGGTCAAGGTAGAGGATGCGGGAGATACCGATCTTCTTCCCGGAACTACTATTGATGTTCTTGAGCTCCGCGAGGCTAACGAGGCAATAGACGCACGCCGCGAGGCAGGCGAGATTACCCTTCGCCACGCAGAAGCAGCACCCCTTCTTCTCGGTATAACCAAGGCTTCTCTTATGACGGAGTCCTTCCTCTCCGCCGCTTCCTTCCAGGAAACGACGAAGGTGCTTACCGACGCTGCTATCAAGGGCAAGCGCGACAGACTCCTCGGTCTTAAAGAGAACGTTATCATAGGTAAACTCATTCCCGCCGGTACGGGTCTTGACGCTTACAGAAGCATCGAGGTTTCCGACGAGGGCGCGAAGGAGGAAGAGCCTGTGGTGACCGAATTCCTGCCCGACGACGAGGCTATATCCGATGAAAACGAAACCGTTTACATCGCAGAGTAATTAAATACAAAAGGCGCACGGTCCGCTTTTGCGACACCGTGCGCCTTCTTTTGCCTTTGCGTCGGCAATTGATATTGACAATAGAATAGATATGTGATAAAATTTAGAGTAATAGTAACTATAAATTCTGTAAGGGTACCGTTATGGACGCATCTGAAATCAAGATTTCGGTGATAATGCCGATATATAACGCTGCCGATACGCTCCGTCCGGCTATGGACAGCGTTATCGATCAGACGCTCGGTGAAATAGAAATAATATGCGTCGACGACGGCTCTACCGACGCATCTCTTTCGATAGTTCGCGAGTATCAGAAAAACGACCCGCGCATCCGTATTCTCACCGAGGTGAACGCAGGTCCGGGGTGGGCGCGAAACCGCGGAATCGAGCGCGCGAGAGGGAAGTATATTGCCTTTCTTGACGCGGACGATTTTGTCGAGCCGACCCTCTACGAGTCGCTCTACGAGCTTGCCGAGCGCAAGAGCCTTGATATAGCCGTCAGCGACTACGACTTTTATTATAACAGAACGGCGACCTTCAGGCGCCGTATAGCCGAGCCGCACGAGGACGCCTTTTTGGGCGAGGGGATAGTTTCGAGAACGGAGCATCACGATATCCTCTTCCAAACGACCTCGCTTGCCGCTTGGGATAAGCTCTTCCGCCGCAGCTTCCTCATAGAAAAGGGGCTTCGCTTCCCCGAGGATATCAGGATATTCGAGGACGCGGTGTTCGTTATCTGCGCGCTCTCTCTTGCCGAGCGGATGGCAAGGCGGGACAGCATCCTCGTCCACCACAGGATACATTCCGAGCAGGCAAGGGCGAGGGCGTTTTCGAAATTCTATCAGACGATACCGGACGTTTACCTGCGCATAAAGCGCTTTTTAATGCAGCACGGTGTGTACGCACCGCTCTTCAATTCCTTTGTCAATTTCACCGCCACGAGATGCTATAAGATATTCAATATGCTCTCGCCGGACTCAAAGCGCAGCTTCTTTGAGCTCTTGCACGGCGGGTGCGGCGAGGAGCTCGGCTGGTACGAGCTTGCCCCCGAGTATTTCGACAGTGGCGAGGTGGTAGAATTCGTCGTTTCGGTCAGGACCTTTGGCTATGCCGCGTATCAGAAGCATATGCAAAGCGGCAAGCGCCTCACGCGCAAGCTTCAGAAAAAGGAGTCGCGCCGCCTCTTCGGCCTTTTCAGCGGCGGTAAAAAAGAAAAATAATCACGGCGCTTTGTCGGTATCGGCGGAGTGCCGCGTTTTTTTGCCGCCGAAAAGGCGAATATGGCAATATGCTGTCGAAATGCCACTATTAAATTATAAAAATTTTGCAAATAAACTATTGACAAAGGGCAGAAGAGGTGATAAAATAGGTTGGTAGCATCGGTTAATGGGCGTACTATGCCCATTTGCCGTGTTTGTATGATATACTGGCGCAAAAATCGCGTTTTGTATAGATAAACACTATATCTTGAAGAAGGAGGAAAATCATGCCAACCTTTAACCAGCTCGTTAAGAAGGGACGCACCGATAAGGCGTATAAGTCCAAGAGCCCCGTGCTCCAGAAGGGCTTCAATGCTATTCACAATTCGGCGACCGACCTTAGCGCACCGCAGAAGAGAGGCGTATGCACCAAGGTTACTACCGTAACTCCCAAGAAGCCTAACTCGGCTCTTCGTAAGATAGCCAGAGTAAGACTTACCAACGGAATGGAAGCTACTTGCTACATTCCCGGTATCGGTCACAACCTTCAGGAGCACTCGGTCGTTCTTATCCGCGGCGGACGTGTTCGTGACTTGCCCGGTGTACGTTACCACATTATCCGTGGTACCCTTGATACTCAGGGTGTCGCAAACCGTAAGCAGGGCCGCTCCAAGTACGGAGCAAAGCGTCCGA
>JAFTSQ010000005.1 GCA_017467205.1 Clostridia bacterium | reverse complement strand
GCATTGCGTGCATACTTGCATATTTGTCCTATTATCCCACAAAAGTGTGAATAATTCAAGTCATGTCTATAATTTATCTTGATAAATGCAAAACGATATGGCATCGGATATTTCACCGATGCCTGATATGATATTTGCAGTTATTCTTCGATTACTGCATATCAAATTTTGTACGATTTAAAGTTACGCTTACGCTGTAAACTCACTCGAAAAATCAAAGTAAAATTTCACTCTTTTCCTTGTTTATTGCGCCCCAAATTTTGGGGTGCGGTAAATAAAAAGAAAGCCCTGTATATCATCAAAAAACGGATACACAGGGCAAAATTTTTGACCACATGTTTGACCACTTCGAGAAATGGACTACATGGAAACAGTAGTACACGAGAGCGCGAAAATGTACGGTTTGGTTGACAAAATAGCACTAAAAAGCACTAAATGACACTAATAGACATAAAAACAGGTCTTGGGGTTATATGGCGAGCAAGCAAACCGAATGCCGCGGAAAGCACGGTGTAAGTGCCGCCGTCTATCATATCAGACGGATAAAGTCGGAAACACACGCGAGCACGCTGCTTTCAAAGAACTCATAGAATTCAAGGTAGTCTGCGAGCTGACCTGTAAGTCTGTTCTTCATAAGCTGTGTCACAGCGCCTAAAGAGTCGTTCTCGGGAATTGTTGTGTATCCGTCCTCGGACAAGAGGATAAATATGGGGACAGGCGGAAGCCACAGAGCTTCTTCATACCGTCAACGTCCTTGAGTGAAATGGACTTATAGCCACGCTCTTCGGCTATCTGCTTCACGGCAAAATAATATCTCGCAGCCATCATCATTCACTCTTCCTTCGCGCTCTTCAGAAAATTCCACTTAAGTATTCTGTTATCGACTACGGCTCTCTTATTCCGAAATCCTTTCAATTATTCAGCATTTTTCAACTCCTTCCATACCGATTCCCTGTCAATTAATAAAAGATATAATAAGTGATAAAAGATATAATGATATATATTTCCCCAAAGGAATCCAAGGAAACGATACAATATTATTCCTCGATTTGTCAAGGCATTTCCCTTTTTTGCGTGGATTATACTATCGAATGAAGCAAAAAGAATATTCACACGGTTTTTATCGTTTCATTATGCACGAAATCGTTATACGGATAAAATTTGCATATAGTTGCATATTTTTGCAAAATTATGTATTATATTCATCCGATCGCTTAAATATGGGTTTTGAAGGACGCATATCAATCGAATGTCAAATTCGTCACGAATTACAATATATATTAAGGAAGATTTTTTTGTTTCCACCAAAATTTGAGATTTTTGCATTTTATCATTTCATTTTTCGATAAAAACAGTCAATTTAGCATCACTGTGACAAAATGAATAAATTATACACAACAGTGACCGATAATTCGTTTTTTGATGCAGGTTGGTATTGGCTAAAAACCACACTGCTTTCCCATTTATTTGTCCGGCAATTGTCGATAAGTTAGGTAATTCATAATTGTCGAAAGCCGTTCTTTAGCTTATTTTTTGTAAAAGTTGCACACAAATCGCATTTATTTCCAGCGTGTATTGCTACATTCTGCCTTTTTTTGGTGCATAATGTTACTAATTATTGACTTCCGCCTCAAAAAGATTTATAATGTATTATTATAGCGGGTACATACGCATATAATATTTTGTCGTAAAACTTTTCCACGGAAATATTTAAGGAGGTTAATATGAAAGACGACAAGAAAACCGAACAGAATCAGTCGTTCGTCGAAAAACTTAAATCGATGAATAAATGGTTCTACGTTTTCCTCGCGACTGCAGTAATCGCACTCGGCGTCACCATCGCTCTTATCATTGTTGCTGCAAACAATGGTCCGGATGAACCCGATACGAACGACTGGTCCGAAGGAGAGGAAACCGGTGTTTACTATTACAACACCGCAACCGGTGAATATATTTTGACGCTCAACAGCGGAAACAAGTTCACCATCGCAGGCACCGACTTTAATAAGTCCGGTGAATATACTGTAAACGGAAGTGAAATCACTCTTGATTTCCTTAAGGATGAAGACGGCACTGCAACGCTCACCGCTGCAAACGGCGTATTCACCATGCAGTATAATAACACAGAGATGAGATTCCTCAAAAAGATCCCCTACACTGTTAACTTTGCCACTAACGGAGGCAACGCAATAACTGCAGCAACCGTCATCAACGGCATGACAGTTAACAAGCCGGCGGATCCCATAAAGGAAAACAGCGTATTTATGGGTTGGTATAAGGATGAGGCGCTCACCGAGCTCTTCAACTTTGCAGCAACCGCTATTACCGCCGACACCACCATTTATGCTAAGTGGGCAGACAAGGTAACCGGTCAGGCTGAATACATAGTTGACTTTGACCTTGGTTATGACGGTGCGACGCTCGAGGCTGTGCCTACCGTAGGCGGCAAGCTTCACGGCATAGCAGCGCCCACAAGAGATGGCTACACCTTCGGCGGCTGGTGGATAAGCATGTACGAGGACGGCGAGAAGCTCAGCTACGAGTACACCGACGACACCGTATTTACGGCTAACACCACCCTGTATGCAGTATGGAATGCAACCGAGGGCTCTAAGCTCGCGGCTCCCGCTGTAAACGTAAGCTCCACCGCTATTACGTGGAACACCGTATCAGGCGCAGGAATCTATTCGGTTAAGATCTCCGACGCTAACGGCGCGGTTCTCTTCAACGAGAACGTTGGTACTACCAACAAGCCCTTCGACTTCAACGACTATCCCGCAGGTGATTACGTTATTGAGGTTACCGCTGTGGCAACCGTTGCGGAAAACACTTCCGACACAACCGTTAGATACTACAAAAACAAAGCTCTTGACAGAGTTTCGCTCTTCACCGTAGTCAACGACGGCATTCTTATTTGGAACAACGTTGACGGTGCTGAGAAATATCTCGTTACCGTAAAGTGCGGTGATGCAGGACACGAGCACACCCTCTTCGATAACGGAACGTCGACAAGCTTCTTCTTCGCTAACTGTCCTATGAAGAAGGGCGGTATCGAGTTCACTGTAACCGCTACCGCTAACGGACGCGCAGCTTCCGTATCCGAGACGTTTGTATACAACAAGGCTCTTGACAAGATCGGAGCTATCGCATTTGACACGGCAACCGAAACCTTCAGCTGGGACGCAGTTGCAAATGCCGCTTCTTATCTTGTAACTCTTACGTGCGGTGAGCATACTCACACTGTTGTAGATAACGGCACGAGCACTACCTTCTGTGTAAAGAATTGCACAGGCGACATTAAAATCAGCGTATTCCCCGCAACTGTCGGCTACAACTCCCCCGAGGCTACCGAAGCTACGTTCAATAAGACGGTCCTCGCTACTCCCGACAATCTCAAGATTGACGGAATGACTCTTAGCTGGAATGAGGTTGCAAATGCAACGAGCTACGAGATCAAGGTTGGCAACGTAACTCTTACGAGCGACACAAACAGCCTCGGCCTCAACAACGCAGCTCTCACTTGGGCAACCGGTATCGAATACAGCATCAGCGTAAAGGCTATCGGCACAAGCAGCAGCTCTATGTACAGTGACACGCTTGTAGCTGGCTACCTTACAATGTTCGATAATCTTACGTTCGCAGGCAATACACTTACTTGGACTCCCGTTATCGGCGTTACCAATTTTGAGGTGTCCGTAAACGGTACTACCAAGCGAGTAAGCGGCACCAACTCCGCAAAGGTTACACTTAACCGTGCGGGCAAAAACACGGTATCCGTAAGATACACCGGTGCAGGCACGTCCGATTGGGTAAGCATCGAGGTTTACGCGTATACGGTTACGTACGACAGCCGCTCTCTTAACGGTACTGTTGGAACCGACTACGTCGCAATCGGCGGAGAGCTCACTCTTCCGTCAACCGGATTCTCTGTAGAAGGCTATAACTTCGCAGGCTGGTACAATGCTCCCGGCGCGCAGAGCGGCAACGGTCTTCAGTACACGTCCACCACCTTTGCAGGCAACGGTGACATAGTACTTTATGCTAACTGGTCTCCCAAGACCTACAACGTACAGTTCTACACGGACGATACTATCTCTAACGTACCCAATGAGTCTACAGCTCCCGCAACCTATACGAAGGATTATACTCTTCCCGTTCCCGTATCCTCGGATGAGTCAAGAGGTAGCTTCGTAGGTTGGTTCACTCTTCCCGGCGGTGCAGGCGTTCAGCTCACCGATGCCGAGGGTAACAGCGTAGCTCCTTACCCCTACACCCGTGACACCGTAGCATATCCCTTCTTCGATACAGGTGTTCTCACCTACGATCTCCAGAAGGACGGTACCTATGCAGTTAAGAAGGGTCCGAACGTTAACAACTTTAACAACATCACAGTTCCCGTAACCTACAAGGGCATTGCGGTAACCGCCATTGTGGAGAACGCGTTCAGCTCTTGCTACAATCTCGAAACTATCAGAATTCCCGATACCATTCAGCTTATCGGTGTCGGCGCATTCAACTCCGCAACCAACCTCAAGTCTATAACCATATATGAGACTGAGGGCAACCACGAGAGAAAATACCAGAGCACCGATAACGGCGCCGTTATCCGCGAGGATATGGGTACTACGTATCTTGAAATAGTACCGAGAGGCATTACCGATACCTTCACCATTCCCGACGACGTTACTTCGATACTCAGCAGAGTATTCTACAACACCAAGATTACAGGCCTTATCGTCGGTAAGGGCGTTGCAAACATCTCCGAGAGCGCGTTCGTTGGCGTATCCGGACTCAAGACCATTGAGTTTGCAGCCGGCGGAACAAGCCCGCTTACCATCGAGGCAGGCGCGTTTGACGGTAAGACCAGCGCGGTAGAAACTCTTAAGCTTCCCGCTCGTCTTGCAGAAATGGATCTCACCATATTCGACAACTTCCCGAACCTTAGAGTTCTTGAGGTTGAGGAGAACGGTACAAATTACAGCTCCGTTAACAATATGATTTGTAACGCGGCAGGTAACAAGATCCTCTACGCTCCGAAGACGGTTACGGGCGATATTGAGTTCCACGTTAAGATAACCGATATCGGTGACGGTGCATTCAGAAACCGTACCGGCATCACCAGCGTTACTATCCCCAACTACATTAACAGCATCGGCAAAAATGCATTTGAGGGCTGTACCGGCATTACTTCGGTAACTGTTAACGGTGCCCGTAACAACAATCTTATGATTGGCAACTATGCATTCGCAGGCTGCAAGATTAACACCGTTACCTTCGGTGCAACAGTTGCCAAAGCTATCGAAGCAGACAAGGGCGCAATCACTATCGGTACAGGCGCGTTTGAGGGTATCGAAACGCTCAAAACCGTAGTATTCAAGGCCGGCGTTAACATCGCATCTATCGGCTCGAATGCTTTTGCAAACAACGAAGGTCTCACTACCATCGAGTTCGAAGACGGAGCAAAGATTACGTCTATCGGCAGTGGCGCATTCTCTTACTGTCCCAAGATCACCTCTGTTCTCATTCCCGTTTCCTGCGAGTCTGTTGGCGAGGGCGCATTCAGGGGATGTGAAAACGTTTCGTCCGTAACCATTGAGGAAGGCGGCGAGGTTGAGATTGGCGACTACGCATTCGAGGGCTGCAGAAAGCTCACCGAGGTTACCATTCCCGCATCGGTTACCGTATTCCCCTCATCCGCATTTGCAGGATGCATAGCGCTCAAGAAGATTAACGTAGATAAAGACAACCCGGCTCTCTCCACTGATGATAACGGCGTTGTTTACGACAAGGAAAAAACCACTATTCTCTTCTATTCCAGCGCTCAGGACGGCGACCTTTCCAAGCTTCCTTGGGATACCATCACCACTATCGGCAATAACGTATTCCAGGAAAATATCAACATCAAGTCCGTGGTTATCGGCGCTAAGGTTACCAAGATAGGCAACTATGCGTTCGATAAGTGCTACTACCTCGAGACTGTAACCTTCGCACAAGGCGGAACTGCTCTTGAGGTTGGCAACAACGCATTCTCTAACTGCCCCGAGCTTGAGAGTGTCGTGCTTCCCGCATACACTACTAAGATCGGCAACAGTGCTTTCGAGCTCTCCGGCATCACCTCCTTCGTGATTCCCGAAGCAGTTACCTCGATCGGCAGCAAAGCGTTTAGAGCAACGGCTATTAAATCCATCAACATTCCCGCTAACGTCGAGTCTATCGGCGACGGCGCGTTCTCAAACTGCGTAGGCCTTACTACCGTTACCTTCTCCGAAGGCGATAAGGCTCTTGCACTCGGTACCGCAAGCAACACTACCGCATCTAACGGTATATTCTACGGCACCGCCATTTCCGAAATCACCTTTGCAGACAGAATTACCATAATCGGCGGTAGAACCTTCTCGGGTGTAACCACTCTCGTTAAGGCTACGTTCTCGAACACCAGTAACCTTACGGAGATTGGTAAGTATGCATTCCACGGCACGGGTCTCACCGAAATCAACCTCGGTGCAAAGCTTAAGACCATTCACCAGTACGCATTCCAGGATGCTAAGCTTGTGAGCGTAACGATTCCTAAGAGCGTTAAGCTCATAGATTCCTACGCATTCTCCTTCTCCTCAGGCAACAAGAATAACGCTACTCTCAAGAACGTTATCTTCGAGATGGGCGGAGATAAGGAGGAAGGCCTTGAGATAAAGGCTAATGCATTCGCATACTCGAAGATCGAGACCATCACCTTCCCGAACAGAGCAAGCAAGCTTTACGCCACCACCACATCCTACGGTGCTACTATCAAGAAGTTCTACGAGCTCTTCAACAACGTGACGACTCTTCGCGAGATCAACGTTGAGGCGGGTGGAAAATACTTCGCATCCATTGACGGCGTTCTTTACGAGGTCAATGCGGAAGGCGTTATAGACGTACTTCTCTACTGTCCTACCGCCAAGACCGGAGAAATCACCGTTCCCAACACTGTAACCAAGGTTGAAAACGCTGCGTTCTACAAGAGCAGTCTTTCCAAGGTTACGTTTGAAGAGTTTGACAAGAACGACGAAAGATACGGTCAGCAGATACTTCACATCGGTGCAGGTTCAGGAAAATCCAACCTCTCCTCCATCTACTCCGTATTCGGTTATACCACCAGACTTGTAGAGGTCAATCTTCCTTCTCACCTTGCTGTTATCGGTCCTTCCGCATTCTACGTAACCAACGGATATACCGAGACCTTTGAGCCCGATGGAAACGGCAACGTCAAGGACCCTGTATTCCACGAGCTTAAGATCAACTTCAATAAAGATGCATCCAAGCTTGTGATCAGAGGATACGCGTTTGATAATGCCAAAGGCATCGTAACTCTTGACCTTCCCGCTATCGAAACTATCGGCACGTACGCATTCCGCGGATGCGAGCGTCTTCAAACGATTACGTTTGACGAAGCGTCTGTATTCACTTCGATCACGAACTACATGTTCTCCGGTTGCAAGGCTCTTACGGCCATAAAAATCCCCGAGACTGTCACTACTATCGGCAATTATGCATTTACCGACTGTAATTCACTCGCAACCATCGAATTTGCAGAAGACTGCAAGGTTACAAGCATCGGCGACTCTGCATTCCAGAGAACCGGACTTACCTACTTCAAGTATCCCGAATCGGTAACCAATTACAACGATACGCACTTCTACGGATGCCTTAGCCTCAAGACCGTAGAGCTCAACTCTACGATAGCTTCTATCGCAGGCAGAAGAAACGACAGAAACATCCTCAGCTACTGCGGATCTATCGAACAGATCATAGTTCCCGAGACTAACCCGAACTTCGTATCCGTAGACGGCGTTCTCTACGACAAAGCTAAGACTATTATCTACTTCTATCCCCCCCAGAAGGATCCCACAGGCTACACTATACCCGAAACCGTCAAAGAAATATATCTTATGGCATTCGCGTACTATAGCTTCAACGAGATCACTCTTCCCGAGGGACTTGAAAAGATAGGTTCTCATGCGTTCTACTGCTCACAGCTTAAGAGCATTTACATCCCAGCAAGCGTTACCTCCATAGGTGAGCGCGCGTTCCGCGGCGGTTACTCCAGTGAGCCCAGCCGCGCGGCACTTGAGTCAGTTCTCGAGACAGTAGTCTTCGCACCCGGCTCAGAGCTTACCTCTATCGGCGAATACGCATTCGGTGATAACCCTGTTCTTAAGAGCATCGTCTTCCCCGATAACGTATCGACACTTGGAAAATACGTTCTCTCAGAGTGCGATAATCTCGAGTCCGTAACCCTCCCTGCAGCGCTGGAGACTCTTCCTCAGTACTGCTTCAGACAGTGCACTAAGCTTAAGACCGTAGTTCTTCAGGAAGGCTTGACTACGATAGATAATTACGTATTCTACGCCGGCAGCTCCACTGCCGTTTCGAACAACGCGATGACCGAGATTACGATCCCATCGACCGTAACCAAGATTGGAGATCAGGCGTTTAGTATGTGCGTAGGCCTTGAAAGCGTTATCTTCACCGAAGGTAGCCAGCTTACCACTATCGGAAGCAAGGCGTTCTACGGCGCAGGACTTAATGGCATAGCTCTTCCCACAAACGTTACCAGCCTTGGAAACCAGGCGTTCCAGAACTGCGATAAGCTTGAAGAAATGGATCTCTCGGCAACCAAGCTCACCTCTATCGGTGACAACGCGTTCACAGGTTGTACCTCTCTTGAGAGCGTTAAGCTTCCCGCAACGCTTACCACCATCGGTAAGAGAGCCTTCTCTCAGACCAGTGCTTATAGCACTAAGGGTGCGTGCACAGCTCTTGAGAGCATCACAATTCCCGCAAGCGTAACGACCATCGGCGAGATGGCATTCGCAGGATGCACTTCGCTTACGACGGTTGTATTCGAGGAAGGCAGCAAGTTCACCGCATTCTCGAGCAAGGAAATCTTCCGCGATACTCCCGCACTTGAAACGGTTACTCTTCCCGAGAATCTTAATACTATCGGCACTAACACCTTCAAGAACAGCGGACTTACGTCAATCGCTCTTCCCGCAACGCTTACCTCTATCGGCACAAGCGCATTCGAGAACTGTGACAGACTTGTAAACGTGTCCGTTCCTTCAAGCGTTAAGACGATAGGCGACAAGGCATTCTATGATGCTGATGCACTCGTAAGCGTTGATATGACCTTCGGTCTTGAATCCATAGGTCAGTTTGCTCTCTCCGAGTGTGACAGCCTTGAGATCGTATACATCCCCGCTACAGTAAAAGACCTTAACGGCAACCCGCTCGTGGGCTCCAACAACGTTGAAGTATTCGAGCTCGATCCCGACAACGGCTCTTACATAGTCAGCGACGGTGTTATGTACGATTCTACGATGTTCACTATTATTTACTATCCCTCATCCCTCACTGCTGAGACCTTCACCTTCCCCGAGACTGTCTATGATATTGCTCCCGGTGCGTTTGCAGACTCGCAGCTGAAGTCGATAGTAATACCCAGCGTTATCACAAAGATTCCCGACGCTGCATTCAAGGGCTCAAAGAAGCTTGAATCCGTAACCTTCGAGCGCACCTTGTCCTCTATAGGCAACAGTGCATTCCAGGATTGTACGTCGCTTAACAACGTATTCATCAACAACACCACCAAGGTGCTCGGCGATTATGCGTTCGCAGGTTGTACCTCACTCTCCAACTTCACATTTGAAGACATCAGAGAGGGCGACAATCCTTACAAGATCGGTACGCACTTCTTCGAGGGCTGTACCTCTATCACGACGCTCTTGCTTCCCAACAGCTTCACGGTATCCGACGAAGAGTATGATAACTGGTACTGCGATTTTGAGGGTTCAACTCCTATTCCCAGCTACATGTTCGCAGGAACAGGCGTTGTAGACCTTGTCATCCCCGCATATATAGATAACCTCTATTCCGCGGGTGTATTCAAGGATTGTGCAAACCTCAGATCTATAGTATTTGAGGCTGAGGAGGTAACGGGTTATCAGCTCGGTCACTACTACTTCTACGGTTGTTCCTCACTTGAAGAGATTACCGTACCCGGTGGTCACTGGGATAACTGGTCGGGCAACTATATGTTTGCTCACTGCACGAACCTTAGGAAGGTTACTCTTATTGCTTCCGGAAGCGAATTCTACTTCGGTACCGGTACCTTCCAGAACTGCCCGAACCTCGAGGAAGTATACGTTGTATACGATAGATACGGCGAGTACGTACCCGCAAGCGTTTATTCTCTCGAGTCTAATGTAATAGAAGGCTGTACTTCTCTTAGGGTATTCCCGTTTGAAGACATTTCCGATATCTATGCAAACTGTATGGCAGGCTGCACCTTTGACGTTGTAGACTTCAGCGAAAACTACATCTACACCGTAGATGCTTACGCATTCGCAGGAGCAGAAGTCAGGGAGATGCACTTCGGTGAACTTGGTGACACCATTGGTGCTAACGCCTTCGACGGTTGGACCGCTGATCAGACCATCTACTTCCACAACTACACGGAAGCTGAGATGCTCGAAACTCACGGCACCGATTGGCTCATCAACTGCGAGGCTACTATCTACTATATGGATACCATGCCCGCTGATGCTGAATAAGCCGATTTACGCAAAATTCAATTGACTTTTTGATATTATCTAATAAAGCGATATTCACCTCCCGTTCCGAAAGGGGCGGGAGGTGGATAAGCGATTAAGAGCTTTTGATTTTCGAGCATTTTTAACCAATAACTACCATTTTTGATTAATTTTAATCGTAAGCTGTCTTAAATACACAACGCAAAGAACCTACCGTTCTGCAGAACCGTAGACTCGCGGCTAAGCCCGATTTTACTTCTGCATAGGTCTACGGTTCTCCAGAACCGCAGGTTCAATTAAGGATCGGTTCTACCGAAAAAGCTTCGATTTAAGAAAGGAGAAATAATGAAGCAACAGCAGGATTTTGAAAAATACTCTTTTCGTCTTAGGATGGAAGGCTTCCTCAAGTCGTTGTTACTCGGTCTGGCTATAGGCTTTGGAGCTAACTCCGTTGCGGCGCTTGTAGCTTGGTTTACTATAAGCGAGAACTTAGCTCTCGCTCTGGGTATTACCCTCGGTGTACTCGTCTTTACAACGGCAGTATCTACTACTGTATTTTATATAACCAAATTTCGCCCAACCGAGAAGAGCAGTGCGAGAAAAATAGACCGTCTCGGCCTTGAAGAAAGGCTTATAACGATGGTTGAGTTCCGCGACTCCGACGACGTTATCGCACGCCTTCAGCGCGAGGATGCTAAGCGTGAGCTTGAAAAAGTCGAGAAAAAGCAGTTAAGAATGAAGCTGCCCCGCGCTATCGTCATATTGTCAACCGTCGCAGCAGTTATCGGATGCGGTCTTACGACCCTTTCGGGTCTCAGCGCGGCAGGATACATTCTGTCAGGCTCCGAAACTATCGACGCAATCATACCGGATGAACCCCCGGTATACGTATCCGTCACTTACATAGTTGAGGAGGGCGGATTTATAGAAGGCGAGGAAGACCAAATCATAGTAGTCGGCGAGTCTACCAACCCCATCGTCGCAGTAGCTGAGGACGGTTGGGAATTCGTTGGCTGGGACGACGGCGGAAAGTTCCCCGAGAGATTTGAGGTCAACGTTGAAACCGACCTCACTTTGACGGCGATTTTTATGCCCATAATGGGCGGTGATTTTGGCTTCCCCGGTGAAGACGGCGAACCTAGTGATATGCCCGGTGAAATGCCCAGCGATCAGCCCGGTGATACGCAGGATCCAAACGGAGATCCGAGCGCTATCCAAGGTGGCGGTGAATACTCTGCTAACAACCAGGTAATCGACGGTGATACGAGCTACAACGTTATTATCGGAGAATATTACGATGCAGCTATGGAAGCTCTGGCAAACGGCAAGAGCGATTCCTCATCTGAAGCTGAAGAAGCAGCTAAAAACTATTACGATATTATAAACTAATCAATTTAAGAGTACGTAAAAAGAGGTAAAAAGCTATGATAACAGAACAGAGCATTAATAAGTTCAGCACGCAGTGCAAGAATATTTTTGAGCAGATCGGACGCGACGTAATCGGACAGAAGGAGGTTATCGAAGGCGCGGTTATCGCAATGATAGCAGGCGGTAACGTTCTTCTTGAGGGTGTTCCCGGAGTTGGAAAGACAAGACTTGTGCGTTCGCTCGGAAGAGTTTTTGACCTTCCCTTCTCGAGAATTCAGTTCACCCCCGACCTTATGCCCGCAGACGTTACGGGTACTAACATTATCGTAAAGGACGAAAACGGCAACTCATCCTTCCAGTTCCAGCCCGGTCCTATCTTCTCTAACATCATTCTCGCCGACGAGATTAACCGTGCAACTCCCAAGACGCAGTCTGCACTTCTCGAGGCGATGCAGGAGCACACCGTAACGGTAATGGGTGTATCAAGAAAGCTTGAAGAGCCCTTCTTCGTTCTTGCAACCCAGAACCCCGTTGAGCAGGACGGTACGTATCCTCTTCCCGAGGCACAGATGGACCGTTTCATGTTCAAGATTATAGTTCAGAACCCCTCCCTCGACGAGCTTATGGAAATCGTTAATATGACCCAGAAGACTATGGCTGAGGTTGCTGATGCTGCTTGTAACGGCGCTGACCTTCTTGAAATGCGCGCAGTTGCAAACGCTATCCCCGTTGCCGAGGACGTTATGAGATATGCTATGATGCTCTGCTCCGCCACTCACCCCGATAGCGAGTGCGCGAGTGAGACCGCAAAGAAGTACGTTCGCCTTGGCGCATCTCCCCGTGCAGGACAGGCTCTCATCTCCGCTGCAAAGGTTAAGGCTCTTATGAGCGGCAGATACAACGTATCCTATAACGACGTAAACGAGCTCGCATACCCCGTTCTCCGCCACAGAATGAAGCTCACCTTCGAGGCAGTTGCAGAGCGCATCTCGCCCGATGAAATCGTTAAGATGATTATCGATGAGCTTTCGGCAAAGAACGGACTTGCTTCCGAAAAGAAGAAGGAAGAGAGCGACGCGGCTACAGATAACAAGGCTGACAAAAAGCGTGGACTCTTTGGTAAAAAATAATGAAGGGCTCGTATTTAAACGATGAATTCTTCAGTCGTTTAGAGGCGTTGTCACTCGAGCTTCGCGCAGACCTCGGTGGATTTTTCGGCGGCAAGCACCTTGTTCGTACCTACGGTCAGACCGTAGAATTTGCCGATTACCGTGAGTATATGCTCGGAGACGATATACGCCGTATCGACTGGAACCTATATAGCCGTTTTGAAAAGTTCTTCTTGAAGCTTTTTACTGATGAAAGACAGATGCACACTCAGATTTTCATCGACTGCTCCGCCTCTATGGGTAAGGATAATCCCCAAAAGGCAAAATACACCGTTGGAGTTGCGGCAGCGCTTGGCTATCTCTCCGTGCATAATATGGATAAGGTTTCCTTTAAGCTTATGAAGGGCGACAAATCCGAGGATCCATTCGGAACGATAGTTGGTAAAAGGTCCTTTTTCAATGCGATAAGCGTGCTCGATTCGCTTGAATTCTGTGACGAGACCGATATCAACCGTGCTATTGTGGGTTGCCCCAATACAGGCACAAACGACGGTCTTACCGTTATTATTTCAGACTTTTTCACAGATGCTGGTTGGAAAAAGGCAGTAGACTATCTATGCTATAAGAAAAGACAGGTCTTGTTAATCCAAGTCCTCACGCCCGAGGAGGCGGATCCCACCTACGAAGGCAGGATCAACCTTATCGACTCCGAGGCAACGGATATGAACGACTCTAAGAACCTGAAGCTTAGGATAACGCGCTCGCATCAGATAGCATATGAAGAGGCTATGAATCACATCAAGGAGGATCTGCGCTCCTTCTGTGTATCACGCGGTGCGGACTACATAACGGTCGTTACCGATCAACCGATCGAAAGAATGCTCTTCAAAGAATTACTTAAGGTAGGAATCATGGCATGAGTTGGCTAACCCCATTAGGATTTTTGGGTCTTATCGGATTAGTAATCCTTCTTATAATCTACCTGATAAAACCCAATTATCAGCAAAAAATAATTTCCAGTACTTACGTATGGAAATTAAGCTTAAAATTCAGAAAGAAAAAATTACCCATCAGCCGACTGAGAGATCTGCTTTTGATACTTGTTCAGGTCCTTGCTATTTCAACCTGTGCATTTATCCTTGCTCAACCCTTCATTGAGGCTGAAGATAAGGATGCATACTCCGAAAAAATCGTCGTAATCGATGCTTCTGCAAGTATGCTTACGGAGGTCGGAGGCGAAACCCGCTTTGACAAAGCTGTTTATGAAGTTAAGGAGCTTGCCAAAGAGGTCGTATCCAAAAACGGTGTGATGTCTGTCATTCTCGCCGCCGATGAGGCTTCATTCGTCGTTCAGCGTATCGGTGCCGATTTCAGCTCCGAAATTTACGATAAGCTTGATGCATTAATCGACGCCGCTGATTACAAGTGCACCTACGGCGCTGCCGATATAGACGGTGCTATGAAGCTGGCTGAATCGGTAATGGCGGAAAACCCCGAGTCCGAGGTTATTCTCTACACCGGAACAGAATATATTGATGCCGGAGAAGTTACCGTCAAGAGTATGAGAGACGTTAACGACTGGAACGCATCGCTGCTCAACGCGCAGGCAATCGTTAATCAAAACTATTATGATTTTGAAATCGACGTTGCCTCATACGGAAGAGATGCCGATATTACGGTTTACCTTGATATCTACGGTGTAAACGAAGAGGGTGCAACACTTAACCTTGTGGCAAACGCTCGATGCAGCGGAGATCAAACCGAAAAAGTAATATTCGGCAATTACGAGAATGCTACCGAGCCTGCAAGCGTTTATACCTACGATTACGCATACGTCCGCATTGAGCAAGCAGACTCCTTCAGTCACGACAATATGCTCTACCTTTACGGCGGAACTAAGCCCGTGCTTAAAATTCAGTATTACAGCGCGCTCCCCAACCCCTTCTTCAGCGGTGTTCTGCTCAGCTTTAGAGATAAGCTCAGCAACCGTTGGGATGTAGATATCACCGAGGTAAAGCTTGAGGCAGAGCCCGCGCTCTCCGGCTTTGATATTTATATCTTTGAGCATACGATGCCCGCGACACTTCCGAGCGACGGTCTTGTTATTCTCGCAAATCCCGACACTGCACCGTACGGTTCGGATATTTACATTGGTCCTACCAACAGATATCCATACGAGGTGCATTTCGAGCCCGGCGAGGAGCATCCGCTCACGCAGGGTATGAACATTGAGAACATAACCGTTACTCAATATTCACGAATCACAATGTTCGATCCGGAATACGCTGCGCTCGCTTACATCGGCGAGGATCCCGTATTACTTGCGAAAAACACCGATGATTCGAAGGTAGTAGTTATGCCCTTTAGCCTTAACTACTCCAACCTTCCCCTTCTTCTTGAGTTCCCGTATCTTATGTACAATATGATTGAGTATTACGTTTCATCTACAATAACGGACTATATGTTCGACGTTAACGAGACGGTTACTCTCAACTCAAGAAGCCCTGATCTTCACGTAGATGGCCCCGGAATCAGCGAAACATTCGTTGAATTCCCCGGTAATCTTCCCTTGACTCTCCCCGGAGTTTATACTCTCAGCCAAACTCCGATATCGGGAGAACAGATAGTCGATAACTTTTACGTAAAGGTTCCCGAAAAGGAATGCAATATAATGCGTACCGAGGATACTCTTACGAATCCCTATTACGAGCCTGCCGAAGATCCGCAGGATATTGATCTTGTATTTTATTTTGCATTAGCACTGGTTTCACTGCTATTCGTTGAATGGTGGCTGCAATCCCGCAAATACTACTAAATAGGAAGTAACGATGACGAATTTTAGAATTAATTTTTCAAACCCGTGGCTTCTCCTCTTACTGATTCCGGCTGTTTTTCTTACGCTTTTGCCGTATTTCCGTATGCCGAAGAAGTACAGACGTACCAGGAACCGTGTAGTGTCAATTGTGCTGCATTTGATTATTATGGTTCTCTCCATCTCCGTTCTTTCGGGCATGACGTTCTCCTATGACGAACCCAATACCGAAAACGAGGTTATCGTTCTGATAGACACCTCATTCAGCGGAGACGAAACCGAGTCCGATAAGAATTCCTTTATAGAGGACGTTATAAATTCTACCGACTCAATGTACAAGCTCGGTGTTGTAACCTTTGGATACGATCAAGTATATGCAGTTGAACTCACGACAGAGACGGATGGAGTTTTCGGAAGATATCTTTCTGCTGCGAAGCCCGACAACTCTGCTACCGATATTGCTTCTGCTCTTTCTTATACAAGCGAGCTTTTCAGTCGTCCCGAGTCCGCGAGAATAGTGCTCATCTCGGACGGTGTTGAAACGGACAGCGACGCCGCAACAGTTATAAAGCAAGTGGCGGCAAAAGGAATTAAGGTAGATACCGTGCACTTCCCTGCCGAGAAAACAGATAACGAGGTGCTTATCACAGGTGTTAACACCCCCGACTATAACATTCGAGTCGGTGAGGAATTTGAGCTTGAGCTTCTGCTTCGCAGCTCATACGAGGGCACGGCAGTTGTTACGCTTATGGATACCGGTACAATTACCAAAACAATATCCGTAGAGCTTACAGAAGGCGAGCAGTCGGTTAAGATCCCCGCGACCTTTACTCGCCCTGATATGCACGAGCTGTCATTTAACGTAGAATCAAGCGCGGATACACTTACACAGAACAATACTTATAACACCTTCATTTACCTCGAAGTATTCGATCAACTGCTCGTTATCGAAAGCATAGACGGTGAGAGCACCGCTCTTCGCGATATGCTTAAGGACGATTACGACGTTACGGTTGTAAACGTTGCGGACGAGGAAAAAATGCCGAGAACGCTTGATCAGCTTCGCGAATTCGACGAAATCATCTTAGTAAACATATCAAACGACGATATGCCTGATGGCTTTGATGAAATTCTCTACTCCTACGTTCACGACATAGGAGGCGGTCTGTTCACCGTCTGCGGTAATGAGGTGGATTCCAATCCGTCCGATGCGCAATGGGAGGCAAACGCTTACACCAAAGACGATATGTACGGAACGATCTACCAGGATATGCTTCCCGTAGAGGCTATCAACTATACTCCCCCCGTAGCCGTAATGATAGTCATTGACCGTTCAGGCTCAATGTGGGACAAAAATACACCGTACGAAGATAGCCCTCTTTACGCAGCAAAGCTTGGCGCGGAGGCGTGCCTTGACGCGCTTACCGAACGTGACTACGTCGGAATTATGTCCCTCTCGGACTACTATGATGAGGAGGTTGAGCTTACCCCCCGTCCTCAGAAGGCAAAAATCATCTCTGCTATCAACGACATTGAGCTCGGAGAAGGTACAATCTTCGAGGGTGCGCTCAGTAGAGCGCGCAGCGCGCTTACAGCTCTTTCAAGCGTTGAGAGAAGACACATTATTCTCGTAACCGACGGTATGCCCGGCGACCCCGAACCCCAGCTTTATCTCGATCAGGCGAAGCTCAATGCCGAGGCAGGCATAACCATGTCGGTCATTGGTATTAACTGTACCTATACCACCCAGCAGGCAATGGTTGAGCTGCTTGAGGAAGCCGGTGGAACAGCTGAAAACTTCCACGACGTTAAGGACATTCAGAAGGTTCCCACCGCGATGAGAGAAGACCTTTTGGTCCCCGAAATCAAGGACGTTAACTACGAAACCTTTACTCCTACCATCAAAACCTTTAACTCTGTCGTTTCAAATATTATGCAGGCTGATATGCCCACACTTGACGGATTCTACGGAATGAAGGCTAAAGTCGATAAGGGAGCCGAGGTCGTTCTTATGGGCGAATACGTACCAATCTACACTCAGTGGAAATACGGAGCGGGTATGGTTGGCACCTTTGCGTGTGACCTTAACGGCACTTGGTCGAGCGATTTCATCGGCACGCCTACCGCTATCACGCTTGTAAACAACATCGTTATGGGTCTTTTCCCTTCCGAGAGCATTCGCAAATCGGATATTGAGCTTGAGATTACCTCGAAGAACTATACTACTCAGCTCAGCATATTCACCGAGCTTGCAGAGGGCAATACTCTTGAAGTCAAGGTTACCTCACCGTCTCCGGATGGCGGATTTGAGCCCGTTGTCAGCACTTATACCCCCGGCGTTGGAAGCACGTACAGCCGTATCAACCTTGTCATAAAGAATCCCGGTATGCACGAAATAACCGTTATTAAGAAGGACGAGGTAGGCAACGTCGTTTCTGATGCAACGATCTATAAGAGCTTCTCGTACTCCGAAGAGTACAACACGTTCTTCGACAATCAAGCAAGCGAGCAATTTATGTCCGATCTTGCAAAGTCGGGTAACGGTACAGTTATAGAAACCGACAACCCCTGGCAGATATTTGAAAACGTTGTTAAATATCTGCACCATACAATCGATCCCCGAATAGTATTTATAATCATCGCTCTCGTCCTCTTCTTGCTTGATATTGCAGCTCGCAAGTTCAAGTTTAAGTGGCCAAACGAGATAATTCAAGATTATAAAGCAAGAAAATCGTTACTGTCAAAGTAAACCGATATTTTGATATGAAGAATATATTTAGGGGATGAAATTCAGCGCGCTTACGCTCGCGTATAAGCGCGCCCCTGATATATTCCAAGGATCAGAATACCTTTATTATCCTAAGGAGAAAAAGATGAAGAAGAAAATTGGTTTAATGCTGGCGCTTATGTGCCTTGCAATACTTTGTCTGGTAACGTTGAGCTCGTGCGGTAATAAGAGGCTTTCCGCGCCTTCAAACTTTAGAGTTGACGGTGACACGCTCACTCTGACTTGGAGCAAGGTCAAGGAAGCAACGGCATACTACATTGAAGTAGACGATACCGTAAAGACCAGCACCAGACAAAATTCATACCCGCTCACAAGCCTTTCGGCAGGTGAGCACACAATCAGAATTCAAGCTATCACCAATAATGATGAGTTTGAGAATTCCGTTTATGCAGAATACATTTTTGAAAAAGTTCCCGAAACGGGACTTATATATACTCTTATCAATAACAAGACCGAGTATGAACTCACCGGACTCGGCACGGCAGATGGCGACGTCGTTATGGAGAGCGTCTTCAGAGGAAAGCCCGTAACGAGTATTGCAAAGAGTGCATTCAGAAGAAACGGACGTCTGACCAAAATCGTAATAGGCGAGCACGTCAAGAGCATCGGAGAGTATGCATTTGCCGCGTGCTCCGGGCTTACTGAGATTGTCCTCCCTGAATCACTTGAGTCAATCAGCCCCTACGCATTTCAAAACTGCCCTAAGCTTGAGTCTATAGTTATACCTAAAAAAGTGACGTCTATACCCGAGTACGCCTTCTCGCTCTGCCGCGGACTTGTGAACGTTTCATTTGACGGAAGCATTACTTCTATCGGCAATTATGCCTTCACGAACTGTGAATCGCTTACAAATATAAGCCTTCCCGATTCGATACAGACCATAGGCGACTACGCATTCTCCGGTTGCTCTAAGCTACCCGAAATTAAACTCGGAAGCAACGTGAATAGTCTCGGCGAATACGCGTTTTATAATTGTACGGAACTCAAGAATGTAACCTTCGGCACTCCGGACGGTGGCTGCAAGCTTACCTCTATCGGTGTCGCTGCGTTCTCGGAGACGGCAATTTCACTCCTCATTGTTCCCGACAGCGTTAAGATTATCGATATCTCCGCGTTCAGAAATTGCGCATCACTCCAAACGATAAAGCTTGGCTCCGGAATTGAAAAAATAGGAACCGAAGCGTTTTGGGGTACAAAATTCTACAACGATGCGCCTGATACAGTCGTTGCGGATGGCTGGATTATTGAATGCAAAAACAAGGATATTAAATCCTTCGAGTTTGACTCCAGCATCGTAGGCATTGCAGATAGCGCGTTTAACGCGTGCACCAAGCTTGAGAGCATTAACTCCTCGACGGTGAAGTACGTTGGCGAATACGCATTTGCGAACTGTATGTCGCTTTGGGAGGTTATTCTTGACGGTCCTATCATCGATCTCGGCGCTTATTCCTTCGCGAACTGTGAGGTTCTCCGTGACGTAGTACTCGGTTCGGATCTTAAGACTATCGGAGACTACTCCTTCTATCTTTGCAAGACACTTGAGGACTCCGGAATAAATCTTCCCGACACGCTTACCAGAGTCGGTGTACGTGCATTCCTTTATACACGTCTTTATAACAATGCAGACAACATAGTTTACGTTGACAACTGGGTAGTAGGTATTCAGCCCGAAGCCGTGATGGACGTAGTTTTAAAGGACGGCATCAAAGGAATTGCAGACTACGCCTTCTACGACGGAATGCTGCTAAACTCCTTCCACATCGCTGACACCGTCGAAAGCATCGGAAAAGGTGCGTTCTATAAGCAAGGTTATCTTTCTTACATAAACCTTCCTGCAAATCTTAAGCTTCTCGGCGACTTTTCCTTTGCCGACTGCTACTATCTGCAATTCGGTGACCTTGGTAAAGTTAAAATTCCCGAAGGAACCGAAAAGATCGGCAAGTACGCATTCCAGAACTGTACGTTGATCTCCTCGCTTCATATTCCCGGTACCGTAAAATCTATTGGCGACGGTGCATTCAAGGGATGCACCAACCTTGGTGAAGGTAAGCTTGGATATGAAGACGAAGACGGAAATTGGATACCCGTGTACGGCGACTTGGTTCTTGGCGAGGGCATCGAAAGCATCGGCAGCAGTGCCTTCTACGGATGCCAGGGCATTGTAAAGCTGGATATACCCGATAGCGTTACATTCCTCGGCAGCGCCGCTTTCTACAATTGCGAAAAAATCAAGACTCTTGAGATCGGCTCAGGACTCAAGCATATTGCCGACTACACCTTCTACAATTGCTCAAGCGTAGAAGCGATAGTAATCCCCACAAATGTAAAAAGCATCGGTAAATACGCATTCAGAGGCTGCTCGACAGCTAAGGACCTCACCATTTCCGAGGGCGTTGAAAGCATTGGAAACTTCGCATTCTACAAGTGCGAGAACGTCAAAAAGCTCGTGCTTCCCGCATCCCTTACCACAATAGGAGATTACTCCTTCAGAAATATGAGCAAGCTTACAGCCGTTATGATAGGCAGCAATCTTGTAAATGTCGGAAAGCATTCCTTCTACGGAAATTCAGCAACCATCTATACCGAGTTCGAGTCGGTACCGTCTACCTGGTCGGAACGTTGGAACTCCTCCTACCGTCCTGTTGTTTGGGGAGTAACACTCTCCGAAGATAACGGATACGTTGTCTCTTTCGTGAAGAATGCAAATAGCATTGAAAATATTTCCGAGCTTAAGCCTTCCTCCGCTCCCTCACGCAAAGGTTATACCTTTGATGGCTGGTCGACAGAGGCTAACGGTAAATCTGTATATGCAGCTGATAATTTCATCTCGGCTCCCGACGGAACCACTCTCTATTCTTTATGGTCCGAGGGTGAGCCCGTCGACCCCGAAGTCCCGGAAGACACCGAAACGGATGGAACTTCCCAGGATAGCTCACAGGATGGAACCGGCGGCAACGCCTCCGGCGATACTCAATCTACAAATTAAGAGGAACTGATGAATACAATGAATAAAAAACACGTTAAAGTATTTCTTGCCGCTGCGGCTCTCATCATACTTGTTACGATCGTGTTTGCATTTACAGGCTGTGATAGCGGTCCGGCAACAAGCAATATTTATATAACTAAAGAAAATATGCCCCAGGTCGTTTTCGTGCAGGGCGAGAACCTTGACCTTTCCGCAGGAAAGCTTACCGTGGAAGGCAAAAATGAAACTGTAACAGTAAGCCTCACCTCTCCCGAGGTTACCGTAACGGGATACGACAAAAACACCTTAGGCAAGCAGTCACTGACCATTACCTACGGTGAGCAATCTACGACTCTCGATGTTACCGTAATCCGCAGAATGATATTCAACGGATGTGAATTAAATTACTTTGTAAATGATGAATTCAACAAAGCTAAGGGAAACATCAAGATCACGCGCAACGACGGTACGACCTTTGACGTTCAAATGAGTGATGACAAAATATCTTTAGAGGGCTTCGACTCATCAACTGCAAAAACCGGGCTCAACGTAACAGTGCGCTATACCGGCGCAAACAACGAAATCTATACTGATACTCTTCCGGCGAATATCTATGATATAGGAGAAATAAAATTCTCTGCGCCCAATAAGATGATATATAACAGTCACGATACCGAATTCGACTTTGCGGGCGGATTTTTCACCGTTACCGCAGCGGGTAATTCTTCTCTGTACAAGTACGTAGAGCTCAACAAAGATATGATCCGAGGCTTTGATCCTTCGCTCGCGACAGCCGAAAACAGAACTACCCCTCTCAAGCAAATCGTTAAAATCGTTTATGCGGGCAAAACCGAAGAGTTCCCGATCTCTATCAAGTACAGTGCCGTTTCGATAATGTACGATGCCGCTGAGATTATCCCCGAGATAGACTGGGCAAAGGAAGGCGAGGAATTCTTCACCGAAGAGGTGGGCGAAATTGCGCTTGATGCAGTAACGGCATACCTCGATCTTACTATAATGGATAAAAAGCTTGTCTCCACAGAAGCAACCGAAAAGGTTGCGAGGGTGGCGGCCTTGCATCTGTTTAATAAATATTTGGATGCCGCTGAGACATTCTCCGATGCGTTTACTATAAACGCATCCGGATATAACATCAAAGCTACTAGCTATGAATCTATGGTTGAGGTGTGCAGAAAGTTTGACGATGAAGACGACGATCTCTACACGTTGGGCGCGCTTTTGACCGAGGTTATTGATGAATTCAGTGAGGTTGTATATCTCGAACAAGAGATCGAGAACGAATTTGGAAAGCCGGAAACCGTCAAGGCAACCATATCCAACACTGTTTTCGTTATTCCGTCAAAAGACCTTGCTCTGCTTCATGATCTTTTTGAGCACATGGTCACTCTTTACGAATACCTTGACGACATAACCACGTGGACAAATGAATCCCTCGAAGAACATAGCTCCGGCATTATTCAAGCAGTACGCGCAATAACTAACGAGTCATATTCACAGTACACCAATTACTATTATATCTGCGAGCTTGTAAACGGCTGGAGAGAGAATGGCGATTACTTCGACATTATCTATTCTTACTATCTGACTTACAGAAAAGATACTATGGTCGAAGAGCTTTGGGAGAAGGTCCCCTTCCCCAATAAAATGCAGGACCTTTACGCCGCTGTAGCTACCGCATATAACGAAGCATACAGCATGGAGCAGAGCAAACCCCTTTGGAATGATACTACCGGATTTATGTATTACTACAAAGAGGCTCTTAAGCTCTCAGAAGAAATTAAGAACGGCGATAACGAGTTGTACAAGGAGCTCTACGAGGTATTCGAATTTGATCTTCTGATACAGGACTACAATACAAGAGCCGTTGCAGGCTACATTAATTTGAGTGGTCCTCTTCTTGGCGATGCTGAGTATGTCGCGCTCTTGGATAAATTCTTGACGCTGTTTGAAGGATACTACAACAGTACGGATGAAAAATATGACGTAGATGCTAATAAAGCAGCCATCAAGGATATGTTTGACAGCTTCGTGTCGCTTACCCCTATGAAGCAACAGGCGTTCTTAGGCTCGCTCTATTACCTCTATCGCACCGAGGAAGTCAGAGATTCAATGCTCTTTGACTACCCCGAGCTCCAAGTTAAAGGTATGTTCATGTACTTCATAGCAATATATCTTGAGACGTATATGCCCGATACTCACGATATAACTCAGGATATGCTTCTCGCTATCGAATACTACCTCAATAAGAACAGATACGAATCAGCTCTCGACAACTTCTTCGCGAAGATGGAAGCAATCGATACGGCTTATGACGGACTCTCTACGGAAAATCAGGATCTCTTTGATGAGTATCTTGGGGATTGCTATAAAAAATACTTGGACATCTATAATTACGAGAAGAATATAGCCTCCGCCGAGCTCTCCCCCGAATACTCTGCTATCTTTGAAGATCTTAGTGCTACGATAGGCGACTTCTACACAATTTACAGCTTCCTCAGCGATGAAGCAAATGCAGATGTCAGCAGCCCTGTATATATTCTTCTTTTCGCTACTTATGAGAAGGCTGATAAGCTCAGAGCGCAGATACTGTCCGCCGAGGATAAAAACGTAATTATGGCGTTCTATTCGCAGAAGTTTGTGATAAACGATAACATCACCAACAATCTTGACGTTGCGGTTTCCGATATGCGAATGATATATATTTCCGTACTCGTAAACGCTACGATAACGTTTACCGACAACGGCGACGGAGAAGACGGAGCGACCGCGGGTGACGGTACTACGGAAGGTGACGGTGTCACAGACAGTGGCGAGGTTACTGAAGACGCGAATAATAAGGTCTTCTTTGCTTGGGATCTTTACTATCCCTCGGGAATACAAGCATTCCTTGCAGATGCGCAGTACCTTATGTATATGCAGTTCAAGAAGGCTACAAACTTTGATGCTGAAGCAGTTCTCGAAATTATGACAGCAATGAGAAATCTCGATGCTGAAAAGCGCGATATGTTCTTTGTTTTCGACGGTGATACCCTCTACTACGACGGACTTAAGTCATTCTTTGAAGCAGTTCTCGCTGATGACGTTATGGCTATCGGTGAAAAGCTGATTGAGGTAGAGCGAGCATATCACGCTTACTCTATGAGCAATAGCGATGAGGACCGCGCTGCATTTGAAGCTGCTATCGCAGCCGTTAACGAGGCTCTTCCTTCCGTCACAAGCACCGATAATTATAATCAATATCTTAAGGCTATGTTCGACTTCTACCTTGGAGAATTCGAAAAACTCCCCGAGATAGAGGCAACGGTCTAACGCCTGATTTAATTATGCGGCTTGCATTAAAATAACCAAAAAAATAAAAAGGGGCTGGCGCATTTGGGCGCAAGCGAAAATGACAAAAATCAAGCAAAGAACTCATTTTTTGACAAATGAGCTGAAAATATTGTATATGGTTGAAATTCTACGAATTTCTCCATCAAATTAGAGTCATTTTCTATCTCCGTTTTCGAGGCTCGACATACTTTTGTATGCCTCACGCCTCGAAGAACGAAGATTTTCGCTCCAAATCCCCCTATCCCCTAACGTATTTGAGGGTAGCTCAAGTTTTTTGCAACTTGAGCTACCCTCTTGATTTTTATGCAATTTAATTGCTGCAAATTTGCTTTTTCGTTGGAGCTTTAGAAATGTTTGAAAACATACCTCTACTTGAGGAAAAAATACATAAACAGAGCCGCAAGACTGAATGATCCAACAACCATAAGAAGCAACGGACCATAAACGGCAAAAGCCGCCTTTATCATTGCCCACCGCTCTTTTGCCGTTGCATTTGTGCGATTCTTCCGCTTTTTGTCATACTCCTCCTGCTCCTCCGGCGTTCTGCCATAAAGAGAAGCCATAGAGTATATAGTTTCACCCTTATCCTCAAGATAAACGGTTTTTCTTTTTTTCTTTTTCATTTCTTCACTGATCTGTTGCATAATGGCACGCAACGAAATGACCGCCACCTATGTCAACGGTTTCCGGTGGCATCTCGCGGCACTTGTCAGTGCAATACTTGCATCTGGTATGGAACTTGCATCCCTTTGGGGGATTTGCAGGGCTGGGAAGTTCACCCTCAAGCGCAACGGGGTCGCTCTTGGCATGAGGATTAGCTACCGGCGCTGCAGAAAAGAGTGCCTGAGTGTAGGGGTGCTTGGGATTTGTACATATCTCTTTTGCCGTTCCCATCTCAACGATATTTCCGAGGTACATTACCGCGATATCGTCCGAAATGTACTTAACAACAGAAAGGTCGTGAGATATAAACATATAAGACATACCCTCTTCACGCTGAAGCTTCTTGAGAAGGTTTATTATCTGCGCCTGAATAGAAACGTCGAGTGCCGATACCGGCTCGTCGCAAATAACAAGCTTGGGCTTTACAGCAAGGGCTCTTGCTATACAAATTCTCTGCCTTTGACCGCCTGAGAACTCATGAGGATACCTATCGAAGTGATGTGGCTGAAGTCCGCATCGCTCCATTACGCTCCTGACGTATGAATTAACCTCAGAATCAGGCACTATTTTATGAACCCTTACAGCTTCACCTATAATAGAACCAACCGTCATTCTGGGCGGAAGCGAGGAATACGGATCCTGGAATACAAGCTGCAATTCAGTTCTGAGATTGTAAAACTCTTTCTTCGAAATAGTAGCAAGATCATATGTAGTCTTCTCGCCCGCATCGTTTACTGACGTGTACTTTGCGTTACCGTCGGTTACGTCATAAAGTCGAAGAATTGTTCTTCCAAGTGTGGTCTTACCACATCCCGATTCACCAACAACACCGAGCGTCTTTCCGCGTTCAAGCTTGAATGATACGCCGTCAACCGCGCGAAGAAATGCAATAGGTCTTCCAAAAAAGTCTTTTGCTATGGGGAAATGCTGCTTGAGACCGTCAACCTCAAGGATATAATCCTTTTCTGCGGTAGTAACGTCCGAATCTGAGACGTTTACAACTTTATCGTCCATTACTTATTTCCCCCTTCCTCGTCATATAAATGACAGAACACACTGTGAGTTTCTGTAATCTTTATTTCCTTAGGATAAGGCTTACCCTCACAACCCGCGCATCTCTTTCCGCATCTTCCCTTGAAAAGACACTCGTCGGGTATGTTAATCGGGTTTGGTACGTTACCGGGAATGCTGTACAACTCCTCGCCTGCATCAGACGCAAGCGAAGGCTTAGCCTTCTGAATTCCTATTGTATACGGGTGCATAGGATTATCGAATATCTCGTATACCGTTCCCTTCTCTACTATCTTACCGGCGTACATTACTACAACGTAATCAGCCATCTCAGCCACAACGCCGAGATCGTGAGTGATAAGCATAATAGATGCACCGCACTCACCCTGAACGCGCTTAAGAAGCTTGAGTATCTGGCTCTGAATCGTAACGTCAAGGGCAGTAGTAGGCTCGTCCGCTATAATGAGCTTGGGATTTCCGGTAAGAGCTATCGCTATCATAACTCTCTGGCGCATACCGCCGGAAAGCTGATGAGGATAGTAGTTTATCATAGTTTCAGGCATAGGAATGCCAACTAACGTCAGCATATCTATCGCCTTCTGCCTTGCCTCCTCCTTGGTAGCCTCGGGATTGTTAAGGTAGAATACCTCTTCAATCTGATATCCCACGGTAAATACGGGGTTAAGGCTGGTCATAGGCTCTTGGAAAATCATAGATATTTCCTTACCTCTGATACGGCACATATCAAGGGTCGGCATTTTGGTTATGTCGTAGCATCTGTCGCGACCGTTATCGTCGGGTTTAAGCTCGTCGGAGTTGAATCTTATCTCTCCGCCTACAACCTGTCCTTGCGGAGCCTGAACAAGTTGCATAATGGAAAGACTGGTTACGCTCTTTCCGCATCCCGACTCGCCAACAAGACCTACAATGGAATCCTTGGGAACGTCAAATGATACTTTATTTACCGAACGTACTACACCGTTATCTGTGTAGAAATACGTTTCAAGATCTTCAATCTCAAGAACGTTATCGTTGGATTTCATAACCGTTGTGAACTGCTCCGGGGTTTTCTTCTGACGCTTGATTTTCTCAAGACGCTTCATTTCCCGAAGATTGCTCTTTATAATCTCACGGCTCTCTTTCAAGGTGAGGAGATTGGGATTTCTGTTTTGCTTACTCATTTTCATCACCTCTTAGACTTGGGGTCCATAGCGTCACGCAAACCGTCACCAACGAAGTTGAAGGCAAGAACTGCGATAACGATAAGGATACCTGCGGGAATCCAAAGGTTCGGATAAAACGCCATCGTTACGGGGTCGGTAGATGCCGAAATCATCGTTCCCCAAGCGGCATACGGAAGCGGTATACCGAGTCCGAGATAGCTGAGGGTGGACTCGTAAAGGATTATGCTTCCAAGACCGAGCGTCATCGAAACTATAAGCTGGGGCATAATGTTGGGAACAAGGTGCTTGAATATTCTTCTCCACGTGGGTATACCCATAACCTCGCAGGCTACGATATACTCCTGCTCACGAAGATAGAGTATCTGTCCCCTTACCATACGGGCGGTTCCGCTCCAACCAAACACCGTCATTATCAGCATTAGGTAATATATTCGCAGATTACTTTCGACCTGCCACGAATCTATAACCACGGATGCGATAAGAAGTATCGGAAGTGTGGGAATACAGTTTAACATATCAACTATTCTCATTATTATCTGGTCAGCCTTGCCGCCGAAATAGCCTGCAATACCACCCATAATAATGCCGATAATCGTTTCAAGAATAACGACTACGAATCCGAGCGTCAGTGATATACGTCCACCGTACATAAGTCTGATAAAGACATCCATACCCTTTTCATCCGTGCCAAGAAAGTGCGATGATGAAAGCGGAGCATAAGAATTTATATCAACGGTTTCCTCAACAAACTGTATAACCGGATATTCATTTCCGAGAGCATCCGTCGTTTTAACGTCAAGCTCGAAAGTAGCGCGTTTAACTGCACCTGTGAGGTCGGTTTGAGTCTCCGACCATTGATAGCCGAACAAGTGCATAACAGGAGGACCTGCGAAGGAGAAGATAAACAATACAGCAAGCATTATTACACCGAACAAGGAAAGGCGAGAATGGAAAAATCTCCTTACCACCATTCTTGTGGGTGACATCTCTTTATAGTGTATCTCCTCTTTGCCAAGCTCTTCATTATTTTCGGCATCGAGCACTATTTTATTTTCGTCCATTTTATTCTCCATATTGCTCCTTGTTATTTTGACAGCTTGACACGGGGGTCAACTACTGCATACATAAGATCCGAAAGAAGAGTACCTATAACGGTAAGCACGGCAAGGAACATATTGTATCCCATTATGAACGGGACGTCACCCTGCTGAAGCGCCTTGTATGCAAGACGTCCGATACCGTCTATGGCAAATACCTCCTCGGTTATCATCGCACCACCGAAAAGCGACGGAAGAATACCGGCAAGAAGCGTCATAAGAGGTATCATAGTATTGCGGAACGCGTGAACGTATATGACCTTCTTTTCGGAAAGGCCCTTGGAGCGTGCCGTGCGTATGTAATCGGAATTAAGTACCTCAAGCATATTGGTTCTGGTGTATCTCATAAGTCCTCCGATAGAAAGAACTACGAGAACAAGCATAGGAAGCGCAAGATGGTGAAGCATATCAAGAACATATGCAAATCCCTCACTGCTTCCACCGGCACTTACAAGTCCCGACGCAGGGAACCAACCAAGCCAGCTTGAAAATACCTTAATAAGAAGCGCGGCAAAGAAGAACGACGGGAGAGATATACCGATCATCGTAATAACAGTTACAGAATAGTCAACGATAGAATACTGACGTGTTGCACTTACTATACCAAGCGGTATAGCTATGGCGAACTGGAATATGAGCGCCACAAGTGAAATCAGGAAGGATACCCACATGTGATCTGCGATAACCGTGCCAACGGGCTGCTGGTAAAGGAAGGAGTCGCCAAGATCGCCTCTGAGCATATTTCCAAGCCAGGAAAAATATCCACCGATAACCGCAACAAATTTATTCCACGCATTTGCAGTTTTGTACGTAACAGCGACCGTCGCATCTTCCGTTCCGGATTTAGAAAAGGTAAATGAATCAAGCGTCGCCGTAAACATTCCCTTTTCAAGTTCCCTCACCGTATCCTCGCTCTCGTCGAGGATACGGTAGGTTCCTTCCTTGTTTAATTCAAGAATAGTGTCTTTTTTACCTTCATATCTGCCCGAATAAAAATCAATATAAGAAATAAGTTCGTTTTTGACATCCTCGTACTTCTTTACCTTTGCATCTTTTTCAAAGGTTCCGTATCCGTCAAGATTTACGGATAGGTAAGCTTCGGGCATATAAAGACCGTATCTTTTCTGGAACTCGTCAAGCTGATCAAGAGTTATAGTTCCCTGCTGTATTTGCGCCGAAAACTTATTTTCAAGATAATTCGTCGGCATAAGTCTTACAAGGAAATATATTATAACAGAAACACCAAGCAAAACGATTACCGAAAGACCAAGTCTTTTCAGTATATATTTAAACATTTCTAATTGCCCTCGTATCCTGCTTAATTATTTTGTTTCTTTAAGGCTGACCTCCCAAATACGGCTCATAGGTCCGTTGTAGGGAGTAAGCTCGGATGCGGGAGTAAGCGAATTTACGTCAATAATGTTGGAGTTGTAAGCAAAGAGGTCACTTCTCTGATAGGTGGGAAGCTCAACAGCGAGCTCCATTACGATGTCAAGAGCGTCTTTATAATAAGCTTCACGCTGAGACTGTACAATAGTTTCTCTTGCCTTATCGATTATGTCGGAAAGCTCCTTAACAAGCGCAAGCTCAGTATCATACTTTCCGCCTGCATTCTTCTTGATTGCACGATAACCCCAGTTTGCAGTAGAGCCTGCTGTGGAGTCGATGTGGTAAACCTGATACATATCGGGGTCAACGCCTGCGTCCCAAGCTGCTGCCCAAACGGTAAGGTCGCCGTTGTTAAGCTTTTTGAGAGCGTTGATATCGGTTTTAACTTCAATATCAAAGCCGTGCTCATTCAAAATTTCAGCCGCTCTCTTAAGAGATGCGTATGCGGGGTGGTCGGTGGTGTCACCTGCGATAGTGAATACGTACTTGCAGGTATGACCGTCCTTCTGATATACACCCTTGGCATTCTTCGAGAATCCCGCGTCTATAAGAAGCTGCTCGCTGGTAGCTCCGGTATCGTCAAACTTGTAATACTGACCGAGAGCATCAACCTCATCGGGATATGCCCAGGATGCCTTGGTCATAGGACGGGTAATTGCCTTTGAGTATCCAAAATAGTAGTCAACCGCATACTGCGTATTTACAGCGTGCATAATTGCGCGTCTTACCGCAAGAGAGGGAATCTTCTCTGCATTGATGCCGATATAACCATAACCGTTTGTCATAACGGGAGTGTATGCAAAGCCATCATTCTTTCTCGCGCTTATTGAGTCGATATTCTCCTGCTTACAAGCGGGCTCAACCATATGAACATCACCGGAGTAAAGCGCATCAAGCATAAGGTTTGTAGAAACAACCTGATAGTTAACGTACTTAATCTTAACGTCGAACATAAAGTGTTCGTTACGTTCAAAGTAAACAACGTTATCTGCCTTAAAAGTACCTGCCGTAACATTAGAGGAGTCGCCGCTACGTGTGGTTGCTTTATAAGGACCTGCGCCTACGGGAACACCAATCTTGTCGGGATTCTTAATAGAGTTGTCCTGGAATTCAATGCTACCGAACTCAACGCCGAATTTGTCTACGTAGTTGAAAGCTTCAATCTGCTCTGCGTTCGAGTAGTAGTACATAGGAGCAACGGTGAACGCGAAGTTCCAAATAGCCTTAGGGTCAACCTTGTTGATGGTTATCTCAAGGACCTCATTTCCGGAAACTACCGCACCGTTATCGTCAAGAACAGGCTTTTCATAGGTTACACCGTTAACAACAACGGAGGCATCCTTATTGGCATATTTAATTCCGGAAACGCTGGTAATTCTGTCCTCGTCTTCAAGGCTTTCAAAGTACTTCTGCTTTTCAAGAAGCGAAAAATGAGTATGAAGCTCGTTGGCGGTTGCCCAGTACTGAACTACCTCGTCAACCTTATTGGGAACGTAGCTGTTGTAAAGCGCGTTAACAGCTTCTTCCTCAGACCAATTCTTGCTCTTCTCACCAAGAGAGTAGATAAACTTGTAGTTATCCTCATCCCACTTGATAAGTCCTTCATTGTAAAGGAACGCCTCGGTATCTGTGGTAAGAGTTACCTTATTGCCGTCCTTGTCGGTAAATACGATATCCTCTGCGGTACCCTTAGCGTATCCGTAATCCTTCTCGAGCTCTTCGCGGAAATACTTTTTCGCGAGCTTGTAGTCGTCAACGACTGTAGAGTAAGATCCGCCAAGCTCTGCTACAAGCTCGGTAAGAGCTGTTATCATCTGCTCATCGGTAAGACTCTGGTTCTTATAAATTTCGTCGGTTATTTCCTCGAGGCACTCAACAAGGCTTCCGATTCTTTGGTTTGCAAGAGCGTCAAACTGCTCGTTGAAGCTATCCTGCTCGTTCTCATTACGGCTCTGAGTGCGATATTCCTGAAGACCTACAATATCGGTAGAGTAAATGGTAGAGCTGCCGTAATAAGCAGGGTCGAGATATACGTAAAGATTGAAAAGAACGTCCTTCATCGTAAGAGGCGAACCGTTTGAGAACTTAAGATCATTCTTGAGAACGAAACGGTATACGGTCTTGCTTCCGTCAGTCGCAGTTTCCGCCTGGTAATCAAGAACTACGCAAGCCTCATCTTCACCGTATGCAACCTTTCCGTCCTTATCGGAGGAAAGCATACCAATCTGAGTCATTCCAACAACGGAACTGTCAGATGCCGAAGAGGAATAAAAGGGGTTAAATACGCCGTCAAGCTCAGAGGTTGAGAGGACAAGACGTGTAGTTTCATTGTCAATCACCGGACCGTTACCGCCACACGCCACAAGGCTGCTCATACTTCCGAAGAGCAAAACAGCAGCCAGCAAGAGCGATACAAGCTTTCTAATAGTTTTCATTTTTTCTCCTTTAACTGTTTTTCATATTTTAATTTTGTTTGTTAACAGTAATATTTGCGGTGAAGTTTACAACCTCATCGTTTTCATTTTCTTCATATACGGCAAAGCTTACTCTTTCGAGCTCCTCCGTATAATTTGTATTAACGGTTCCCTCTACGGAAACATTTTCTATCTTCGCTCCGTGCGAAGTAATTGCAAGAGCTGAAGCTTTAACGGATTTTACGTTATCACCAAGCTCTGTAAGGTCGTAATTCACCGATAGGAATGAAACGTTTCTGATTTCAGTACCCTCACCGATTGTACTGAAAATAGCGATATTGGGGCGGAAACCTCCGGATTTTGTTACCTTGAAGTTACTAACCGAAAATCCGTTGCCCTCGAAAATTCCGTCGTATGACGTTGTAAGAGCCGGATCAACAAGCAGCTCTCCGCCGCAATCAATGTCGGTAGTAAGATATACATTTTTACCTGATTTTATAGCAGACTTGAGTGCCTGGAAATTATCAACAAGCTCCCACGTACCCACGATATAGTCAACGTATACGGGAACATCTATGTCAGTCTCGCCTCCCGGATGCTTGAACGACGAATCCCAAACAGTAGTCATTTCAGCGTCGGAATAATACCCCAGCGGCGTAAAACCATCTCTGTTATTCGCATAGCCGCGCCAGTCATCAAACTGGGCTCCGGGCTCTACTTCGTAGGAATCGATAGCCGTAGCTTCGCCACCTTCAACATAGTAAAGAGTGAACGTATGCTTTATAGCCTTCTTCCAGCCTGCATAGAGGGTGAGCGTTTCCGTATTAAACGGAGTGCTAAAGTCCCATTTTTCATTTGAATTACATTCAGGCGAAGTATACCAGCCGGTGAAATTGTAGTCCTGGCGGAACATTTTGTAACCGGGAATGGTGACGGGGTCAAGAATGTAGGTGCCGGGATGATACGCAAAATTTATTTTGGTATCAACGCTTGAGGTTTTGAGCTCCATAGTTCCACCCTGAAGCTCAAAGGTAACTACGTTCTTACCGTCAATGCTCTGCCCCTCATCGCCGCAGCCTGACAAAAGGATTGTCAGGGCTACGGCAATAATTACGGTGCATATTAAACTAAAGTATCTTTTTATCATTTCAATCTTCTTTTGCCTCCGAATCATTATCCGCTTCGGCGGTTGTATCTACGGACACGTCCTCTGTTACGGGCTCGGTGTCTGCTTCGGCAGATTTACTATCTGCTCCATTTACAGTGAGAATTGCCTTTTTGCGCTTCAAGAAGATAAATACGATAGATACCGCGCCGGCAGCTACTACTACGCACGCTGCAACAATTGCAACGACAGGCCAAGGGAATCCACCACCGTCGTTATTATCAACCGGAGGCTCATCCGACGGCGGATTTTCGCTGGCGAAATGCTCGGAATAAGACTTCGAGAAGTCTACCTCAACACCCATTGCCGCAGTAAGCTGAGTAAGCTTGGTATCAAGAACGTCGGGATGCGCAACCATAGCGCGCTCTTCATCAGAGAGAGCAAGATATGCACCGGTTGCTTCCTTGAGTTTGTTGAAGGAATGCTCGGTATTGTACATACCGAAAAGACGAGCTATCATTCCGTCTACTACGTTTACATTGTAGATGCTGCGAAGCCTTGTGAATTTATCGAGCGTTGCTGCATCAACGTCGCCCTTCTCGTCCTTGTGGACCTCAAGCGCATTGTATGCGCCTATTGCCTCTTCCATAAGAAGCTTGTCAAAACGATCTATATTTTCGGGGAGATTATACACTGCTTCCATAAACGCAATTGCATATCTTCCTGCTGCCTTGCCGGAATTCTCTGCGTCTGTCACGTTGAAATATGCCTTATACAAAAGCGAATCGTATCCAACGCAGTTCTCGGGAATAACCGCCGTCATTTTAACAGCCTTCTTGCTTCCTACTCCCGCTTTGAAGTTGGTGTGATACAGGTTACGGGATGTCCAACCTTCAATCAAGAAGGAGAAGCTGTACTCATAAAGGTCATTCAATCCGGGGAACTCTTCCTGGTTATCTACCGTTATGAAATCGACCTCATCATTTACCGTACTCATCGAGCCCTCAAGCGTAGGAGCATAGTATGATTTGAAGGTTACGGTATTAAGATTTTCACAGCCGAAGAAAGCAAAGTCTGCAATGCTTCGAAGCGATACAGGGAGAACAAGTGTTTCAAGATTGGTGTTGTTGGCAACAGCGTAGGGGGAAATTCTGGTTGTTCCCTCCGGAACTATGCAGTCCGAATCACGCTTTGCCTCCGGATAACAGCTAAGCGTGTATCCTCTTGCATTTTTGGAATAGAGAACACCGTTTTCAATCATTGTGCCGGATAAAACCTTGTCATATATCCATTCATCATTCTCTAAAACGTAGAAGACCTCAAAGCGTTCACAACCGATAAACGGATTCCTGCCAATGCTGACAAGGCTGTCGGTAACCTCGAACGAATCGAGGAAGGTGCCGGAAAATGCGTAGTCGCCGATATGCTCAACGAGCGGAGCGTTGAATTTTCTAAGCTTTGTGCAGAGTCCAAACGCCTCATCGCCGATGTATGTAAGCTTTGGAGCTTCTACACTCTTGATAGAATGAACGGCGAATCCTTCGAACTCGAGTTCTGCAAGTGCTTGCTTGTCAAGATATACAACGTTAGGAAGAACAAGTTCTTCAGGAAGGGATACACCGCAGAACGCAAGCGAGCCTATGCGCTCTATGTTAGTAAAATCAAAATCAGTCAAAGCTATGCAGAGGTAGAATGCCTGGTTGGGAATTTCCGTGACTGCTTCGGACATAGTAATCGTAGTAAGTCGCTCGCAAATAGCAAACGAAAATTCTCCAAGCGATTCAAGCGAAGGAAGATTAACTGTTTTGATAGTTGCGGAATATGCAAATGCATACGCACCGACAGTCTTAACGTTAGGCAGGTTAATATCAACAAGCGCAGTTACGGCAGTCGTTATATCCGACGCATCGGCGTTCATATCATAGAAGGCGCCGTCTTTTATCGTAACGAGGTTGTCTGCACTGAACAATGCAAGGTTCTTACAATTGGCGAAGCTCAGCTCGGCAATAGAGGTTATTTTGGGAGCATTTACTTCGGTAAGCGCTTCACATCCGTAGAATGCGCGTTGTCCAATCTCGCCCGAAACGTCGAGGAAATCAAAGCTCGTAAGCAAACGGCAGTTTTGGAAAGCGCGAGCTCCTATCTTTGCATCCCCGTCAAGCGTTACGGTAACAACCGAGGAGTCCTTGAACGCGCCCTCTCCAATCACAGCAGAGTCACCGAGTGTAAGCGTTTTCAGACCTGAGGTATATGCAAATGCGTATTTACCTATCTCAACGTTTTCTTGATTAAGTGCTACGGACTCGAGAGCTGTCTTATAGAAAGCATAATCTCCAATCTCGGTAACATTCGAAAGGTCAATGTTTACAAGCCCCTGTAATCCGTAGAATGCACGAGCCAATATCGAGATTTTATTTTCAAGAGGAAGATTAACCGTGGTAAGATTTTTGCATCCCGTGAACGCGCTTTTTCCTATTGAAACGAGCGCTGATGCATCCTCAAAGTTAAGTACGTTCAGGTTCTTAAGAGCAGTAAACGCTCCGGTTCCTATGTACTTTACGGTTTTGGGGACTGTAAAGGTAGTTGCGTCCGAGGATAAAACGAATACAAGCGTTTCACCGGAAGCGTCGTAGATCGCCCCATCCACTACCTTATAGTTATTGGACTGTGTTATGTCAATACTAAAATCTGCAGTCGGGAATACGTTGTTTCCAAGCGTTCCTATAACTGTATTTGTCTTGAATACGAGTTTATTTATGCCGGAATTTACGAATGCTTCATCATCAATAGATACCGTTCCGTCGGGAAGGGTTATCTCGTTAATGGAGGTGCAGCCGTTGAACACTCTCGCGCCGATTTGTTCAAGCTGACCCTTCACCTCAAAGCTGTTGAGAGAAGTGCATCCCGTGAGCGCTTCGTCGCCGAAGAACGTGACATCACCCATAAGAGTTACCGAAGTCAAGCTCGTACAGTTAGCAAACGCTCTGTTGCCAACGGTATCACTGTAAATAACCACTGTCTCAATCGCAGTGTTCTCGAACATAGCCTCGGAAACTCTCGTTCTTTGACCAAGCGTAACTACCTTAAGAGATTTACAGTTAGCAAATGCTCCCTTACCCGTTCTGCTGAGTCCCAATAGGTTAAGGCTCTCTATCGCGGTCGAGGCAAATGCATACGTGCCAACCGCGTATAAACCTTCGGCAGCAACGCCACCCTCAAGTCCCGCGCAGGAAAGCTTGCCACATTGATAGAATGCATAGTCTGCAATTATCTTGACGTTTTCTAAATTAATGTCTACAAGCTCCGGGCACTTTTGGAAAGCAGATAGGGATATCATCTCACAGCTCTCCGGGAGCACCACTTTTTCAAGCTTAGAGCAATTATAGAAGGCGTACTTTTCGATGTTCTCAACACCCTCGGGAATCACAACCGATGTTACCGTATCGTTTCCGATAGGTGACTTCTTTAAGTCAAAATCGTAATATCCGTCTTCGTCCTTTTCAACGTATTTCTCATTATCAAGATCGAAATGAGAGAACGCGAAAGCACCGATATAAAGGATACCCTCGTCATCAGGGATAACGACATCACCGCCCCATCCCTTGTACGCAACAAGCTCACGGTTTTCAATAATGAATTCGCTCTTAACCTCAACCGAAAGACGCGCTGCAAGGAGCGATATTTTATCATTGATTTTGATTTGAAGCGTGACTCTCGCCTTACCCTCTGCCTGAGCGGTTACAACTCCCTGGTCATCAACGGTGACAACCTTGGGATTGCTCGTAGACCAGATAAGCTCGTAGCGGTCTTCGGCAAAGTTCCAGGGCTTAAGCTCATAGTTGAGCTTTATTTTTTCGGAAGGATAGAATTTAATGCTGTAATTGCCATCGAAATAATTGGTAGAACCGGTACTTCCAATCTCAGAGAAATCTATATCGCTGGTAAATGCAAACAGCGTTTCGTACGAGGAGAAGACCAGATCTTCGATCTGAACGTTCTTACCCGAATTCGGGTCGTCCTCCATAACGTTAGAGGTTACGTTTATCGTTATTTCCTTATATTGCGGAATAGACTCGTACACGGGCCTTTCCTCGCTGTCGAGCCCTACGTAACTATGTTCAGCCCAGGAATCAGACGTCACCTTGATTGTCGCCGTACCCTCTTTGAGCGCCTCGACATTGCCATCCTTCACAATGACTACGCTTTCGTCAGAGGAGGACCATCTTAAAGTATGAAGATAATCGGTATCTTCAATCTCGGTTCCGTCGCTGTAAGTGAAGAAGGTAGTAAGATCAAACGTTTGATTTATATCAAGCGTTTTTTCCGTATCCTTAAATTTGATATCCTCAACGTCGGTCTCGGGGAACGGAACGTAACAGATATTTGCATTCATTGCATAATCGTCTATGTAGAGAGTGATACCGTTTGGAGTAGCCGAACGCTTAATGATGTCTATATAGTCGGTAATCTCAATAGTAACCTTAGTATTTTCTCCCTTGTTCTGCTGGTAAATCGGAATAGGATATTCGGCCAGAGAAGAAAAGGTCTTTTTATCGTCGTCATTCTGCTGTTCGTTATCGTAAACGATTACGGGACGGCAGGACATAGCGTAGTGATTATCGTAAATCATTACGTCAAGATAGTAACGATTCTCTTCTCTTGCCTTATCGTATTCGGTTCTAAAGCTCGATTCGGTTACTGTGGGAGCCTCGTAGTCAACGTAGAAGGAGAAGCTGTAAGTGTCCGAAACGTTCTCGCCGCCGTCCCAGTCAAGCTTCGCGCTCATCGTTACCTCGAAGTGCTCGTTGTTATTGGCAAACAGAGTACCCGTTTCATCGTCATACATATCAAGGTCAAACTTCGACATATAGCCGTAAGGAGTACCGCCTGAGGCATGCGCCTTGGAGCAGTTATACTCAACCATTTCAAAAACAACTTCGCCGGTGTCGGTATTGACCATCGTAACGGTCATTTCCTTTGCTCCGCGCAAAAGTCCGGTCAAGACACCGTAGATGCCGCTTATGCTGTTTTTAAACAAACTCACAGCCGCGTGCTCGCGAGTAGCAGGGATAGGACTGTAAGCTTCCTCATCCATTTCGTAAAGATACGTACCGAGGGGAATGATATAGTCGTAATAATAGATACCCAGGGGAGTTGTGGCATAATAATCTGCCTTGATTTTATCGTCGTCATCGATAGCGTCGTCATGCGCCTCGGTTTCAACCTCGTAGTAATCAAGGTCGAAAACAGGAGCGTCGCCCCAGCTACCGTAGAAGGCAAGGAAGGGTGCGTTGAGGTCAACGCCTGCCTCGTCGGTATTATCAAACGTGAGATATCCCTCAACGAACATACCGTTTTCGAAGGTAGAGTCAAGGTAGCTCTTATCCGCATCGGAAAGAGTAATCTTTACCTTAACGGTCGCGGTTTCGTTTGCAGATACGGTAACGACACCGTCTTTAAGAACTCCGCCTTCAACCGAGTATTCCGTAGCATTGGAAAGAAGATATGCAATCTCTGCTACGTACTCCGGGTCAGAGGTAGAGATGCTCTCGGTCATAGTTATATTGCCAAGACGGTATGACTGAGCTCGGTCGGATATGTTGACAAGAGCAATTTCCATCTCGTAGACGCCCGTTCTGTACGGGTCGTCACCAAGCTCAAGCTTGGTCTTTCCTATACCGTCAACAAGAAGGTAAGCGGCTGTTGTGGTGGCTTTTCTTATGTCGGCAAGACCCGCGCCCTGCTTTCTCGGAGAGTACGGATTGCCCTTTTTGTCAAGCGCTATCGTAGCAGTTGACATACAAAGGCGATTAACCAGGTCGCGAGCTTCCGTTGCGGAAAGATTCTCGTCCTTGAATTTCTCGTTTACATACTGACGGATAAGCACGGTAATTCCGCACATATTGGGCGCAGCCATACTCGTTCCACTCAGTTCATCGTATTCACCACCTACTACGGCAGAATTGATGTTTCCGCCATGCGCTGTGATCTCAGGCTTAAGCTTGAGGTCGGGAGTAGGGCCCCAAGAGGAGAAGTCAGACATAAAAGGACCTGCAACGTTGCTGAGATCGAACTCAAACGTACCCGTCTCGTGTGCAGCGAGCATTTCGCCCTCATCCTTACCTATCGATACCGCGGGAATCTTCGCGTGGTTTCCGATGGTCATAGTTATGTCACCGAAGACGTTGTTATAAATGATAACGGCTATTGCTCCGGCCTCTTGCGCAAACTGTACCTTTTCCTCGAAGGTAATATCGCCTCTTGAAACGAGAGCTATTTTGCCCTTCATATCAAGACCCGCATAGTTTATTTGAAGACCAAGTCCGGGAACGGTAACGTATTCGTACGTTTTCTTCTCTCCCGGCTTTATACCCATCATTTCAAAGAAATCGTATTCCTCGGCAGAAGTGCTGTAAGACTGAATGAAGAATACAACGTCCTCACCGTTAGCAAGCATATAATTTTCTTTTTTTCCGCTGACAGACGCAACGGCAAAGGAAGAGGGATAGCTTGCAGGAGAACCAACGGTAGCGGAGTCGGGGTTATCGGTTTTATTGGTGTTACCGCCCTCACCGCCATAGGCAGAGCTGTAATCGTTAGAAGCTGCAACGATAAGCGAAATGCCTGCGTTCTCTATATTTTGGTAAAGCTCGTTTTTGTAAAGCTCTTCCTGCTCGGATTCATAGGAAAATCCGCAAGAAGATCCAAGGCTCATATTTATGGCATCAACGTTAAGAACGATACAGTCCTCAAGCGCCGCAATAATGTCGCCGTCTTCAGCGCCTACATCGTAATCACTGAACACCTTCATTATTGCGAGCTGAGCATCTATCGCAACTCCGGTAATGACGTCATCCTTACCCGCAATAATTCCGGCAACGTGAGTACCGTGACTTTCTGAAAAAGGCATGATATCCGGGTCTTTATCAGCATAATCGTAACCAAAGGCTATTTTGTTTCCCGTGATGTTGCCGTAGTAAACCTCTCTCGCCTCAAGTCCGGGCGTGAGCTCGTAAGCGTTGGTCTTATCAAGAACCGCTTCTATATCGTCGCGGTCATACAGCGGATCAACGACGTTGTACGAAGTGAATGCGGAATGCGCATAGTCACAGCCCGTATCAAGAACCGCAACTATTGTTCCCTTTCCGGTGTACTCAACGCTACCGCTGTTAAAAATGCCCGTCTCGTAAACGTCTACGGGGTTTTCAACTGCCGCAAGAGGCTCGTAGGTATTGGAAACCATTACTCTCTCGACACCTTCAACATCGCAGATTTTCGCTATGTCCTCGTAAGTAGATTGAACGAAAATACCGTCAAGCGTATGGACGTAAGTGTGCTTAACGTCAAAGATAAGTCCGGCATCTTCAAGCTTTTCAATAACCGCTTTCCGATTATCATTCAGACGCTGCTGATGACTGCTTGCGAACGAAGTAGCTTTGAACTCCTCATAACTCATCTCATCGGCATACTCGTCGGAATACACAGAAAGAAGAGAGTCGTCAGAAAAGGTGATTATCAAGCCTACCGGGCCCGAAAGCTCGTACTTATCCACCCTTTGAACAAGATCGGCACGCAGCGATTTCAGTATGTCGCCTCTGAGCTGTTCAGAAACCTCGTCACTATCAAATGAAAGTGAGCCGGTGTTTGCAGACGTTCCCGAAGAGCTTGAAGATGAGGTAGCAGGAGAATAACCGAAAATTGCTCCGACTCCAAAGCCCATTGTCTGAACAAGCATAGCGCATACTAATATGGCCGTCGTGCATCTTTTGATGATGGCATCAAAGTGTCGTTTTTTGTCGATGTTTTTGCGCATTTTGTTTTCCTCGCGTTTGAATTAGATTTACTTCTTTGGCCGCCCGAGGACAATCGCACATCCAACCGCAAATAAACAAGGCTGGCAGCGTGTTATTTCGAACGACTGACATTAAAGAACAACGTTAAAAATGCGTTTTCGGCATAATAGCCGCAATACCGGGTCCGAAAACGGTTTCGCGTGGCAGAAGCCAATACACGAAACATTATGCGTGGCTTATAAAGTAAAAATAAAATACTTAAAAAAACACGTACATTAGAGTATAACACATTTGGCGCATTTTGTCAAGGTATAAACTTCATACATTGCACATTATTTGAAGTATCACTGATATTTGGTAAAAACAAAGAGAATCTTATCAAAAAACGGCGACTGAGATATCAATCGGTTGTTTCGCGTTTTTTCACCGGTTATTTCTCGCCGATTTTGGATGCTTTGCTGTTTATCTTGCTTTTGCATCTACTTTAACGCCTTTGCTTTTACGATCACGACAAACGGCCCTGATTGCACTCGTTTTTTCGGATTTAGCAGGACCGCGTGCGAAATTTAGAGAGTTTTCTCTGCGCAAAATCACCGGTAAGCGCGAAGCCTAAACGTAAACAATCATTTGCAAATACCGGGCGATAAATAGCGCAAATTAAAGTCTTGTCGCTCAAACATATCGGTCCTTATAAGAGTTGCGTACTCCGTGCCGAAAGCGAGTGTTTGTGCCTCTTAATAACTCAGACATTACCAATCCTGCCTGCATTTACCAAATAAGAGTTCTCTTTTCCGGCACGTATTTTAACTTGCATAATTTTTCTTTTTTCCTAATATACTAACTTAAAACGATTTTGGAGATAGCATTATGAAAAGAACTGTTTGGCTTTGGCAGCTATTTGGCTTTGCCGTGACGTCACTTGGCGGGACTCTTCTGCATTTTCTTTACGAATGGACGAATAAGGCTGTGTGGATTGCTCCGTTTTCGGGGGTGAATGAATCGACCTGGGAGCATATGAAGCTGCTCTTTTGGCCGATGTTTATCTTCGCCGTTATACAAAGCTTTTTCTTCGTGGATTACGAGAATTTTTGGTGCATAAAGCTCCGAGGAATACTCCTCGGCCTTATTTCAATACCCGTTATATTCTACACGTATAACGGCGTTTTCGGAAAATCGCCCGATTGGATAAATATTGTCATCTTCTTCGTCGCCGCCGCGCTTGCGTACGTTTACGAGGGCTTGGCGCTTAATCGCAAAAAGGCGTGGTGCAAATCTCCGAGGATAGCGTTCATTTCGCTTTGTATCATCGCAGCCCTCTTCGTAGTCTTCACGTTTTTGACTCCCGAGCTCGCAATCTTCAAAGATCCGCTGACCAACACCTACGGAATATAAAATCAGCGTGTTACACCAAGTGTAGAGCGTGCAATGAATTGTAACGATGTTGCATAATTTCATAAAGAAAAAGGAACAGACCTCGTTTTGTCTGTTCCTTTTTCTGTATTTCGGCTTTATTTTAGCATTCCGTAGCCGCCGGCGTACTTGTTGACGTCGTCCACGACAACGAAAACGTTATTTTTGCAGATGGCGCGTATCTCTTTGAGAGCCACGAGCGCATCGCGGCGCGGAAGGACGATGAAAATCATATTCATTTTATCGGTCGAGCCTCGACCGTCGAAAACGGTGTAACCGCGCGAGTTCTCCCTGAGGTATTCGATTATCTTTTCGGTGTACTCATCGTTTGCAATAAGCTGAAGGCTTGACGTTCCGAGCGCTATCTTTCCTTCAAGAGTCGAGCCAAGGTAGAGTCCTGTGGCGTAGCCTACGCAGTAAAAGGCAAGAAGGAACAAATTATCACCAAGCGTTCCTATGATAGTCGAAATAACTAGTCCCCATATCGTACACTCAAGAAGACCGAGACCCGCCGCCTTCAGCCGCTGCCCCTTTACCATCATACAGGTCTTAAGCGACTGAATAGTAATCTCAATGATTTTTGCGGCGCATACGATAAAGCATACCGCCACAGGATGAATTGAAGCCAAAAATTCCGACATAACTTTCTCCTTTTTCTGATATTTGCTCTTTTCTGTGCTATCCTATCATTTTTTGCAATTAAATGCAAGTATTTTTTGTTTCCATTGTGTTACTTTTTTGTATTAAGGCGTTTTTTGCAAACAAAAGCGTACATATTTCTGCATATTTGCAGAAGCCATCACACTTTCGACGGACAAGCCTCGTCGGTCAGCCGCGAAGCTTTTTCTTGTATTCCTGCGGAGTCATTCCGGTTTCGCGCTTGAAGAAATAGGATAGATAGTAGGGCGAGGAAAAATGCATAATGTCGGCAATCTTTTTGACGCTGTTGCCCTCGGAGAGCAGGCGCATAATGTGCTCACAGCGCATCTGATTAAAGTAATTCATAACGCCGCCGTTTGTGAAGCGACGAAAGACCGTCTTGACCTTTGCGGGAGATTCGTAGACCGCGCGGCAGATATCGTCAAGCTCAAGCTTCTTTTCAATATTATCTCGTAGGTACGCCGTGATTTTCGTATAGCAGAGCGATGCCGCGTCGGAAAGCGGCTTGCCGTGAAGCTGCCGTCCCTTGCGTAAAAGCGAGAGGCAGATAAGCTCAAGATGGCTTTTTATTATCTGATACTCAATCTGATCGGCAGACGAGGGGCTCGGCAGCTCGTCAAAATCCACGGCACTGCCGCGCTCAATCAGCCGCTCTGCCTCCGCAATAATGCCGTGGACGCTGCGCTTCTCCTCATCACTCAAGAGGTATTTTCCCGGCTCGAGCCTATGCTCCATTCCCGTTCCGTCGAAGGATATGGTGAAGATTTCGCAGGCGGAGTCCTCGTTTACCCACATAGTGTGGTACTGATTCGGCGCGTGGAGCACACCGTCACCCGCGTGGCAGATATACACGTTATCCCCCGCCGTGCAGCCTATGCTTCCGTTGATTATATAGCTGAACTCCCAGAAATTGTGGCGCTCGCCGGAAAAGGAAAAGCCGCCCGAGTAGCTCACGTGATACACCGTATAAAGATTTCTTATCGACAAGAGCGAATACACCTGACGTGGTTTTATATCCATCTCAATCTCCTTCTTTTCCTGCTTCTTTTTCCACAATATGACCGAAATCATATCTTTTATAGCGAAAATAGCATTTTAATATAAAAAAATACGGTTTATAATTTAATTATACTCATAAGCTTTATATTGTCAACCAAAACTTGATTTACATCAAAATTAACGAAAGGAAGGTAGACTTTTCGTGAAAGCCATTATAAACACCAAGCTCGTTATGGAGGATGGAATTATCTGGTACGGTGCTATTACCTGGGAGGGTGATAAAATAACGCAGGTAGGCGAGGCGTCGGCGGTAAATATCCCCGAGGGTACAGAGATTATCGACGCGGGCGGGCTTTATACCGCACCGGGTCTTATAGACATCCACAACCACGGCTCGACCGAGCACCTCTTCTGCGACGAGCCGACCCTTGCCGCCGAGCATTTTCTTCGCCACGGCGAAACCACCGTGCTCCCCGCGTTTTACTGCAATCTTACGCTTGAGCGGATGCTCGAGGGCGCGAAGCGCATACGCGAGTCGTCACGCACGGGCGCGGGCAGAATTTTAGGCGGACTTTATATGGAAGGCCCCTATATGAACGGTGAGGGCAGCAACCAGAAATACATACTTTGGGGCGATAAAATCAAGCGCGAGGAATACGAGCCTCTGATTGACGGTGTACGCGACCTTGCCCGCATCTATGCAATAGACCCCGCAAGAGAGGGCATCGCTGAATTTATGGCGGACGTGAAGGAGAGAAACCCCGACGTGATATTTGCTATGGGTCACTCTCACGCAACCGCCCACGACTGCCGCCGCGTGAAAAAATACGGCGTTAAGCTCCAGACCCACCATGGAGACTCCGGCAAAGCGCCCGGTATGGCACAAGGAACTGTTGGGGCGGGCTGTGACGAGTTCACCCTCTACGACCCGGATATTTACGCCGAGCTCATCGCGGACGAAAACGGAATACACGTAACGCCCGATATGCTGAAGATGGTCGTTCGCACCAAGGGCGTCGAGCGCATAATCCTCATTTCCGACGCTATGCCGCTCCTCGGCAATTTCACCAATAACGAAGCCGACGGAATAGCCTACGGCCCTGACCTCAACTACGACTACGAGGGTCACTTGGCGGGCAGCCATCTCACCCTTGACAACGCCTGCCGCAACATAATGAAGCACACGGGCTACGGGCTTTGCCACGCTATCCGCTTTGCATCCATAAACCCTGCGCGTATGCTCGGAATCGACGACCGAGTCGGCAGCCTTGAGGTCGGCAAGATGGCAAACCTCATTTTGATTGACGACGCAGTCAACGTAAAGCGCGTTATTCTCGAGGGGGATACCCCGTGTTAAATTAACGCACTAAAAACAGCACTTAAAAGATTAGGAACGGAGAATAATTATGAAGAATTTTTTGCTCTCATCCCCCAAGGACTATAAGGTAATGTCGCAAAAGGGCGTTAAGCAGTTCGTCTTCCCCCTCGACAGCATTCACAACGCTATTTGGGATGCTCGCGTAACGAAGGACGGTACTCTCTACTTTGCCCTTGCAACCGAGCTTACAACCGCAGGCTACGTTCGCCTCTACAAGTACGATTTTGAAAGCAACGAGGCTGTCGAGTGCTTCAAGGCAGAGGACGTTATTATGCCCTCCGACAAGGCGATACGCGCAAGCAAATTCCACACCTCAATCTACGAGATGAACGACGGTCGGCTCATAATGACCACCCACACAACCGACAGAAGCCCCCTGCACCCAAGCTGGATGCCCTTCCAATATTACCATCACATTTGGGAAGGCTACGCGGGCTCTAACATCATAATCTACGACTCCAAAACCGGCAAAGCGGAAAACCTCGGCATTCCCGTGCCGCACGAGTCAATCTACGGTGCGGCGTACGACGAGCGGCATAACGCCCTCTTCTTTACCGGTATGTTCCGCGGTCACGCCTACCGCTACGACCTGAACACCCACAAGCTTATCGACTTCGGTCAGATGGCGGAAAACTTTGCCTGGCGGCTTCTCAAGGACAAAAACGGTGACATCCTCGGCGCTACCCGCTCGGGATATATGTATAAGATAGACGTTGATACTCTCAAGGTAAGAGATCTCAACTACCGCCTGCCCGTCCGCAGTTATCCCGAATACACGGGTGGGGACTTCAAGTGCCTCAGCAACGGCTCGATAGGCCCTGATGGCCGCCTTTATATGCTCGCCTACTACGGCCGCAATATCGTGGCTTACGACAGCGATACCGACACCTTTGAGGATATGGGCGACTATATGCCCGGATTTGACAGATACGTAAACGGCGAAACCCGCAACGGCTCGATAGCGCTTGAGTTTGATAACGAGGGAGTCCTCTGGTACGTCGTATTCGGCAGAAACTGCAGCAGCGGAATTCGCGAAAAGGGACTTCCATCCTCCCTCTTCCGCTGGGATATCGCGCGCGGCGGCAAGCCCGAATGGATGGGAATTTGCGGAACGAAGGAGCGCTCGGGATGCTGGACGAGCGAGCTTCGCATAAGCGACGGCGACATAATGTACATAACCGGCTCTAACCACGCCGCAGACGGTCCGGACATCACCGCGGTAGACCTTAAGGAATTCCGCAAGGACATGTATAACTTCGGCGACGAGCTTTTGGAGGACGAGTATTACGTCAATCCAAGCTCCGAGCGCTACGAGAAAATGGCGGATATGTTCTTCGAGCAGGAGGAATTCGGAGAAAAGAATCCTTGGGCTGTCGGCTATTCCTTGGCTTGCAAGCCGAGCCGCCTTTGGCGAGCCCTCGCTCCCGACAACGTAGAAAACTCTGCTATAAAAGCGCTTGCGTTTGAGGACGAGGTCACCCTCGTCGGCGTTTGCGGAAACGAAAAGGAATTCCTCTTCCGCACCGTGAACGGCGAGGTAGTTGAGCTTTACGAAAAGGAAAAGAATCTTCCCCTTTACGAAAGACTGATGAAGAAGGCGGCACTCCCCGAAATCAAGGCTCTTCCCCACTATCCCGGCAGGCAGTATCTGGCAGTGCCCTCCGCCGCCGTGGCTATGGGTGACAAGACCGTCGTCGGCACGAAGGACGGTATGCTTGCAGTAGTGGACGGCGAGCGCGTGTTCAGCCTCGGCCCTGCGGTTTACAACGGACCCGTGCGAGCTCTTTCTGCAACTCCGGACGGTAAAAAGGTTTACGGCGTCGGCGGTCACGACGACGATATGGGTATGGTATTCTCGTACTGCGAGGAGGAGGGTCTTCGTTGGCTCGGCCACGTTTCCTACGCCGCTCCGTCGGACGACGGCGCGTACCACTGCTCTGTCCTTTCTACCTGTGCTGTAAGCCCCGACGGCAAGCGCCTCGCTATCGGTAGCGACGAGCGCCTCGGTCAGATTCTTTACTACTCAATTTAATTTTTCAGGAGGTATATATCAATGGCAAAAAACAATTACGAGTTCAATTTCAAGCCTGCTCCCTGGCTTCCCTCTTGCGATGTTGAGATGCTCGACAGAGTGCGTAATATCAAGCGCGAGGAGATGGAGTACACCAACGAGAACGGTTACAGCGTCCGAATAGTGCTCGACCCCACTCTCCTTTTGGTGCAGGATATCTTCCACCGCATTTATTTAAGTGACGTTATGGACCGTCACCTCACTATGATTTTCCCGAACCAGTGGCCTGCCGCCTATTCCGCAGTTGCGGAGATGATAAACCGCTATAACGTGAGCTGCCGCAACGTCGATGCATTCGCGATGGACGAGTGGGCAGACGAGGACGGAAACGTAGCTCCCCTCACCTACGGTGCGGGCCTTGGCTTCTCCTTCCTCAACCACTTCTACGGAAGAATCCGAGAGGACCTTCGTCCCTCGATTGATCACTGGCACGTATTCACCAACGAAAACAAGGGCGACGGCGTTTATTCCTCTATTATCGAGGAGGTCGGCGACGGCGGCGCAGACGTTATATATTCGGCTACCGGCTGGCCGGGACACACCGCCTTTATCGATCCCGGTGCTCCCGAGTTCCGCGCGGACAGCCTCGAGGAGTTCTGCAAGCTCGGCTCTCGCTTAACCACCCAGGTTCCCCTCACTGTGTGCGAAAACTCCCTCTTCAGCCCGATGGGCGCATCCGGCGACGTGTGGGCAGTTCCCCCGAGAGCCGCAACCATCGGTCCTAGCGACGTTGTCAACGCCCGCGAGCGCTTCGAGGTGCACAATTTCGCCAATCCCGGCGGAGATTCCTGGCAGAGAATGATCTCCCGCATAGAGCTCTACGGTCCTATCTCGATGGAGTGCCCTGCGTCTATTATGCGTCTTGGCAAGGGCGTTTGCTACGTCAGCGAGGCTATCGCAAGACCCTTCGGAAGCTGGACGAAGGACGTCAAGGATTGGGAGCTTTAACACTCAAAAAACAAAAGACAAGGGCGGAGGTGCTGCAAACGGCATCTCCGCTCTGAATTTCCGCCCACCGCGCGCCGCGAAAAATTAGATTATATAAAATATGTCTAATTTATTGACAAGTATAAAAAAGTGTGTTAGAATATTTCTGTCGCGAATGTCGTTTTTTGTAAAAAAGGAATTAATTTTTGGTTTGTAGAAGCTTCGGCTTTTATAGATAAACACGATTCACGGCACAAGCTGTGGACGAACAAAAATTTTTTAGGAGGAAACTCAAAAATGAAGAAAATCCTTTCCCTGCTGCTTGTTGTAGTGATGATGCTCGGCTGCTGCGCAGTGTTCGCTTCCTGTGGCGACAACGGCAAAGATCCCAGCGAGGTCAAGGCGGCTCTGATAGCTTTGCACGGCACCAGCTCTACCTACGACAAAAACTTCATCGAAGCCTTCAAGACTGCTTGTAAGAACAAGGGCCTTAAAGAAGAGAACTACACCATCATCACCGATATCCCCGAGGGTACCGAGTGCTATGATGAGGCAGCTAACTTCGCAGACGAGGGCTACGATGTAATCTTCGCTGACTCCTTCGGCCACGAATCCTATATGCTTCAGGCTGCTAAAGAGTTCCCGAACGTTCAGTTCTGCCACGCTACCGGTACGACGGCTCATACCGAGAACGTTGCAAACTTCCAAAACGCATTCGCATCTATCTACGAGGGTAGATACCTCGCAGGCGTTGCTGCAGGTCTTAAGCTTATCGAAATGTACGGTGAGGACATCACCGATACCGAGGCTAAGGTCGGCTACGTAGGCGCTTGGCCCTACGCAGAGGTTATTTCCGGTTACACCGCTTGGTTCCTTGGCGTTCGCTCTGTTGTTCCGAACGCTACTATGGAAGTTCGTTACACCAACTCCTGGTACGACGAGCCCGCTGAAAAGGCTACCGCAGAGGCTCTTATCGATGCTGGCTGCACTCTCATTTCTCAGCACGCTGACTCTATGGGTGCTCCCACCGCTTGCGAGAACGCAGGTATCCCCAACGTTGCTTACAACGGCACCACCGGCAAGACCGAAACCTTCATCATCGCTTCCAGAATCAACTGGGTTCCCTATTTCGAGTATATGCTTGACTGCGTAATCAACGGCAAGGACATCGATACCGATTACACCGGCACTATCGAAACCGGTTCCGTTGAGATCACCGTTCTCGGCGACGCTGCAGCTGAGGGCACTCAGGCAAAGCTCGACGAGGTTAAGGCTAAGCTCCTTGACGGTTCTCTCAAGGTATTTGATTGCTCCAAGTTCACCGTTGACGGTGAAAACCTCACCAGCTATATGGCTGACGTTAATACCGACGCTAACTGGGAGAAGGACACTAACGTAATCAAGACCGAAAACGGCATCACCTACTTCGCAGAGAGCGAATTCCGTTCCGCTCCTTACTTTGACATCATCATCGACGGTATCACCATCGGCGAATCCGTTGTTGAAGGATAATTTTTAATTAAAAATGCATAATGGCGGAGTTTCGGCTCCGCCTTATGCAGTCCTTGTTCTCGCAAAAAGATCCTTTCAGGGAGGAAGTAAAGTGGACAAACAGCCCATTATCCAACTTCAAAATATCACGAAGACCTTCGGTAAGATAGTTGCTAACAGCAACGTCACGATGGATATCCGCAAAGGCGAAATCCTTTCCGTTCTCGGCGAGAACGGCTGCGGTAAGACCACGCTTATGAATATGATTGCCGGCATCTATTACCCCGACTCCGGCAAAATTATCATTAACGGAGAAGAGGCAACCATAACCTCTCCCCGTGACGCGTTCCGCTATAAAATAGGTATGATTCATCAGCACTTTAAGCTGATTGACGTTTTTTCTGCCGTTGAAAACATCGTCCTCGGCGTCGATGACGGCAAATACAATTTGAGAGAAGCAAAATCCCGTATTCTCGCTATGTGCGAGAAGTACGGTTTCCATATAGATCCCGATAAGAAAATCCACGAAATGTCGGTGTCGGAGAAGCAGACGGTTGAAATCATCAAGGTGCTTTACAGAGGTGCGGATATTCTGATTCTCGACGAGCCGACTGCCGTTCTGACGCCTCAGGAGATTCGCACGCTCTTCAACGTGCTCCGCGCAATGCGCGAGGACGGAAAGTCGATAGTTATCATCACCCATAAGCTCAACGAGGTAATGGAGATTTCCGACCGTGTTGCAATTCTTCGCAAGGGCGAGCATATTGCAACGGTGAATACTGTCGACACAAACGAGCAGGAGCTGACCGAGATGATGGTCGGTCAGAAGATAGAGCTGAATATCAACCGCCCCGAGCCCGAAAACGTCTGTGACAGGCTTTTGGTGCGCGGACTTAATATGACAAGCCCCGACGGTGTTAAGATACTTGACGATATATCCTTCACTGCTCGCTCGGGCGAAATCCTCGGCATTGCAGGTATTGCAGGCTCGGGGCAGCGCGAGCTGCTCGAGGCTATTGCGGGACTTAAGCGGCTTGAGTCCGGCGAGATTATCTTCAACCGCCCGAAAAAGAATCTACCCGTCACCTTCTATCACAAGACATTCGAGCAGGTAGTCGAGCTTGCCAAGGAAGGAAAGTTCCACTACGAAGACGGCACGCCCGTTGATTTTTCGGGTATGAGTCACGCCGAGATACGCGCTCTCGTAAACGACGGCAAGGTACTCTTTAACGAGGACGACGTGACAAGCTTAAGAGATAAAACTCCCCTTCAGATTCGCGAGCTCGGCGTCAGACTTTCCTTTGTTCCCGAGGACAGACTCGGCATGGGTCTTGTCGGAAATATGGATATCACCGATAATATGATGCTCCGCAGCTACCGCAAGGGCGGCTCGATGTTCCTTGACCGCAAGCGCCCGAAGGACCTTGCGGACGAGATTGTTTCGGAGCTTGAGGTCGTAACGCCCGACGTCGATCACACGCCTATCCGCCGTCTTTCCGGCGGTAACGTGCAAAAGGTGCTCGTCGGCCGTGAGATTGCCTCTTCCCCCATCGTCCTGATGGCTGCCTACCCCGTCAGAGGTCTTGATATCAACTCGTCCTATACCATCTACAATCTTCTGACAAAGCAAAAGCAGGCGGGTGTCGCCGTTATTTTCGTAGGCGAGGACCTTGACGTGCTCCTTGCGCTTTGCGACAGAATTATGGTCGTCAGCGGCGGCAGTATAGCAGGCATCGTGGATGCCCGCACCGCAAAGAAGGACGAAATAGGACTTCTTATGGTAAAATCCAACAAGGACAAGGAGGTGGCTGAGAAATGAAGCAGACCGAGCGCAGCAAAAAAGAACCGCTCTTTCACATTGTAAAGCGCGATACTATCAGCACGAAGAAAAAAGCGGCGTTTTATGCAGGCACGATTTTACTCAGCCTTTTCTTAGGCGGCATTATCTGCTCGCTCTTTTCCTCCGGTAACCCCTTCGGCTTCTTCGGCTCGCTTTTCTCGGGCGCTGTTGGCACATCCCGCCGTATCTGGCTGCTCTTGCAGGATACCGCTATTCTTCTCGGCGTTTCGTTGGCACTCTCTCCCGCATTCAAAATGAAGTTCTGGAACCTTGGCGGTAACGGTCAGATTTTGATGGGCTGCCTTGCCGACGTTGCCGTTATGTTCTATCTCGGTGGTAAGCTTCCCGACTTCGTCGTGATGCTTCTCGGACTTATCGCAGGTGTTATAGCAGGCGCTGTATGGGCTCTGATTCCCGCGATTTTCAAGGCGTTCTTCAACACCAACGAATCCCTCTTCACGCTGATGATGAACTACATTGCCTCAGGCCTCGTTGCAACCTTTATTACCATTTGGGTTAAGACGGGTTCGGGCGTTCTGACCCCCATAAGCCGAGGAAATATTCCCGAGCTTGGCAACAAATATCTTCTGATAATTCTCGTATTCTTCCTTCTTGCAGGCGCAATGTATGCCTACACCAAATATAGCAAGCAGGGATATGAAATCTCGGTCGTTGGTGAAAGCAACAACACCGCAAAGTACATCGGTATCAACGTGCGCCGCGTCATTATCCGCACGATGATTATCTCGGGTGCTATCGCAGGACTCGTAGGTGCTTTTATCGGCGGCGCGGTCGACCATACCGTCAGCACCGCCTCGGCAGACAATATGGGCTCTACCGCTATTATGACGGCGTGGCTCGCTGCCTTTAATCCGCTCGTGATGATAGCGTCCTGCCTGTTCATTACCTTCGTTGATAAGGGAATGACCCAGGTTCGTAAGGACTTCAAGTTCACGAACGACGCCGTTGCAAATATCGTAATCGGTATCGTTTACTTTGCAGTTATTGCAGTAACCTTCTTTATGTCTTATAAGGTAGTATTCCGCGAGGGTGCTTTTGACGGTATCAAGCGGCTGTTTACCAAAAAGACAAAAGCAAATAATGGAGAGGAGGACCAAGGATGACTTCGTTTCTCGTAGGCGCAATTGCTCTGGCAACCGTGTTTCTTTTCGGATGCGTCGGTGAGATAATCACCGAGAAAGCGGGACACTTAAATCTGGGTATCCCAGGTATTATGTGTGTAGGAACTGCGGGAGGATGCTACGCGGTATCAATCTATATGGCGTCCCTCTCCGACCCCAAGCAAGCATCCTGGCTTCTTTTAGTCCTTCTTTCGATTCTCTTCGCCGCTCTTTTCGCCACGGCTCTTGGCGGAATATACGGCGTTTTGACGGTCAGTCTTCGTTGTAATCAGAACATAACGGGTCTTGCCGTGACTATTTTCGGTAACGGTTTTGCCCAGTTCTTTATGGACACCTGCGTTTTGACGAGCGACGCTGACCGTGCCAACTTCGAGATTGCAGGTAAGATTATTTCCAAGGGTCTTCCGTTTGCAGATTCCCTCGGTGACTTCGGAAAGATATTCCTCTCCCACGGTATTCTCGTCTATCTCGCGATTGTCATTGCGATTTTGACCGCTTGGTTCCTTAAAAAGACAAGACCGGGACTTCATCTTCGCGCAGTCGGTGAAAACCCTGCCACCGCAGATGCTGCCGGCATAAACGTAACCGGCTATAAGTACGGCGCAATACTCATCGGCAGCGGCATAGCAGGACTCGGCGGCTTCTTCTACATTATGGATTACATCAAAGGAAGCTGGGAAAACGCCGCAACCATCGAAGCGCTCGGCTGGCTCTCCGTAGCTCTCGTTATTTTCACGCTATGGCGACCGACCCTCAGCATTATCGGCTCGTTTGTTTTCGCGGCACTCTATCTTACGGCTTACTACATTGACGGAACCTCTACCGTCAAGGAGCTTTTGAAGCTTATTCCTTACGTTATGACTGTAATAGTTCTGATAGTGACCAGCATCAGAGGCAGCAAGAATAATCAAGCTCCCGCATCTTTGGGTCTTCCTTACTTTAGAGAAGAGCGATAATAAATAAAGCGACACGGGGTCACACCCGTGTCGCTTTATTTGCTTTTATTCGATATTTTGCTTCTAAATCCGTTCGCCTCGGAGAGAATGGGGATTTGCGCCAAAAGTCGTGCTTATCGGGGAGTGCGAATTTTGAGAGGGAAATTTTCGTTCGCGACCCGAAGTCGTACGAGGGTACGCCGAGCGGGAGAGAACGGAGATTTGCGCCAAAAGTCGTGCTTCCCGTTACTGTGCGCGGAAGACGACCGTCTTACTCTCTGCATCCATTGACTCAACGATAGCCAAGGATTCAAGCTGATAACCGAGGTTTCTGATTCTTCTGCCGCCGAACTGGAAGCCCTTTTCGATTGCGATGCCTATGCCCGCAACGGTAGCGCCTGCCGACTCGGTAATTGAAATAAGGCCCTGAAGGGCGCATCCGTTCGCCAAGAAGTCGTCAACTATCAAGACCTTGTCGCCCTCCGAGAGAAACTTCTTGGAAACGATAACCTGGTTTTTATTCTTGTGCGTAAAGGATTCGACCTCGGCGGTGTACATATCACCGTCAATATTAATGCTCTTTGCCTTCTTTGCGAACACCATAGGAACTCCGAAGCAGCGCGCAACCGCATAAGCGATAGCAATGCCCGACGCCTCAATAGTCAAGACCTTCGTTATTTCCTTATCCGAAAATCTCCTGTAAAATTCCTTGCCTATCTCGTCTATAAGCACGGGGTCCATCTGATGATTCAAAAAGCTATCGACCTTAAGAACGTTTCCGTCCTTAACTATGCCGTCCTTCAAAATGCGCTCTTCCAAAAAATTCATAAGTCACACTCCAAATATGTTAGTACCCTCGGCAAGACCGTGAAATTACGACAAAATTCGCCGAATCAAGATTATTATACTCCACGCCCTAACCTTTGTCAAGGAAGATTACGTATTTTTATTACGCGCAAAACTATGCTTGACATCACCGCCCTATTCTGTTATCATTAAAGCAGTAATGGTCGCCCACGGTGGCAGAACGGAGATATCTTATGAAAATTTCAGTTTTACAGCAGCATCCGAAATATTACGGCTACTCACTCACAAATCCCCCCTCGCTTGAATATCTCAAGGCGCAGGGTGAGCAAACGCTGAACGAATGCTTGCAAATGCTTGAGGAGGCGGCGGCAGAGGGCGCAGACCTCGCCGTTACTATCGAAACGGTTAACGGCTTTTTAGCTCTTGGTGACACAAGATTCCCCTACCCCACGGTTTACGGGGGAGTCGACGGTAAAGATGCCAAGCGCTTCTCCGAGGCGGCAAAAAGGCTTAATATGCATATCGTTGCAGGACTTCTTTTGACTATCGACGGGGTAACCTACAACTGCGCAGTCCTTTTCAACAACAGGGGTGAGATAGTCGGAATACATAAAAAGGTGCATCTGCCTGCGGGCGAGGAGCTCCACGTCGGATACGGCGACAGGTTCGAGGTGTTCGAAACCGAGATAGGAAACATCGGTATGCTCGTCTGCTGGGATCTTCAGTTCCCCGAGTCCGTACGCGAGCTTGCCCTCGGCGGTGCAGACCTTATTGCCTGCCCGACTCTCGGATGGGAAACGACCTACGGTCTTGCAAGAGCATACGAGAGCAGCGTCACCCTTGCAATAGCAATGGGCTTTGACAAAAGAGGTCTTCCCGAGGAGCGGAAGGGATACGGCGACCCGAGCTGTATCGTTGACAATATGGGCAGAATAATAGCCGAAGCACCGAGGCAGGGCGAGGTTGTCGTGACTGCTGAAATTGATATCAAAAAAGAACCCGACCCGCAGTACTGCTCGGAGCACTTCTATAAGTCGCACTCGATGCGCAAAACCCGCTTCAGCCAGAGAAGACCCGAAACCTACAAGCTTATAAATCGCCCGCTTGAAGAATCGCCTCTTTACAACAGATATTTCGAGAAAAAGCAGTAAAAGCGGCTAATCTTCAAAAGATAAACCACCTCGACGGTTAATTTCCATCGGGGTGGTTTTTGATGCCTTCGGCGAGAAAAATATCGTTTCTTGTTGACTTTAGCGCGCGGATGTGCTAATATATCTCTATCAAAAAAGATGTCGCCGAGGTCGCCTCGGCAAAACGGAGCTCACAATGGAAATAATAAACTCACACGCACATATATACCCCGAAAAAATTGCCGCAAAGGCAACCGTCACGATAGGCGAGTTTTACGATATTAAAATGCAAATGCCCGCAGGCACAGCCGAGCGGCTTATTGAGGACGGAGCGCGCGCAGGGATAAGCCGCTACGTCGTTCACTCAGTGGCAACGACGGCGCATCAGGTGCGCTCTATCAATGAATTTATCAAGCGCGAGATAGAGGCTCACCCCGAATTTATAGGCTTTATCACCCTTCACCAAGACCTCACCGAAGAGGAAATCAAAAGCGAGATTGAATGGGCTATCGCTAACAATATGCGCGGAATAAAGCTCCACCCCGATTTTCAGAAATTCAATATTGACGACGAGGAAGCCGAAAAGTTCTATCGCGCCGCTGCGGGAAAGCTCCCCATTCTTTTACATATGGGCGACGACAGATACGAATATTCAAAGCCGAGCCGCCTCGTTAAAATGGCAAAGAAATACCCGAGTGTGACCTTCATTGCCGCGCATTTCGGCGGCTATCGCTGCTGGTCGGACTCTCCGCTTTACAAGGGACTTGAGAACGTCTATTTCGACACCTGCTCCACCCTTCCCTTCATAAGCGCCGACGAGGCAAAGAGGCTTATCGATATGCTTGGTGCGGACAGGTTCTTCTTCGCAACCGACTTTCCGATGTGGGACTCGAAAGAGGAGCTCGAAAGGTTTTATAAGATACCTCTTACGGAAGAGGAACGAGAGATGATTCTCGGAGAGAATATCAAAAGGCTATTGAAGCTTTAAGACCTACAAAAGTAAAAACGGCTCGACTGCCGATATGCAGTCGAGCCGTTCTTCATTCTTTTATTATCTCGATTTTCAGCTTTAATTTGCCCGACCCGGTAGCCAAAAAGGCGCGGTAATGCCCGTTTCTGTTAGCGGCGGTGCGTCCCAAATCCAAGACTGTGCCGTCTGTTGTATAGCGGCAGGCGAAGCCGCCGTAGGACACCGTCAGAGAGTGAGCGTCAAGGGTAATCTCGGAGTAGCATTCACCGTCAAAAGAAAAGGCAGGGAGCACATAGCCAATCTCGCCCTCCCCCTCAACGCTGACGGTAACACCGCTCTCGCTTACGGTATAGTGCTCACGGCTGACCCGTCCGGCTCCGAAGTCGCAGGTAAGCGTTGCAAATGCCGAGTTGCCGCACCCGCCGCTTTCGGTTACCGAGTATTTCCCCTTCCCATCTGCCGCAAAGCGCCAGACGCCATCGGCAAAAATCGCCGAGCACATTGAAAGGGCGAACGGCTCGTCAATATCCACCGTATACTTCGGGCTCTTCGGACAGGGGCAGGATATGGCAATCACAGACGGCGCTCCCGCCCTGTGAAGCCTGCCAAGACCGCAGGAATCGTAACACGGGTCGGCATTAATATCAAATTCCAACGCGTAGCCATCGCACCTCAAGAACAGCTTATGGAAGTGCTCCGAGGTCTGAAAATGCGCAATATTATCGGTGGGGGCTGACGAGGGAATAGAATCGTCGCAAACCGAATACGCGGCGTAAAGATTCGAGGCTACGGTTATCATATACTTATCGAAATATGCATACCCCTCGCAACCGTATTTCGTTTCGGTTTCGAAACGGTTTTTGATATGACGAACGGGCTTCTTTCCAAGCCACTCCTCCGTAACCGAAATCGCGCGCTCCGCCGCCGATTTGAAGGCGGCGGCAAGGTGTATATCCCCCTCGCTTGCATACCGCTTTGCCTCGTGCTCAAATATAGTAGCCAACCACGCCTCGTTATGTAAAAACTGGTTGCTACGACCGCCGAACGCCATCTCACCGTTCGAGGATTGCATCTTGAGGGTGAGGCGTGCGGATTTTTTAAGCAGCGCGTCAAGCTCCTCGTAATACCGACCTCTGTATCCTGCGTTTATCAGCAAAACGAGAAGTCCGCGCGACACGAGGTCGTACATTATAGGTTGATGAACGTCCGTGCCCGCTTTGTCAAGGTACATTCCGTTTTCATCAAAGAATTTCAGCTGTGAGGCAATCTGAAGCTCTATAAAATCCATAGAGCCACCAAGTCCCGCACACAATCTGTAGTATTCGCTGACGGCGGTAAAGAGCGCCCAATTTCGAACGTCGTCCGAGGGGTCGGCGGCAAATTTGCTATAACAGCTCGTCGGCTCTATTTTGGCAAGGTAGCTCCGCCACCGCGCCGTGTCCGCCTCGGCACAAGCGCCGCTCGCCTCTACCTCACATAGACACGCAACTATCTCGCGGACGGAAAAGTCGTTCGCCGCCTTGACCGTTGGTATCGTTTTGCAGCAAAGCTCCATCATATCGGAAAAGAGCGGCAAAAGGTCGCGCCGCCTGCCGTGAGAGATAAGAATTCCGATATTGGCAGTAAGCCTCGGGAATCCGTGCTCGGTCAAACCGTGCGCTCTCACGTCCTCAAAATAACGGCGAATATGCTCCTCGGTATAGGCGCTGAACGCCGCTTCCATTAAGTCAAAATACTTATTCTTCAAATCGTCACCTCATATATCAATTGAGCGACCTGTAAAACTGCAGGTCGCTCAAGCATTTTTGCTTTCCGCAACGCAAAAAACGCGACACGGGGGTGGATATTAGCGATAGATGAGCGACTCTGCGTATCTCGTTGCGATAACGCTCTCGGGCTCGCCCGTCGACTTGGACTCGGTGAGGATATGCTCAATAGAATTGTAGATATTGTCAACCTTCTCAAGAACTGCCGCCTTGTTGTAAGGGCCGTCAACCTCTGCCGCCGCGTTGATTACGCCGCCGCCGTTGATTACGAAGTCGGGAGCGTAATAGATTCCGCGAGCCTTGAGTGCAAGACCGGATGCGTCGTCAAGAATCTGGTTGTTAGAGCCGCCTGCTACTGCCTTGCAGTTAAGCTGCGGAATCGTTGTGGGGTTGATGATAGCGCCCATTGCGTTGGGGGAAAAGATGTCGCACTTCTGGCTGTATATTTCCTCGGTGGGAACTACGATAGCGCCGAATTCCTCAGCCGCACGCTCTGCAACTGCCTTGTTGGAGCGGTTAGCAACGATAAGCTTTGCGCCGCTTTCGTGAAGAAGACGGCAGAGGTCGTAACCAACCTTGCCAAGGCCCTGAACGGCTACGGTAAGTCCGTCAAGAGAATCAGCACCGAGAGCTACCTTCGCGGTTGCTCTTATTCCCTGCCAAACGCCGCGAGCGGTGAAGGGCGAGGGGTCGCCGCTGTTCTGTGGAAGACCACATATATGATTTGTCTTACGAAGCATAACGAGAGCATCGTCACAGGTGGTGTTAACGTCCTCTGCGGTGATATACTCGCCGCCAAGATTGTTTACCGCCTCACCAAACGCCTCGAACATAGCCTCGGTCTTCTGCGAGGGGTCTGCGATAATAACGCCCTTTGCGCCGCCGTGAGCAAGACCTGCAACTGCGTTCTTATGCGACATACCGCGAGAAAGACGGAGAACGTCGAAGAGAGCGTCGTCATAGGATGCGTAGGGGAAAAGACGGCATCCACCTATTGCAGGACCGAGATTGGTGTTATGTATGGCGATAATCGCCTTGAGTCCTGCCTTTTCGTTGTTTACAAACAAAACCTTTTCGTGACGGTATTTGCTCATTTCAGTCATTGCATTCATAATATTTATCTCCTTATGAAAAATTGGATTAGTTGCTTTCGTAATTTTTTCCGAGCGAAAGAGCCTTCATATTAAGCTCCTTGAGCGCCGCCTTTTTGGGAGGCACGAGCTTTTCAACCACGTCCGCTACGCCCTCAAACGAGAGCTCCGGGTGATTTTCTAAAAGGTGACCGACTATTATCATATTTGCAAGAGTTCCTATTCCCTCGTCCTTCGCCATTTGGGTTGCGGGAATGTAGAAGACACTGACGTCATCCCTCTCGACTTTAACGTCGATAAGCGAGGAGTCAACGTATATCTGTCCGCCGCTTGCAACGGTATTTACGTACTTCTGAAGCGAGGGGGTGTTCATTGCAATAAGAACGTCGGGGGTGGTAATGATGGGCGAGCCGACGGGTGTGTCGGAGAGGATAACGTTGCAGTTAGCCGTTCCTCCGCGCATCTCCGGGCCGTAGGACGGAAGCCAGGATACCTGACGGTCCTCTGTCAGTCCCTTGTACGCCAAAAACTTGCCGGAGAACAGTATTCCCTGTCCGCCGAAGCCTGCAATAAGAATCTCGGTTGTCTTCATCTTATTTGCCCTCCTCAGCACTTCTGTCCTTATAAACGCCGATGGGATAGTAAGGAAGCATATCGCTCTCTACCCATTCGAGCGCCGCCTTGGGAGTCATACCCCAGTTGGTCGGGCAGGCGGAAACCACCTCAACGAGCGAAAAGCCCTTGCCCGCTATCTGATTTTCAAACGCGCGCTTAATAGCCTTTTTCGCCGCCTTTACGTTCTTGACGTTGTTGACCGCCACTCGCGCCACGTACTCGGGGCCCTCAAGGGTCGCGAGCATCTCGCTTACGCGGATAGGCCAGCCGCAATGCTTTACGTCACGGCCGTAGGGCGAGGTCTGCGTTACCTGACCGGGAAGGCTGGTGGGAGCCATCTGACCGCCTGTCATACCGTATATTGCATTGTTTACGAAAATAACGGTGATGTTCTCGTTTCTTGCCGCGGAGTGCACGGTTTCTGCCATACCTATCGAGGCAAGGTCGCCGTCACCCTGATAGGTGAAGACGATATTCTCGGGACGGGAGCGCTTAATTCCCGTAGCAACTGCGGGAGCTCTGCCGTGGGGCGCTTCTATCATATCGCAGGTGAAATAATCGTAAGCCATAACGGCGCATCCGACGGGGGCAACTCCGATAGCCTTGCCCTCAATGCCGAGCTCGTCGATAACCTCTGCCACGAGGCGATGAATAATACCGTGAGGACAGCCGGGGCAATAATGGAAGGGCACGTCCGTCAGCGATTTCGGTTTTTCAAATACTACTGCCATTATCAGTGCTCTCCTTTCGCTGCAAGCTTGATAGACTCAAGTATCTCGTCGGGCGAGGGTATCATACCGCCCGCGCGGTTGCAGAGGGTGACGGGCTTTTGGCACTTGGTTGCAAGCCTTACGTCCTCTATCATCTGACCCATATTAAGCTCTACGGATACGAACGCCTTTACCTTATCGGTCTTCTCGAACGCGGCGTTCGGGAAGGGCCAGAGGGTGATGGGGCGGATAAGTCCCGCCTTGATTCCCGCATCTCTTGCCGCGGCAACTGCGTTCTTGGCAACGCGTGAGGCAATACCGAATGCAACGACTATAATCTCGGCGTCGCTCGTCATATACTCCTCCCACATAGCCTCGCTTCTTTCTATCTCGGCGTACTTTTCGTAGCGCTCGAAGTTCTTTCTCTCAAGCTCCTCGGGCTTAAGGTAAAGCGAGTTAACCACGTTATGCTCGCGGCGGCACTCCGTGCCCGTGAGCGCCCAAGGCTTTTCGTAGGTCTTGATTTCTGCATCCTCGAAGGTGATAGGCTCCATCATCTGACCTATTGTTCCGTCTGCCAAAATCATAGAGGTCATACGGTATTTATCAGCAAGGTCAAAGCCCTTGATGGTAAGGCTCGCCATCTCCTGCACTGATGCGGGGGCAAGAACTATCATACGGTAGTCGCCGTGACCGCCGCCCTTGGTTGCCTGGAAATAATCCGACTGCGAGGGCTGTATGCCGCCAAGGCCGGGGCCTCCGCGCTGAACGTTGACGACGAGGGCGGGAACGTCCGAGCCCGCTATGTAGCTAAGGCCTTCGGTCTTAAGGGAGATTCCGGGGCTTGACGAGGAGGTCATAACGCGCATACCTGCCGCCGCCGCACCGTAAACCATATTTATTGACGCTATCTCGCTTTCCGCCTGAAGAAACACTCCGCCTATTTTAGGCATTTTCTTTGCCATATAAGCGGCTATCTCGGTCTGGGGAGTAATAGGATAGCCGAAGTAGTGGCGGCAACCTGCTCTTATCGCAGCCTCTGCGATAGCCTCGTTGCCCTTCATCAAAATTCTTTCTGCCATAACGCGCCTCTCCTTTACTTCTCAACTGTGATTATGCAGTCGGGGCACATAGTTGCGCAGAATGCACATCCGATGCACTTTTCCTCGTCCTGCATAAAAGCGGGAGAATAGCCCTTGGGGTTAAGCTTATCCTCCGCAATCGAAAGACATTTTTTAGGGCACGCATCGACGCACAGGCCGCAGCCCTTACACATATCGGTATTAAAAGTTACCTTTGCCATTTTGACCATTCCTTTCTAACCGCGGTCGTTCGGTAAATCAAATATTTTCTTTTGCAGCCGCATTGGCAAAACCTTAAGTCCCGTAAGACCTCTCGCCACACTCTCCTCTGCCGTGTGCATCCACACGGGAAGACCGGTCCTCTCGGAAAGCTCCCTTACGAAGTCAAGCGAGCCAAGGACGTTTTCGGCTGTCGTTTCCGCGCCGAGATTCGAGTTGTTGACGATACAGTTGAACCGAAGTCCGCACGCCGCCTCTATCTCGCGCATTATCTCAACGGCATCATCGACCGTTGACGTCAGGGGTCGGTAGCAGTTGACGACGAACGCCATTCGGTAGTCGTCCTCCGCCTTTATGGCGTCGGCAAATCTGCCGAGGGCGTAAGCGCCGCGGTCGTCACCGCCGATATCCATAATTCCATATACCGACCTGTCCTGAACCAAGCTGTAGCTTTCAGGGGGCAGAGCCGGAAGGTCGACGTTTGAGTTAGCGTATCTCGGAGATATCAGCCGAATGCCCGCCGAGGCAAGCTCGCGCTCGCTATCCTTGGTTCTGAAATAGGGATTTACGATATCGAGGTCGGCGATAGTGACCGCCTTGCCGCAGCTTTTAAGAAGCTGTGCGTAGTTGACGGCAATATTCGTCTTTCCGCTGCCGTAATGCCCTGCAAAGAGGGTTAATCTTTTAGCATCAAAATCCATATTAAAGCTGTTTTCTTATTATCTTTCCGCTCGTCGTCTTGGGAAGGCTCTCGCGGAATTCTACTATTCTCGGGTATTTATAGGGTGCGGTCTTTGACTTGACGTAGTTCTGAATTTCCTTTTTCAGCTCGTCTGTTCCCTTGTATCCCTTGACGAGAACTATGCTCGCCTTGACGACCTGACCGCGTATCTCGTCGGGAGCGGCGGAAACGCCGCACTCAAGGATATAAGGCAGCTCCATAATGACGTTCTCTATCTCGAACGGACCTATGCGATAGCCCGACGACTTAATAACGTCGTCGGCACGGCCAACGTACCAGAGGAAGCCGTCCTCGTCCATCCAGGCAACGTCACCCGTGTGGTAATATCCGTCGCGCCAGGTTTCGCGGGTCACCTCTTCGTTTGCATCGTATGCGTAAGCAAGACCGCAAGGCAGACCCTCGGATATATTGATACAAATCTCGCCGCTCTCGCCGCGCGCAACCTCCTCGCCGTCGGGGTTAAGAAGATGCACGTCGTAAAGCGGAACGGGCTTACCCATAGAGCCCATCTTGTGACTTCCGCCGGAAAGGTTACCGATAATGAGCGTGCTCTCCGACTGACCGAAGCCCTCCATAATCTTGAGCCCCGTGCTCTTCTCGAATTGACGGTAGACCTCTGGGTTGAGTGCCTCGCCCGCAGTCGATGCGTGCTCAATAGAGGAAAGGTCGAAGCGAGAGAGGTCCTGCTTGATAAGCATTCTGTACATCGTGGGGGGCGCGCAAAAGGTGGTTATCTTATGCTTTGCGAACAGGGGAAGGATTTTTTCGGGGTCGAACCTGTCGAAATCGTAGACGAAGTTCGCCGCCTCGCAGAGCCACTGACCGTAAAGCTTACCCCACATTGCCTTCGCCCAGCCGGTATCCGAGATGGTGAAGTGAAGCCCGTCGGGATTGACCTGATGCCAATACTTTGCGGTTATAAAGTGACCGAGCGGATATTTATAGTTATGCGCGGCAATCTTCGGGTATCCCGAGGTGCCGGAGGTAAAGAACATCAGCATAGGGTCGTCGCCCGACGGAGCGTCCTCGCCGCGAGCGTAGTGACTGCTGAAGATTGCGTATTCCTCGTCAAAGCTGTGCCAGCCTTCCCTCTCGCCGCCCACTAAAATCTTGTGAGCGAGCATAGGTGAGCTCTCCGCCGCGCCGTCAACCGCCGAGGCAACGCCGCCGTCTGCGGTGCAAAGGATAGCCTTTATTCTGCCCGCCTCAAAGCGATACTTGAAGTCCTTTTCAAGCAGCTGGTTGGGTGCGGGTATAGCTATCGCGCCGAGCTTATGAAGACCGAGGATAGCAAACCAGAACTGATAGTGGCGCTTGAGGACGAGCATAACTCTGTCGCCGCGCTTAATTCCGAGGGATTTGAAATAATTTGCCGCCCTTGCCGACTCTTTTTTCATATCGCGGAAGGTGAAGCGCCGCTCCGTGCCGTCCTCGCTGACGTGAAGCATAGCAAGCTTTTCGGGCTTGCGCCTTCCGAGCTCGTCAACTACGTCAAAGGCGAAGTTGAATTTATCCTCGTTTTTGAAGGCAATCTTGGTAAGTGCGCCGTTTTCCTCGGTGGGAATAATGAAATCGTGATAAATTCGCCTTTCCGAGTCGGTGTCAAGACGCTTGGTAGCAACAGAGGGTATGCTCTCCTGCTCTCCGAGCCTTGCCGCCTGGTTGCGAAGCACGACTGCATAGAAGGAGCAGTCCTCGCCGCCTACGGCTATCATACCGTGGGGCGTGCCGGAATCGTAATAGATACAGTCGCCCGGGCCGAGAATCTCGGTGTGCTCGCCGATACGAATCTTCATACGGCCCGCTATAACGATGTCGCACTCCTGACCCTCGTGAGTCACGAGCTCGATATTCTCATCGTCGCCGGTGTAGGAGAGCTCCATATAAAGCGGAAGCGCAATACGGTTGCGGAAGCCTGAGGCAAGGTTGAAGCCTATCATATGATGCGCTTCCTCAATCCTCTGACCCTCGCCTTTACGCGTCAAAGCATAGGAGCGGAGCTTGGGGCTCTTACCCTCAAGCAAATCGCCCATATCAACGCCGAAGCTCAACGTGCAGTGATAAAGGAAGGCAACGCTCAGGTTGCGCTCGCCCGCCTCGCACGCCACGTACTCCTCGGGGGTCGTGCCGGTGCGCGAAGCCATCTCCTCCACGGAAAGCCCGGTTACAAGACGAAGCTCCTTGATACGAGCCGCTATTTGTTTAATTTTAGTTTCCATTCCGCCAAAAACCGATTCCACGTCGTACCTCTTTATCTATTCCGTTATTTCAGGATATAATATTTTATAAATTAAGTAAGCTATATTATATCGAATTTTGCATCCGTTTGTCAATATTTTTTATAAATTTAATTGGTTTTGACAAAAATTACCGCCCGTCAAAGCTTATTTCTCATAATTTTACCGCTTATGGTTTTCGGAAGCTCACGGCGGAACTCAACTATTCTCGGGTACTTATAGGGCGCGGTGTGCTCTTTGACGTAATTCTGAATTTCCTTTTTCAGCTCCTCGCTCTCCTCCGTACCGCCAACGAGAACTATGCAAGCCTTGACGACCTGACCCCTTACCTCGTCGGGAGCGGCGCAAACGCCGCACTCAAGAACGTAAGGAAGCTCCATAATGGTGGACTCTATCTCAAACGGACCTATGCGGTAGCCCGACGACTTGATGACGTCGTCAGCGCGGCCGACGTACCAAAAGTAGCCGTCCTCATCGCGCCAAGCGAGGTCTCCCGTGTGATATAATCCGTCGTGCCAGACGCTCTTCGTCGCCTCTTCGTTGCGGTAGTAGCCGAGGAATACGCCGGGGGCTGCCTTGTCGCCCGTTCTTATAACTATCTCGCCGTTTACACCGTCAGCCACGGGATTTCCATCGGTATCCACGAGGTCAATTCCGTATCCGGGAACGGGCTTGCCCATCGCACCGGGCTTAAGCTGTGTGCCTATAAGGTTCGCGATGCCAAGGGTCATTTCGGTCTGACCGAAGCCCTCTGCTATGCGAAGACCGGTTGCCTTTTCGAACTGATAGAAGACCTCGGGGTTGAGCGCCTCGCCCGCCGTAGTTGCGTGGCGGATAGAGGACAGGTCGTACTGACTGATATCCTGCTTGATAAGCATTCTGTACATCGTGGGAGGTGCGCAGAAGGTGGTTATCTTGTACTTTGCGAACATCGGGAGTATCTTCTGCGAGTCGAATCTGTCGAAATCGTAGGTAAATACGCTACCCTCGCAGAGCCACTGACCGTAAAGCTTGCCCCAGAGCGCCTTGCCCCAGCCGGTTTCGGAGATGGTGAAATGAAGTCCGTCCGCCTCGCAAAGATGCCAATATTTAGCGGTAACGAAGTGACCGAGGGCGTACTTGTAGGAGTGCATTGCCATCTTGGGATAGCCGGTAGTGCCCGAGGTGAAGAGCATAAGCATCGGGTCGTTGCCGCACGGTGCGTCCGGCTCGCGAACGAATCTGCGGCTGAAGAGGGTGTATTCGCTGTCAAAGCTGTGCCAGCCCTCTCTCTCTCCGCCTGCCATAACCTTCGTAAGCGAAAGACCGCAGCTTGCCTCCGCAAGCTCTGCCTGACGGGCGGTATCTCCGTCAGACGTGCAGATAATTGCGCTGACACCCGCCGCCTTAAAGCGATATTCAAAGTCGTGAGCGAGGAGCTGGTTGGTAGCGGGAATTGCTATCGCGCCGAGCTTGTGAAGACCGAGGATAGCAAACCAGAACTGATAGTGGCGCTTAAGGACGAGCATAACTCTGTCGCCGCGCTTAATTCCGAGGGATTTGAAGTAGTTTGCGCTCTGCGAGGAGGCGTCCTTCATATCCTTAAAGGTAAATCTATGCTCGGTCATATCGTTTGCAATATGGAGCATTGCAAGCTTGTCGGGAGTCTTGCGAGCTATCTCGTCAACGGTGTCGAAGGCGAAGTTATATTCGTCCTCGTTTGAATACTTAACGTCAACCAAAGCTCCCGTCTCATCCTCGACGGGCTTGATGAATTTCTCGCAAAGCAGGGGGGCGTGCGTCGTTTTTTGCTCCGAATTACCGATATACATCGGCTGATCGGTCGCGTCACTTGCCATAACCATAGCAAGAAATACGCAGTCCTCGCCGCCAGTCGCAATCATACCGTGTGGGGTCGATGACTTGAAGAAGACGCTGTCGCCCTCGCGAAGCACCTCTTCCCTGTCACCTATGCGAACGCGCATAGAGCCGCGAAGGACGAGGTCGAACTCCTGACCCGCGTGCGTAACCGTGCTGATAGGCTTGGTTTGCAGCTCTTCCGAGTAGGTGTAGGTAACCCAATAAGGAGTTGCCAGCTTCTGACGGAACAGAGGTGCCATATCCTGAATGGTTATGCCATCCTCACTCGCAGTGGTAAGGCCCTCGCCCTTTCGGGTTACGGTATAGCCTGTGAGCTTTGCACTGTGTCCTTCAAGAATATCGGTAAGCTCAATGCCGTACGCCTTCGCGCATTTGTGCATAAAGGTGAAGGGCAGGTCGACTGTACCCGACTCGTAGGATACGTATACCTCTTCTGTGAGGTCGGTCTTCTCTGCCATCTCGGCGGTAGTATATCCGAGTATCTGACGCATCTCACGAATTCGAAGTGCTATCCTTTGAAGTTGATTTGTGTCGGTTTTGTTGAGCATAGTTTTTTCCTCCTTAATTTAATTAGGTTGTAAAATTGTGTTATAAAAACAAAAAACGCCTCAAGAAAACAAATTCTTGAGACGAGTAAAACAAACCCGCGGTACCACTCAATTTGCGAAAAAATCGCCGCTTCAGGCTCAATCAAGCCCTAACCCTTAACGCGGGAAACGAAAGACCCTGGCGGCATATCGCTCGGACCCCCAACTCGGAAGTGATGGGTACTATGGCTATAAGCTATCGGCTCGCACCAAACGCCGACTCTCTGACAAGCTTCATCACCGTACCGTCTTCGTCACAGTTTTTATGCAACTATTCTACCACATCTTTTTTCAAATGTCAAACACTTTTTAACCGTCAAAATAGCCAAATATTCAAGTGCTTCAAAGCAGTTTTTTCAATAAATATACAAATATCACCATTTTCTTAAGATTTCATCTTGACAAAGCGGTGATTTGGTGTTTTAATATAAACATCTTTATAAAGACAATGACGGAAACTACACCCCCTTCGGATGCTTCAGAGAGTCGGCGCTTGGTGCGAGCCGATGCAGATGAGTCGGTCGTTCTTCTTCCCGAGTCGGTCTTGTCAAAGCGAAAGCGAGTAATGAGACACGGATGCCTCCGTTACAGGGCAGGACCTTGATAGAGGTTGAAAAGTGATTTCTCTTTTTGGGAGATAATCAGGGTGGTACCGCGAAAATTAATTTCGTCCCTGAGCCGCGATGAGTGGCTTCGGGGTTTTTTTATTTATAAGAAAGAAGGAAGAAAGTTATGAAGCAAATCAAAATCAGCGATGCAACTATGAAGCAGATGTCGGAGGGCTTCAGCCTATCGTTCAAGGAGAAGATAGAGCTTGCCAAGCTACTCGATAAGCTCGGAGTTGATATTATAGAGCTTGAGGGAATAAGCAACGCTCGCATTGATTCGCTACGTATCAAATCTATTGCCGCGGCGACCTCGGAGAGCATTATTGCCGTTCCCGTCGAGTTCTCGGACGAGAGCATTGAGGAGGCGTTCTCTGCCCTCAAGTGTGCAAAGCACCCGAGGCTTCAGGTAAGCGCCCCCGCGAGCGCCGTGCAGATAGAGTATCTCTTCCATAAAAAGCCCGACGCCGTGATAGAGGCGGTTAAAGCGGCGGTTTCAAAGTGCGCCACCCTCTGCGGCGACGTTGAGTTCATAGCAATCGACGCAACTCGCAGCGAGCAGGATTTTTTGACCCTTTTGCTCAAGACCGCAATCGAAGCGGGTGCTACGACCGTTACCCTCTCCGATACCGCGGGCGAGATGTTCCCCGCAGAGCTTGCGGCGTTCATCAAGCTTCAGTACGAAAATCTCCCCGCCCTGACGGGCGTCACCCTCGGCGTTTGCACCTCGAACGCCATATCGATGGCGGACGCCTCTGCAATAGCGGCGGTAACGAGCGGCGCAGAGCAGATAACCGCCGCGGCGTACCCCATCGCTCTTTCGTCGGTTTCAAGTCTTGCCCGCATTTTCGCGGCTAAAGCCGATGCTATTTCTGCCACCTGCAATATAAAGACCACCCAGCTCACGAGAATAACCGAAAAGATAGAGCGCATATGCCGCCCCGGCAAGAGCGGCACTGCCGCAATATCGAAGGAGGACGATGCGGACGGCATTTACCTCACCGAGCACGATGGGCCCGACGCAGTTGCCATTGCAGCAACGAAGCTCGGCTATGATCTTTCAGAGGACGATAACGCCCGGGTATATAACGCGTTTCTTGAGATAGCGCAGAAGAAGGAGCGCGTAGGACTCAAGGAGCTCGACGCAATTGTCGCCTCCTCTGCAATGCAGGTCCCCTCGACCTACAAGCTTGACACCTACGTTATCACCTCCGGCAACACCATCTCCGCCACCGCGCATATTAAGCTCGTCAAAAACGGCGCGCCCGTCGAGGGCGTTTATATCGGCGACGGCTCGATAGACGCCGCCTTCCAGGCAATAGAAAAAATCACCGGCTGCCACTACGAGCTTGACGACTTCCAGCTCCAAGCAGTTACCGAGGGCCGCGAGGCTATGGGTCAGACGGTAGTTAAGCTCCGCTCGGGTGCAAAGGTATATTCCGGCGTCGGAATATCCACCGACATCGTGGGCGCGGGTATACAGGCGTATCTTAGCGCACTGAATAAAATAATTTACGAGGAGGAAGTAGAATGAAGCTTTCCTTTTCTACACGGGGGTGGCCCAACCTCTCCTTTGAGGAGATGTTAGACACCGCCGCCGATATGGGCTTTTCGGGAGTGGAGGTCTATAACCTTCAAAACTTCACCGCCCTCACCGACCGCGGCGCACCCTTCCATAAATACAGCGTCGGCGCGACCGCGCGCGAGCTGCGTGATAGGCAGCTCACAATTCCCTGCTTTGACACCTCTTGTGATATATCGGCAGGCGGCGAGGCAGCAGACACCGTTAAGACTCTTATTGATATCGCGCACGCATCACGCGTTCCGTTCGTCACCGTCTGCGCCCTCTCTGACGACGAGGAGGCGGTTTACTCCGCGCTCTCATCCCTGCTTTCCGCCGCAGAGCCTCTCGGCGTTACCGTTCTCGTAAAGACGAGCGGCATATACTCCGACACCGCAAGGCTTCGCAATATGCTCGACCGCTTCGCGAGCGACAATCTTGCGGTTCTTTGGGACGTGCACCATCCGTATAGGGATAACGGCGAGTCGGCAGATGCTACGATAAAGAACCTCGGCTGCTACGTAAAGCACGTTCATATGCGCGATTCCGACGACACGGGGGCATACCAGCTCATCGGCGAGGGCACTATGCCCATCGACGATATTATGCGGGCTCTCTCCTCTGTAAACTACGATAACTTCATCTCGCTCGAGTGGAAGCCCGAGTGGCTTTCTGACCTTCAGGACCCCGAGGTAATCTTCCCGTATTTCGTGAACTTTATGTCGCGGTTTTCATCGACGAGAGATATGAAAAAGAAGCTCTACTTCAACCACGACGGCACAGGTCAGTACGTTTGGAAAAAGGAGGAGCTCGTTGACCTCACCTTCTCCGAGGTGCTCGACCGCGTTGCCGACGAGTTCCCCGACCAGTACTGCTTCAAATACACCACCCTTGACTACACCCGCACCTACGCCGAGTTCCGCGAGGACGTTGACCGCTTTGCAAGAGCGCTCGTATCGCTCGGGGTCAAGGCGGGCTCGAAGGTCGCTATCTGGGCAACCAACCTGCCCGCGTGGTATATCACCTTCTGGGCGACTACCAAGATTGGTGCGGTTTTGGTAACCGTCAATACCGCATACAAAATTCACGAAGCGGAGTATCTTCTTCGCCAGTCGGACACGCACACCCTCGTTATGATAGAGGACTGCCTCGACTCAAACTACAAGGAAATAATAAACACCCTCTGCCCCGAGCTTGCAAGCACCAAGGCGGGCGATCCGCTTCATTCAAAGCGCCTGCCCTTCCTTCGCAACGTCATCACCGTAGGCTTCAAGCAGCCCGGCTCTCTGACCTTCGACGAGGCTATGGCGAGATATAAGCTCGTAAGCGCCGAGCAGGTCGCGAGAATGGCGGCGGCAGTTCGCCCGAGCGACGTCTGCAATATGCAGTACACCTCGGGAACGACGGGCTTCCCCAAGGGCGTTATGCTTACCCACTACAACGTAATCAACAACGGCAAGTGCATCGGCGACCGTATGGGGCTCTCCACTGCCGACCGTATGATGATTCACGTGCCTATGTTCCACTGCTTCGGAATGACCCTTTCTATGACCTCGTCTATGACGCACGGCACTACGATGTGCCCGATGCCGTACTTCTCGGCAAAGTCCTCGCTCGCCTGCATAAATCAGGAAAAGATAACCTGCTTTAACGGCGTTCCGACGATGTTTATCGCAATGTTCAACCATAAAAACTACCGCTCCACCGATTTTTCGCATATGAGAACGGGAATTATGGCGGGTGCGGGCTGCCCTCCCGAGCTGATGCGCCGCGCCGCGCGCCCCGACGAAATGAATATGACGGGTATCGTCAGCGTCTACGGTCAGACCGAGTGCGCACCAGGTAACACAATGAGCTCCTGGACCGACTCGCTTGAGGTCAGAACCGAAACCGTCGGCTACGCCTTTCCCCACGTGCGCTGTAAGGTCGTTGACCCCGAAACCGGAGAAGAGGTCGGCCCCGGTGTTAACGGCGAGTTCTGCGCAAAGGGCTACAACACAATGAAGGGCTACTACAAAATGCCGATGGCAACCAAGGACACCATCGACGAGGACGGCTGGCTTCATTCGGGCGACCTTGCCTCTCGCGACGAGGACGGCAATTACAGAATAACCGGCAGACTCAAGGATATGATAATCCGCGGCGGCGAGAATATCTACCCGAAGGAGATAGAGGAGTTCATTTACACTCATCCGCAAACTAAGGACGTTCAGGTCATAGGCGTGCCCGACAAGAAATACGGCGAGGAAATTATGGCTTGCATTATTCTGAAAGAGCCGGGCAGCGTTACAAAAGAGGAAATGACCGACTTTATCAAGGCGAGTATGGCGCGCCATAAAGTGCCGAAATATATCGAATTCGTAAAAGAATTCCCGATGAACGCGGCAGGCAAAATTCTCAAGTATAAAATGCGCGAGGAGGCAGCCGCACGCCTCGGTCTTGTGGGCGACGGCTCTGACACGGCTTCGCCGCTGGCGTAAATATTCCGCTTGGAATATTTACGAGAGCTCTATTCGCCTTCGGCGAGTTCTATTGCTACGCAGTTATATTCGGCTTACGCCGAGTGATATTGCGGCTTTGACGCCTATTTGCATTCAAAGCCGAGTTTTTGGCGAATAGAATATCACTCAACACTAACAAAAAAGAGCAAACACAGCCGTGTTTGCTCTTTTTTATGTTGCCTCTGTGCCTTCTCCTACTCTCTTTTCAAAGTCAGGGCGAGGTAGGTCGCGTAAGAGGCGCATATCAAGGTAAGCAGAATAGCGGTCAAAATCCGCATTTCTAACGTCGCCGCGAGGTCGTTTGCAAAAACGCTCGTCGCATTGAAAACTCCGTGGGAGATAATGCAGGCGATAAGGCTTTTCGACTTACAGTACATCATAACGAACATAAAGCCTGCGGCGGTGGCGTACACCACCTGCAAAAGATTTGGTATAAGCTCCGCGCCCGAGCCGTTAAATAGGTTGATAATATGCCCGACGCCGAAAGTGACGCTCGAAACTATCACCGCCGCCTTAAAGCTCTCCTTGCGGAGTGCCTCGAAGAGCAGACCGCGGAAGATAACCTCCTCCAAAAATCCGACGCATAGCATCGAAAGAATATATAAAATGCTTTCGGTCACGCCGTAGTTTATCCTAAAGCCGTACCATGCGTTTGCGGTGAGCATAACGAGAAGCGGAAGATAATAAAGCATCCGTCCGGCACTCGCACTCGGTCTGCAAAGTCCGTATTCTCCCGTCAGTCCGTGCCGCACGAGAAAGATGAGAAGGATTGCCGACAAAAGAAGTCCCACCACGAGCGTAAATACCTTCATAGCTCCCACCGTATCGGACAGCACGTCGCCCACCGACATCAATACGCAGTAGAGCACAATCCATCCGACTGCAAACCATATTCTGCTTTTATCGTAAAGTCTTTTAAGCACAAGTCACCTCAAACAGATGTGTTTTTTCTACACGTGGGTATATCTTTCTCTCTTTGATCATTGGTATGCACCGCTTTTATATAACATTGGAGCGGAAGTATCGCATTGCCACCAGCACTAAAACGACTCCGAGAATCGGGAATGCCGAACAGACAAGCATACCCGTTTGCAGACTTGAAGCGTCTGCCACGATGCCCATAAGCTGCGGCGCGACGGACGCGCCGAGGTCGCCGCTCGCCGCCATTAAGGCGTATGCCGCAACGCCGGCGTTTGGGATTTTTTCCTCCATCATTATCAGCGTTCCCGGCCAAAGCATCGCCGTGAAAGCTCCTGTCAAAATACAGGCAATAAAGGCGGGTAGGATATGCGACGAAAGCCCTGCAACGAGATAACAGACAGCCGCGCCTATCATTCCGAAAAGAAGCACTCTCGTGATGCTTTTGCCCCATCTTGCGTAAAGAATTCTCACAAGTCCGAGAAGGATGGCAAAGCCTGCCACGCCGAGTATATCACCAAGCGCCTTGTCAACCAAAAGCTCCGCCTCCATAAAGCCGGATATCCAATTCGACATTGCGTTCTCCGCGCAGCTTCCGAGGAATATACAGCCGGCGCAAAGGGCGATTCCTACCGTTCTTTTTCGAGCCTTCGGCGTTGCGGTTTCCACCTCACCGCCGCTCATATTCGGCATAGGCGACGTCATAAAGAGCACCGCCGAGATTAAAGGCAGCGCCGCGAAGAATAGCGCAAGATAATGCCAACTCTGCTCTCCGACGAATTTAAGAAAAAGTGTGCCTATCACGGCAACCGTGAATACGCCGAAGGCGTAAAGCGAATGTAAAAGGCTCATATCCCGCCCCGGATTTTCCGACGGGATAGCCGCTATAATCGGGCTGAGCAGCACCTCGGAAAGCCCTGCGGCTACCGAGAATATAACCGTTCCAAAAAACAGCCACGCGTACGCCGCAGAAGGACAGAGCATCGGAAGGGTGGCGTATATCAGAAGTCCGAGCGAGGTTATAAGCGGCATTACCTTGACAATAAGCCCTATATTAAAGCGATTTGAGAATGCGGTGAACACGAGGTCGGTTGCCAGCTGCGTGCAGAAATTCACCAGCACCAGCGTGCCGAGGAGCGTCCAGGAGATTGAGTACATCTCGCGGAAGGTAACGAACAAAAGCGGCGGCAGACAAAAAACCGACGACATTGTGAAGTACGCCGAGTAGCAGGCAAGCTTCGTCCGCTTGAATCTTGAATCTATCATAAAGGCCTTTCTTCAAAAGGAAAATTTATTTCTTTAACATTATAACCCACCGCACCGTCGCTTGTCAACAAAGGGCGCGCAAAAATTGAATTATATCTTGACACGCCTCCCCCTTTGGCGTATAATTATCACATAGAAAGAAACGGAGGCGCACTATATGTTTTGCGGAAAGAAAAAAGCAGTTACCTTCAGCTACGACGACGGCGTCACTCAGGATATACGCCTTATCGAGCTGCTTGACAAATACGGGCTCAAAAGCACCTTTAATATCAATTCCGAGCTGCTCGGCAAGCCGAATATACTCGTTCTTCGCTCTGGTCAGGGAATCTCGCACTACAAGGTCGCGCCCGAACAGGTCAAGAGAATATACGAGCACCACGAGCTCGCGGTGCATACGCTGACTCACCCCGCCCTTATAAGATGCTCGGACGAGGAAATCATCCGCCAGGTTGAAGAGGACAGAAAGAACCTTGAAGCACTTGTCGGCTACGAGGTACGCGGTATGGCATACCCATGCGGCTCTTGGGCGGCTGACGAGCGAGTCGAAGGAATCATTCGCGAGCATACGAAAATCAAGTATGCAAGGGGAACGGACTGCTCGCACGGCTTTGATATACCGAAGAATCTTTATCACTTCAAGCCTACGGTATTCCACCTCGATTTCGATAAAATGATGGAGCTCGGACAAAGGTTCGTTGAGATGGAAGCGGAAGAGCCCGCGCTCTTCTATATCTGGGGTCACTCCTACGAGATGGACTGCGACAGCCTTAACTGGCATAGGCTCGAGGAGTTCTTCAAGCTTATCAGCGGAAGAGAGGATATCTTCTACGGAACTAACAGCGAGGTTTTGCTTGACTCATCAAAATGATTTACAAATTTATAAAAACAGCCGTTGGAAATCTTCCAACGGCTGTTTTTTATGCAAGCGATAAAAGAGCTTACGCTTTTATGGAATACTTGTCCATATACTTTTGGAGCTTCTCCTCGAAGCGAGGGTCCTGCTGCTTTATGGCACGCAAAGCCTCGTGAGGATTCATAGTATTGTCCTGCGCGTCGATAATACCGACCGCGATATTGGAGCAGTGGTCGCTGACACGCTCGAAGTCGGTAAGAAGGTCAGACCATATGAAGCCCGCCTCGACGGTGCACTCGCCGCCCTTGAGTCTTACTATATGGCTGTTTCTGAGAACCGACTTGAGATGGTCTACGACCTGCTCAAGAGGCTCTACCTCGTAGGCAATCTCTATCGAGTCGCCAACGAAGGCATCCTCGGTGAAGGTGAGAATTTCCTCAACCGCGAGGCAAAGAGTTTTAAGCTCTGCCTTTGCGGAATCCGAGAATTCAATTCCCTTCTCGCGAAGCTCCTCGACCGACTCGAGTATATTAACCGCGTGGTCGGAGATTCGCTCGAAATCACCGATAGCCTTAAGAAGCTTGGACACCGTTGCACTGTCGTTATCCGAAACCTGAGATTTACTGAGCTTTGTAAGATAGGTTCCGAGTATATCCTCGAAGTGATCGGTTTCGCCCTCTATTTCGCGAACCTGCTCGGCAAGCTCGCTCGTATATCCGTCAATTGCCTGTATACCGAGCTTCAAGCCACGGACAGCCTCACTTGCCATCTTGGAGGCAACGCGTCCGCACTGTGCAAGCGCGATGGTGGGGGTTGCAAGGAGTCTTTCATCAAGCTCAACCGTCTTCTCGGGTGCTTTTCCTTCGGGAACAAGCTTGTACGCAAGCTTTTCAAGAAGCGAGGATGCGGGGAGAAGAAGAGCTGTGCAAAGAATATTGAATGCGGAATGGCATACAGCAATTCCGAGATAGTCTGCCGACTCGGAAAGGATCGGAATAGTAAAGACCGCGGATACAATGCTGAATACCGAAAGCCAAATGACAGTTCCGATAACGTTGAAGGAGAGGTGAACGAGAGCCGCGCGCTTTGCATTCTTATTCGTTCCGAAGGATGAAAGCATTGCGGTAACGCAAGTACCGATGTTCTGACCCATAATGATGGGAATTGCCGCGGCGTAGGATATCGCACCGGTTGCGGAAAGCGCCTGCAATATACCGACCGAGGCAGAGCTCGATTGAATGATTGCAGTAACCGCCGCTCCGACGAGAACGCCGAGAATCGGGTTCTTGAACGCGAGGAAGAGATTTTGGAACTCGGGAATATCCGCAAGACCCGAAACGGCACTCGACATAGCGTCCATACCGAACATAAGGGTTGCGAATCCGAGCAGAATTGTTCCCACGTCCTTCTTCTTCGAGGACTTGGAGAACATCGTGAGTATTATACCGACAAGAGCCAGAACCGGAGTGAATGAGGTCGGCTTCAAAAGCTTGATAAAGATATTATCGCTCGAAATGCCGCCAAGGCTCAAAATCCAAGCGGTAACGGTAGTTCCGATATTAGCACCCATAATAACGCCGATAGACTGCTTCAGCGTCATTACCTTCGAGTTAACGAAGCCGACGACCATAACCGTCGTTGCAGAGGAGCTCTGAATTACCGCCGTTACGCCAAGACCGGTCAGAAAGCCGCGGAGCTTACTGTTCGTAAGCTTTCCGAGCAAATTTTTAAGACTGTTACCGGCGCGCCGCTCAAGGCCGTCGCCCATAATATTCATACCGAAGAGGAATAGACACAGACCGCCAATTAAAGCTAATATATCAAATATATCCATTTAATTTACCGTGCCTTTATCAGTTATCGGATTTACCTGCCGTGAGCTTACCTATTGCATAGGTTGCCGCTATTATTATAGCGATAATGATAAATACGCCGAGCATTCCGATGCCCATCCACTTAAGGTTGGCAACAAACGCCCAAAGATTAAACTGAAGGTCTCCCATTATAGTCTCCTTTCAATTAACCGAAGAAGCCGAGCACGAGTGCGCCCGCGATAACCGAAGCTATCTGACCGGAAACGTTAACACCTATGGAGTGCATAAGTATGAAGTTCTCGGGGTCTTCCTTGAGTGCCATTTTGTGTACTATACGACCGGACATAGGGAACGCGGAGATACCCGCCGCACCTATCATCGGGTTGATGCGCTCCCACTTGAAGATTTTAGCAAGAAGGTTGTAAAGCTTTGCGAAGAGAACGCCGCCTGCCGTATCAACTATGAATGCGACAAGGCCAAGACCCATAATGAGAAGGGTCTGAACGCTGAGGAACTGACCTGCGGTCATATTAAAGGCGATGGTAATGCCGAGGAAGATGGTTACGAGGTTTGCAAGCACCTTCTGCGCGGTTTCCGAAAGAGAATCGAGAACGCCGCACTCACGGATAAGGTTACCGAACATAAGGAAACCGATAAGCGAGCCGGCACCGGGGGCGAAGATACAAGCAACTATCGATATGATTATCGGGAAGAGAATCTTCGTGGTCTTCGATACGCTTCTCTGCGTGTAGGACATACGGATCCGTCTTTCGTCCTTGGTGGTAAGCGCCTTGATTACCGGAGGCTGAATGATAGGAACGAGCGCCATATAGGAGTATGCCGCGACGGTGATAGCTCCGACGTAGTTCGAGCCGAGCTGGTTAGCAACGACGATAGAGGTCGGGCCGTCTGCCGCACCGATAATAGCGATGGACGCGAAGTCCTTTGCCTCGGGGAAGAAGATGGACGCCATACAAAGCGTGAAGAAGATACCGAACTGTGCCGCCGCACCGAAGAGCATAAGCTTGGGGTTATTAAGCAGCGGACCGAAATCTATCATCGCACCGATACCGATGAACAAAAGAAGCGGGAACAGCTCGTTTGCAATACCTGCATTATAAAGCTCGTGAAGCGGCTCTGCAATGCCGGAATAAGTGGTAGTCAACGCACCTCCGCATTCCGTGCAAACCTTGCCCGCATAATCCTTCGCAAACATAAAGGACGTAGAGTATACGTGAGCCTCTTCCAGAGTACACACAACCTTTACAACCCCGGGGAAATTCATAAGAATTGCACCGAAGCCTATCGGCAAAAGGAGCGTCGGCTCCATTTCCTTTTTGATGGCAAGGTAGATAAGAACTCCACCTATAATCCACATGACAATCATTTTCCAGTTTCCGTCCCGACCGAATGCAAGAATCGAGTTGAACAGACTAAGAAGTTCTGACATAAGTTTTTATTCCTTTCATTAAATTGTTCGCGCATAGCGCGCGTTTTATCAGAGTCAATTTTACCCAGCATTACATATTATAGCAAACTATACTGCTAATTTCAAGCATTTTTTAATAAAAAAGACATAATTAGGCAAAAAACAAGCCGAGACTCGGAGCTGTGGCTTCGAGTCCCTAATCAAGAAAAACATTTTTCATTTGGCTATGTCACATTAAATAACTGATTTTTGCGAGATTCCAAACGCGCCCCGTCGCGTTTGATCCTCCCGAAGGTCGGATTTCGACTGCGTCCCGCCGGACACCGAAGGTGTCATCCTGAGCATCGTCGAACTTTTGGGGCTTTGCCCAAAAGCACGAGGCGTAGCCGAGTGAAATCTCGGCGTGACTTCGCTCAGAATGACACGCAAGCGTGTCGCAAAATCGGCACTTTACAGTCCTATATCGTCCATAAGCGCGCGCATATTTTCCGCATCCGACTGCTTGATATTTTTATTTGCGGCAATCTCGCCCTTTGCCCTTTTAGCAACGTCCGGGCGCAAAAGCATAAACCACCGTCTGACCTGCATAACGGGGGTCAGCCAGCGATGCTTTTCGAGGACGGGATAATAGAGCTTAAGCTTTGAATACGGGATAAAGAGGCGCGACATCAGATAGCCGAATTTGCCGCCGCGCTTTTTCTGCTGAAGTGCGACGCGGTTGTCCGACGAGCCGAAAGCACCGCCGTGAAGCAAAAAGCCGCCAAGCCGCTCCGTCAGCTCACACTCTTCCCTGCCGCCAAGCCAAACGCCCGAGAGCTCTCTTGCCGCATTTGCAAATTTCAAAAGACCGCCCTTTTCCAAAAGCCCGTCGCGAGCGGCGATATCCACCCCGTCAAGCGCGTCGAGAATCCAAAGGTCGACGAAGGGGCGAATGCCGCATCCGCCGCACTCGAAATGCTTCGCCATATGCGCGATATGATAAAAATAGAAGAAAGCGTCGCTCATCTCGTACTTGTATTCGCTACCCTCACATAGCCGCGCATCAGACCAAACCGAGCTTAAAACCTCGGCGGCGGAATTCGCGCGCCCCTCTTCAACGAGGTCGAAATGAAGCTCGATATGATTGCCCGAGGGGCTGAAGAGCGATACGTCGTGCGTCGCGCGCTCACCCTCGGTATATTTCAGCTCACTTTTCAGATAGGCTATCGCATCATCAAGCTGCTCGCGGTGAACTAAAACGTCAATATCACAGCTCGTTCGCATCCAGCCTTGCGGATAATACCCGCGCAGAACAGTGCCCTTCAAGGGCATAAAGGCTATGCCCTTCGCCTCAAGCGCCGCCGTGAGCCGCTCCACCTCATATTTGAGCTGCTGATGCCTAAAGACCGCCTTGAGAACGCATTTTTCAATAGGTGCGTCCTCCTTTTCAAGAAGCCCGTTTTGCTTCAAGCCAAACGCGACGAGGTGGTCAACGTCGTGCTTCGCCGAAAGCTTGATAAGCTCCTCCAGCCTCTCGCGAGAAAAGGAGCTTCTTTCCTCATCCGTGAGCTTTTTGCCGCTTATCGCAGAACGAATCAGCGCAAAAAGTATATTTTTCGTTCTCTGCTCCACGGCAAACTCTCCTTTTCTTAAAAAATCAGCGAGAAATTCCGTTATATTCCGCCTTTACTCGCTCGTAGCTTTCGAGATTTCCGATATCGTATCTCTTGCCGGGCATTTCCATAGCGTGAACCTCCACCTCTTTGCAAAGCCAGGCAATATAGCTTCCCGGAGCGTCAGTGCCGCAGCCCTCGTCAATGCCGCGCGAGATAAGCCCTGCGTCCTCCCTCGTGTAATAATAGAAGGGCGGGCAGCACCAATGAGTTGCTGGGGTGGGGGACTTTTCGGTCATATCAATCACTCTGTCGGAGGAATCCACCGTCACGACTCCGCATTTCAAAAGCTTTTTCTCGTCGGGCTCGTAGTATCTCATAATGCAGGAGGTGCGCTTTTCCTTTATATAGGCAATAAAGCGCGTCAGGCTGAAGTCAAGCAGGTTGTCGCCCGCTATAACGAGCATATCACCCTCAAGGGAGAGCTGCTCCTTTGCGAACTGAATATCCTTCACCGCGCCAAGCCGCCCCTCGTTAGTGCTCGTGCCGTCGTCAACAACGCTGACCCTCTGGCGCTTACCCCTCGCCCACGCTTCAAAGTGATGAGCAAACTTATGGTTCGAGATAACGATATACTCGTCAATCTCACCCGACTCGTCTATATCGTCTATAAGCCAATCAAGAATTGTCTTCTCGCCAACCTTAAGCAGCGGCTTTGGAAAATTCTCGGTCAAGGGGTACAGGCGTGTCGCATAACCCGCCGCAAGTATCAAGCATTTCATATACTGACTCCATCCGCACTCTCACAAATATGAACGGAATACTTTCCTTCAAGATGTGGAAACGCCTTAAGGTATTCTTCGGTTACGTATCTCTTTATATGCTCCTCGTACTCGGGATTAATAAGCGCCATACAGCACCCCTTAAATCCCGCGCCTGAGAAGCGACCTCCGTATATTCCGTCGGTATTTTTCATTATTTCGTAGAGCTTTATAAGCTCGGGTGAGCCGGTTTCCCAATTGTTGATAGAGGAAAGTCCGCTCTCAAACGAGAGTGTGCCGAACTCTTCGAGATCTCCCCTGCGCCAAGCCTCTGCACCGCGCTTTACGCGGTCGAACTCGGTAAACCAATGCTCCGCCCTCTTCCGCCAATTCTCCGGTAGCTTGTCCCGATACTCAAGATACACCTCGTACGGCACGTCGCGCATATGACTTTCTTCAAACTTGCCGTACGGCATACCTGCGTACGCTAAGAGCGCGTAAGCCGCGCTCCTGCACTCGTCAACTCGCATATTAAAGGCAGAGCCCGCAAGCGTGCGCTCAATACCCGAGAAGAAAATGGCTATCTTATAGGGCTTCATATCGGGGTGAGTGGGAATGAGCTCGTAGGAGTCGTCCCTAGTATCAAGATAAAGGAGATGGTTTTGCTTTGAATACACCTCACAGCTCTGGTCGAGCTTTCCGCAGGACACGCCGACGTACTTGTTCTCCGCCGTGAGAGCTATCTCTATGATTTCCTTCGGCTCAAGCGATATTTTATTAACGCGGCAGAGCGCCTGAAGAAAGGCAATTATAACCGCCGCAGAGGAGGAAAGACCGCCTATCGGAAGGCTGCCCTCTATAACTCCGGAAAGTCCCGAGCGAAGAGGATATCGTTCGGAGAGCGCGAGGGTTGCACCGCGCAAATAATCCGCCCAGTCCTCCTGTCGCCTTTCGGGCACGGAGCTTATATGCCACTGCGCCCGCTTGTCAAACTGGAGCGAGGAAAGCTCTATTACACCGTTGGTCTTTTCGCCGTACGCAATATAAACGCCGGCGTTTATCGCCATACCTGTCACAAGCCCGAGCTGGTGGTCGCTGTGTGCGCCGAGCGGACAGATGCGGTATGGGCAAAAGGCAACGCCGTTCGGCGCTTTTTTGTAAATTTGCTCAAACATTTCGTATGAGGACATATCTTACCTCTTCTTGTTCTGATAAAACTCGTGATACCACTCTGCAAAGGCGCGAAGGCCCACGCGAAGCGGCGTTGACGGCTTGAAGCCAAAATCTCTTTCAAGCGCGCTCGTGTCGGCGTAGGTTACCGGTACGTCGCCCGGCTGCATAGGCACGAGTCGCTTGTGCGCGGAAAAGTCATAGTCGGGCGGCAAAACTCCTGCCCGAACGAGCTCCTCCTCCAGAATCTTAACGAAATCCAAAAGGTTCTCGGGACTGTTGTTGCCAATGTTATATACTCGATACGGCGGCAGAGGCAGTCCGTCCTCACCCGCCGCGCACTCCGGCGCGCACTCAATAACGCGCATGACCCCCTCGACAATGTCGTCCACGTAGGTGAAGTCGCGCTTGCAGTTGCCATAGTTGAATATCTCGATAGCCTCGCCCGCGAGCAGCTTATTCGTAAATCCGAAGTACGCCATATCGGGTCTTCCCGCAGGGCCGTAAACGGTGAAGAAGCGCAGTCCCGTCGAGGGGATATTATAGAGCTTTGAGTAGGCGTGCGCCATCAGCTCGTTAGACTTCTTCGTTGCCGCGTAAAGCGACACGGGTGCGTCCGCCTTGTCCTCGGTGGAGTACGGTATCTTCTTGTTAGCGCCGTAAACCGAGGAGCTTGAGGCATAGACTAAATGCTGCACGGGATGAGGTGTGCTCATCGTGGCGCGGCAGGCCTCGAGGATATTGTAAAAGCCGATTATATTGCTCTCAATATATGCGTCGGGGTTCGTTATGCTGTATCGCACGCCCGCCTGTGCGGCGAGGTTGACCACCACGTCGAACTTATACTCCGAGAAAAGCGAGTCGACAAGCTCGCGGTCGGCAATATTTCCGCGCACGAAGGTCCAAGTGCCCGCAGGGCAGCCCTTCGCCTGCCCTTCGATAAGCGAGAGGCGGTGCTCTTTAATGGACACGTCGTAATAGTCGCTCATATTATCAAGCCCGACTATCCTTATGCCCTCAACCGCTCTTATGAGCTCTACCGCGAGATTTGCGCCGATAAAGCCCGCCGCACCCGTCAGCAGAACGCACTTATTCTTTAAGTCAATATTAGGTGTAAGCATAAAATTCTCCGTTATCTGAAATAACCGTACAGTGTCAAACGGTATACCGCCCGTCGCTTTACTGCTTCTCTGAATTATTTGTTTTCAAGCTTTGTATAACGTCAATGAGGTTATGCGGATTCAGCGCCTTAAGTAATAATAGACTGTTTCTTCTGATAGGCTTTATAAGCGCAACTACGATAACGTTTGTGGCAAATTGCGTAACAAACGACGCCCACGCCGCTCCGATTGCTCCGTAAGCATTAATCCAGAAGTAGTTCAAAACAACATTTGAAATTGCGCCGATGATATTAATAATCAGAAGGTATTTCTGTTTTCCTTCGGCAAGAATCCAAATATCCTTAGCTCCGCCGTAATAAGAAAATACGGTATACAGCGCGAGCACCCGTAAGATAGCGGTGGAGTCCAGATACTCATTTCCAAAAAGAATTGAGATAATATTGGGCGCAAATGCGAATAAAATCAAAGCGTATAAAAGTGCGCCGTAAAATACGCAAAAATACAGCTGAACGACGCTTCGCTCGAATTCCGCAGTGCCCTGCTTCTTGCTTTCCAGCACAAAGGGCCGCATAGAATCGTTAATTGCCGTAAAGACGAATGCAGCCACAGAGGTGCAGGTCGCGGCGGCAGAATACAAGCCGACAGCAGAATCTCCAACCATCAGCTTGAGCATAATCCTATCGGTCTGAAGGAAGATAGTAATCATCAGCCCCGAGAAAATGTAATACTTTCCAAGGCTCAAAACTCGCTTTGCGACGTGCCACGAAAATGACAGCCTTTTGCCTGTAAGCTTCCTGTGGAAAAAGATTAATGACAAGGCAATAATACAATAATCCAAAGCGTGTGATACCGCAAACCAATACACGCTCTTAGCTGTGATAAGCAGATAGCTCTTATACGCAGAAACTACTATATACGCAGCCAAGGAAACGAGCGCAACGTACTTTGAAAGATACTTTGCCTGAAACCAAAACTGAATTAATTCCAGCGCTTGAAAAATTAGCGCAGTGCTGTACAACGCGCAAACAACAAGCGTCGTTTTGTCGTTTACATTCACTACCGCGCAAAAGGACAATATTCCGAGAATACATACGAAGGCTGAACAAACGCTCAACGTAATACACGTTCCTAAGGTTTTTTCCTCTTCCTCCGGATGATTTATCAGCTCCTTAACAATGACCCAGTTGAATCCCAACTGCATAATCGGTGCTACAAAGGTTGTTATCGACTGTGCATAATTGATTAATCCATAGTTTGACGGACCAAGATATCTTGCCGTTAACATAGATATCGCAAAGGCAAGAATCGATTGAAAAATTCTGCATCCTATAATCCACGATGCATTTTTTACAGATTTTATATTCATTTAAGCTTTCGCTCCGCATATTTGAGAATAGATGCTTTTTGAAGTCATTTTTTCTTACCGTTTTTAATCATAAAAAGCCTAAAGAAGAGCTTTGGGCTTTTCGAGAACACAAAAAACATAACCTTCTCTTTTTTTGTCAGAAACACGCTTTTGCGAATTTCGCGATAATACCTGTTGAACTGTTTTTGAAGAGCGCTCTTGATTTCTTCGGACACGTTGCTTTTTGCAGCCTCAACGTAAAAATTAACCGAAAACCTTGTGGATATGCATTTTATGATATCTGCAAGGTCGTCGAGATTTCTCGCAAGCAAATCGTTTGCGAAATCCTCGAGCTCCCCGAATACCGACATCCTTTTTATCTTAAAGCTTGATGCCGTGCTACCGGGTCGACCGACAACGTAATTGTGCAAGGATTTATCAACAAATACAATGCGTTCAGCTCTCAAAAAAGCCTGACGGTCAAAATAAACCTCCTCGCACAGCTGATTTTCCTTGAACCTTACGTCAGCCAAAAGCTCCCGCTTCCACAGCTTATTCCAAACCTCAAACCTTATTCTTTTTTGATGAAGCAGATCGGCGATAGCGTCATACGCAGATAAAACCTCTACCCTACCGGTGTCCTCGGAGGAAGATAGGTACTCGCCGCTATCAAAATGCTTTTTAATCCCGCAGGTTGCTATATCGGCATCGGCTTCCATTGCCACACGCAACAGCGTCATATACATATCCGGCTCTATCCAGTCGTCGCTATCCAAAAATGCAATCCAATCGCCGCTTGCACGGTCAAGCGCTATATTTCTGGCAACCGCTTGCCCTGCGTTTTCCTTGTGAATAACGGTGATTCTACCGTCCTTCTGTGCGTATTCATCACAAATAGTGCCGCTATTATCGGTTGAGCCGTCATCAATCAAAAAAATCTCAAGGTTTTCATAAGTTTGCCCTATGACCGATAAGATGCATCGACGCAAGTATTTTTCCACGTTGTATATGGGTATAATTACCGTAATTTTATCTTCCATAGAAAATCACCTCACAATGTAGCTTTCGCCGATGCACTATTTGAAATTTGCCTATTAAAAACCTATTCGCGCTATTATCTTCTGCATATTGTAAGCAGGCAGATTGTTCCTATAAAGCTCTTCAATCTCGCTTCGATTAATGGGCATATGCTCTGCCTCTAAGAAATTAACAATTGCTTGTGCATTATCGTTAATATCCGCTCCGACGTCCAGAAGCAAGGCGTCAGGATAATTTTCCAAATAAGAAATAACCGGGTCATCCTTTGATTGATAGAGATGGATGATAGGCTTCATCAGTGCAACGTAGGTAACAATCTTTGACGGAAACATATTCGTTCCGTTATTTCCGAGGCTTATCAATACGTCAGCCTCTTCCATTTTCGAATTAATCTCATCCTGCGAAAGATAGTCGTGCACGAAAACTCCGTCATCGGCAGAATACCTATTCGAAATTTTGCGAACGTACTCTCCATCGGTATAAACGTCAACCGCCAAGCGCCCGCCGCGCTTTTTATTTGCAAGCGAGAGCACGTCCAGCAGATGCTGCGGCTCGCGTAGCGAGGGATAGAATCTTCCTGCGTAGATCAACACGGGAGCCTCCCTCAAGCCACCGCTCTTACAGTCATTACGAATATCCAAGAGCGGAACACCTTGAAAAAGCGTTTTGGTTAGATAAGAGCGGTACTGTTTTTTGTGAAAATGCTCTTTATGACTATCCAGGTGCACAATCAAATCAAATGCACCGTATATCTTCCTCTCCCAGCGCAGGACCTTTTTTGAATACACGGCAAACAGCAGTTTTTCAAAGCGCCCAAGGCTTGAATCGGATACAGTATCCAAATCGTAGAGCAGGTATTTCGGGGAGGGATACCGCTTTTTCAAGCGCCGCGCCGCCTCCGGCGCAGCTGCGGGCTGCAAAACCGCAACAACCATATCCGGAGCATCTTCCTTTATTGCCTTTTCCGCCGTGCGTAAAAAGCCCTTCGTCATAGCGCGGTCATACACCGGAGAAAAAAGCACGCTCGGCAAACGAGTCAACAGATAGCATATCTTCCCGAAAAAGCCGCGCTCCGAAAACGACTTTGGCCGATTGTAATAAAAAGGAACGACCCTTCCGTTAACGCTCGGCTCAAGCTCCCTCACGCCAAGCAAGGCCTCGTCATCAACCGTACAAACATACGTAGTGCAGGCATCCTTTTGGGAGGATATCATTTTTGACACGCATATTTCATTCGCTCTTGGCTTTGGAATGCAATGGCTTAGCAAAACCAATATTTTCATTTTTCATTGGCCTTTCCTGAGATTTTTTCTCCTTGCACAAGCCCGAGAGCTCAACGATACAAAGCAAAAACATAAATACGTTAAAGCTCGTCTTGGAGAATGATATACCCTTGATGTTAACCACGAATATCGAAACCAACATCATAATGCCGATAAAGGAAATCAGGCTGTTTTTGGACCTGAACAGCTTGAGCATATAGCGTATATAAAATCCGTACAAAACGATGACATATATCAACCCGCCAAGCCAAAGGTCGTTAATATATCCAACATCACTTTCGTAGCCGTATAATACCTTCATACCCATAGTTATATGACCTTCGCCTAACAGGAATCCGGCAATGCTTGCGGGAACCTGATATTGCTCCTTGGCCGTAGCGTATGAGAAGTAGACTGAGCTGTTGTCACCGCCAAGAAAGGCAAAAACATCCTCTATACCTGATACCAGCCATCTGTACGTCCAAGGGGCGTGCTGCTCTATCAAGGGCAATCCAATCATCGCAAAGGCTATTGTAACAGCAGCTATTGCGATTATCGAAAGCATCTTTTTCTGCATAGAAAATCTTCCGAATAAAATCAACACAACAATTCCGATAAGCGCAACGACGATAGAAACGCGAGCGTTGATTACGGCTGAAATGAACAGTATTATCGCCCACGGGATGTTCATTTTTCCTTTTTTTCCGGGATGAAGGAGTATAAGCGCAAACATAGTTTGAACAACCGGCATAGCAAATGTCAGGCTACTCGCGAATCCGTAAATCCGGTAATTTGCCAAATACTCAAAATAATCAGTATAACCGTAGCTAATCAGCTTGTCAAGGAAAAACGTATGTACAGAAGGAATAAAGAAAGCGAGCAAAGCCAATATAGCCTGCAGCTTTCCCGCCTGTATAAGCAGGTCGATAAAGTTGTCAGTGCCGCAGTGATGCTTGTTTGCATAAATTCTCACGGATATTCCGAACGGAATAATATCCACAAGATAATATATCGGCATAACGGCATCCGTCAGCTGCATTCCATTGTGTACAACAACGAAAAGCAGCAGATACGCAAAGATGCAGCAAAAGCCGAGTATCATTAATGAAATATCGTTTTTCCGAATAACTCTCACGCTTTTATTTACGTTCAGCATAACGTAAGCGATTGAGCATATGCCAACGATGTGCATTGCATTAATTGATAAAAGCGGCGGATTAAATATTAAAATAAACGCTCCAACGAAAAATAAAATGTTGAAGTTGTGAAATACTGCTGTTTTAGCAATTTTCATTGGTAATATCCTCGTATAAATTCAGCTTGTCCTATGCATCGGTGCGAGAGAAAATCAGCAAGTGCCGCTTTTCACCGAATGGCAAGGGTCAGCCGTCAGTTAGATTTGCGATTTATCAGCTCTTGAATATCAAACATCCTGCCAAAATACGTATCATATTCCGACGGCTCGAACGGATGCAGTCCGCCAAAGTGCAAAAACGTCAGTTCACCGAACAGCACCCTTCCCATCTCCTCATACAAGTCCACTCTAACGATGGGAAAATCCTCCGACAGAGCAGAGGCTACCGACAGCATTTTTTCAAAATGCTCCGGGCGGTGAATTGATTCGTGCGCGTTAGGATGCCCGTTTCTAACGTCCAGATGATTCCAATCCAAATCGTAAAAATCGAAAAACGCCTCATCTCCGTTACGGCCGGAGGCAACAAACAGAAATTTCGGCTGTCCGTATGAGCAGAAGAATTTATAATCCTTTGGTGCTCTTCCGTCTTCAGTTTCTATGAGCTGCTCGCATATAATCTTTTTTGGAACACCCTTGTAAGACAATTCCGCTCGATGCAAACCGAAATCCTCTTTCTGCCAGGTGGAGAGCCTGCTAATCGCATCATTCTTATCGAAGGTTTTTTTATCGTTACAAATAATTACACTACCGCTACCGTGGTTGCATTTAAGAACGAATTTATCCGGCAAAGCGTCCCACCTGATATCCTGCGGTCTATCCCAGACGCCGAGCAGCTTAACAAGATTATCTTCGCAGCCCTTCTCGGCCACGTAATCTCTCACCTCGTACTTATCAACGCAACGGGTGATGAGAGGATTATCTTTGTACGTATTAAGCTTCAGCCACTGCATCTTTTCCGTCAGTGTTTGAGGACTGTTCAAATTCAGCGGATAGCCCATATATTTTTTAAAGAGTATTTTCGTTGCTGTTTTTGGGGATATTTTCTGAATTACAATCATCACTTTTTTTAAAATTTCTTTTATGACGTTCATAGCAATACCCTCGTTTATCCTTTGATATTTTTTCAAGAATCACAGCTGTACGGCAAAGGTCGGCTTCAGCAAATGCTCCTCAGCTTCAAAACAGTTTTGAAATTAGTAAAAGACAGCAAATAATAAGCTAACGCTTTTTTGCTGCGGCGCTCCTTTAGAGCCGCCTTTATAAATTTTCTCGCCAATTTGCCATTTCCGTTTCGCATAGCTTTATTGCCCAAAAGCATATACTCGTTGTGCTTTTTCTCTTGGAGCTGCTCGGAGGAAAGCTCATTTAGCAAATCCTTATACTTATCGTTAATGTACGCAAATGAATCGATATACTTATCGGTGAGCGCAGAAATCTGATTTGTGCCGACGTAGTTGTAGTAATTTATCATTTCTTCACAGACCATTCCAACCTTACACATCTGACAAAGTCGAATCCACAAATCAAAATCCTGCAGAGCACGCAGCTCGGTATCAAACAATCCCGCCTTAATCAAAATATCTTTGCGAGCCATAACCGTAGAGGTCGTGCCGATGCTGTTGTCCAATAAAATTTCCTTACTCAAATCGCCCTTTGCTTTTGGATTAAAGCTATATGTCACCTTTTCGTTGACGTATATGATTCTTGTTCCGGTATATACTAACCCGATATCCGAGTCAGCCTCCATAACGGCAAGCTGCTTTTCCAATTTTTCGGGAAGCCACTCATCGTCATCGTCCAAAAAAGCAACGTATTCTCCCGAAGCCATCTCTATACCGGTATTTCGAGCAACGTTTCCGCCCTTTGACGGATGATATTCAATAAGTTTTATGCGCTCGTCCTCTGCAGCCAACCGCTTCACCACGTCCTTCGTGTCATCGGTTGAGCCGTCGGATACAACCAATATCTCCAAATCCTTGTAGGTCTGCTTGATTACGCTGCTGATAGCTCTTGTAATAAGATCGCATCTGTTGTGTGTTGGAATCACAACACTTACCATTTGCATTTACTCCTTTTTGCAAACTGCTGACAAAATTAAAGCTCTGCTATATAAAGTCCTCTGTGCCCATCGAAAACCGAATCAAAGCAAACAGCCCTTCCGTCCTGCCGCCATCTTGGGTGAAGGTCGCACCGAGTATCGTTGTCGTATTTGAATGGCGCGTGCACTCTGGCAATAACACGTGCCTCGTCCGCTTCCACGTCCGTATCCTTGAGAATTTTTATATCTGCAACCCTTGCGCGATTGGGGTATGAATCGGTTACAACCAAGCTCCCGTCGGGAGAATAGCTCGGATGACCGTCGTTGCTGAATTTTGCCCATAAATGCGTATACTCCGCACTCTTATCGCGCATCAGATAATAACCCGGCCCCCCATCACGCTTGTTTTCAAATGCGATAATTTCCTCATCGTTCTTCCAATAGCAATGTGACACCATATCGTCATCGTTCAGAAGATACATATCCGTTCCATCCACATTGCAGGTTATCAGGCGAGTGTATTTTCGCTGCCCGTTAAACCAGCGGTAGAGCACCATAAAGCGCTTGCCGTTCGGTGATAGCATAAGGTGATTGACCTTGTGTACCGCACCTACCTCCTGCATTTCTTTGCGCGGAGAAAAATTCGCAAAATCAGTATACTTAAGTAAGGGTACCGTTTTCCCTGTTTCGAGGTCTACCGACCAAATGCAAGGCTCGTCCGGAAGCGCAACTCCCTTCGTTTTTTCAGGTATATTGTAATATCCGTAGCCCGGGCGCAATGAATAAAGACGGCAAAAATCCAGTGTCAGTGCCGTTTTACCGTCAGAGCAAACCGTGTAAATCGGCGAATCAATAACTCGCTCCGCACCGCTTGCAACCTCTAATATGACCGAACAGAATTTTCCGTCACGAAAATCGTTATACAAAATTCTACTTTCGAAATCCGGTCCGAGCCACTGAAGCATACAGCCCATCTGCACGTTCCAAGCGCGAGTTTCGGCAAGCCTTCTGACTCGCCCGTCCTCGTCCTTTTCCTTCGCCGTATCAATGAGCAAAATATCAGCAGGCTCTTTTGGGGAAACGTCAGACCACGTGTTGCTTGCGCGCATACAGAGAATATACCTCTGCGTTGCATCCCACGGAGATTTGTCGTAATACCCGAAAAAATATTCCTTTTCGTCATCCGGCGAAACGCAGCTGATATTTCCCTCTAATTTTATTTTAGGGGAAATGGCGTACATACAAAGCTGATAAACCCTTTTTACGAATTTCTTTAGTGCGGGAAATTTATTCAATTGGTAATTTATTTTCTGCTCAAGACTCATACCACGTCTTTCACTTCCTCAAAAATTTTCGGTATGCCCAGTGCTGAAGCCTTATGGGCAGAATAAACATCACCGTTTGCGCCGCCATTACCTTAAAGTAATCGCCGAAGGATGCGTAGCCCATTTTCCAAAACTTCTTGACAGTACCGATATAGCTTTTCGTATTTTCCCAGCTTCTGCGGCGCTTTGCGAGCGCGTCGTTAGAGCGAAAATACAGAAGCGACTCCTCAATATTCGCGCCAATGCATCCCGAAAAGAGCATTCTTCCGAACAAATCAACGTCCTGGTTTCTTCTCAAGTCACCGTAGCCGCCGACGGCGAGGACCTTGGATTTTTTATACATAACCGTCGGGTGATTGAATGCGCTGCGGCGCTTCGCGAAATCGTATATATCCTCGTGCCTTGAGGGAACAACGCGCCGCGACACAATCTCGCTTGGCGTGCTGTAAAACTCGTCCACCGACGAGCCGAGGATGTCGAGGCTTTCATTCTCCTCGAACGCTTGAAGCTGCTTTTCGCATCTGTCGGTCTTTGCAATATCGTCGGTGTCCATACGGGCAACGAGCTCGTTTTTGCACTCCGAAAGTCCGAGATTCAGCGCACGTCCGAGCCCTATATTGACCTCGCTCACGACTACGCGGAACAGCTCGGGATACTCCCTCTCATATTTAGACAGAACTGCGTCGAGCTCCTCGGTCAATGGTCCGTCCTTAACCACGACTATCTCGTCGGGCTTCACGGTCTGGTTTATAATACTTTCGATTGATGCCACAAGATATTCCGGCTGTTCCTTCGCGTAAAGGGACATCAATACACTGTATTTCTGCATGCTATCTCCGTTCCTGTCGCCTATGGCGACCGTACAAATTATAACTGAATTTTCGGTATCGCCTTTGCGACGATTTGGATTAAGGTTCCAAATCGCGAAAATTCCTGGGCGTGAATACTCAAAGGCTCGGCTTTGATAAATGTTACTTCACGCTATCTCCGTTCCTGTCGCCTATGGCGACCGTACAAAAGTTTGAAAATTGAAAGTTGAGTTGCGCGACGATTTTTATTAAGCTAAACCTTCAAAAGTTCTTTAGCCTCTTCTTGCTTTTCGCTGTAAGTCTGCTCGTCGACCTTGCCCTCTTTAATGAGCCAGTCGCCGAAATCCAAATCGCTCGCAGTTCCCTCTCTGACCGTATCCGAACGGCAAAAGACCTTGCCGACGGTCATAAACAGTATCTTGATATCGCCAAACAGGGTTATGCGATTTATGTAAGAGAGGTCAAGCTCAAACTTTCTCTCCCAGCTGATATTGTTTCGTCCGCTTACCTGCGCAAGACCGGTGATACCGGGGCGCACGGTGTGCCGCCGCCTCTGCTCTTCGGTCATAAACACCATATCGCGAACGAGCTGCGGGCGCGGTCCGACAAGCGACATATCTCCGACGAGCACGTTGACAAGCTCAAAGAGCTCGTCAAGCGAGGTGGAGCGCAAAAATCTTCCGTACCTTGTAAGGCGTATCTCGTCGGGCAAAAGCTCGCCGGTCGCCTCATCGCGCGCGTTAGTCATCGTGCGCAGCTTTATCATACGGAATATTCGCTCGCGCCCAGTCCTCTTGCTTATCCTGCCGGGTCGCCTTTGGGTGAAGAAGGGATTGCCCCTCATCGCAATAGCGCCGACAATTATGAGAATAAGCAAAACGGGAGATAAAATTATCAGGGCGAGCAAGGATATTAGAAAATCAAACAAGCGTTTGAAAAAATGCCGATACATATGTAATCCTCACTGGAAATTCGTTAAAACGGGGGATTTTAGGCGAAGCAGCTTCTCACTATTTCTATGACCTTGTCCTGCTCCTCGACGGTCATCTTGATATCGCTCGGCAGGCAGAGTCCGCGCTCGAAGATATCCGCGCCGACACTGTTTTGTTCCGAAATGCCCTCGCGGGTAACGAAGGCGTGAGATGAGTACATCGGCTGCATATGCATAGGCTTCCAGATAGGTCTGCCCTCTGCGTTATATGCGGCGAGTGCTTCGAGTATTTCCGTCGGGCAGCTCTTGCCGCTCTCCCCGGAGAAGCTCGCGTCAAGCTCGCCTCGCGTCTGACGGCACATATACTCGGGGTCAACAGTCATAGCCGACAGCCAATAATTCGGCTCCGTGCCCTCGACTATCGGATTCATTCTGACGGGAAGGTCGGAAAAGCCGTCACGGTATCGCTCGTAAATTCTCTTTTTTCCGGCAATGTGCTCCGAAAGATAGGGATACTGACCGCGCACCACGCCGGCTACCACGTTGCTCATACGGTAGTTGTAGCCAACGTCCTCGTGCTGATACCAGGGAGCAGGCTCTCTTGCCTGCGTCGACCACTTGCGCACCCTCTTTGCCACCTCGATATCGTTGGTGAGGAAGCAACCGCCGGACGAGCCGGTGATTATCTTATTGCCGTTATAGCTTATGGCGGAATAGTCGCCAAACGAGCCGCACTGACGGCCGAGGACGGTTGCGCCCATAGCCTCTGCGGCATCCTCGATAAGCAGAGCGCCGTGGCTCTCGCAAATCTCTTTAATCAGGTCGACTCTTCCCGGGAAGCCGTAAAGCTCTGCGTAAACCACGAGCTTGACGTCGGGATAAATCTCAAAGGCTCGCCGAAGTGCTTCGGGGTCCATATTCCAGGAGTCCGCCTCGGTGTCAATAAACACGGGAATGCCGCCCTCGTAAACCACGGGGTTGAGAGTTGCGGCGAAGGTCATATCCAAGCAGAATACCCGCCGTCCCTCAAGCGCGCCGTGACTTATCTCGGGCTTGCCGTAAAGGCTCTCGCCCGCGTGCTTCACCGCAAGATGAAGTGCCGCAGTGCAGCAGGAAAGGGCGACGGCGTGCTTCATTTCCGCTTTTTCTGCGGCAATACGCTCTACCTCGTTGACGTTTTCGCCAACGGTGCTCATCCAGTTGGTGTCGTAGGCTTCCCTTACGTATTTCATTTCATCACCGTGCATCGTCGGTGTCGCAAGCCATACCTTGCTCTTGAACGCTTCTATGCTCATATTTTTCCTCGTATTTCGGGGCGACGCGCTTTATTTAAGCAAGGGCGCGCCCTCTTCTGTTTTTTGCATTACAAGCTCCATCTGCCGTGCATAAGCCTCACCCTTGTCCTCCGAGCCGTGCTCGCCTGCGGGGTGATAGGTGGTTACGACCTGCGATACGAGCTCTCTTATCCTGTCCTCACGGCCGTCGTACGCCGCCTCCATCAGCATTTTGAGCTGAAGGAGAAACTCGTCGGTATCAAAGGGAATGGGGCGACCGATATGTATCATATGGTTGGGGGTCGTCCTCAAGCCCTCCTCGGACATAAGCTTTTCCTCGTAAAGCTTCTCGCCGGGGCGCAGACCCGTGTAGGATATCTTGATATCAACGTCGGGCTGAAGTCCCGAAAGCCTTATTAGGTTTCTTGCAAGAGTGTCTATCTTGACGGGCGAGCCCATATCGAGAACGAATATCTCGCCTCCGTCAGCGTACGTTCCCGCCTGCAAGACGAGCGACGCCGCCTCGGGTATCGTCATAAAGTATCTGATTATATCGGGGTGAGTGACCGTTACCGGTCCGCCCTTGGCTATCTGCTCCTTAAAGCGCGGTATGACCGAGCCGTTACTGCCGAGCACGTTGCCGAAGCGCACCGCCACGAACTCGGTCGCGGGTGCGACATCGGGCATAGCCGAGCCGACCTCCGAATGAAGAGAGATGGGCAAAAGCTCCTCCGCCCTGCCTTCTCTTATCTTTTTATCGAAGGACTGAATTATCATTTCGCAAAGGCGCTTTGACGCGCCCATAATGTTGGTGGGATTGACCGCCTTATCGGTGGATATAAGAACGAATCTCTTGCATCCGTTCAGCATAGCCGCGCGAGCGGTCTTATAGGTGCCGACGGCGTTGTTCTTTATCGACTCGCAGGGGCTGTACTCCATCAAGGGAACGTGCTTATGCGCCGCCGCGTGATAGACCACGTCGGGCTTGAATTTCGAGAACACCTGCATAAGCCTCTTGCTGTCGCGCACCGAGCCTATAAGCACCTCGAGATTCAGCTCGGGATACTTATCCTTCAGTTCAAGACCGATGGCGTGAGCGTTATTCTCGTAAATATCGAAGACGATAAGCTGCTTTGGGTTATGCTTTGCTATCTGCCTGCAAAGCTCGCTTCCGATAGAGCCGCCGCCACCCGTGACCATAATAACCTTATCAGCGATAAAGGCATAGATTTCGTCCATATTGACCTTTACGGGATCGCGGCCGAGCAGGTCCTCTACGTCGACGTCCTTCATAGACTTTGCCGTGACCTTACCGTTTACGAACTCGTAAACGCCCGGCAGGTTTTTGAGCTCGCAGCTCGTTTCCTTGCAGATATTAAGGATATCTCGGCGCTGTGCCGCCGTTGCACTCGGTATGGCAAGGAATATCTTTTCAATCCTGTATTTTTCGGCGCTCAGGAGTATATCGTCGCGCCCGCCGACAATCGGCACACCGTCTATGTATCGTCCCCAGGTGTTCGGGTTATCGTCGATGATACACATAACTCTCTCGTTGACCTCTTTCGCACCGTGCAGGTCACGGAGTATCAGCTGACCGGCAGAGCCCGCTCCTATGAGCATAACGCGGCTCGCCATCGACCTTTGCATCGCTCTCGTGCGCTTTCCGCGCTCAAGCAGAACGAACCTGTAAGCAAATCTGACGGTCAGAGTGAATATAAACTGAACCGCTATACCAATAACGTAGTAGGTAATGGGCATTCTCGCGAAGATAACGGTTATGCCCACGGTGTGCGCAACGCCGAGTATGAGCGAGGCTATCGCGATTTTCTCAAGCTCAATAAAGCTTGCGAATCGCCAAATGCTCTGATAGAGGTGGAACAACCAGAACACAAGAACGCTCACCGCAGCGTATATCGGCGCAAACCTCAGCCACGCATCGAAAAGCTCCGACGGTATCTCGGTGAAGTTGCAGTCAAAGCGAAGCCAAAGCGCAAAAAAGTATGCGCCTGCCGCCACTACCAAGTCGTATAATATCAGGCAAGCCTCAGCCGTATGCTTGTCTGCAAAAAGGCGCAGCTTTTTCCAAAAGGACGTGTCCGCACCGTCCGTGGTCATTCTATTTTGTTCCATCATTTTCTCCTTGAAATCTCCGCCGGGTTGCAAAGCGTCAGAGTCGGGTACACGCGGCGGATTTCTGTTGCCGGCGGAAATTGAACACCGTCGGCTAGACGCGCCTACACCTATGCGTACGCGCTCACATCGCAAATTAATTTTATTATAACACACGCGTGTAGCAAAGTCAACAAGAAAGTGAAGAACGCAAGCGTTTTTCGACAAAGCATAGCGCTCCCTTGGTGGATGTTTGACTACTTTTGTTTACATCTACCACGCCTATTTCGTTGTCGTTTTGCCCATTTTGCGCTACACGGGTGGGCACATCCTCTAAAAAATTCAAAACCTGCAAAAATTTGTTGTTACGCGCATTTTCCCCCGCCGCCTTTCTGCTTTCCCGCCCATCATTCGCGATTTTCAGCTCGCTTGTCGCCCCGTTCTTCCCCCGCGAGCGCGTGCTCTTCGCCGCACAAAATTCTATAAATATGAGAGGTTTTTATGGAAATATTCCATTTACAATAAAAAAATATAAAAGTATAATTGGTATAGTAATAATCGGCGAGGTCTGCAAAAACACGCAAGAATTAAAAATTTTACAGAATACACCGTTTTTACATATGACCGAAATCGTATTTTTTATATCGTATTTAGCATTTCAATATAAATAAATACGCTTATAATTAAATTATATATACTTATTCAATACACCAAATAGGAGAAGAACAATGCTTTACATTCTTGACACTGCAGATCTGAAGGCAATCGCGCACTGCAACGAATTCTACCCTCTCGCAGGCGTAACTACAAACCCATCGATAATCTCGAAGGAAAAGGCGGATTTCTTCGCGCTTCTTTCCGAAATTCGCTCGATAATCGGTCCTGATAAGATGCTTCACGTTCAGACGGTTCAGAAGACCGCCGAGGGTATGGTCGAGGAGGCGAAGCTCTTAAAAGAACGCGTCGGAGGAAATTTCTACGTAAAGATTCCGATTGGTGAGGAAGGTCTTAAGGCGACGATGGCGCTGAAAAAGCTCGGCATCGGCGTTACCATGACCGCGATATTCACTCCCGCGCAGGCGCTTATGGCGGCAAGAGCAGGAGCGGACTTCGTTGCTCCCTACGTCAACCGTCTTGACAATATTCTCGGTGACGGTGCAGAGGTCGTTGCAGAAATAGTCAACCAGCTCGAGCTTTACGCACTTGACTGTCAGGTGCTTGCGGCAAGTTTCAAGAACGCCGAGCAGGTGCATAAGTGCGCATCCGTCGGCTGCCATACGGTAACTGTTACCGAAAGCGTTCTCAAATCTCTCATCTCTCACCCGATGACCGATGCGGCTGTTGCCGGCTTTGACAAGGATTGGGCGGCGACCTACGGTGACAAGTCTATCCTTGATCTTTGATTTTGGAGCTTATACTATGAAAAAGGAAGCTGTTGAAAGGGCGCGCGAGGCGTACCTTATTGAAAAAGAGTGTATCGAAGGAATGCTTGAGCATTTCGACGAGGAGGTTTACGGAAGAGCTGTCGAGCTACTGAAAAGCGCCGAGCGCATAGGCGCGTCGGGCTGCGGCCACTCGGGAATTATCTGCCAACACTTCGCTCACCTTATGTGCTGCATCGAGCGTCCGGCAAGATTCATCTCCCCCGCCGAAGCTCCTCACGGCGCTATGGGATTTTTGCAGGCGGGCGATGTTTGCGTACTCGCATCACGCGGCGGAAAAACGAAGGAACTCTTACCCGTGCTTGAAATCTGCAAGAAAAAGGGCGTAAAGGTCATCACGGTGACCGAAAACCTCGAGTCGCCGCTCGCGCTCGGCGCGGACGTCGTTATAAAGCAGTACGTCAATCGAGAAACCGACAAATACAACTGCCAGGGCACGACCTCGTCGACCTCCCTTGCCGTTATCTTCCACGTGCTCCAGACGATGCTCATTGAGGAAACCGACTTCCAGAACGAGCAGTTCGCCGTCGTTCATCCCGGAGGAGCTGTCGGAGAAAGACTTAACAAAAAACAAAATTAAGAAATATAAAAAGCGAGGATTTAACTATGGAATTTAAGGTTTTTCAAAAGGAAATTGAGCTTCAGTCGAGAGGCTGGATACCCACCTTCCACGACATCTCGAAGGAAATTATTGAGATAGTCAAGGCATCGGGCGTAAAGAACGGCACGGTTGCCATTGCATCTCACCACACCACCTGCTCGGTAATGGTTCAGGAGTGCTCTCACGACATTGACTCCTTCGACCTTGAGTATCTTCAGCACGACCTTCTCGACATTATGAGAAAGCTTATCCCCGACTTTGCAGAGGAGCATCAGTACCGTCATCCCGGCCCTATCCACTCGCAGTTCGGCAGATACGTAAACGAGCCCGGCGACTACACCTCTATGAACACCGACGGTCACCTTCGCAGCGTCTTCTTCGGCAGAAGCGAAACTATGACTATTAAGGACGGCGTGCTTGACGGAGGCGAGTTTGCCCATATCTATTTCATCGACTGGGACCACGTTCGCGCACGCAGAAGACAGGTAAACGTTACCGTTATGGGTACTACCGACGAGGTTGAGGACAGAAAGTGGAACAACGGCGAGGTCGTTAACACCCTTCGCGTTTACACCGAGGAGGAGAAGGCATTCGACCCTCACTACACTCTTCAGCTCTCCAGATACGCAGATAAGTACGACAAAAAGTAAAATTCAATTATAACTTGTGCGGTCGCCATAGGCGACAGAATGGATATTTATATGAAAAGAAAGATAAGAACCCCCTATTTTGAGATAGGCACGAAAAACTACATATGGGGCGACAAGGTGCTCGAGTACGCCCTCGCGGCTGACAAGGCGGCTGAAAAGTACGATATAGACGTCCTCTTCATCACCCCCGCGGTTGAGATTCGCCGCGTTGTTGAGAACACCAAGCATCTGATAGTTTTAGCACCGTATATGGACACCCTTCGCCCCGGTCGCGGAATGGCGGACATTCTTCCTGAGGCTCTCAAGGCAGCGGGCGCTGAGGGCGTGGTGGTCAACCACTGCGAAAAGCCGATGTCCTTGCCGCAGATAAAGAACACCATCGAGCGAGCAAACGAGCTCGATATGCTCGTTTTCGCCTGCGCGGATACCGTTAACGAGGCAAAGGCAATAGCCCAGCTTCATCCCGACATCATCAATCCCGAGCCCTCCGAGCTTATCGGCGGCACGGGCGGCGGAGTCAGCGATATGAGCTACGTAAGAGAGGTCATAGACGCTATTAAGGCAATCGACCCCGACATCCTCGTTGAGCAGGCGGCGGGAATCAAGACCGGCAAACAGGTCTACGATTTCATTATGGCAGGCTCGGAGGCGGCGGGAGCTGCGTCGGGCATCATCAACGCGGACGACCCGATTGCTATGATAGACGAGATGATTGCCGCTACAAGACAGGCGGCAGACGACCTCAAAAAGAAAGGATGACCGAAATGGTTTACAAAAAGAAATTCAAGGTGCAGTCAAACGACAAGGTTTGCACCTTCCACAACGTAACGGCAGAGGCGAAGGCGTGCCTCAAGGAATCCGGAATAAAGAACGGCATACTCGTCGTTTACTCCCACCACACCACCTGCGCGGTCATCACTCAGGAGTGTGCCTTCGATATGTCAATGACAGGACTCGAAACGCTCCAGCAGGATCTCGTTGAAGTGTTCGAGAACACCGTTCCCACCCAACGCAAGGAGGGTATGTACCTTCATCCCGGCCCCAAGGCGCTCAAGTTTGCCGAGGAGCACGACGAGGACGCGCGCGGCTGTCATAACACCGACGCTCACCTTCGTTCCTCAATCATCGGCAGAAGCGAAACCATCATTATTGACGACGGCGAGCTCGACCTTGGCGAGTTCGGCTTCATCTATTTCATCGACTTCGACCAGACAAGAGCCCGTCAGCGCACCGTTCAGATAATGATAATCGGCGAATAATATAAATTTTAATTGAGGTAAAAAGTTTGAAAATAAATTTTCAAACCCGTCGTTTGTGTCTTTCGTTCCGTAAGGGATGGAACGAATTTCCTCGCGGAAATCGAAGACAAACGACCGCACTAAGAAAGGAATGGTCTAAATATGAAAATCGGTTTTCTTCCGCTCTACATAAAGCTTTATGATGACGCTACCCCTTGGGGTCGCCCGAGATTCGAGGCGTTCTACACCGAGCTGACAAAGATTCTTGAGGAGCGCGGCGTAAGCGTCGTCACCTCCCCCTTCTGCCGTCTTGCCGACGAGTTTGACGCGACTGTAAAGCGCTTCGAGCGCGAGGAGGTTGACGCAATAGTAACTCTTCATATGGCGTATTCTCCCTCTCTTGAGTCAATAGACGCGCTCTCCGCAACCAAGCTTCCGCTCGTCGTTATGGATACGACCTCGACCTTCGAGTTTGACAATCTTCAAGATCCCACGGAGGTTCACTACTGCCACGGAATTCACGGCGTTATGGATATGTGCAGCATGCTCATCCGTCGCGGCAAGGAGTTCGCTATCGCGGCAGGACACTACACCGAGTCAGACGTTATCGACCGCACCCTCGGCTACGTTCGCGCGGCTATTGCGGCAAAGGCGCTCGGCAAGGCAAGAGTTGCCCGCATTGGCGGCCCGTTCGAGGGAATGGGCGACTTCGTCGTTCCCGTCGAGGAGATGAAGGAGCGCTTCGGCATTGAGGCGTTCGACATTGATAAGGAGAAGATGCAGAGCTACGCATCCGCGGTCACGACCGAGGAGGTCGAGGCTGAAAGGTGCGAGAACGCAGCCCGCTTCGATTTTGCAGATAACGTAATCAAGGAAGAATACGACGCTACCCTGCGCGCCTCTCTCACTATGAGAAAGTGCATAGAGGGCGAGGGTCTTTCCGCCTTCACCGCAACCTTTCTCGGAATGGGCTCGGAGCAGTGCGGACTTGAGGTTATGCCCTTTATCGAGAGCTGTAAGGCTATGGAGCGCGGCGTAGGCTACGCAGGCGAGGGAGACACTCTCACCGCGGCTTTCACCGGCGCATTCCTTCAGGGCTATCCCGAAACCACCTTCTGCGAGATTTTCTGCCCAGACTGGAAGAACAGTATGGTAATGCTCAGCCATATGGGCGAGGTCAACTACCGCATAGCCGATACCAAGCCCGTGGTAACCCGTGTCGGAACGAACTACGCTCCCACGCCCTTCCCCGTCGTCGGCTACACGAGAATGAAGGGCGGACGTGGCGTTTACGTCAATATCTGCCGTGCTAAAGACGACTTCAAGCTCGTAATCTTCGAAACAGAGATGGTTTCCTACGACAAGGATAACTTCCCCACCTCAATGCGCGGCTGGATGAAGACCGGCAGGAGCTGTGCCGACTTCCTCGAGAACCTCAGCATAAACGGCGCAACCCACCACAGCACCTTCGTTTACGGCGCAACTGCCGAGGAAATCAAGTTCTTTGCGAAGCTCATAGGCGTTGAGGCAACCGAGATTTAAGGAGGCGCGAAATGTTTAATTTTCTTTACAACGATTACGACCGCGAAATATACGAAACCAAGCTCAAAAGCTTTCTTCCCGATAAAATAATGGACGCTCACGTTCATATCTGGAGCGAGGCTCTGCCGGACTATGGAAGCCACAACGGCGGTGCTACCTGGACACACGCGGCGGCAGACGAGATGACCGCAGAGCATCTCACCCTCGCGACAAAGCAGCTCTTCCCCGACCAGAAGTTCTCAGCGCTCGTCTTTGGCGCTTGCCTTAAGGAGCTCAAGCCCTGCAACGACTATCTCTACGAGGAGGCACAAAAGCTCGGCTATCCTATGCTTATGAGAACCTCGTACGATATGAGCCCCGACTATATTGAGGCGGAGTGCAAAAAGTACGGCTTCATAGGTCTTAAGCCCTATCTCACCAATATTCCGCCCTACATACCCACCGAGGAAATAAGAATATTCGACTTTCTTCCCAAGGAGCACCTCGAGGTCGCTAACCGTAACGGCTGGATAGTTATGCTCCACATTGCGCGCTCGAAGCGTCTTCGCGACGAGGTCAATATCGCGCAGCTTATGGAAATCGAGGAAAAGTACCCGAACGTCAAGCTTATTGTCGCTCACATAGGCAGAGCCTATTCGAAGCAGGATATCGGCAATGCCTTTGATATTCTCGGCAAGACCAAGAATATGTATTTTGACTTCACCGCCAACGTCTGTGACGACGCTATCAGAGCGTGCATTGAAGCGGTGGGCACCGACCGTTTTATCTTCGGCTCAGACCTCCCCGTTGCAATTATGAGATTCTTCCGTACCACCGACCCCGTTACAGGATATTACTACAATAATATCCCGAGAGGCCTTTATCCCGGAGCAGAGCTTGACCCTCATAACCGCGAAACAGACGAGCCTACGACCCTTCTTATTTACGAGCAGATTCTCGCTCTCCGTCGGGTTACACAGGAGCTTAAGCTCTCCGACTCGCAGATAGAGAATATAATGTACGGCAATATCAAAAAGCTTGTCGACGCCTCTAAATAATCCGAAAGGACAAAGAGTGAATGAACTGTTTTATAGGACTTGATATGGGAACGAGTGCCGTCAAGGGCGCGCTCGTTTCAGAGGCGGGCGAAACTATTGCCACAACGCAGGGCGAGTTCTCCTACAAGGTCGACGGGAGGGCAAAGCTGCTCGCCCCCGATGACTTTATCAGCACCTGCATAGGAGTTGTCAATTCGCTCACGGAGCACTTAAAGGCGGGGGATCGTGTCGCGGCAATCTGCCCCTGTTGTGCCAGCGGCAATCTCGTTATCATCGGTAAGGACGACACACCCATCACCCCTATCATCGGCTGGCAGAGCACGCTCTCGGAAGAGGACAGTATGCGCTATCTTTCGAACTCCGAGCGCGACGAGCTCTACTTTAAGATAGGCTGGCGCCCCGGCCACGGCTTCCCCCTCCCCTACCTTCTTTGGATTAACGAGAATAGGCGCGACCTTATTGACAATGCAAAAACAATTGCAATGAGCGCCGAATACTTCAATTTCGTCCTCACGGGCAAGTGGGGTATCGGTCACTCTATGGGAACTCCGTCAATGCTTATGGATCAGGAAAAGGGAGTTTACAACAAGCCCATCCTTGACAGGCTCGCCATCCGCGAGGAGCAGCTTCCACCCATCTTCGATAAGGGCACTGTTGTCGGATGCGTTACCGAAGAGGCGGCAGGGCGTGTCAAATTACCCGTCGGAACGCCTGTCGTTCTCGGAAGCTTTGACCACCCATCCTGCGCTACGGGCGCGGGCGTTTACGACGCACACGAGATGCTTCTCTCCTGCGGAACGTCCTGGGTTGAGTTCTTCCCTATGCCCTCCCGTGCGGCAGCGATAGCAACCAATCGCCTCGTCGACAGATATATGCTTGATGGCTCGCCCTACTGCGTTATGATATCTATTGAGTCCATCAGCAACAAGATATCCTCCCTTCGCCAAAGCCTTCTCGGCGATATATCGCATAAGGAGTTCGACGAGCTTGCGCTCGGCGCACCTCGCGGATGTGGCGGACTCGCCTTCGCCTTTGACGAGGGTGACGCACAGCGCGCCGCAGGACACACCGAGTCCCACATCGCCAGAGCTATAATCGAGAGCGCGGCAACTCTTCTCAAGGAAAACCTCGACTACGCCGAGGCAAACGGCCTCCGCGCCGACAGAATAACTATGGTCGGCGGTATGACTAACTCGTCAGTCTGCGTTCGTATAATTGCACAAACGCTTGGCAGAGATATCCGCGTAGTCAACGGAGTTTCGGCAGGCGCTATCGGAGCGGCAATGCTCGCAGGCATTGGCGCAGGCGTATTCAAAAACGAGCGCGACGCGTTCGAAAAAATGAATTTCAAAGAAACGCTTTACACAGCGTAAACAAAAAAACTTAAGGCGCTTATGGCAAGTTAATTCCATAAGCGCCTTTTCATTTTCAAAAATCTCGCGTTGCAAAGAGAAAGGACGTTGTAAATTTGCACCCTTTGAAGAATGCTTTTTTCACAAGGAAGTCTTGAATTTCACATAGCAAGTCAACGTAATTTTCAAGTGCTTCTCTCTGTTCGCTCGACAGTAGTTTAACCGCAATATCGTGCATATTTGCCGCCTTCTTTACGAGCGCCTTTTCATTCGCGGTATCAATTGCCGCACATTCGTTCGCAAAATATTCATTCCATAATTTTTCAAGTGTTTTTTCCATATTTTTCTCCTTGTTTTGCATTCAATTGAGTGCGCGACGCTATTATAGCATTCGTTTGAATGCTTGTCAAGCATTTTTTTGAATGCAGTGGTATAATTGTTCCATAAATCACACTTTTGAATTGGAGATAGCATTATGTTCGTTTATCAGAGGCTTAAGGACACGCGAGAGGACGCTGACAAAAAGCAAGAGAATATAGCCGCAGTTTTAGGTATTACAAGGCAGCAATATCAGCTTTACGAAAGCGGAAAGCGCGAGATGCCGATGCATCACTTTATCACCTTGGCGAAATACTACAATCTTTCTCTCGACTATCTCGCAGGACTTGCAGATACGCCTAAAAAGCTCAAATAAGCTGCTTCCAAAAGCCTTTTTACGAAAAGTTTTCGCAATTTTTGTTAAAAGATTGACAATCTGCAAAAAATAGTATATAATCGTATAAATGGAGTGCATCTCCGACCGAAAAACAAAAAAGTGAGGAAAAAGCAATGAACAGATTTGTACTTAACGAAACCTCATATCACGGCAAGGGTGCTATCAACGCTATTGCCGACGAGGTAAACGCAAGAGGCTTCAAGAAGGTATTTGTGGCATCCGACCCCGACCTTATCAAGTTTGGCGTGACAGGAAAGGTTACCGCAGTTCTTGACAATGCAAAAATCGCCTACGACGTCTTCTCCGACATCAAGCCGAACCCCACTATCGAGAACGTTCAGGCAGGCGTTGCCGCATTCAAGGCAAGCGGCGCTGACTGCATCGTGGCTATCGGTGGCGGCTCGTCTATGGACACGGCAAAGGCTATCGGCATAATTATAACCAACCCCGAATTCTCCGACGTTCGCTCTCTTGAGGGCGTTGCTCCCACTAAAAACAAGTGCGTTCCCATTATCGCGGTTCCCACTACCGCAGGAACTGCCGCAGAGGTTACCATTAACTACGTTATTACCGACGTAGAGAAAAATCGCAAGATGGTGTGCGTAGACGTTCACGACATTCCCGTCGTTGCAGTAGTTGACCCCGATATGATGGCTACTATGCCCAAGGGCCTTACCGCCGCAACAGGTATGGACGCGCTCACCCACGCAATCGAGGGATATATCACCAAGGGCGCTTGGGCTCTTTCGGATATGTTCCACATCGAAGCTATCAGAATCATAGCTAAATCGCTTCGCGGTGCTGTAAACGGCGAGGACGAGGGCAGAGAGGGTATGGCTCTCGGTCAGTACGTTGCGGGAATGGGCTTCTCGAACGTCGGTCTTGGCATCGTTCACTCTATGGCACATCCTCTCGGAGCGCTCTACGATACCCCTCACGGCGTTGCAAACGCTATTATCCTTCCCACCGTTATGGAATACAACGCACCCGAAACCGGCGACAAGTATAAGTACATCGCAGAGGCTATGGGCGTTAAGGGCACGGAGAATATGAGCGTTGAAGAGTATCGCGCAGCGGCAATTGCGGCTGTTAAGAAGCTCTCGCTCGACGTTGGAATCCCCGCAGACCTCAAGGATATCGTTAAGGCAGAGGACCTCGACTTCCTCTCCGAGTCTGCATACAACGACGCTTGCCGCCCCGGCAACCCCAGAGAAACGAGCGTTGAAGAGATAAAGGCACTTTACAAGAGCCTTCTTTAATAATCTTGCATACAAGATGCGCCAAAAGGAGCACGATCAAATTGTTCGTGCTCCTTTTGATTTTCGGTAGGTGTTTCACCCTGCGTGTCATCTTGAGCGGAGTTCCGCCCGAGATCCTAATCGTCTTACGCCGAGCACTGCTCCGCAGTTCGACTACTGGCTTTGCCCTCCGCTCAGGATGACACGGGCGGCGGAACGAAGTCGAACCCGTAGGGCGATGCATAGCATCGGGATCTCGCAGGAAATCAAGTCCTGCTCTATGAAAGGCTCGGCTTGCGTTTTATATGCGGTTATTTCCCTATGCTCCTATACCTCATCGGCGGTGCGCCGGTTTCGCGGCGGAAGAAGGCGGAAAAATAGCTCTGCGAGGAAAAGTGCATTATTTCTGCTATCTCCGCCATCGAGAGCCCCTCGGCGACGAGGGCGGTGGCGCGGCGGATGCGCAGGCAGTTGTAGTATTTCATCACGCCCGCGCCCGTAAAGGCGTGGAAAAGCTCCTTCAAGACCGTTCTGCCAATTGCGCACTCAGTGCAAATTGCCTCGGTAGTCAGGGCGCGGTCGACGTTTTTCTCAAGATAGGTCGCGACCTCGGCAAAGCGGGATGCCGCCCTGTCCGCATCCGGTAGAGCGCTCTCGCCCTTACGGCGATAGAGCGATAAAAAGAGCGACTCGAGCAAATTTTTCAGCATCTGCCCGCCATCTCTTTTCTGCCTTCCCGTTGCGTTCTTGTCAGACTGCACCGAAATCTCTCTTACCAAAAGCTTGATAATCGAAACCTCCCACTCGGTCGGAATGAACTTGCCCGTCGGAACGAATCTTTCAACTCCGCTACCGAGAAAGCTGACGGTGAGTATCGTGAGCCGCTCGCCACCCTTTGCCCACGCGGCGTGAAAGACGCCTCGGGGATGTATTACCAAGTCGTACTCTGACATATCGTATATTTCCGTGCCCGAGGTTATGCCCGCCTTTCCCGACAAAACACAGCCGAGCTCCCACATATCGTGGTACTCGCCGGGGAAGTCGAACTGTCCGTCGTAGGTCTGGACGAACGCCGTGTAAATACGGTCGATATTAAGCACGGGCAAGACGAGGGTGGGTGTGTGCGCCATATTTTTCCTCCGCGACCAAATTCTCAAAAAAAGCGACCAATTACGCATTGATTTTTTGATATTTATGATTTATTATAGCATTAGAGCATACAAAAGTCAATATTGGAGGTATTAATTATGCTTGATCGTAAAATTCGTTTTGCCGTACTCGGTACAGGACCGCGTTGGCGCTCTCTCGGAAACATCTATATGCAGCATCCCAATATGGAGGTTGTTGCCCTTTGCGATATCGCAGACGGACTTCCCGAGATGGCAAGAGATAAGCTCAAGGAAGTCTACGGCTGCGAGCCCAAGCTCTATTCTTCCTACGAGGCAATGGTTAAGGACGCAAAGTACGACGCCATTATGATCACCTGCGACCCCGATATTCAAGTCGACTACGCAGTTGCCGAGATGGACAAAGGCATTCACGTTATGACCGAAGTCCCTGCGGCTTACACCATCGACCAGTGCTACAGCCTTGTAAATGCCGTTCGCAAAAACGGCGTTAAGTACCAGCTCGCAGAGCAGACTCGCTATTGGAACTTCATTAAGAAGTGGCGCGAGATGGCAGAGCGCGGCGAGTTCGGTAAGATATACTACGCAGAGGGCGAGTACCTTCACTTTGAACAGAGGTGGGACTATTTCCGCAACAAGAATACCGGAACTCACGTCTGGACTGACGACCCCTCATACCACAACAACCCCGAATACGAGCCCACCTGGCGTTATCGCGCCTTTGAAGACCCTATTTGGTATATGCCTCACGAGCTCTCTCCCCTTCTCTCCATCACCGGCGGAAGAATCACCCGCGTCAGCTGTATGGGAACGAAGCCCGGAAGCTATTATGCCGACGGCTTTAACGTCCGCGACCTTGAATGCGCTATAATGCACAACTCAAACGACGCAGTCTTCTGCCTGCGCGCAGGCTTCACTACCCCCTTCGGCAAAAAGCAGGGCACGAGCGCGCACTGGTATCAGGTAAAGGGCACGAACAGGACTGTTGAATGGTCGCGCTCCACCCTCGACAATCCTAAAATGTACGTTCACGGCGAGGATTGGTCGGAGCACCCGGAATGGTCAACGGCAGACGCCGAAGCACCCGCAGAGTTCAAGAACGCATCTCACGGCGGCGCTGACTACTATCCTATGTACTACTTTATGGACGCAATCCTCAACGACAAAACGCCTCCTATGGACGTTTACCGTGCCGTTGAAACCGCAGCGCCCGCAATCCTTGCGGCAGAGTCGGCGCGCCGCGGCGGCGAAATGATAGAGGTTCCGGATTTCAGAATCTGATCTATTCCGAATTTTAGGAGAAAGCTATGAAGATATATTATCTCTACGACGGCGAAGAGCATCGCCGCTTGAACTCCGAAGGGCTTGACTACACGGCGGCTTATATCCCACAACTTGCAAAGTATATGGGCATCAGCGCAAATCCCATCTCCAAAGGCGAGCTCGGCGGGCTTTGCCGCGACGATATACTCATTGCAGTAGCGCAAAAACTCGACACGCCCCCCGACTGCTACACCGTTTATTTCGACTCGGCAAAGGATGCGCCAAGGCGCACCAAAGAGGTGTTTGCTCACGTTATTTTAGGCGAGGAGCGTCTGCCCGTTTTCGTTCCGTTCGTCAAACCGAGAACACAGGGCAAGATAATTGCCTACGCAGTCGACTGTGACGGAATAGAGATTCCCGCAATAGTCAAGGGCGAGCGCTCGCTTGAGTTCTGCTTTGACCTTGCGGCAACCGTTTGGTTCAGCGAGGACGGTCTTTTGCCGGAAAAGCTCCCCGGTTATTTCTACACCGGCAGAACGCCGGATACAAGACCGCTCGACGGCCTCGGTCAGAGCGCGTATAACGATATCCTCGTTGGCGTGCTCGAGGAATTCCTCATAGAAGCCGGAGCTGCTGCAATCTGGCGTCTTCCCCCGACCGACAGTGGCACCTCACCCGATGCGGTTATGCATATCTCGGGCGACGACGACTGCTCCTCCCGCGATTTCAACCTCAGCGCAGCAAAGACGATGTTCGACCTTGGTCTTCCCTACCATATCAACGCAATGCCAAACAGCAGTCGCGACGCTTTCGTGTACGACAAGCGTGATTACGAAAAGCTCCTTAGCTACGGCTGCGAGGTTGCTCTGCATATGAACTTTATCGGAGTAAGCTACTCCCTTGAGAGCCTTAAGACGCAGGTCGACCTTTTCACCAAGCTTCACGGCACTCACCCCCACACCAACACAAACCATTGCTTCATTCAAAACGGAAGCACGGCAGAAAGGCTTCGTTGGTTTGAGGCGTGCGGCATAGTTGCCGACAACGGAAAGTGCGGTCATTTCAACCCCGAAAATATCAACGCCTTTGATTTGTACGGCCACACCTTCGGCACGGCATTCCCGCGCTTCAGCCTTGACGACGCAGAGCACTCCAACGCACAGCTTTCGACGATGGAGATACCCGTAACCTACTACGAGCCCCGCATTTACAAAGCCACCGACAGCACGGAAAAGGTTGTAAGGTACGTCGACGATATGGTCCGTTACGGCAGATTCGGTCAGTTCTTCATCCATCCGCACTATCTGCGCGAGGGCTCACCCGAGCGCGAGGGCGCGCTCCGTGCTATCAGCACGCTTCGCACTCGCGCGAAGGAGCGTGGCTACAACATAAGCTACTCCACGACTAACAAAATTGCGGATTTCTGGCTGGCTCGAGCGAATGCGAGCGTGTGCTGTGACGGAGCTTCTATCAGCGTAAAATGCGACACGCCCCTGCTCGTACGCCTTCCCAAGAGCTTCTGCGGCAAGGCACTGACGCTTGACGGAGCTGACGCAATATGCCAGGAGAAGTACGCGTCCGGCGAGAAGATATACCTCGTCTTTGTTCCTGCCGGCGCTCACAAGGTAGCACTTGCTTAATAAATTTCGTTTTCACGCAAAACTCTAAAGATATAGAACGTAGGGACAGGCGTCCTCGACTGTCCCTGCGACTATCGCGTGGTTTTCATTATACAAGAAAATCCCGACGGAAAATTCCGTCGGGATTTTCTTGTATTACTTTGTGCCGAAGAGCCTATCACCCGCATCTCCAAGACCGGGAAGAATGTAGGCGTGCTCATTGAGGCATCTATCGAGAGTTGAAACGTAGATGTTTACGTCCGGATGCGCCTCCGCTACCTTCGAAACGCCCTCGGGCGCTCCAATAATAGCCATGAACTTGATGTGCTTACAGCCCCTGTCCTTGAGAAGCTTGATAGCGTCACAAGCGCTGCCGCCCGTAGCAAGCATCGGGTCAACTACCAAAACGAGCTTGTTCTCGATATCCTCGGGGAGCTTGCAATAGTAGGATTTCGGCTCGAATGTTTCCTCGTCGCGATACATACCGATATGTCCGACTCTTGCCGAGGGGAACAGAACGTGAATTCCGTTTACCATTCCAAGTCCTGCGCGCAGGATGGGAACTATCGCTATCGCGTTATCCTTTACGACCTGCTGGGTGCATACCTCAAGGGGCGTTTCAACAATGCGCTCCTCGGTGGGCACGCCATCCTTCAAGGATTCGTAGGTCATAAGGGTGGTTATCTCCTCCACGAGCTCGCGGAACTCCTTCATACTCGTTCCCTTATCGCGAAGGATTGCTATTTTATGCTTTATAAGCGGGTGGTCGAAAATGACCACGTTATCGTAATTTTTCATTCTTATGCCTCTTCTTGAGTATTTACCGTTTCTTCCTCTTCTGCCTCGGCAGGCTCATTCTTCTTGAACTTGTTAAGAAGAACGTTGACGATGATACCGAGGATAAGTGCGCACGCAATTGCGGTGATGGTTACCTTACCGATAGCCATAGCCATACCGCCGATACCCGAAATAAGTATAACCGAAACGGTGAAGAGATTTGCATTGTCCTCAAGGTCAACCTTCTGAATCATCTTAAGACCGGAAACCGCAATGAAGCCGTAAAGGGTGATGCAAACGCCGCCCATTACGCAACCGGGAATCGAATCAAGGAATGCAACGAAGGGAGAGATGAAGGAAATAAGCACTGCCATAATAGCGGTGGTGGTTATGGTAGCAACCGATGCGTTTCTCGTAATAGCAACGCATCCGACAGACTCACCGTAGGTAGTGTTGGGGCATCCGCCGAAGAATGCACCTGCAATAGAGCCAACGCCGTCACCAAGGAGGGTCTTATCAAGACCGGGCTCGGTGAGAAGGTCCTTACCGATAATAGAGGAAAGGTTCTTGTGGTCTGCGATGTGCTCCGCGAAAACAACGAATGCAACGGGAATATAAGCAACTGCAATGGTTGCAACGTAGCTCCACTCGAAATCAGCGAAGCCCTTGAAGGCTTCTATAAAGGTGAAATCGGGCAAGGAAAGGAAGGTGGTTACCGAAACACCGTCCGCAACTAGCGCCTTGAAGGGAGCAAAATCAATAACCTTAAGCGCATCAACGCTTGCCGCATAACCGATTACGGTGAAGATAAGAGCTACTGCGTATCCTGCAAGGATACCGATGATGAAGGGGATGAGCTTGACCATCTTCTTGCCGTAGGTCGAGCAAAGAATTACGACTATGAGAGTAACCATAGCGCAGATAAAGGAAAGCCAGAGATTCGTAGACATAATGAACGAGCCGTTCGAATCGGTAGGACCGTAGGAGAATACGTCCTTAATCGCCGCGCCCGAGAGCGAAAGACCTATAAGAGCAACCGTCGGGCCGATAACTGCCGCAGGCATAAGCTTGTTTATCCAAGCAACGCCGACGAACTTAACGACGAGAGCGATAATGACGTAAACAAGGCCTGCAAAAATAGCACCGATGATAAGTCCGAGATATCCGAGTGACATAGATGTCGCTCCCGCGAATGCCGCAACCATCGAGCCGATGAAGGCAAAGGATGAGCCGAGGAACACTGGGCTCTTGAACTTGGTGAAGAGCTGATATACGATAGTGCCGACGCCTGCGCCGAAGAGAGCTGCAGATGCGGACATACCGTTACCGACGATGGCAGGAACAGCAATGGTGGCTGCCATAATAGCAAGCAGCTGCTGAATAGCGAACACTATAAGCTTGCTAAACTTGGGTCTGTCGTGAATGTCGTAAACTAATTTGTTAGCCAATTTACACTTCCTCCAAAAAATTATTTCGTAAAAAAGACCAAAAGCCAGAAAACGCACGCATAACAGTTCCCACACTTTTGGTTCTTCTCCTCTGTAATTGTACCACAAAGGACGACCGGAGTCAACCTTTTTCCGCTTTTTTTCGACACATATTTTCGCTCAGTTTTTGTGCAAACTACCTAATTTTTCCTTGTTTTCCAATAAAAAATGATCCCTCTTTCCCACTTTTCTTTGCAAAAATGCGAAAAAGCACCTATTGACAAGCTTTTATCAATGTGCTATAATGCCAAATGAATGCCAAAGAATATCGATTTTCGTGCAACGGGAGGCACTTTATGATTCTGATAGGCAACTATTTTGCCATAGGTCTTGTGCTTATACTCTGCTTATTCTTCTTTGACTCTAAGTATTTCCCATCGAAGACGAGCAAGTATTTCGCGCTTGTTCTGATACTCACCCTAGCAACCTCGGCACTTGATATTTTTGCAACCTCAATTCTCTCCGTGCCGGGTATTCCGCCGTGGGTACATATCGTTACCAACTCGGCTTATTTCGCCGTCAATATCTTCACCACTGCGGGAATCGCAATGGTATTATTCACTAAAATACTCGAGCACGTGTACGATGACCACTGTATGAAGCGAGCTATCGTTATGCTCAATTCGGTTTCCTCTATCTATTTCACCTTGATAGTGGCAAACATTTTTACCGGCTGGATTTTCTACATCGACGAGGGCGGAAATTACTGTCGCGGACCTATTTATTGGATAGGCTATCTCGTCGCATTCATTCAGCTTTTGCTCGTCGTTATCTGCTACGTAAGAAATCGCCGCAGCGTTTCCTCGCTCACCAAGCGCGCTTTATTCCAAAGCGTACCGATAGTTATCGGCTGCACTCTTTTGCAGCTGCTCTTCCCCGACGTTTTGCTTAACGGACTTATTATGTCGCTTGTCGACACCGTAATTTACCTCAACTTCCAAAGCCAGCGCCCAGGAAGAAACACTCTCACCACCCTCAACGACCGCAAAAGATTCCTCTCCTTCGTTGAAGAGCACCTTGCGACCGGTAAGGTCTTCAAGGCGTACGTAATCCAACTCAAAAATCTCGACTCTATAAGTCATAAGCACGGCAACACCGTGTCCGACGAAATACTTTATCTCTTTGCATTCGGGCTTGAGAACAGAATACCCGAAAGCACGACCTTCCATCTTGACAGCACCACCTTTGCCATAGCTACCCCGCTTGAAAATAAGGGCGAGCACGAGGGCAACCTCGAGCGGCTCACGACCTTCTTGCAGGATGGCATCAGCTACAAGGGCGAGGTGATAGCCCTCGAATGCAACCTTATGGAGCACACTATGCGAATGTGCGGCAGAGATGCCTACCTCTTCCTAGAGGAAATCCAGCACGGAATGGAGCTTATGGCAGAGGCAAAGGAGAGCTACCTCGTTTACACCCCCGAAATGACTGAAGCCATGCTTCGCAGAAGACATATTATATCCAAGCTTGAGGTCGTTGACAAGGAGCACGGCTACGAGGTCTGGTTCCAGCCGGTGCGGCGTATGGAGGACGGGCGTTTTTCCTCGATAGAGGCGCTTATCCGTCTGCGCGATACGACGGGCGAGTTCATCAGTCCCGCCGAGTTTATCCCGATAGCCGAGAGGGCGGATATGATAAACCCTATCACCTGGTTTGTTCTTGAGGAGTCCTGCAGGATTCTTTCCGTCACACCGGAGCTTGACGGAGTCAGCGTTTCGATAAATATGCCGATGCGCCAGCTTCTTGAGGCGGGATTTGAAGAGCGGCTCGACCAAATAGTCGACGGCTACGGCATAGACCACGAAAGAATTTGCATTGAATTCACCGAGCGAGCGATTCTTGAAAACTTTGAGCTGTCGCGCGACCTTATGAAGAGCGTATCCCGTCGCGGCTACCGCTTCTTCCTCGACGATTTCGGCTCGGGATTCTCGAACTTCAACTGCCTTTTGCTCCTGCCCTTCAACCAAGTCAAGCTCGACAAGAGCCTGACCGACACGGTAAATGGCAGCAACGCCGAGCTTGTGAAAATGCTGACGGGCTTCTTCCACTCCTCAGGGCTTTCGGTTATTGCCGAGGGAGTTGAAACCGCCGAGCAGGTACATAGGCTCACCTCGTACGGCGTTGATAAGATACAGGGGTATCACTACGCCGCACCTATGAGCCTTTCCTCACTCGTAGATTTTTATAAAGCAAAGAGGTCTTGAGAAAGGCTTTATTAAATAAGCAACAAATACTCCCCGCAAAACGGGGGCATTTCATTTTCGGGTAAAACCCTAAATGTTACTGGCGACGCATGGGGTGCGCTTTAGATTGGCCTGCCGGCCATGCATTGGGTACTTGCTACACGTAAACGGGTTTCGTCATGAGCCTCCCTTGTGTAAAGGGAGATGGCTTTTTCGCCAGAAAATGACGGAGGGATTGTTTAATGATAAATTCTCATAGTAACAACCCCTCAGTCTCACATTCGCTCGACAGCTCCCCTTACACAGGGGGAGCCTTTTCGCAAGAGTCTATCCCTACAAAAAAATGCGAGAGCACCGCGCTCTCGCATTTTTTATTTAACCTTGGATTTATACTTGATAGACGTGTTGCTGTTGACAAATATTCTGTATTCCTCAAGCGGCAGTGCCTTTGCGTAATGATATCCCTGAACGATATCGATACCCATAGCGGCAACCGACTTGAACATTTCCTCGTTCTCGACGCCCTCTTGAACGATATTCATTCCAATCTCCTTGGCAAGAGCGACTATCGAGTCGAGTATCTTCTTATCGCGCTCCGCCTCGATACCGGGCGAGAGGAAGAGCCTATCAAGCTTCAGCTCGTCCATCGGGATTTCCTTAAGTATGCTGAAGGAGGAGTAGCCCGCACCAAAGTCGTCTATCGAGCAGCGGATTCCGTTCGACTGAAGCGCCTTGACTATTTTGGAAAGGTTCTCGTAGTCGTCCATTGCGAAGCTCTCGGTGAACTCAAAAGTTATAAATCCGTCGCCTATTTGATACTTTTTCTTATTTCCAACGTAGAAATCTATGAAATCGGGGCTCTTTGCGGTAACGCGCGATACGTTTACAGATATCGGCACTACCTTATCGCCGCGCTCAACCGCTCCGCTGAGATATTCAAGCACCTCAAGATAAATGAAGTGGTCGACCTTGGTGATAAAGCCGTTCGCTTCAAAAAGGCTGATGAACTCGCCGGGGAATATATATTCGCCACTGCGCGTGTCGAACCAACGCACGAGCGCCTCGGCGCTGTCAATTCTATCCCAAGTGACGTTGTATTTCGGTTGAAGGAAGAGCCTGAACTCGCCGTTTTCAAGCGCGCTCTCCATCTGCGTTTCTATCTTTTCCGCGCGGTTTATTTCATCGCGAACGGTGTCGGTATAAATAACGTACGGGACTTTGACGTCCGACCTTGCGTAAGTGCTTGCGGTGGCGGCGCACTCTATCATTTCGGGGATAGTGCGGCGCTTGCCCTCAAATGCAAGATATACGCCGACGTCGAATTTCAGCTTTGCCTTGTTCTCTGCGAGCACGTCGTACTTGTTGATAACGTTCTCAAAGAGGCGTATCTTATCGCGGAAGGAACTGTCGCCTGCGTAATCGACGAGGACTATAAACTTTCCTTCGCCGGCGTAGCCGTAGGTTTCCCTCTCGTCACAGAAGGTTTCTATTACCCTTGCAACGAATTTCATTATCTCGGTCGCCTTCTCCGTTCCGAACTTCTCGTCAATATAGTGGAATTGACGGGCAACGAAGACCGCAACGGCGTATCTGTGCTTACCTGCGTAGACGAGGTTCATTGCACGGCGTCTGAACTGCTCAACGTTCGGGCACTCAAGAATCGGGTCGGTAAGGTTCGCCGTGGATATTGCCTCCTTTGCTTGCTTGCGGAAGAGAAAGGCGTAAACGAGTCCGACTATAAAGGCGACAACCGTAATAAGAAGGACGTTTACGATATGTCGAATATAGGTCATCTCAGGAGCGATAAGCCCCTCGCTCATACTCATTACGACGAGAGTCAGCTTTTCGTCAAAGCTGTCTATCGGCTCGGAAACTATGGTATATCTCGTTCCGAGATAGGACACCTCCGCGGTCGAAAGCTCTCTTTTGCTGACGGATGACTTAACGCTCTCCGTCATCTCCTGACTGCTCGTAAACTTGTGAATAAAATCGTAGTATTTGTTACCGACGGTAACGGGAAAATCATCTATCACGTCGGACGCGAGCACCATTCCGTCACCGGAAATTACCGCAGTAACGCAAGCCTTTTCGTTAATCAGTCCGTCGACCGAAACGATATTTCTCGCCTCCACTATCGACAAAAGACCGTCCACGTACTGCGAGCCGCGCACCGGAACGAAGAAGGCTATGCAGGACTTGTTGACATAACCGTCGTAATAAACCGAGGTGCACGCACGGTCCTTGCCATCAACTATCGCGGCGATAAGCTTATCGCCATCCGCGGTATCCTCCTCTGGCACGATAGGCGCGCCGGACGCGGCGTAAACTATGCCCTGCGAATAGTAACGAAGGTCACCGAACTGCTCAACCTCGTCGCGCTGATAGCTTCTGATAATTTCGTCGACGTCCGCCTTGCTCGCGGCGTATTCTATGCGGTCGACGACCTCGTAAAGATTGTCGTAATGCTGCTCCGCCAGCTCGTTTACCTTCTGCATATCCTCGGCAAAATAGAGCTTTGCACTGCGGACTGAGGAGTCGGTATAGAAGGCGGTGGAGGCATTGAGGATAGAAACAAGGTAGGACGCGAGCATAATAAGCACGAGTATTATTCCAACTCTGCCGACATCCGAAACCGCGTTCTTAAAGAAGCCTTTTTTTCCTGACATATCGCGTCCTCCTTTTCCTTGTAATCTATTTATCTTGGAACTCGTTCGAGTCCGAGTCTTCGTCCTTGCCGACGCTCTCGCCCGAGTCGGCCTTCGCCTTTACGACCACCGTGTAAGCCGACATACCGACGGTAAGCGCAAAGAGCGCTATCATAACGAATATCATACCCTTGCCAGTCAGCCAGCTGACAAAGCTGCCGAATCCGTCAAGCGTCCTGACGTATCTGCCAATCAGCCTGTCGCCCTTGGCGGTGTAGTCGTCATTCTTCAGGTTAGCGTCACCGCGAGTGACGAACTCGAAGCTGCCGTCCGAATTGACTATCGGGTCGGCTACGACCCTATGGGTGTTCGGATAACCCTTTATTGACGGGTCGTCCGAATAAAAGCATATTATATCGTCGACCTTTACGTCAGCGGGGTCGACGCTTTCTATAAGAATATACGAGCCTGCCGGGATTTTTTCTTCCATACTGCCGCTGACGATGTTCATTATAGAATAACCGAATACCCTCGGAACTTCACCGCGCATCTTTGCGCCGATGATATTCACGAGTAGCATAGCAAGCAAAACCAAGGCGGCCCACCATAAAGCTGATAGGACGCACTTGGTTATCTTGACTATCTTTAACTTATTAATCATTTCTTAAGCCTTTGTATGCACGTTTCCCAAAGCGGCGCGGTGGGCAGGAATTTCTCCTCCTCGGAGAGCCTTTCTTCAAGGCGCTCGATACGCTCGGCAATTCTCGGGTTTTTAGAATTCATCGAAACGAGAAGGTCGAGGAGCATACGGGTCTTTCTGTAAGAGAGCATCCTCTTGACGTTCATAAGAACGCTCTTCTTCTTCTTTCTCGGAAGAGCGAGGTACGCCTCTCTCGTATAGGGTACGCATACCGCACCGTCAGCTGCCACAGAGTCGCTGAAGGAGAACTCATCCTTCGCCACTGAGGTAAAGCTCTTGCGCCTTATCGCCGCAATGTTGAAGAGCGCCATAATGACCATATCGTCGGTAAGGTCAACGCGGCTTGCCGCCTCAACTATCTCGACAATCTCGTCGGCCTCAGGCTCTTCGGGCTCGGCAACACAGGCAGCTTCAACAGGCTCTGCCTCATCGGCTTCAACCGCTTCAGCAACCTCATCGGCTTCGACCGCTTCGATAGCCTCAACTGCCGCCTCCTCAACTGCCGCCTCTTCAACTGCCGCCTCGGCTACCTCTTCGACGACGGGCTCTGCGGGCTCTTCGACTGCCTCAACGGCAGGTTCTTCAACAGCCTCTGTAATCTCCGTAGCCTCTTCAACCGCAGCCTCTTCAACCGCAACCTCTTCGGCTGCCGCATCGGTGGAGGTCGGAGCTACGGATGCGAGCATTGCACCAACGTCGGTATTAACGGTGGACATACCGTCCTCAAGAGTAACACCCTGCGGAAGAATGAGCTTGATAAGACCCTCTTCGATAAGCGCGTCGTTATCCTCGTACGGCATACGGTAATCCGCCGGCTCGCGATCGAATCTCTCGATACCGAAGCGCGCCATCATTATGCCGATAAGCTCGAGAGCGTGGTTTCTTCCGCGCTCGCTCTTAACCTTAAGAAGCAAGGGCGTATCCTCACCGCCTGCCTTACCCGAGGCATCGGTGATAAAGTATTTCGAATCCTCAAAGTCCGCAGGCTCAAGGTTAAGATAGAGGTAAATTGCCTTACCCTTAACGTCGATACGCGAGAGGATGTTCTTCTGTTTTTTATAGGTTTCGCACTTCCAGCTGATGCGCGACTTGACTCCCTTGTAGGAAAGGAGATCGTTTTTGATATCGCAGTAGAAGCCTTGAAGCTCGTCGCCCGACTGTATGTAACGGGAAAGGAAGGAGCGGCGGTAGCGCACCTCGACGGGTGAAGCTTCATAGGGCACGCCCTCGGCGCTTGCCTCGGACTCTGCCACAGTCGCCTCGGCGGCATCTGCCACCTCAAGCGCAGGCTCTTCGCCTTCCTGTGCCGCTTCGGTTGCCGCTTCTGCTTCTTCCGACGTAGGCTCGGCTGCTGCCTCGGCTACATCTTCGGCGGGCTCAACTGCCTCAGCCACATCCGTCACCTCGGCTGACTCGTCGGAGGTCGGAGCTACGGATGCGAGCATTGCACCAACGTCGGTATTAACGGTGGGCATACCGTCCTCAAGGGTAACGCCCTGCGGAAGAATGAGCTTGATAAGTCCGCGCTCGATAAGCGCATCGTTATCCTCATACGGCATACGGTAATCCTCTGCCTCGCGCTCGATTCTGACAAGGCCCATCTTCTCCATCATTATGCCGATAAGCTCGAGAGCGTGGTTTCTTCCGCGCTCGCTCTTGACCTTGAGAAGCAGGGGCGTATCCTCGCCGCCCGCCTTGCCCGAGGCATCGGTGATGAAGTATTTGGAATTTTCAAACTCGGCGGGGTCGAGGTTAAGGTATAGGTAAATTGCCTTACCCTTAACGTCGATACGCGAGAGAATGGTCTTTTGCTTTTTATAGGTTTCGCACTTCCAGCTGATGCGCGACTTGACTCCCTTGTAGGAAAGGAGCTCGTTCTTGATGTCCGAATAGAAGCCTTGAAGCTCGTCGCCCGACTGGATATAGCGGGAAAGGAAGGAGCGACGGTAGCGCACCTCGACGGGTGCGAGAGCGGCAAGAGCCTCGGCTCTCTTTCGCTCTTCTTCCTCTGCGAGCCTCCTTGCCTCCTCTTCTGCAAGGCGGCGTGCCTCTTCTTCGGCACGGCGACGCTCCTCCTCTTCGGCGATGCGGCGCTCTCTTGCAAGGCGTCTTTCCTCCGCCTCGCGCTCAAGCTCCTCCTTGTTGATGAGCTCGTCAGCCTTAAGAGCCACCATAATGGCAAGTCTGACGCGTCGCTCGTCCTCGGAGAGCTTCTTTCTGTTGTTCATAAGTCGGGATACGGGCACCGTCTTCTTATACTCGGAGTCGTATACCATATAGTCGTCGATCTCGTCGAGATCGAAATTAGAATCAAACTCGGGATAGACCTCCTGCAAATGCCTCTTGGAGAGAAGCCTGTTATCCTCCGGGCTTTCCGCTACGCCGTTATAGAAATTGGTGTATTGGAGCGCAACCGAGGAATAGAGGTCGCTGATGTACTGATCCGAGGGCATCTCGGAGTACTCGTCTGTCACGAAGGAGAAGCCGACCTTATCGAAGCTCTCAATATACTCCCAAAGGTTGAGGCATTCCTTCATATTCTTATTTTTAAGGATAGCGTTCGTTCTGATAACGGGCGGGCGAACGTAGTTTCTGCCAAGTGCGCGCACGTAGGGCGAGGACATATACGCCATAAGGGCGTTGCTTATCCTCTCAACTCTTGCGAGCGTGAGCGTGTACTGCTCGTTTGCCTCTATGTCAGGCTCGGAAATCTCCGATGTGAGAGGTGAGGTCAACTCAATCGAGAGATTGACCCGAGCCTGATTACGTCCTGCCGACTCCGAGGCGTAATGCTCGAACTCGGTGGAGTAACTGAATTTATAATTCCTCTCCGTACCGTAACCGCCCTTGAGCGCCTTGTACCTCTTGTCAACGAAGGCGGAAAGCCTTACAAGAAGGGTGTTGATGAACTTATTTTCATAAGTCAGGAGCGTCTCTTCGTGGAATACGTTAAGTATCTTTTGAGGAATTACCTCCTCGTCCTCGGTTATATCGAGGATGAGGTTTGTGTGCTGGGCGAGGTGCTTGATGCTCTTCTCACCGATATGGCGGGAGAGCTCAACGGGCAGAACCTCGTCCACGTCCTCTATCATAATAGAGGGGTTTCTGACTATTACGTCAAGGTAAGGGAGCGTCGCCTCGATTTTGTCGACCCACTCGTTGTCAATGCTCTTGTGGATAGTGCTCCGCTTGAGCGATGCGTCGACCTCCGAGGACATAACGAGCATTTCCGCATCGGCAAACTCGGGGCTGTCCTTTGCGAGCGCTCTCATAGTGGAGAACGCCTTGGCTCTGAACTTTTCGTAATTCTGATTCATAACTCAAAGGTCCTCCTTTCTTAATTAATAGGTACGCTGGAGTCTGTCAAGGAACTCGATGGATGATACCATCTTATCCTTTCCGAACAGAGCGTTGAGGTAGTTTATAAGACCCTTGATTTCATCTCTTATAAGAGAGAGGTTGAGCATTTCGAACTTTCTGAAGACCTTGGTGGCGAGGATATGGTCTATACCCTCAAGCACGTCACCGCCGCAAGCGACAAAGACGGGAACGAAGGTCTTGAGCTGCTTGATAATACGGTTACCGAATGCAACTCTGAACTTCTTGATAACGTAGGTATCGAGCGTTTCTATCATATCGAGATATTGCTGCTCGACAGGATGCTCAAGAACCGCCTTATCGTAAAGCTCCTGCACCGAGGAGTAGCTGATAAGTGCGGGGGGCGTGTCGGGCGCTTCGAAGGGGATACCCTTGTTATCAATATTAATGGTAAGTGCACGGTCGTAGACCTTATCGGATATCGAGAAGGTCGAGTCGTCGTTGTTTGCAGTACCTATATACCAGGTGTTCTGCGGGATAAGAAGCTTACCGTCGGTGAGCCTCTTGGGGTCGTTCGGCCAGGATGACGGAACGAGCTCAATCTTCCACTCGGACGCGTCGGGCATTTCCATTATGGAGAGCATTTCCGCGAAGTAATATTCGACACGGGCTATGTTCAACTCGTCGAGGATAACGATATTAATGTCGTCAGTGTAGGACGCCTCGTATATCCTTCTGAGCACGTCGGTTTCGTTGAATTTCTTCGAGAATTCGTTGAAGTAACCGAAAAGCTCCGTGCGGTCACGCCAGGAGGGCTGAACAGAAACGATAGTGGAGTCGTTCTGGAAATATTTACCCATTGCATAGGGGAGCGAGGTTTTACCTGTACCCGAAATACCCTGCAGGAGTATAAGCTTCGTTGAAGCAAGACCTGCGAATATCAGTCTGATAACCTTTTCCTCGTAGAATAGACCCATGCGCGAGCAAGCAAAGTTTCTGAAATCGCGGCAAAGCTCCTCGAGAGTAAAGTCGCGCCTATATGACGGTGGCAGATAGTAAAGATACTTCTGGTCGATAGAGTCGAGCTTGGAGAATCTCGGAGCAAGGTCGGTGACCTCCTCTTCCTCCTCCAGAGCTGCCGTCGTGCCTGCTGCTGCCTCGTCGTCCTCGTCGAAAATAGCGTTAAGCTCGTCAACCGAGATGCTCGTTTCGCCTATCTTGAGTGCAAGCAACCTCTCGCGCTCCTTGGTAAGCTTAAGCACGTCGCGGTGCAGGTGCGCTATCTCCTCAAGCATATCCTCGCTTCCGACCGCAGTTTTGCGGAAGCGGATGTATTTTCTGATACCGAGGATACAAAGATAAATGATAATTCCCCAAATGGCAAATACCAAAAGGAAACCGATTATCGCAAGTATCCAGTCGACAGGACCGAAGCTGTTCTTATAGGTGTTAAATTGCTGTATGTAACCTACGACGTTGAATATCTGAACTATTCCGGTGAAAATACCCGAAAGAACAGTCCAAATACCGTCTATCATGGTTGTTAAGAAGGCAAAGAACCAATCAAGAAACCCACTCATTTCTTAAGTCACCGTCCTTCCTTTCTGTAGATTTCGAATGTAAATAATTGTTTGCTAAATGAGAGCCTTTTGCTATTTATTCAGCCTTCGGCTCATCGTCCGATTTTTCTTCGGTTTTTTCGTTATTCTGCTGGGATTTGAGATATTCCTCGATAGCGCGGCGCTTAATCTCCTCCTCAACCTCACCCGACACGGGTGCGCGCTTGGCACGCTCTGTGACTATTATTGAGATAAGGTTGTAAAGCTCGTAGAGGAAGAAGAGCACGAGCGGCAAAACTATGCAAACGAGGAATCCAACCGACGAGCGAAGGAAGCCTATAACCGCGCCGATACCGCCGATAGCATCGCGTTCGGTGCACTTTCCGATAACGTCGGTGTACTTAACTACGTAGGGGTTGTCGCCCTCGTTGTCGGGGAGGTCGTTATTGTCACCCTTGGTGACGAAATAGAAGCCCTCTGTGTTGTTGGATATGATACGGTGCGTGTTGATGTCGCCTGCCTTGCCGTCACCGTTAAGGTCAACGGGCGAGCGATAGGTGATAATGTCGTCCTTGCCGAGCTCGTAAATCTCGCCGGGCTCAAGCTTTGTGAGCACCACGAGCGAGCCGCGATTAATGTTCGGCTCCATCGACTCGGTTTCTATTGTTATAAGAGTCTTACCAAACAGCTCAGGGATTCCGTCAGCATTTCCCTGCGCCGCAAATACGAGAACGGTCACAAGTATCGAAAATACGACGAATAGCCATATTACGACGTTGGCGACAATACCGCCAACCTTTTTGACCTTCTCCCAGTCAATTTTCTTTTCCACGATAGTAGTACCTCACTTACTGCTATTGATTTTTTGTTAGTCTTTATATAAAAAGAGTAATAAGCTCTTGATTACTTTCTTGTTTATGTGTTTTTGGATTGTTTGTTTTTTACGGACCGTCGAGGTAGCCTAAACACGTCTCCGCAAGTGTCGTGGGAGGTGCTGAGCGAATGCGAAGCGGAGGGATTGTAAAAGGATCAGCTACACTCTCGAACAATCCCTCAGTCGCTTCGCGCCAGCTCCCTTTACACAAAGGAGCCCATAATTCCGAGCCGCACCATAGAATATGAATTTTTGTTTTTCTGTTTTTGCCGCCTTTGCGGCTTCTTATAAAACGCTCTTAAACCTGCCCGCGAAACACGGGCAGGTTTAAGACAGCTTGAGCGAAAATAAATTTCGCCGTGTGCCACTTTCGCGGCGGTGATGTCTTTTTGTTTTCGTTTAATTAATTGTTTTGTGTTGTAAAATTAGGTTCCGGAAGCGGGAGGCGTAACAGCGCCGATAGAGAACGAGAGATCGATGCTGAAGAGATCGCAGTTAAGAGCGTTTGCGTTCTTACAATCTGCGTCAGTTCCCTCGAGCCACGCGTATACAACCGCCGTAGTGCCTGCAGCGCCGGCAGTAAGAGTAACGAGCTCCTGCCCAGCGGTGTATTCAAGGGAAGCAGCGCCGGTCTGATTAAGTTCTGAGAACTCGAAAGTAAGGGTCGTGCCATCTACAACAACCGCAACGCGAAGAGCCTTCCAAATTTCATCCGCAGTTGCATCTGCGTGACTTACAGCAACCTTAACAGAAACTGCAGCCGTATCGCCGGTCTGGGAATCAAGCTTAAGAAGGAAGGTATCCTTGAAGAAGGATGTCGAATCTATATAAGTAGCATCAGCAGGGGCGTTACCGTTGATGTCAACCTTCGCAGAGGAAGCGGGATCAAGCTTTTCAAAGGACCATGCTTTGAAATCAGTCTGAGTTTTTACCTTAGAAGGAGCAAACTGAGCGTCGGGTGTGTTCTCTGCAACAAGAGTCATAGTAGAAGCCCAAGCGGGAGTTGCATCGGCAGCTACATCCTGTGCAATCCAAAGAGATGCGGGAGCAACGGCAGTAATGTTCATACCGGTTGCTTTAACTTCGCTGTTCATCGTGAACCATGCAAACGATGCTGTAGACATCATAACAGCAGAAACGAGAAGCATGGCAATTGCGGGGAGTAATTTGCGCATTTTTTTCATTTTCTTTTTTCCTTTCTGAAAAAAATATTTTTTTGTTTTTTTGTTTATTTATGTAAACTCTTCGGGGTTACCCGAAAAAATTTAACCGAAAGTAATCCAAGGCTCCCTCCGGGAGGTAGCGAAGCGGCAAAACGGGAGTGAATGACAGTCTAAACGACTGTCAGAGCCGTTTTGTGACCGAGTCGCAACGAGAGCTCCCGATGAAATCGGGTGAGGGAGAGTGCGTTACAACAAGGTTTAAGCTTGGCTCGGGGGCACGCAGACTCCTTCCACCACTTCGTGGTCCCCCTCCCTCGGTGAGGGAGGCTTTTTTGCGCGGCAAAGCCTAATGCACGACCTCCATAACCATCTCAAGCTTGATTTCGCCGCCTATCAGCCAGTCGATACAGTCGGGGTCAGAGCCCTCAATCCAGATAACGACGGTGAATTTGGTGACTTCATCTGGGTCAAAGTTATCAACTCTGCCGTGCGCCATAATGTTGCCGGAATAGAATTCCGTCGTGCCTATCTCCGCGCCGCTGCCGTCGACTGCGGTCTTTGCGTAGGTTTCGTACTCACCGTCCTTGTAAAGACGAAGTCTTATCGCCTCGTCAAGACCGTTGGTGACGTTGCTCATAATCACCGAGTATTCGTAGGAAATGCTCGTTTCACCGGCGTTCTGAAGATAGAAGGTGTATGCTATGTAGTCCTTACCGTGATGCGCACCGTCGATATTATCGAGGTTTTGGGGCAGGTCCTCTTCTGCCATATTGGTAATGGATTCGTTGATATGGGTATTGAGGTGTGAGGAGTTATACAGCATATCCTTGGTTTCCGAGAGAGTAAGACCGTATTTCATCATCTCGACCTTGTCAATTGAAACGGTGAAGCTACCCGTCTGCTTATAAAGGGTTGCAACGAGGTAGAGCATTCCGACCATAAGCACAAGGCAGGCGAGAACGGAAGCACCTATCTTCATTCTGACGCTATACTGCTTGACCTCGTGGGCGGAGCGTTGAAGAAAGCTCGCACGGCGCTCGTCTGCGCGCCAATTTCCTATCTTCATACAGTGACCACCTCCCCGTCAGGCTCGGTGGGCTCTGCGGCGGCGTCTGCCGCTTCGTCGGTCGGCTCGGCTGCCTCTACGGCTACCCCCGTGTCAATTATTACGGGCTCGCTCGCGGGCGGCAGGAGCTCGTCGAGCGGCGAGAATGCCGCAAGAGTGTATCCGTCGAAGTCGACGCTCTTTGCGCCGGCAATCTTCGTATCGTTATCAAGCTCGGGTGCTATAACCTTCGCGTTCAGGTAGTGAAGGAATTTAACGAGGCTGCCCGCAACCCTCTCGCAGTCATCGCGGTCGAGGCTCGCGGTTGTAAACTCGTCGGCAAACGCATAGTCAAACGGGAGCTCTGCAAGCCTGAATACAGGACAGAACTCGTCGCCTACCTCCGAGATAGCAAGCTTGACGCCCATATCGCGCAGCTCCTTCATTCGCTCCTTTGCGTCGGCAATATCCTCGTAGAGAATATCGGCGGAAAGCTCAATGCAGACCGACGAGGGCGAAACCTCGGGATAAAGCGAGAAGGTGTCAAAGAGCATTCTCGCAAGCTCGCCGTCCTTAAGCAGCCTTGCATACACGGGTATCGTGAAGCACGCCGCCTCGGGATGCGCTTCGGTAAGGCGGGGGATAAGTCTTATAAGCTTTTCGATATGGCGCTTGACCATATGATTGCCCTGCTTGGTTCTGCGGGCAACGAAGCGATACTGCCTATACGTCAGCGTTCCGACGTCAAGCGAATTGATTACCATAAAGGTGCGGAAAACTGCCGCACTGCCCGAAAACAGATTGACACGCTGATAGTCGAAAACTATCGGAACTATGCCGCTCTTGATTGTTTCGTCAACCATCTCTCCAATCTTCAAAAAAGCTCCCCCCTTTCCGAGTTTTGCACTTGGGTGAAAATAAAAAAACAAGCCGACCCCGTGCATTAAAATATGCAACTGGCTGGCTTGTAATGAGGCCCCTATAGCTTTGCGTCACACCCTTTCGAGTGCTTTGCCATATGCAATTTATGAATTAACCGCTGATAAAGGATATAAATACCAAATAAAACACTGTTTTTATAAATTAATACGTTTATTATAACTCACCTTCGCGCCAATGTCAACCTTTTTTTGAAATTATTGTTACAAAAGCGCAAAAATCGTGCAACGGGTGGTGAAATTCATTCTGTAGGGGAGCATTCCATATGCTCCCGCTTCTTCGGGCGGATATTGAATCCGCCCCTACGGTACGGTCATAATCTTGCATCGTAGGGTAGCGAAGCGGCGCGATGGAGCCTTCCGCTACGGAAGGGTTGCAACTTTGCTTCGTAGGGGAGGAGCAAGCTCCTCCCCTACGAAGCAACACGTACGAAAAAAAATCCGCCGCGGTGCGCCGCGGCGGAATATCGCCTCCCCTGTGCAAGGGGAGGTGCTGAACGAATGTGAAGCGGAGGGGTTGTATTCTTTTGTCAGCTGATGTCGCCACCGCGGTTTTTGTAAAGCTCACGGTCTGCCGCAGCTATCCACTGGGTTATCGTTATACCCTCGCCAAAGGTCGCGTGACCCTCGCTGATGCTGACCTTGTAGTCAAGGTACTTAACGTTCTCCGAAAGCTCGTACCGCAGCTTCTCAACGAACAGAATAACGCTCGCGTCGTCCTGCGCCTCAAGCACCGCGCAGAACTCGTCACCGCCGTATCTTGAAACGAAGAGCTTGCGCTTGTATTTCGAGGCAACGCTCTTGAGCGAGGTGGCAAGAACCTTCAAGGCGTTATCGCCCACAACGTGACCGTGCTTGTCGTTTATAGCCTTGAAATTGTCAATATCCATCATAATGAGGTAAAGCTTCGTGCTCGGTGTTACCTTCTTCAGATGCGCCTCGGTCTTTTCGTAGAGGTATGTGTCAAGCGCGTAGCGGTTGTTGAGACCTGTCAGTCTATCCTGGGTTATCTGGTCGTCAAGGAAGCGGACGAACATTATGATAACTCCCGCAGTCAAGCCAAGGCAGTGGAGCGCGATTTTTCCGTTCATAAACAACTGCGCGAGGCCAAAGCCGCCAACCGTAAGACCAACCTGAAGGAAGGTTCTGCGCATCTTCTCGCGCTTCATCGGCGCGGTCGTCAGCTTTCTTTTCAGCAGAATAGCGCGGACTACGGACACCGCAAAGAGCAGATACTGGAGCAAGAAGCTGAGCGGATAAAGCGATCCTCTCGCATACACGTTCTCGTCGGATATCGTGAAGAGCATACCGTTGTAAACGTTCATTATAAGGCAGACGCACGCCGCTACTGTGGGTAAGAAATACAAGAACTCTGCTCGATACTTTGCCCGTCTTTCGCGCTTGATGTGGAAGAGGCTGTCGAACATATGGTTCCAATAATAGCCGACGTAGCAGGTCAGCAGGACGGCAAGGAACATTGACGCGTGGTTGAGCTCCTTCGCACCCGCGAAGGTTCTCGTGTCAAATATATAGCTGCACATATCCGCCGCAACGCACAGAATTACCACCAAGACGAAGTGCTTGAAGGTACGGCGTGAAGCCGAGTTTATCCTCGTCTGCAGTGCAATTCGCGTGTAACACAGCATAACCAGACAGAACATCAGGTTAAACAGGTTGGCGGAGAGCAAATAATCTTCTATTTTCAATCAAAATCTCCTAAATGTCAAAGGGCGGGCGTTCGTAGCCTGCGGCGCTCGCAGTTAACTCATTATACAACACTGTGCCGCTTTTGTCAAGTTATAAAGCGCTTTACGGCAAAAACTGCCACTTGCTTCGCGCGCGAGCGGCTAAAATGCAAAAATTTATTTTCGCACTTGCATTTTCCCCCTCGGTGTGCTAAACTGTGTGTGGGGTGGCGTATTCCCGACCACCCGCATTTTTATCACAATGTAGGGACCGGCGTCCCCGACGGTCCGTTAATTTCATTCCATCTCCTTGGGACGAGTGGACCTACAAGAAAGGTGATACTTTCATATGATAATCCAAACCGCGAATTTCGGCGTGCAACGCGACGTCAGATACCAGCTCGTCGACTACAAATACAATTACAGCTCGCATATCCACGAGTTTGCAGAGCTCGTCGTCGCAATACGCGGCGAGCTCACCGTCACCGTCGACGGCAAAAAGGAAGCTCTCGCACCGGGAAATGCGGCGCTCATTCTTCCCTTCCAAGTGCACTCCTTCTCCTCTAAGGAGAAAAACGAGCTTGCCATTTTCGTCTTTTCCACCTCCATAATTCCCGATTTCTTCGGGAGCAACGCCGGCAAGGTCGGCACTCGGGCAACCTTCACGCCCTCGCCCGTCACATCTTTTATCTTCAACGAGCGGATAAGGTGCGCCGAGCGCCTCTCGCTCTATGAAACCACCGGCTTTTTCTACTTTATGGTAAGGGACTACACCGCACAGGTCGAGATGATAGAGTCCGGCAAGGTGAGCAATATCGCCGAACGAGTGATGAAGCACGTGCAGGAGCATCTTTCGGAGAAAATCAGCCTCACCTCAATGGCGCAAGACCTCGGTTACAGTCCGAAATACCTCTCCAACTGCGTCAACAAGCTCTTTGGCATGAGCATATCCGACCTTGTTTCCAGTCTGCGCACCGAGGCGGCAAAAACCCGTCTTCGCACGAGCGAAAAATCGGGGCTTGAGATATGCTTTGAGTGCGGCTTCGGAAGCGAGCGCTCCTTCCATAGACAGTTCAAGAAAATGACCGGTATGAGCCCGCGTGCCTACCGCCAAAGATATCACGGCACGCCCATCGCGCAGGGCTACGTTACAAGGTTTGATTCATCCGACAGAAAGGACTAAACAATATGAAAAAGCACGGCATAGTTATTCACCCCGAGGAGCTCACCGACAGAATGATAGAAATCCTCGCCGACACTCCGATAAACGTCCTCGGTCTTCATCCCGTCGGCGGTGCGTCGTCAAAGGCGAGCCTTGAGCGCCTCATAGAGCTCGCAAAAGACGAAAAATTCCAAGAAAACTTGACACGGGTGCGCTCTTTGGGCATAAAAATCGAGTACGAGGCGCACGCCCTTGCCTATCTTTTGCCGCGCGAGATGTTCGCTGACGAGCCAGAGCTTTTCAGGATGAATGCGGCGGGCGAGAGGAGCGCTGACTACAATCTCTGCGTGTCGAACGAGCGCGCACTTTCTATTGTAAGCGACCGCGCCGAGAGCCTCTCTCGCATCTTAAAATCCGACACGGGTAGGTATTATCTGTGGTCGGACGACCAAAAGGACGCATTCTGCTGCTGCCCCCGCTGCTCAAGGCTTACTCACTCCGACCAGGCAATGATGATATACAACGCCATCCTTCGCGGCGTCCGCCGCCACGACCCCGAGGCAAAGTGCTGCTACCTTGCGTATAGCGACGCGATAGAGCCGCCGACGAGCGTCAAGCCCGACGAGGGAATCTTCCTCGAATACGCGCCAATCCGTCGCGACACCAACTGCCCCTTGAGCGACGAGGGCTGCGAGGTCAACCACAAATTCCGCGCCGTTATCGCGCCGCTTATCGAGTTTTTCGGCAAGACGGATGCCACCGCTCTCGACTATTGGCTTGACAATTCCCTCTTCTCCGGCTGGAAAAAGCCGCCGAAATTCCTTGAAATCACCCCCGAAACCGTAACGGCGGATAAGCGCTTTTACGAGGAGTGCGGCTTTGAGGCGATAACCACCTTCGCCTGCTACCTCTCGGACGATTATATCGACCTCTACGGCACGCCGCCCATCAAGGACTACGCCGAAGCGCTGAACAGTTGAAAGTTGAAAATTGAAAATTATTTAATATAAATGTAGGCTCGCTCTTCGTAGGGGAGGGGCTTGCTCCTCCCGAAACACCAACAAAAGCGGGAGGAGCAAGCCCCTCCCCTACAATGCTTTTTCGTCCCCATTAACGCCCCGCAGGGCATATCACTTGCCGTAGGCAAATATC